>CANPVS010000005.1 GCA_947581795.1 uncultured Oscillospiraceae bacterium
TGATCTGGGAAACCGCGACAAACGACATCCCAAAGCTGGCGGCGTTCTGTCAGAAGCATATCGAACAGGACAGGCAGACCGCCCAAGAAAAGCCGTCCGTACTTGCTCAACTGAAAGATGTCCAGGCAAAGCAGCCGCCCCGGAAACAAGGCAGCCCCAAAAAGCAAAATAGAGAACGGTAATCCACCCAAACAGCGGCGGCTCGTGAGAGATCACGGGCCGCTTTTTGCTGCCCATTTTACTCGCCGTATCACGGCAGAAAGGGAACATTATGAGTTTTCTCAATACAAACCAACCCATCATCATCGGCATCGACCACGGCTACGGGAACATCAAGACCGCCCACTGCTGTTTTAAGACCGGCGTGACCGAATACGACAAGGAGCCCACATTCAAGAGCGGCCTGCTCACCTGGAACGGGCACTATTACCTCATCGGAGAGGAACACAAGGAATTTACCGCCGACAAGATGACCGATCTGGACTACTATGTGCTGACCTTGGCCGCCATAGCGAGGGAGCTAAACATGCGGGATGTGATCTCCGCCCGTGTGCATCTGGCGGCGGGCCTGCCCCTCACCTGGGTAAGCGATCAGAAGGAGCGGTTCAAAGCGTATCTTCTCCAGAATGAGAGTGTGGACTTCACCTTCCGGGGTGTCGGCTACCATGTGGAAATTACCGACGCTGACGTGTTTCCCCAGGGCTTTTCCGCTGTGGCGGATCGGCTGCGGGACTTTGCCGGGACCAATATGCTCTGCGACATCGGCAACGGCACCATGAACGTCATGTATATCAACGAACGCCGACCCGTACAAAAGCTGTGCTTCACTGAGAAGTACGGCACGAATCAATGTATGCTCGCCATTCGGGAGAGCCTGCTGCGGCAGTTCGGCGCGGCGGTGGATGAAACTGTTATTGAGCGCGTCATCCGTACTGGCACAGCGGATATAAGTGAAAGGTATCTCACGGCCATCCGGGAGGCGGCGTCGGCCTATGTGTCCGGCATCTTCCGCCGTCTGCGAGAGCATGAATATGACCCGGAGCTGATGCGCCTGTTCGTGGTAGGCGGCGGGGGCTGCATGATAAAGCACTTCGGTCAGTACGACCCGGACCGGGTGCTCATCATAGACGACATCTGCGCCACCGCCAAGGGCTATGAGTTCCTTGCAGCACAGAAACGGCAGAAGCGGGACGGCTTGGTATGAAGCGCGTTTTTTCTGCAACATTCCGGCTGGATCTGGACAACGCGGACGAACACCGGGCGTGGGAGCGGCTGCGGCAGATGGACAAACGGCAGTTCACATCATACGGCAAGCTGATCACCGCGGCGGTCAACGAATACTACGACCGCCGCGAGAGGCTCACCGCCGACCCCTACCTGGAAACGCGAGAAAAGGAGGATGCTTTTCTTCAGGCAGTACAACAGGCCATTGAACGGGGCCTGCGTGCCCAGCCCACCGTGTTGCGGACTTCCCCGGCTGCTGCTCCCGTACCCGAAAGCGACAGCGAGGATATATCCGCCGCGCTGGAATTCGCGGACAGCTTCTGATACCACACACGCCCTGGTTTGATACCATCCCCGGTATCAGACCGGGGCGATTTTGATACCACTTTCCCATAAAAGGACGGCGTGATACCAAAAAAGGCGGAACATGATACCACAGCGGTATCAATGCTCCCGCGATTTGATACCACTATACATCACACCCAAAGTAAATAATGACGAATCTCGTCGGAAAGGAGAACATCATGACCGAAAATGAGAAAAAGCTGCTTCAAGCGAAGCACCGATTGGAGGAAGCTCAGGCCAGAAACCGCCAAAAAGAGCGAAAGGCCCGGACACGGCGGCTGATCCAGGAGGGCGCGATACTGGAAAAAGCCTGTCCGCAGGTGACAAGTGTGACCGTAGAAGATCTGGAAGATTATCTGAAACAAACCTTTGGGCATTCCGGCTGACCGGGATGCCCTCCTTTTTCTCCCGAAGGGTCCCGAAGGACCCAAAGGGCGCACTTACTCACCACTCGCCGTAGGCGAGCGGTGGTATCCCTCCCGTTGGTCGGGACCGGCGCTCCTGCGGAGGGCCAGCCAACGCCGTGCGCGGCGTCGGCTGCACAGGGGAGAAATATGGCTCCCCGCCATCTTTCTCCCCTGTGTGCGCGAAACCTGCCACCGGCAGCTTTCACGCTTTATGGGCGGTATACCCTGCCGCCCATCTTCTTTTTGTAAAAAGAAGCAAAAACCACGAACCGAAAGGAGTATGCGATTGGCAATATACCATTTAGAGGCAAAAGTTATTAGCCGAGGCACGGGCCGCTCCGCCGTAGCCGCCGCAGCTTATATGAGCTGTTCTGCCATCCTCAACGACTACGACGGCGTACAGCATGACTACACCCGAAAACAGGGCCTTGTCTGGCAACAGGTGTTTCTGCCGGAATACGCTCCCGCCGAATGGACGGATCGGGCCGTGCTGTGGAACGCGGTGGAGGAAAACGAAAAGACAAAGGACAGCCGCCTGGCCCGCGAGTTCGTGGCGGTGCTGGACCTGATCATCGTGCTGGTGATAACCTGCTGCTGGGGACATTGACCATTTATTAAACAAGGCCTAACCTACCCACCGTCTGTTTTTGGTTTCAGTTCCGTAAGGCAGTCGCCAAATGCTTGTAATACAGGGGGCTTACAAAACCAATAGCCTCGCGGCTTTGGCTTCTTTTGGGGTCACAGATCGCGCATACGGGACATTACCTGTTCGTAATGCTCACATATCGCCGCCTTAACAGCCTGCAGATCCTTCTCTCCGATGGCTTCAATGATGCGGGAATGCTCCCACAGGACCTTTTCGGAGGCGTTGCGGGCCTCCAGAAACTGGATGCTGACCAGCCGAAGCAGCTTGTTGGCCATAGAATAATCCTGGCTGATAATCTCGTTGTCGGCCGCTGAAATGAAAGTCTGGTGAAACTGCTCATCCAACTCAAAAAAACGCATCAGTTCCTGGATTGAACTGCCGTTCAGCAATGCGGAGCTGGCGGCGGAAATCTCCTGAAGCTTTCCGTAACAGTCCTGAGTGAGAACGTCGAACGCCGTGTCCGCTACGTATAGCTCCAGTGCTTTGCGGTATTCCATCAAATCTGCGATCTGCTTTGCGGACAGCGTGCGGATGGTACAACTATTGTGTTGGTTGGATTCCAGAATGCAGGCGCCGCACAGCTTGTTGAGTGCGTCGTTGACCGGGCTGCGGCTTACGTTGAACTCCTTGGCCAGTTTGTTGACCGAGAGCTTCTGCCCTTGACGGTATTCGCCCGAGAAGATGCGCTCAAGAATGATATCGTACACTTGGTCACTGAGAGTTTTCGCCACAACGAGTTCCATAAGTTACCCACCCAATAGTTTTCACATTACATTTTATCATTTTCAGTCTTCCTGTCAAGCCCCGCAGCCTGGTCCCACAGCAAAATATCCAGAAAGTGGAAAATTCCATTCCTATACTGATCTCCCATAAAAAAGAGATATTCGCGGCGATCCTTTCGCGCCAAGCGGCGTCAGGCGGCCTGGAAATACGAAAAGTATTCCCTGCTCCGCCTTCTTTGCCTGGCGCAAAAATCCTCGCCGCTCGGTATCTTCTTTCTATGGGAGATCAGTATTAGCCACAAATACCTCTTGACAGAGACAGAAAAGTGAATTATAATAATTACACATTACATGCAACATGTAACTTTTAACTTTAAAACAAGATCATACCTAAAGGGGGCTGCGCAGAGATGGATAAGCTTTTTCAAAAATTCAGCCGAGCGTTTATGGTCCTACTTATGTTCAATGTTGTGGCGGCGATCCTGATGCAGTTGATCGGCCGCATCATCAGTAAACCATTTTCGTGGACATTGGAGTTTGCCTGCTACAACTTCGTATGGCTGGTGTTTTTTGGCGCTGTTGTTATCATGCGAGACGGCAAGCACATCCAGATTTCCTATTTTGTCGATCGGATGCCGAAAAATGTGAGGGCCGCCCTGTTTTATTTCCGGCACGCGCTGGCACTGGCATGTATGCTGTTTTTGCTTCGCACGTCCTTTGTTTATGCGATGAACAGCGCCAAAATCCGTTCCGCAGCGCTGCACCTACCTATGATTTGCGTAGATATCTCCGTCTTCGTCTCTTTCACGTTGCTCATTATCGAAACGATACGTCAAATGATTAAGGGCTATCATGAGGACTAACGGAAAGGAGTTGTTTCTGATATGGGAGTTATGATCCTTGTATTCTTCGTCCTTGTAGTCTTGCAAGTACCAATTTTTTATAGCATTCTGGCAGCCTCGATCTCCTACTTTTTGTTGAATCCAAGCCTGCCGGCCACTGTTATCATCCAGAAGATGCTCTCCGGTCCCAACTCATATACGCTGCTGGCTGTGCCGTTGTTTATCCTGGCCGGGAACCTGATGAACTATGGGGGTATAACCAAGCGCATTTTTCGCTTTGCGGAGGTGTTTGTCGGTCACATTCCCGGCGGTCTGGGGCAGGTAAACATTTTCACAAGCGTCATCTTTTCCGGCATGTCCGGCTCTGCCAACGCCGATGCCGCAGGCCTTGGCATGATAGAGATTCAGGCCATGCGCGACGCCGGGTATGATGATGATTTCACACTTGGCATCACCGCAGCGTCCTCGCTGATCGGGCCCATTATCCCACCCAGCGTTCCGGCTATCGTCTATGCCAGCGCGGCGTCGGTGTCAGTAGGCAGTCTGTTCATCGGCGGATTGATCCCAGGCTGCATCATGGCGGTCTCGCTGTCTGTGCTGACACTGATCATAGCCAAAAGACGTAACTATCCTATTATGCCCAAGAGTTCCTTTAGAGAGCGGCTGTCCGCTTTTTGGGACGCGCTGCCCTCGCTTATGACGCCGGTCATTATCATCGGCGGCATCTGGACCGGCTGGTTCACGGCCACAGAATCCGCTGCCATCGCCGCCGTATATGCCGCGTTCCTGAGCATCGTGGTATATAAGGATATCAAACTCAAAGATTTGCCGGAGATCCTGTTCAAATCTGCGTATAACTCCATTCCCTTCATTTTTATCGTGGCCGCTTCCATGGTGTTCGGCTGGATCATCATCCGGGAGCAGGCCGGCGTGGTAGTGGGCGAGTTGTTGCTCTCCGTCACTCACAACAAGTATGTGATCCTGGCAATCATCAATGTAGTGCTGCTGATCATGGGCACCTTTATGGACCCCACTGTCTCAACGCTGCTGCTCGTACCGGTGCTGAAGCCGATCCTGGCGGAGGTGGGCGTGGATATGGTGCATTTCGGCGTCGTGATGATCGTCAATCTGATGATCGGCTTGCTCACCCCGCCGCTGGGAAGCGTCTTGAATACCCTGTGCACGGTGTCCGGGGCAAAGTTTGAGGAGATGGTGCGCTCCTGTATTATCTTTTTGATCCCCCTGATCATTGCTCTGCTTATTATCACATTTGTCCCGCAGACAGTGTTGTTTTTGCCACGCCTAATTATATAAAGGAGCTGAAACCATGATGAATGCCGCAACCGTATTACAAGAACTGACCGCCTTTATGGAGAGCCAACCTCTGGTCTCTTCCCACTCTCACCGTATCCCCTATGAACAACTGCAGGGGAAAAACGATCTGTTCAACGCCTTCGTTTGGCATAGCGGCTCGACCTTGATCTCGGCCGGCATGCCGGAGGAGGAATATGAGCGATTGAAAGACCTGAGTCTTCCACCCGAGACAAAATGGCAGCTTTTCAAGCCCTATTGGGAACGGATGCAGTACACCGCCTATGGTCGGGCGTTCCTGTTGGCGACCGGGCGTATTTTTGGCATTCCCGCGCTCAACGACGCGACCTACCGGCAGTTGAACGACAAATTCATCGCCGCCTACGCGTCCAAAGAGCCGTCATATTATCAGAAAGTCCTGGGTGAGTTGGCGAAAGTACAGATCACGATATGGGACTTCGGCACGCTGCGGACGCCCGAAAACTACTATCCTGCCTATCGGTTTGAAAACCGCCGAGTGGCGGTGTGCGATGCCTTTTTGACCACGCGTACCCGGGAGGACCTGGAGGCTATTGAGAGAGTGCACGACTGCACGATCCTGACCTTTGACGATTATTTGGAGACGTTCGACCGGGTGTTCCAAGAGAAGGTGGACGGAGGCATGGTAGCCGTCAAGATCCTGCTGGGTTACCTGCGTACGCTGGACTTTGCGCCGGTGACCCATGACGAGGCGGAGCGTGTCTTCAACAAGATCTTTGCCCGCATTCTGCCTAATCCGGGATACCTGGCCCACCAGTTTGACGGACCGGATTTTTCTGAGGCCAAGATCCTGCAGGATTATATGGTGCACCGCCTGTTCTATTTGGCCAACCGCTACAAGCTCCCGGTGCAGATTCACGCCGGCTTCCAACTTGGCAAGCGGACAGTGGAGGAATTCGGCGATCCGAAACTGCTCAACCAGGTGTTCATCCGTTATCGGGATGTAAAATTCGTGATTATGCACACCGCGATACCCTATTCCTACGATTTGGCGGTCCTGGCCAAGAATCTGTCCAATGTATATGTGGATTTTTCCTGGAGCAACGCCCTGTCTCCGTCCATGACCAAGCGGTTTTTCGGCGATGTGATTGAGCTGGTTCCCATCGACCGGATCATTGGCTTTGGTGATGACAGCGCCACAGTGGAAGGCACATTGGGAGAAGCCATCCATGCGCGGGCGATGGTTTCGGAAGTCCTGGCTGGGAAGGTATGCGACGGATATCTTACGATGGAGGAGGCCAAACATATTGCCAAAGCAGTCCTTTTCGACAACGCAAAACTGTTATTCCTGGGGGAAGATACCCCCAAAAAATAAAAGGAGGTAACTCTCGATGAAAAAGCTGTCTCTCATCATGGCACTGTTGCTGATCTGTACGATGGTCCTGGGTGCACCTGCTTACGCGGAGGACGAACTGGCCGCCGGACCGGATAGCGCAGCGGAGGAAAGTCTGCCTCCGCTGTCAGAAAAGATCGTTCTGGGTGTGGGTCATCCGCAGGCGATCGATCATCCGCAGGGCAAGTTCGTTGAACGAGTCAAGGCACGCGTGGAGGAAGCTACCGACGGCATGATCCAGATCAATCACTACCCCTCCGATCAGCTGGGTTCCGCAGACGAGGTATTCCGCCAGACAGTAGAGGGCTCCAACGCCATCTATATCGGCGACTTCAACCAGGCTGCCCAGTATGTGGAAGAACTGTCCGTCTTCAACCTGCCCTATATGTTCAATGACCCGGAGCACATGGCAAAGGTCCTGACCAGCGATATTGCCTGGGAGTTGTACGACGAACTGGAAGAGATCGCCGGCCTGACCTTCCTTATGCCTATCTATTTCGGCGACCGCGTCATGTCCACCAAGGGTGTTCAGGCTACCACCCCCGAGGAGCTGGATGGCGTACGTATCCGCTGCCCGCAGGGCACCGTCTCGGTGGACAGTGTCGCCTCGCTGGGCTGCACGCCGGTGCCGCTGGCATTGGCGGATCTGTACATGGCCCTGCAGACCGGTACTGTCACCGGCCAGGAGAACCCCCTGCAGACCTTCGTGGCCAACAAGTTCTATGAGGTTCAGGATACCATCATCCTGACGAACCACACCATCGGGTTCTCCACGATCCTCATCAACAGCGATATCTGGGGAAGCATCCCCGTTGAGTATCAGGATCTGATTCTTGAGATTATGTCCGATGAGGCGGAGACCTTGAAAGAGGATATCCTGAGCACCACCGCCGAGCTGCGTGCCGAGTGCGAGGGTTATGGCGTGACCTTCATCGAGCCCGATTTCGATGCGTTCAAGGAGTATAGCCTGGCCTATTCCAGGGAGCACTATGCCGAATTTTCCGACCTAATCGACGCCATTGGCAAAATCGCCTGATCGCACACCCGATCATATCACCGTTATTCGTAAAAGCGGCTGGGGGATGACCCCAGCCGCTATTCTGGCTAGGAACGCCTGAAATGCGGGGTGCCTCGCATGGTGCGGCTAACGATTGTCAAGCCCGGAGCGGTCGTCGGGGCGTTGGTTTTGCCGTCAATGATGTAATCTTGCAGAGTTTGATACACAGGATAGGAATAATTGAAAAGTGCGTCTTTGCGGTATAAGTTTTCGCTTGGGATATAGGTTCAGCAATTACAAGTACACCCACGACAACCCGGACAATCAGTATTATTCCTGCCGGAACAGCCGGGCCAAAAACGGACTGTGCGGCAAGACGCACCACATCCGCCTGGACGCCCTCACGGAGATCGTCACCCGGAACCTGTCAGAGATCGTCCGCTTTGCCGCCGCCTATGAGGACGAGTTTGTAAAGATTGTCATGGACGAGCAGTACAAGCAGATACAGCTTCAGCAGAAGAAAAACCGGGAGGTCCTGCAAGCGGCCCAGACCAGAGCCGGGGAGATCGACGTGTTGTATGAACGCCTCTATGAATAAGGAAGGCGCTGGCTACCCGGACGGAGACTATTGTCTTGGCTTTGTCGAGACGAAATCGACCAAGGGCAGAACAGTCAAGCAGCTCACCATTGAAAAATCGACGGATGCGCTGCCATGAATGTTGAGCCAGAGGTCGAGGATGTGCTGGTCGTGTAAAGAGTGGCGAGAGAATCATCGTGACCTCTCGCCATTCTGTTAGAATTACCCTTGACAAATGCTCTCTGATTACGAATGGCGGGGGTATTCCTTCGGCCTGCAGCCGGACGTGGACCAGTTTGACGCCGCGGCAGCCGTGGACATCACCGGCTGCGACATCTATCACCCCAGCGAGGACCATCTCACCGGCGCGGAGATCGCCTTCGGCGGCGCGGTGGCCTATGGGTTGAAAAAAGCCCCCTACCTTGTACTGGAGACCCAGGCCCAGGGCAACTTTGGTTGGCTGCCCTACCCCGGTCAACTCCGGCTCCAGGCCATGGCCCACCTGGCCAGCGGCGCAAAGGGCGTGGAATACTGGCACTGGCACAGCATCCACAACGCCGTTGAGAGCTACTGGAAGGGCGTTCTGAGCCACGACCTAACCCCCGGCGAGACATACCGGGAGGTGGCGGCTCTGGGCCGGGAGATGGCCGCCCTGTCGCCATACCTTGTGGGCATGACAAAACGGAACAAGGTCGCCGTGATGGTGAGCAATCGCTCCCAGACGGGCCTTGCCTGGTTCCCAACCTGCCGGCCGGGCGAGACGCCGGAGAAGAACTACAGCGACTTCCTCCGCTGGCTGTGCGACAGCCTGTACCGGCTGAACGTGGAGTATGACGTGCTATCCGACGGTGAGCGGGACTTCTCCTCTTATGACCTGGTCGTCCTCCCCTGCCTCTACGCCGCGCCAGAGTACCTGCTGGAAGCCGTCAGGGACTATGTGGAAAAAGGCGGCCATATCCTGGCCACCTTCCGCACCGCCTTTGCCGACGAGTACCTCAAGATATACCACGACGCCCAGCCACACATGCTCACCGACTGCCTGGGCCTCACCTACGACCGGTTCACCAAACCAGAGAACGTGACCCTGACCTCGGATACCATGCCCCTCCCGGCGGATGCCGCTGTCACCGACTGGATGGAGCTGCTCACACTAACGACCGCCAAGGCCCTGTGCACCTACCGCCACCCTGTGTGGGGCGGCGTGCCCGCCGTGACGGTGAACGACTATGGCCGCGGCCGGGCAGCCTATCTCCCCTGCTGTTTCTCCCCCGAAGGACTGGACAAACTGCTGGAGGGACTTCTGCCTCAATTGGGCGTGGCGGTTGGCCCTGTCCGGTTCCCTCTCGTGGTGAAACGGGGCATATCCGCCGGCCGGGAGATAACGTTCTATCTGAACTTCTCCGGCAAGAGCCGGACCGTGGATATCCCACACCCCGCTGGGGCATTCCTCCCCGACGGCAAGCCCATCGCCGCAGATGAACCTTTCACTCTCCCACCTTGGGGCGCAGCGGTCCTTCAAAGTTAAAAGAATCCCGGAGCGGATCATCCGCTCCGGGATTCTTTTAAACGACTACGCAAGTAGTACCTTGTCGCTCTGGATGCTGCTGCCGGAGATCTCGGCAAATTTGTCCAGCAGGTCCTTCATGGTGAGGCCCTTCTTCTCTTCCTCGCCGATGTCCAGGATGATCTTGCCCTCGTTCATCATGATGAGCCGGTTGCCGTGGGCGATGGCGTCCTTCATGTTGTGGGTGACCATGAACGCGGTCAGGTTGTGCTCCTTGATGACCCGATCCGTGGTGTTAAGGACCTTCTCCGCCGTCTTGGGGTCCAGGGCGGCGGTGTGCTCGTCCAGGAGCAGCAGCTTGGGCTTTTTCAGCGTGGCCATCAGCAGCGTCAGCGCCTGACGCTGGCCGCCGGACAGCAGGCCCACCTTCGTGGTCATCCGGTCCTCGAGCCCTAAGTCCAGGGTCTTCAGCATCTCCCGGAACATGTCCCGTTCCTTTTTGGTGATGCCTGCCCGCAGGGTCCGCCGGTCGCCACGGCGCAGCGCCAGGGCAAGATTCTCCTCGATCTGCATGGTGGCGGCGGTGCCGGTCATGGGGTCCTGGAACACACGGCCCAGGAACTTGGCCCGCTTGTATTCAGGAAGGCCGGTCACGTCCTGCCCGTCGATGACGATGGAACCGGAGTCGATGGGCCACACGCCGGCGATGGCGTTCAGGGCGGTGGATTTGCCCGCGCCGTTGGAGCCGATGACGGTGACAAAGTCACCCTCCTTCAGCGTCAGGTTCAGGCCGTTCAGAGCGCGCTTTTCGTTGACCGTGCCGGGGTTGAAGGTCTTATAGACCTCTTTCAGTTCAAGCATCGGAGGCCACCTCCTCCCGCTTCACGGGCTTGGCAAAATACTTCCCCTTCCAATAAGGCACCGACAGGAATATGCCCACGATGCAGGCGGAGATGAGCTTCAGGTAGTTGGTGTTGATGTTAGAAAGGCTGATGACCGCCTGGATGACGGCGTAGTAGATGACCGCGCCCAGGGACACGCTCAAAAGCGTAAGGGCGAAATTCCGGAATATTTTGGAGAACAACGCCTCACCGATGATGACGGCGGCCAGGCCGATGACGATGGCGCCCTTGCCCATGCTGGAGTCGGCGAAGCTCTGGTACTGGGCCAGCAGCGCTCCGGAGAGGGACACCAGGCCGTTGGAGATCATGAGGCCCAGCACCTTCGTCACGTCGGTGTTGATGCCCTGAGCACGGGCCATATTGCCGTTGGCGCCGGTGGCACGCAGGGAGCAGCCGATCTCCGTGCCGAAAAACCAGTAGAGCAGAACGATGACGCCGATGGTGAACAGGCCTACCACAAAGATGGGGTGGCGGTAGAAGGGCCGCGCCCCCTTGGCCACGTCCTGGACGAACCGCAGGGAGACCCAGAGCTTCTCCAGGTTCTCCTGGTTTATCACGTTGATGGACACGTTGGCCTTCATCCCCATGATGGCCAGGTTCACGCTCCAAAGACCCAGCTGGGTCAGAATACCGGCCAGGATGGCTGGGATGCCGCAGAAGGTGTGCAGAAGCCCCGTGGCGAGGCCCGCCAGCAGTCCCACGCCAAAAGCGGCCAGCAGCGCCACCGGGACGGGCACGCCCATGCCGAACAGCACCACGAAGGTGGCGCCGCCGGTGCAGAAGGAGCCGTCCACCGTCAGATCGGCGATGTCCAGGACTTTAAATGTGATGTATACGCCGATGGCCATGATGCCCCAGATAAGGCCCTGGGATATGGCGCCCGGCAAGGCGCTGATGAAACCGCCCATGGATGATTCCCCCTTTTTGTTTGTGCGGGGGGTGTCCCGCGAAAGTGCATAATCGACGATAGTATATCAGGAAACAGCGGAAAAGGAAATACCTTTTCCGCTGTTTTACTCAACAAAGTACTGCCTTTTTCTGCCTTACTCGGCGGCGGGCTCCTCGATCACGATGGCCTCATAGCCCTCGGGAGGATCGATGCCCAGGTCGGCGCAGATGGCCTCGTTGTACTTGGGGGTGAAGGTCTCGGCATAGCCGATGGGGGTCTCGGAAACGTCGGCCTCGCCGGTCAGGATGCTGGCAGCCATCTTGCCGGTGGCATAGCCCAGATCATAGTAGCTGATGGACAGGGTGGCCACGCCGCAGCCGGCGCAGATGCCCTCCTCGCCGCAGAATACAGGAACCTTGCCGCGGCAGATGTTGTCCACGATGCCGGTGTTGGAGGCGGCGGTGTTATCGGTGGGGATGTAAATCACGTCGGACTCGTCCGCAGCGGTCTGGCACACAGCGGCCATATCGTTGGAGTCGGAGAACGCGTACTGAGTGCAGATGTAGCCCATCTCCTCCAGGTAGCCCTGGACGGTGTCCACCTGGTACTGGCTGTTGGCCTCGTTGGAGCAGTACAGCAGACCCACGGTCTCGGCGTCGGGATACCACTCCTGGATCATCGCGGCCTGCTGGTCCAGAGGAGCCAGGTCGGAGGTGCCGGAGATGTTGTTGCCCACGGTGCCGGAGAAATCCTCAATGCCCAGCGCCACACCGTACTCGGTGACGGAGGTGCCCAGGATGGGGATGTCGGCGGTGGCGGCAGCGGCGGCCTGGAGGGCCGGGGTGGCGTTCGCCATGATCAGGTCCACACCCTCGGACACGAAGGCGTTGGCGATGGTGGAGCAGGTGGCCGGGTCGTTGGCGGCGTTCTGGTAGTCGAACTCCACCTGGCCGGGCAGCAGCTCGTTGAGCGCGTCCTGGAAGCCCTCAGTAGCGGCGTCCAGTGCCACATGGGGCACCAGCTGGCAGATACCGACGGTGTAGGTCTCATCACCGGCGAAAGCGGTGGCGCCCAGGGCCAGGACCATGACCAGGGCCAGAGCAATGGCAAGGATCTTCTTCATTGTGCGATTTCCTTTCAACTCATATTGCGGCGGGCGCTATGCTCCGCCTCTTATGTACATTGCTATTTTATTGCTTTAAAACGATGATGTCAATACACAGTTCGCCCAAAAACTGCGCATTGACATCATGAAACTTTAACAATTTTGCCTTTTAAAGGTCTGCACCATTTACTTGAGCACGATCTTGCGGAAGCTCTTCTTGCCCCGCTTCAGAAGCACGCCCTCCCGGAGCTTCTCAGCTGGAACGGCCAGGAACATATCCGTGACCTTCTCTCCGTCCAGGGTCACGCCGCCCTGGGCGATGTTCTGCCGGGCCTCGGAGTTGGACTTGCAGAGCCCCGCCTTCACCAACAGCAGCTTGATGTCCGCCGCGCTGTCGGTCAGGTCCGCCTCGGTGATCTCCGTCACGGGCATCTCCTCCCCGGATCCGGCGCCAAAGAGGGCTCGGGCCGCGCTCTGGGCCTTCTCGGCCTCCGCCTCGCCGTGGACCATCTTGGTCAGCTCATAGGCCAGGATCTCCTTGGCCTCGTTGAGCTTCTGATCGCGCCAGGTGTCCATCTGGCGGATCTGCTCCATGGGCAGGAAGGTGAGCATACGAATGCAGTTCATCACATCGCCGTCGCCCACGTTGCGCCAGTACTGGTAAAAGTCATAGGGGCTGGTCTTGTTGGGGTCCAGCCACACGGCGTTGCCGGCGGTCTTGCCCATCTTGTTGCCGTTGGAGTCGGTCAGCAGCGTCACGGTCATGGCGTAGGCGTCCTTACCCAGCTTCCGGCGGATGAGCTCCGTGCCGCCCAGCATGTTGCTCCACTGGTCATTGCCGCCGAACTGCATGTTGCAGCCCAAGGTCTGGAACATGTGGTAGAAATCGTAGGACTGCATGATCATGTAGTTGAACTCCAGGAAGGAGAGGCCCTTCTCCATGCGCTGCTTGTAGCACTCGGCCCGGAGCATGTTGTTCACGGAGAAGCAGGCGCCCACCTCCCGCAGCAGGTCCACGTAATTGAGGTTCAGCAGCCAGTCGGCGTTGTTGACCATCATGGCCTTGCCGGGTCCCTCGCCGAAGTCGATAAAGCTCTCCATCTGCTTTTTGAAGCACCGGGCGTTATGGTCGATGGCCTCCCGTGTGAGCATCTTGCGCATATCGGTACGGCCGGAGGGGTCGCCGATCATGGTGGTGCCGCCGCCGATGAGGGCGATGGGCTTGTTGCCGGCCTGCTGCAGCCGCTTCATAAAGGTGAGCGTCACGAAGTGGCCGGCGGTCAGGCTGTCCGCCGTGCAGTCGAAGCCGATATAGAAGGTGGCCTTTCCCTCGTTGATGAGATCCTTGATCTTGTCCTCATCCGTCACCTGGGCGATGAGGCCCCGTTCCACCAGTTCGTCGTACAGTGTCATGTTCCTTTTCTCCTCAATGCTGTTTTTGTTTCCACGCGTCCGCCGCGGAGAGCTGCTCCCCGGCGGAGGCGGTCGTCGTATCGGTGATATTGTCGCCGCCGGTGAGGCGGGCGATCTCCCGGACCCGGCCGGCCCTGTCCAGCTCCGTGACGGTGGTATAGGTCCGTCCGGCGCGCTCGCTCTTCTCAATGAGGTACTGGCTGTCGGCCATGGCCGCGATCTGGGGCAGGTGGCTCACGCACAGCACTTGCCGGCCCATTCCTGTGAGGGCCAGCTTCTCCCCCACCCGGCTGGCCGCCACGCCGGATACGCCGGTGTCGATCTCATCGAACACCGCCGTAGGCACCGGGTCGTTCTGCCCGAACACGGTCTTCAGGGCCAGCATGATACGGCTCAGCTCGCCGCCGGAGGCGATCTTCGCGATGCGTCCGGGCTCTTCGCCGGCGTTGGCGCTCAAGAGAAAGCGCACCTCGTCCGCACCCTTGGGGCCGAAACCGGGCTTGCCGCCCAGGGCCGCCAGCTCGGTCACGAACCGGACCGAGGGCATGGACAGGTCCTTCAGCTCTCCCACCACGCGCTTGGCCAGCGTATCCGCCGCCTTCCGGCGGGCGCTGGTCAGCTTTTCCCCGGCTGTGCGGCAGTCCTTTTCCAGGGCCGCCCGCTTCTCATAGAGCCGCTCCAGGGCCTCGTCGCCGTATTCTATCTCCGCGAGACGCTTGGCCGACTCCTCATAGATGGCGATGAGCGATCCCTCGTCGGTGCAGTTGAACTTCTTCTCCAACCGCCGCAGCTGGGCCAGCCGTCCCTCCACCCGGTCGAATTCCTCCGGGGAAAAGTCCAGACTGTCCTGCACGTCCCGGACCCGCTCCGCCGCGTCCTGCAGCAATGCTTCCGCCTCGCTCAGGAGCTTGTCCGCCTCGGCGAGACCGGCGCTCCAGCCCTTGGCCCGGCTGAGCCAGCCCCGGGCGGACCCGGTCAGGTCCACAGCAGACTGCTCGTCGCCGTAAAGGGCCGTGAAGGCACCATCCGCCGCCTCCCGGAGCTTTTCGCTGTTTCGTAGCAGCTCGCTGCGCTCCTCCAGTTCCGGCTCCTCGCCGGCCTTCAGCTCGGCCTTTTCCAGCTCCTGGACCCGGTAGGTCAGACTCTCCGCCAGCCTCCGGCGGGAATCGTCATCCATGGTGAGCCGCTCTATCTCCCGCTCATTGGCAAGGTAGGCCTCATAGGCGGCCTTGTAGGCGGTCAATTCCTTTCCGTCGCCGGCAAAGGCGTCCAGATAGTCGATGTGGCGGCTCTCGTCCAGCAGCTGCCGGCCGTCGTTCTGGCCGTGGATATCCACCAGCAGCGCCCCCAGGGAGCGGAGCTGGCCCACCGCCACGGGCACGCCATTCACCCTGCAGACGCCCCTCCCGTCGGCGGAGACGCCCCGCTGGACCACCAGGGTCCCGTCCTCGGGCTCTATGCCGTTCTCAGCGCACCAATCCAGAGCGGCGTCCGCGTCGAATACCGCCGCCGCGAGGCACTTGTCCGCCCCGGAGCGCACCAGTTCCCGGCTGGTCCGGCCGCCGGTGACGGCGTACAGCGCGTCGATGATGATGGATTTGCCCGCGCCGGTCTCGCCGGTCAGCACGTTCAGCCCCTCCCGGAACTCCACGTCCGCCCGCTCCACCACCGCGATATTTTCGATGTGGAGACTTCTGAGCATCCCTCTCGCCCGTCCTTACCGCTTGTAGGCCCGGCGCAGCTGGGCGCAGAGCCGCTCCGCCGCGGAGGCGTTGCGCAACACGATGATGGCCGTGTCATCGCCGGCCACAGACCCCAAGATGGTGTCCTCGCCCATAGCGTCGATGGAGGCGCACACGGCGCTGGCCAGGCCCGGCAGGGTCTTCACCACCACGGTGTGCAGCGCGTGGTCAAAGCTGACACAGCCCTCCCGGAAGATCTCCTCCAGCCGCCGGGTGGCCTCGCTGGACTCATCCTGCTCGGCCTGGGCATAGCGATACCGGCCCTCGGGGCCTATCTCCTTGACCAGGCGCAGCTCCTTGATGTCCCGGGACACGGTGGCCTGGGTGCTCTTCACGCCCCGGGCCTGCAGGGCCTCCAGCATCTGGCCCTGGGTCTCGATGTCCTCCTGGGCGATGATGTCCAGGATCACGCTCTGTCTGGATGTCTTCATGCTCTCTCCCCCAATTTATCGAATGCTGTCTCGTAAAAGCTCCTGGTCCCGAGGTCGGCCATGAGCAGTTTGTATCGCGATCTTCTCACCACGACCTCGTCTCCGTCCTCCAGGTCGATGAGGCCCCGGCCGTCCACGCTGAGTACGCACCGGCGCCCCTCGCTGACGTCCTGGGGCAGGATGGTCACGGTCCGCTCCGGGTCCAGGACGAAGCTCCTGGCCGCCAGCATGTGGGCGCACACGGGCGTAAGCACGATGGCCGCCGCCCCCGGTTCCACCAGCGGGCCGCCCGCCGCCATGGAATAGGCGGTGGAGCCCGTTGGCGAGGAGACGATGACGCCGTCGCCGGAGAAGGACAGGATACGGTCCCCGTCTCCCTTGGCCAGCAGGTGTATGTTCTGCACGATGCCGGATATGACCGCGTCGTTCAGGGCAGTGTCGAAAAACACCCGCCGCCCGGCCCGGCGGATCTCCACGTCCAGCATCATCCGGGGCACGATGCGGAAATCCCCCGCCGCCGCCTTTTTCAAAAGGGCGGTGTTGTCACGGTCCAGCTCCGTCAAAAAGCCCGTGTGGCCCAGGTTCACCCCCACCAGGGGCGCGTCGTGGACCATGACCACCGGCGCGATGCGAAGGATGGTGCCGTCGCCGCCCAAGGTCACCAGCAGGTCCGTCCCGGCGAGGGCCTTGTCCAGGTCCTCCGTCTCAAAGGGCGGGACGGTGTCCGGCTCCCCGCACACGGGGCTCACCACGACCTCACAGCCCTCTTCCTCCAGCATAGCCTTCACCGCCGCCGTAAAGGAGAAGTCCCCATCCCGCTGGACGTTGGGACAAAGCACGATCTTCTTCATGTTCCGCTCCCCTTTCCGTCCAGCGCCCGGTGGGAGTCCTCCACTACGCCGGAAAAGTCGGGTTCTATGGCCGGCCCTCCCAAGCCCAGCCAGGCCAGGTATTCTATGTTCCCCTCCGGGCCCCGCACCGGGGAAAAGGTCAGGCCCCGCAGGACAAAGCCCAGTTCAGCGGCGTTATCGGCGAACCGCTCCAGCACCTCCCGGTGCACGGCTGGGTCCCGGACCACGCCCTTCTTGCCCACCTTCTCCCGGCCCGCCTCGAACTGGGGCTTCACCAGGCAGACCGCCTGTCCTTTATCCGTCAAGAGACTCTTCACCGCCGGCAGCACCAGCCCCAGGGAGATGAAGGACATATCCATCACGGCCATGTCCATGGGCTCCGGAAACATGTCGGGCGTCAGGTTCCGGGCGTTCACCCGCTCCATCACCGTGACCCTCTCGTCGTTGCGAAGACTCCAGGCAAGCTGACCGTAGCCCACGTCCACGGCGTAGACACGCTTTGCGCCCCGCTGCAGGAGGCAGTCGGTAAAGCCCCCGGTGGAGGCGCCGCAGTCCACGCAGATGAGCCCCGCGGGGTCGATGGCGAAGGTATCCAGCGCCTTTTCCAGCTTCAGCCCGCCCCGGCTCACGTAGGGCAGCTTGGCGCCCCGGACCTCCACGGCAGCGGTGTCGTCCACCGTCACCCCCGGCCGGGTCACCTTCTCCCCGTTCACATATACGTCGCCCGCCAAAATCAGCGCCTTGGCCCGCTCCCGGCTGGGGGCATGGCCCTGGTCGAATACGATCTGGTCAAGCCTTGTCTTTCCCATGCAGCATCTCCAACACGGCCTTACAGAGAGAGCCGTTGTCCAATCCCATTTTCTGCAGCAGCGCTCTGGGCGCGCCGTGCTCCACGATGCCGTCGCCCAGGTTCACCAGCCGGGCCGCCCGCAGGGGGACGCCCTCCTGCTCCACCGCGGCAAGGAGCCTTTCGCCCACGCATCCGGCGGCGCAGACCTCCTCCGCCGCCAGCAGCGCCCCTGTCCTGCGCACCGAGGCCAGCACCGGTTCCGGGTCCAGGGGCGAGAGCACGTTCAGCTTGATGACCTCGGGCTCGACGCCTCCGCTCCGGAGCATTCTCGCGGCCTCCATGACCTCGTTGATCTCCGTGCCGTAGGACACCATGGTGACGGCGTCGCCGTGGAAATACACCGTTTCCGCTGCCTTGCCGGAGGTATCGCCCAGGAAAAGTCCCTCCCCGCCGCGGGGATAGCGCACCGCCACTGGACCTGTATCCTCCAGAACCGCCCTGCGCAGCATCGCTTTCAGCTCCGCGAAGTTGGCGGGAGCGTATATTTTCATCCCCGGCACGCTGGAGAGGTACGCCACATCGAATACACCTTGATGGGTCTGGCCGTCCCGGCCCACGATGCCCGCCCGGTCCACGGCCAGCACCACGTGCAGGCCCATGAGAGCCACATCGTGGATGAGCATGTCATAGCTTCTCTGCAGGAACGTGGAGTACACGGCGAACACAGGCTTGAGCCCCTGGGCTGCCATGCCCGCCGCCATGGCGCAGGCGTGCTCCTCGGCGATACCCACGTCGAAGAACCGGTCGGGGTAAGTCTCCTGGAAGCCGATGAGGCCGGTGCCCTCCTTCATGGCGGCCGTGATGGCCACCACGGACTCGTCCTCGCCGGCGATCTCCGTCAGGGCCCGGCCGAACACGGAGGAGAAATCCTCGCCTGTGTACTTGGGCACGCCGCTCTTCACATCGAAGGCGCCCACCCCGTGGAAGGCCTCCGGGGCCTGCTCCGCGGGAGCGTAGCCCTTCCCCTTTTTGGTGATCACGTGCACCAGTACTGGGGCGCGGTATTCCTTGGCCCATCGGATGGCGTTCTCCACTTTGCGGATATTGTGGCCGTCAATGGGTCCGATGTACTCGAAACCCAGGTTATCGAAGATGTTCTCCGGGATGATGCGCTCCTTGAGCCAGCTTTTCATGGCCCCCAGCGCCGGCGACACGCCGGGTATTCTGGGCAGGAAAGAGCCCCGGTACCACTTCTTGAACTTGATATACTCCACCCGGGTGCGCATGCGGCCCAGCATATCCGCGAGACCACCTACGCCCTCGTTGATGCTCATGCCGTTGTCGTTCAGCACCACCACAAGCGGCTCGCCGCTGTGGCCGGCGTCGGACAGGCCCTCGAAGGCCATGCCCCCGTTCAGGGCGCCGTCGCCGATGAGGGCCACCACGTCATAGTCCTCCCCCTTCGCCGTCCGCGCCCGGGCCATGCCCAGGGCAACAGAAACAGAGTTGGAGGCGTGGCCGGCGATAAAGGCGTCGTGGACGCTCTCGTAGGGCTTGGGGAAGCCGGACAGGCCGCCCAGCTCCCGGAGCTCTGAAAAGTCCTTCCGGCCCGTGAGCAGCTTGTGGGTATAGCACTGATGGCCCACGTCGAACACCAGCCTGTCCCGGCTGGTGTCGTAGACACGATGCAGCGCCACGGTCAGCTCCACCGCGCCCAGGTTGGACGCCAGATGCCCCCCGTGCTTGGACAGGGACGCGACCAGATATTCTCTTATCTCCCGGCACAGCTCGTCCAGCGCCTCCGGTGGGAGGGCCTTCACGTCGGCTGGTGACCGGATATCATCCAAAAGACCCATGGCGGCTCCCTGTCACACTTCGGTGAGTTTCTTCGCAAGTCCCATTATCATAGCAAACCGTTTCCGATTTTTCAAGGCATTTTCTGTATATTTTCATTACAAAATGAATAATATCCGTAACCAAAAACAGGAGCGGACTCACGTCCGCTCCCGTTTTTATGATGTAAGGTTCAGCCCACCAGCCGGCCCTGGCTGTCGAAGGTATAGCTTACACCGTTGATGGTGTGGGTGCCGGTATAGGCCCGGCCGAAGGTACCGTTGTGGGCGGGGTCGAAGTAGTAGCGATACCCGTTGACAGTCTGCCAGCCCGACATCACGATGCCGTAGTTGCCGTCGTGCTCTTCATAGAAGTAATACACGCCGTCATCGTGCCGGCCCAGGTCGATGGTCCGCAGGCCTTCATACATCCTGCCGTCGGGCCCCAGGAAGCACCAGTTCTTGTTGTAGTACTGCCAGGCGCTCGTTATCATGGAGCCGTCGGAATTGAAGCAATACCACTCCCCGCTGATGTACTTCCAGCCGGTCACCATCTTGCCGGTATCCGGGAGGAGATAGAACCGCTTGCCGCCGATGTTCTGCCAGCCGGTCAGCATCTCGCCGGTATCCGGGGAGAAATAGTACCAGCCGCGGTCCAGCCACTGCCAGCCCGTGAGGGCCCGGCCGTAGGCGCCGTCGTGCTTGGGATTGAAATAGTATCGCTTGCCGCCGACGGTCTGCCAGCCCACCATCACGTGGCCGTAGGAACCGTCGTGCTTCTCGTTGAAGTAGTACACCCCGTCGTCGGACCGGCCCAGGGAGATCTCGTCAAGGCCCTCCTTCATCTTTCCGTCCGGGTCCATGAAGTACCACGCGCCGTCGTACAGCCAGTCGCTGGCCACGAGAGCGCCGTCCTTATAATAGAACCAGGTCGTGCCCTCGGTCCTCACCCAGCCGTTCCGGTGCTGCTGGCCAATCTCCTCGTAGTGAGCGCCAATGGCCGTGGCATAGTTCCTGGCCGAACTGGAGCCATTGGAATACACAGTCGCGGCGGAGAGCTTCTCCCAATCCCCGTAGGTCTTGCCGTAGGTGAAGGTGGCGCCGTTGATGATGATCTTGCGCAGGGCGTCGTTATAAAGGGCATAGTCGCCCATGGAGGTGACCGTGGAGGGGATGGTGATGCTCTTGAGCGCCACGCAGTCCCGGAACGCCTCCTTGCCGATGGTGCGCACGCCTTCGGCAAGCGTCACCGAGCTGAGGACCTGGCAGCCCCAGAAGGCGTCTTCGCCGATGGTGCCGGAGGCGATACTGACGCTGGCCAGGGACATGCAGCTCTCAAAAGCCCAGTCGCCGATGGAGGTGACGCTGGAGGGGATGGTGACAGACCGAATACCCGACTCGCCGAAAGCCCAATCATCAATGGTCCTGACCGAAGAGGGGATGGTCACGGCCGTCACGCCAGTCTGTCCATAGAAGGCGCGGCTGCCGATGCTGGTGACAGTGCTGGGGATGGTCACGCTGCCGCCGGGGCCCTGGTACTCCTCCAGCTCGCCGTTTTTGATCACGAAGCTGCCCTGAGCCCTCTGCCAGGGGGTGTTGGTGAAGACTCTGTCGCCCATGGCAACGGTCCGGCTCCCCAGGAAGGTCACGCTGGCGAGAGATGTGCAGTTGGCAAAGGTCTCCATGCCGATGGACCGCACATTCGCGGGGAAGGTCACGCTCCTCAGCGCCGAGCAGCCCTGGAACGCGCCCTGATAGAGGACCTCCAGGCTATTGGGGAAGGTGATGCTGCCAAGAGACGTGCACCCGTCAAAGGCATAGCCGCCTATGCTGATCACGCCCTCCGGGATGGTCACGGTCTGCAGCCTGGCACAGCCGGCAAACATTCTGGAAGGTATTTTATCCAGCTTGCCGTTGATCGTGGCGGATGTGAGGCTCAGGCAGCGGGAAAACGCCACCTCGCCTATAGAGGTCACAGAGGCGGGGATGGTGACGGAACGCAGACCCTCGCAGTCCTGGAAAACACGTTCGCCGATGGTCGTCAGCGTGTTGGGCAGAGTGAGCGACGTCATGGCGGTGCAGTTAAAAAACGCCTCGTCGCCGATGCTGGTCACGCCGCTGTTGATGACCACGGATGTTATCTCGTCCCTGTAGTCATACCAGGGGGCCATTCTCCCCACATAGAACGAGTAGGTATTGATGGCGCCGCTGCCGCTGATGGTCAGCGTGCCTCCCGACAGGCGCCAGGTGACGCCGGTGCCGCAGGTACCGGAGGTAGTAGTGGCCACCATGGGCACATCCGCCTCCACAGGCTCCGCGGGAGCCTCCTCCTGGGGCAGGGCCTCGGCCGGCTCTTCCAGGTTTTCAGGCCCGTCGGGCACCGCGGGCTCCTCCGGCGCTTCCGGCGCAATGACCGCCTCGGCCTCCAGGTCCTCAGGCGCCACAGGCTCCTCTATGGCGGCGAACGCCTCCTCCTGGGCGTCCGCGGCGAACGCGGGCACACAGATGGTGAGAAGCGTACCGATCACCAAAATAATGCTGAGTATTCTCTTTGTCACAGCTTGATCCTCCTTGCTGGGCTGTCACGCTTTCCTGCCGCAGAGCTTTTCCGTCATCTCCTGCAGGAACTCCGTATCCTCGAACACGTTCAAAAGGCGGAAGGCGTCCTGGGTATAGCCCTCGGCCATGGCCTGGCACTTCTCCGGTCCCAGCAGGGCCGCGAAGCCGTCCCCGTCCAGCATGTCGTCCCGAATCTGGAACGCCATGCCCAGGGCAGCGCCGTAGTCCCGGGCGGCGGCCACGGTATCGTTGTCCGCGCCCGCGGCGGCGGCGCCCATAGCGCAGGCGGCGGCCATGAGGGCGGCCGTCTTTCGCACGTCCGCGGCAGTCAAGCTCTCCGCGGTCATCTCGCCGCCGGCGAGGTCCATGAACTGTCCTCCGCAGACGCCTCTCACGCCGGCGGCGGCGGCGAGAAGCTGGCAGCAGCGGTAGCGGTCCGTTTCATCCACCGGCGCGTCGCACACGGCGGCGAAGGCCTCCGCCTGAAGGCAGTCACCGGCCAGCATCGCGGTGCCCTCGCCGAATTTCACATGATTGGAGGGCTGGC
This sequence comes from uncultured Oscillospiraceae bacterium, assembly GCA_947581795.1. Taxonomy (GTDB): domain Bacteria; phylum Bacillota; class Clostridia; order Oscillospirales; family Oscillospiraceae; genus CAJOIG01. The sequence goes on from CANPVS010000005.1 coordinate 23,009, forward strand.
CCCGGCGCTCATCGTCGTCGTCCATACAGGGCAGGTCGTCATGGATGAGGGTGTAGGTATGCAAAAGCTCCACCGCGCAGGCCACGGGCACCGCGTCCTCCGGCTCCAGGCCGCATATACGGGCGAATTCCAGGCACAGCACTGGCCGCACCCGCTTGCCGCCCGCCTTCAGGGTGTATGCCATCGCCTCCCGGAGCCCATCGGCGCCGTCCCCCTCGGGGACAAGGCGGCCGGCCAGCCACAGGTCCACCATGGCCTTGTACTGCTCATATCTCTCCAGTGGGTCCATATGTGCTCCTTTCTTACTCGAAGGGAAGTTCCTCCGGCTCCCCGTCCGGCCCCTTGCGCAGCTGGACCACCTTCTGTTCCGCCTCGTCCAGCTGTTTTGAGCAGGCGCGGATCAGCGCCGTGCCCTCCTCGAACAGTCCCAGGCTCTCCGCCAGGGGCGCGTCCCCCTTCTCCAGCAGGCGCACGATCTGCTCCAGCCGCTCCAGGGACTGCTCAAAGGTCTGTTCATTCTTTTTCATGGCGTACCTCCTCCACGGCGCAGCCCAGGCTGCCGCCGGTCAGTCGAACGGTGATGTGGTCTCCCGCCTCCACGTCGGCGGCGGTGCGCAGGGCCTTCCCGTCCTTCTCCGCGATGGCGTAGCCCCGGCCCAGCACCTTCAGGGGGCTCAGGGCGTCCAGCTTCGCCGCCAGGGCCACATAGGCCCGGCGCTTTTCGCCGGTGACCCGCTCCCCCGCCGCAGCCAGGTCGGACCGGGCGCGGTCAAGGGCCATGCGTTTGGCGCCCAGATACACCTCCGGGTCCGTCAGCGCCGGACGCCGGGACAGCTCCTGCAGCCGCCGGGAGAGCATATCCAGCTTCTTCCCCACGGCCTGGCCCAGGCGAATGCCGCTCTGGGCGATGTAGGCGGACACATCCGCTCCGTCCGGTCCCGCGATCTCCGCGGCGTTGGAGGGCGTCGCCGCCCGCTTGTCCGCCACGTAGTCGGCGATGGTCACGTCCGGCTCGTGGCCCACGGCGGATATGACCGGTATCTCCGACTCATAGATGGCCCGGGCCACCCGCTCGTCGTTGAAGGCCCACAGGTCTTCCATGGACCCGCCGCCCCGGCCGGTGATGATCAGGTCCGCCACATGATAGCGGTTGGCGTACCGTATGGCGCCTACGATCTCCGGCGGCGCCTCCGTGCCCTGGACCCGCACCGGCAGGACCAGGATCTTCGCCATGGGCCAGCGCTTGCCCAGCACACGGATGATATCGTGCACCGCCGCGCCCGCGCCGCTGGTGATGACCGCTACCCTGTCAGGAAAGGCCGGCAGGGGCTTTTTGTGCTCCGGATCGAAAAGGCCCTCGGCGGCCAGTTTGGCCTTCAGCTGCTCGAAGGCCACCTGCAGGTCCCCCACGCCGTCCGGCATCAGAGAGCCCACGTAGAGCTGATAGGCCCCGTCCCGGGGATAGACCGTGATCCGGCCCGCAGCTGTCACCGACATGCCGTTTTCCGGCCGGAAGCGGAGCTTTTCCGCGCTGGAGCGGAACATGACGCACCGCAGGCTGGACTGGCCGTCCTTCATGGTGAAGTAGTGGTGGCCGGAGGGATAGACCTTGTAGTTGGAAAGCTCGCCCCGCACCGCCACCCGGCCCAGCAGCGGGTCCGCGTCCACCAGGCCCTTTATGTACTCGTTCAGGGCCGTAACGGTGAAGGCCTGCTCATTCATCCCTGTTCTCCGGGGACGTGTCCCCTATCTCGCCGCGATAGAAGCCGCCCAGCACGCCGTTGATGAACGCCACCACGTCGGCGTCCTCATAACCCTTGGCCAGCTCCACCGCCTCATCCATGGCGGCCGCCGGCGGCACGTCGGGCATATAGAGGATCTCGAACATGGCCTGGCGCAGAATGGCGGCGGCGCTGCGGCTGATGCGCTCGGGGCGCCAGCCCTTGGCGTACTTGCCGATGAGCTTGTCCAGCTCCCCGCGGTGCTCCGCCACGCCGCACACGCTCCGGCGGATGAAATCCATGTCCCGCCGGTCAGGTTTTTCGGCGTACAGCTCGTCCTCCCCCGCCAGGGACGCGTAGTGCTCCGGCTCGAAGAAGGCCTCCACGGCCGCCTCCGGCTCCAGGCCGGCACCGGCCACAGAGAAGCCCAGCTGGATAGAGATCTCTCTCGCAGCAGATCTTGTCATAACTGCCTCCAAATACAGCGCGGAGCCCCGCGACGGGGCTCCGGATGAATCTCAGTTTCGATCACTTGTCGAAGGAAACGCCCGTGACGTGGACGTTCACCACCGTGTTCATGCCGGTGATGGACTCCACCTCGCTGCACACCACATCCTGTACGTGTACAGCCGTGTCGGTGATGCTGCCGGGAGCGCGGACGACGATGAGGATATCGACGGTGATCTTATCGTCCAGGAAGCGTATCTTCAGACCCTTTCCCGGATTTTTCCGTCCAAAGAGGTCCACGAGCTCCGGCGTGGTGGGGTTGCCGAAACCGGCCACACCCTCCGCCTCGGTCACGGCGGCCGCCGCCATCGCGGCGATCACGTCCTCCGAGATGTTGACAGAACCCTTCTCGTCCTGCTTGGTGATGTAGTTCTCTGCCATCGCCCGAAACCTCCGTTCACATGGATAGAGGCATTATAACACAATCGTTACAAAAAGAAAAGGGCCAAATTTATCACTCTGTGACCTCGATGATGTTGAGGGTCTGGGCGGTATAGTCCGTGTTGGAGACTACAGCCTCGGTGATCTGAGCCACCTGAGTGGCCGTGAGGCCCTCCACCGGCGCGGGCACCGCCACCGTCACGCCCTGATCGGAGGCCAGGACCACGCAGTCGGTGAAGTTCTTGGCCATGAGTTCGTTCTCCAGGAGGCTCTCCTGCAGGTTCCAGGCAGCCATGGTGTTGATCTGGCGCATGGACTCGTCGATGACCTCCTGGGAGGAGTCCTCGGCGGAGCATGCCTGCTCCAGCAGCTTCAGCGCCTCGTCCCGGGAGGACTGACGGGTGAGCCGGGCCTCGTCGAAATAGGCGTTCACCGCCACCGCGCCGGTATCCGCCGCGGCCGAGGCGGCCTGGTACTCCTCCTGGGCCTGGGCCATGGCCTGGTCCTCCGCCGCCACCATGGCCGGGTCCGCCGTGCCCCAGCGGCTGTTGTACGACCAGTTCAGATATACCGCCGCGCCCACGAATACCAGCACCGCGATGACGACGATATTGCGTTTCAGGTTCTTTTTCAATGTCCTTCCCTCCAGCTATTGATTGATTTGAATATGACGATCTCGTCCGCGCCCAGTCCGGTATAGCACCGGATGGCGTCGGTCACGGCCAGCCGGACGGAGGCGTTGTCCGCCCCCTGGCACACCACGGCGGCGCCCCGATCGGAAAGCAGTACCTGTGTCCGCCCCACCCCTTCCATATTCGACAGCAGGGCCTCCAGCCTCGCCTCCTCCGTCGCCTCCGCGGGAGCATCCTCCCGGTCGCTGCCGCCTGTGGGCCAAAGGAGCAGCGCCAGACCCACCGCCGCTACCAGCAGCACATATCTGTATCGCCCCAGGGCAGCCGCAAGGGACTTTTTCTCCTCATCCATCGGTCTGCCACTCCTGCCGGTCCGCCGGGATGCCCAGCTCCCCCTCGATGGCCGCGGCCAGGGCTCTGTCATAGCCGCCGCTGACCACTACCGTCCAGGGATACCAGACCGTGTCCTCGTTGTCCCACCGGGCGGTGACCGCGGCGTCCTTAACATAGGCGCCCAGGCTCGCCGCTTTGCTCAGAATATATGCCCGGCATCGGTCCTCTATGTATGTCCTATCCAGCATTTTCTCCTCCTCTTCGGCCTGGGACGTGATCTCCCGGGCCCGCTGCTCATATTTGGCGATACCCGCCGAGAGGCTCCCAAGGTCCAGCTTCACCACCGGCGCCGCCACCGCCAAGGCGCACATGAGCCCGCACACCAGCCGGGTTACCTGCTTCACCGCCCCCTTGGGCGTCAGGGCCATGGCCATGGCCGCCAGCACCGACGCGGCGGTCACCCCCGCGATCCACTGCCTCACGGTCCTATCACCTCCGCCCCGATCACCACGGAGATGAAGAGCATGGTCCCCGCCGTGCCCACCAGTCCCACGGCCATGCCATAGGCCGTGCCGATGTGGCCCAGCAGGGCGGCAAGTCTTCCCTCCGCAAAGGGCTCCGCCACACAGGCCGCCGCCTTGTAGAGGACATAGTGCAGCCCAAGACTCAGCAGCGGCCCCGCGCACACCCCCGCCACGACCGCAAGGCCGAACACACCCACCGCGCCCCGGACCAGCGCCGCCCCCGCGAGATAGGTATCCGCCGCGTCCGCCAGGATGGAGCCCACCACCGGCAGGGCGGCGGATATGGCGCTCTTGACCACGCTGCCTGCCATCTTGTCGGCGGAGCCGGACACCACGCCCGTCACCGTCAGTGTCAGGGTGAACACGGTGGTCAGGGCCGCTAAAAGCGTGGAGCAGGACCAGCCGATGAGCTTCACCGGCCCGCCCAGCGCCCCGGAGGGCAGCGCCGCCTGGGCAGCGCTGGCCGCAGCGTAGGCGCAGATCATGGGCAGGACGAACTTGATGCCCACGGTCATGAGCACGTCCATGAACAGCGCCGAGGCGGCGTATTTGGCCGCTGCGGAAGCAGCCCTTCCTCCCGCGGCGGCGCCGGCGGCGATGGCCGGCAGCAGCGCCTTGGAGAAGTCGGAAAGCTCAAAGAGCGCCGCCTCCGCCTGTCCCAGAAACGAGCGCATATCTCCCGCGCACACGGCCATAACGGCCAGCGCCCCGCCCAGGAGCACGTATTCCGGCGTCTTTCCGTCGTCGGACAGGGCAGCCGCCACGGAGCAGAGAAGCGCCACCGCCAGCGCTACCGCCGCGCTGCGGGCGGCCGCCTTGAGCTGGCCGCCCAGGGCATCCACGACCCAGGCCCCTATCTTATGCCACAGGCCGCCGCCAGCCGCGTCGTTCACTGTGGCGTCGCCTAAAATCTCCCGGGCCGAGGACGGCAGCGCCTCCTCCACCGTCCCCGCGTCCGCCGCAAAGGCGGGTATGGGCGCCAGGAGGAGAAATATGAGAATGACCGTCAAAGCTCTCATGTTAGTTCGTTTATCATCAGCAGCAGCGACCGTATGAGCGGCAGAGCCGCCCCCATGGCGCAGGCCGCGCCGCACAGCTCCACCGCCGAGGCGATGGCCCCCTGCCCCGCGTCCTTACAGAGGTCCGCCGCCAGGCGTGTCACCGCCCCTATCCCCACGCATTTCAATACCGGCCCCACCACGGCGGGGCTCAGCCCCGTCTGGTCCCGGGCCAGAACAACGATCTCCCGCAGCTCCGAGAAAAGCTCCACGGCGATGCCCGCCGCCGCGAGGCTCACCGCGATGCTGAGGCACAGCCCCAGCTCCGGGGCGTTCTTTTTCAGCAGCAGCGCCGTCACCGCCCCCGTGAGCCCCAGAGCGGCGGCCTTCATCAGCAGCGTCATAGCTCAAAGAGGGTGCGGATGAGGTCAAAGAGCTCCGCGATGCGCTGGATCAGGATGAACAGCACGACGATGAGCCCCGCGATGGTGGTCATCAACGCCTGCTCCTCCCGTCCCGACCGGGTCAGCAGCAGATTGAGCACCGCCACCAATAACCCCACCGCCGCTATCTTGAAGATCAGATCTACATCCATATCCCTCATCCTTCGTCATAGAAGCAGCACCGCTGCCGCCGCCGCGCCCGCGGCAGACAGGCCCACCCAGAGCCGCCCCTTCCGGCGCGCTTCCTCCCGGGCCTCGTCCCGGGCACGCTCCATGTCCCGGGCGCAGGCCGCCAGCGCCCGCAGCTGCTCCTCCGCGCCGTACCGGCCCAGCACCCCGCCCAGGGGCGCCAGGAGCTTCCGCTCCGGGGCGGGCAATATCTGCAGCGAAGACCGCCATATCCCTGCCATGTCCCGCTCCTGCCGCTTATGAAGACCATCGGCCACTTTGCCGCAGAAGGCGCCTGTGTCCCCGTCCGTCTGTTCCGAGAGCTTCTCGAAGAGCGCCGGCAGAGGCGTGCGGAATCGCTCCAGTTCAAATTCCATCATATCCAGCATCCGGCAAAGCTCTTCCCGCCGCTCCGCCCTGTCCCGCAGGCGCTCCTCCTGCAGGAGTCCCGCCAGCAGTCCCGCCGCCGTGAGCAGCGCCGCCCCCGCTAGGCGCATGGGACCCGCTCCACTGTGTAGGCCCGACGGCCGCCCCGCAGCTCCACCCAAACCCGCCGGCGGAACACGCCCGCCTCCAGAAGCTCCCGGCACAGCGCCCCGTCACGGGTCCCTCTGCCTCCGTGCATGGTAGCCAGCAGGATGACGCCGGAGCCCGCCGCCCGCAGCAGCGCCTGGACCTCCCCCGGTTCCGCCGCCTCGTCCATGGCCAGCACCTGGGGATTCATGGCCCGCAGGAGCAGCGCCGCGGCCTGCCCCTTGGGCGCTCCGGTCAGCACGTCCGTACCCGGCCCCAGGTCGAAGGCGTTCTCTCCGTTCCAGGCCCCCGCGATCTCCCCCCGCTCGTCGGCCACCGCCACCCGATAGCCGTCCCAGGACAGCCGGCGGATGAGCTCCCTGAGAAGCGTCGTCTTGCCCCCGCCCGGCGGCGAGGATATGAGCGTAGAGCGGACGCCCCCGGCGGTAAGCGCCTCCCATATGCCGTCGGCACAGCCGGGCACGGCCCGGGGCACCCGTATGGCGAGGGAGGATACCTCCCGCAGGCCTGTCATGCCCGTCCCGTCCGTCACCGCCGTGCCGCAAAGGCCCACCCGCACACCGCCGGGTGCGGAGAGAAAGCCCCGCCGGATCTGCTCTCCCGCCGCGTGAAGGCTGGAGCCGGTGGCGGCCTCCAGCACGGCGCGCAGGTCGCTCTCCCCCACTTTCCCGGTGCCCAGGCCATACTCCCGCCCCCCCAGGAGCGCTGTCATCTCCCGGCCCCGGCGGAGCCGGAACTCCTCGCACCGGTCCCTGTCCTCCTGGGAAAGAGCCAGCGCCGCCCGGGCCAGTCCCGCCGGCAGCAGCGCCGCCGCCGCTGTGAATCCATCCATGCTCCCCGCCTCCTCAGGACAAGTCTATTAGCCTGTCCCGGCCGATATGCCTTTTCAGTTTTTACACTCTGTTCACATCAACATGTTGACATTGGATGCCAGGTCTGATAACATATTTTAGCTTATTTAGTATATGTATCTATGGAAAGGAGCCCTTTGACCGGATGCGACAGATCCTGACAGGATATTGGGGAAAGTACAAAAACTCGCTGATCCTGACGCCCATATTCGTGCTTCTGGAGACAGTGGTGACCCTGGCGCTGCCCACGCTCATGTCCAACATCGTGGACGTCGGCGTGGCGAATGGAGACAAGAGCTACATCATCGTCTGCGGCCTTTTGATGACGGCTCTGGCCCTGGTGAGCGTCACGGCGGGTTTTATCAGCACATGGAACGCCTCCCGGGCCGCCAATGGCTTTGGCTCCAATCTGCGCCAGGCCATGTACCGGCATATCCAGGAGTTCTCCTTCGCGGACATCGACAAGTTCTCCACGGCCAGCCTCATCACCCGCACCACCAGCGACGTGCGCCAGCTCCAGACAGCCGTGCAGATGATGCTGCGCACCTTCATCCAGGCGCCCTTCCAGCTGCTGGTGGCCATGACCATCGTCATCACCTACTCCTGGCGTCTGGCCCTCATCTACATGGTGGCGGTGCCCGTGCTGTTCGTCGGCGTCATCACGGTGATGACCTTTGTGGATAAGCTCTTTATCCTGGTGCAGCAGAAGCTGGACGCCATGAACGCGGACATCCAGGAGAACCTGATCGCCATCCGGGTGGTGAAGGCCTTCGTCCGCCAGCGGTACGAAAAGGAGAAGTTCAAAAAAGCCAACGACGAGCTCACCCGCTCCAACCTGCGGGCCGTGGGTGTCATCATCGCCATGAGCCCCCTGGCCACCATCGTGCTGAACGCGATGACCCTGTGCATCTACTGGTTCGGCGGCCGCATGGTGGCCAACGGCACCATCGCCTCCGGCCAGCTTCTCGCGGTCATCAGCTACCTCAATCAGATCATGATGAGCGTGATGATGTTCTCCATGGTCCTCATGCAGTACACCCGCTCCCGGGCCTGCGGCAAGCGGGTGGCGGAGGTTCTGAACGCCCAGCCGGATATCCAGGATAAGCCGGAGGCCAAGCCCCACCCCATCGCCCAGGACCACGGCTCCGTAGAATTTCAGAACGTGTCCTTCCGCTACTCCCACGCCGGCACCGGCGAGGACGTGCTGAAGAACATCACCTTCTCCGCCCAGCCCGGCCAGACCGTGGCCATCGTGGGCGGCACCGGCTCCGGCAAATCCAGCCTCGTGAATCTCATCCCCCGGTTCTACGACGTGACCGAGGGGGCAGTGCTGGTGGACGGTACGGACGTGCGGGACTACCGGATAGAGGATCTGCGGGACGGCATCGGCATGGTGCTGCAAAACAACGTCCTCTTCTCCGGCACCATCCGGGAGAACATCGCCTGGGGCGACGAGAACGCCACAGACGAGCAGATCATCACCGCCCTCAAAAACGCCCAGGCCTGGGACTTCGTCTCCCAGATGCCCGAGGGGCTGGACACCATGATCCTCCAGGGCGGCACCAATGTCTCCGGCGGCCAGAAGCAGCGGCTGTGTATCGCCCGGGCCATGCTGAAAAAGCCGGCCATCCTCATCCTGGATGACTCCACCAGCGCGGTGGACTCCGACACGGAGGGCCGCATCCGGGAAAGCTTTGACCGGGAGCTCAAAAACACCACTGTGTTCATCATCGCCCAGCGCATCTCCTCCGTGGTTGGCGCGGACAAGATCGTTGTCCTGGACGAGGGCCGGGTGGAGAGCGTGGGCACCCATGACGAGCTCATGGGCTCCAGCCCCATCTATCGGGATATCTACACTTCACAGGTAGAGGAGGCGCTTTCCAATGGCTAAGAAGCAAAGCATTTGGTCCCAGCTGAAAGCGCGCCTGGCCGTGGACAGCGTGGATGTGAACGACGAGAAGATCTATAAGAACCTCCACGGCGGCCCCGGCGGCGGCCGGGATTTCCGCAAGCCAAAAGACGCCAAGGGCACCCTTATGCGGGTGCTGGGCTACGCCGGGAAGAACAAGGCCCTGTTCGTCCTGGTGCTGGTGATGATGCTCATCTCCACCGGCTGCTCTCTCGCGGCCAGCTATTATCTGCGTCCCCTCATCGACGACTACATCGTGCCCCTCATCACCAGCCCGGAGAAGGACTTTTCCGCCCTGGCGCGGCAGCTTGGCATCCTTGCCAGCATATACCTTGCCAGCGCCGTGGCCACCTACTTCACCTCCCGCACCTGCATGACCCTGGCCCAGTGGGCCACCAACGCCCTGCGCCGGGACCTGTTCGCCGCGCTGCAGGAGCTTCCCATCACCTTCTTTGACGAGCACACCCACGGCGAGCTCATGAGCCGGTTCACCAACGACGCGGACAACGTGCAGATGTGTCTGGAACAGGGCATCGTCCAGTTCCTCTCCGGCATCATCACCTTCGTGGGCACCGTGGCGCTGATGATCAGCCTGAGCTGGAAGCTGTTCCTCATCACCCTTCTCACCATTGGCCTCTCCTTCCTGCTGGTGAAGGGCGTGGGCCGGTACTCCCGCATCCTCTTCAAAAAGCAGCAGTCCTCCCTGGGCGCGCTGAACGGCTATATCGAGGAGATGCTGGACGGGCTCAAGGTGGTCAAGGCCTTCAACTACGAGGACCGGGCCAAGAAGGGCTTCGAGGACCTGAACGACGAGTACCGGGAAAACGCCATCTTCGCCAACTTCCTGGGCTCCATCATCTTCCCCACCATGAACGCCGTCATGAACGTGTGCTACGCGGTCACCGCCGTACTGGGCGGGTTTATGACCCTGGCAGGTTCCTTCACCATCGGCTCTCTGGGCGTGTACTTGAACTACATCCGCCAGGTGACCATGCCCATCAACATGATGTCGAACCAGGCCATCAACCTGTTCTCCGCCATCGCCGGCGCGGAGCGCATCTTCGCGGTCATTGACCACGAGCCGGAGCCGGACGAGGGCAACGTGACACTGGTCACCGTGGACCGGGCCGCGGACGGCACCCTCACCGAGACGGGCCACGGTGAGCGCACCGGCTTCTGGGCCTGGAAGATCCCCCAGGCCGGCGGCTCCTACGAGTTCCGGGAAGTAAAGGGCGGCGTCCGGCTGGAGAATGTGAACTTCTCCTATGTACCGGGAAAGCCGGTCCTCAAAGACTTCACCGTCTGGGCGGACCCGGGCCAGAAGATTGCCTTTGTGGGCTCCACCGGCGCGGGCAAGACCACCGTCACCAACCTCATCAACCGCTTTTACGAGATCGACGGCGGCCGCATCCTCTTTGACGGCATCGACGTGAAGGACATCAAGAAGGCGGGCCTGCGGCGGAGCCTGGGCATCGTCCTGCAGGACACCAACCTCTTCACCGGCACGGTCATGGACAACATCCGCTACGGCAAGCTGGACGCCACGGATGAGGAGTGCGTCGCCGCGGCGAAGGCCGCCAACGCCCACGGGTTCATCTCCCGCCTGCCGGACGGGTATCAGACCATGATCACCGGCAACGGCCAGAACCTGTCCCAGGGCCAGCGGCAGCTTCTCGCCATCGCCCGCACCGCCGTGGCCCGGCACCCGGTGATGATCCTGGACGAGGCCACCAGCTCCATCGATACCCGCACGGAAAAGCTCATCGACAAGGGCATGGACGCCCTCATGGAGGGCCGGACCGTGTTCGTTATCGCCCACCGCCTCTCCACTGTCCGCAACGCCAAGGCCATCGTGGTCATCGAGCACGGCCAGATCGTGGAGCGGGGCAGCCACGAGGACCTTCTGGAACAGAAAGGCCGGTACTACATGCTTTACACCGGCCAGAGCGAGTTGGACTGATATGGACTGGATACTGGAAAACGGTATGAATGAGCCTGTCGCAGGCACCCCCGACACCTGGGAAAAGCTCAAAGGCGACTGCGCCGGGTGCATGAACTGCGAGCTGGGCAGGACACGGACCAACCTGGTCTTCGGCGTGGGCAATGAACACGCCGACGTGATGTTCATCGGCGAGGGCCCCGGCGAACAGGAGGATCTGCAGGGCGAGCCCTTCGTGGGCCCGGCGGGCAAGCTGCTGGACGTGATGATGGAGATCATCGGCCTGGATCGCTCCCAGGTCTACATCGCCAACATCGTCAAATGCCGGCCGCCCCGGAACCGGGACCCGCTCCCAGACGAGCAATCTGCCTGCATCGGCTGGCTCCACCGGCAGATCGCCCTGGTGGACCCCAAGATCTTCGTCTTTCTGGGCCGCATCGCCGCCATGGCGTTCATCAAGCCCGATTTCCGCATCACCAAAGAGCACGGCCAGTGGTTCGACGTGGACGGCCGGAAGTCTATGGCCATCTACCACCCCTCCGCCCTGCTCCGGGACCCCTCCAAACGGCCGGAGACCTTCGTGGACCTGAAAACGCTGCAGCGGGAGATCAAGGACCTTCATGCTTGAACTGCACCCTGTGACCCTGGCCGACAAGGCCTGGGTGGACCCCATCGTGCTGGCGGAAGCCTCCCCCAGCGCGGACTACAACTTCGGCAACATCTTCCTCTGGGACGAGACCTACCGTCAACAGGTAGGCCGCCTGGGAGATCGCATGGTAACGCTGCTCACCTACGGGGACGCCCCCTTTTTCGCCTGGCCCATCGGCGCCGGTGACGTGGCCCCCGCGCTGGACGAGATGGCCGCCTACGCCGCGGCACACGGCTTTCCTCTGGTGCTCCGGGGCGTGACGGAGGACCACCTGCCCCTAGTGGAGCGGATTTACGGCACCCGTGCCCAGGTGACGGAGGAGCGGGACCTGTGGGACTACCTCTATGAGGCGGAGAAGCTGGACACGCTGGCGGGCAAGCATCTGCATTCCAAGCGCAACCACATCCACCGCTTCGAGGAGGAGAACGACTGGCGCTTTGCCCCGCTGACCGACGAGGACATCCCCGCCTGCCGGGCGCTGCTGGACAAGTGGCTGGCCTCCTGCGGAGAGGATGAGTCCGACGGTGTGGAGGACGAGCACCGGGCCATCTGCCGGGCCTTCGAGTACAGGCCCCCCCTTGGCCTGGACGGCGGTGTCCTCTGGGCGGGGAACGTCCTCGCGGCCTTCTCCATCGGGGAGCTGGCCGCGCCGGACACCTTCGACGTTCACTTTGAGAAAGCGGACACAGATATCGACGGCGCCTATCCCATGATCAACCGGGAGTTCGTCCGCTATATACGCTCTGTCCATCCCCAAGTCCGCTGGATCAACCGGGAGGACGACACGGGCCGGCCCAGCCTGCGCCAGTCCAAGCTCAGCTATCACCCCGACAAAATGGTGAAAAAATATAAGGTGGAGTTAAAAGATGTCTGATTTTATCATCCGATCCTGGCGGCAGGAGGACCTGCCCGCGCTGGAAAAGCTGTGGATGGACGCCTTCGGCGACGACGCCAACTACATCCACGCTTTCCGCGGCAACTTCCTCCAGCCGGATGCCTGCCTGGTGGCGGAGGCGGACGGAAAGCCCGTATCGGCCATGTACATTCTGGACGGCCCCATCCTCTTCCCGCCTGACGGCACCTCCCTGTCCACCGCCTACACCTACGCGCTGGCCACTGACCCCGCCTATCGTGGCCGGGGCATCGGCACGGCGGTATACCGAGCCTGCGTGGACGCGGCGCTTCAGCTGGTGGACGCGGCCTGCGTGCTGCCCTCTGAGAAGGCACTCTACTCCTTTTACGAGAAGGCCAACGGCAGCGTGCCTGTGAGCTGGGCCCGGGAGGGCGTCTATGACCGGAAGGAGCTGTCTGGCCCCATCCCCCGGGGCGACTTCATCTCCGCCGGGGAATACTACCTGCGGCGCAAATCCCTGCTCCGGGGCCTGCCCTACGCCGTGGTCACCTCCCGGTTCCTGTCCATGGAAGCCTACCACATGAAGCGCTTCGGCGGCGGGTATATCTCTGTGGACGGGGACATCGCCGCCGTAGAAATGGACGGCGACACTTGCCGCGTTATAGAGCTGCTCGCCCCCGAGGGGGACTGGATGGACGTGCTCCGGGCCATTGGCGCGCTGTTCCCCGCGGAGAAGTACCTGGTCCGCTCGCCGGTGTTCTTCCCCGGGCCTGAGACCGTGCGTCCCTTCATGATGGCCTCTCTGAACCCGGACGCCATCGGACAGCCTCCCGCGGACCTGTGGTGGGGCTTCGCCTTTGACTGATATCATCCGTGACCGCCGCGCGCCCCTGTGTCGGCGGTCATTTCACGCTTTGGAAAGGTCACTCACCCTATGAAGAAACTGGCCATCGGCATACTGGCCCACGTAGACGCGGGCAAGACCACCCTCTCCGAAGGGATGCTCTATTTGGCGGGCAAAATCAAGAAGCTGGGCCGGGTGGACCACCGGGACACTTACCTGGATACCCACGACCTGGAGCGCGCCCGGGGCATCACCATCTTCTCCAAACAGGCGGTATTCACCGCCGGGGAAACCGAGATCACCCTCCTGGATACCCCCGGTCACGTGGATTTCTCCCCGGAGGCAGAGAGGGTGCTCCAGGTGCTGGATTACGCCATCATGGTGGTGAGCGGCACCGGCGGCGTCCAGGCCCACACCGAGACCCTGTGGACCCTTTTGCAGCGCTATAGGGTCCCCACCTTCGTCTTCGTCACCAAGATGGACGTGAACGGCACGGACAAGGCCAGGCTCATGGCCGACATCCACGCCCGCCTGGGCGAGAATTGCGTGGATTTCGCCCCGGACAACGCCGGACGTGACGAGGCGATCGCCATGCTGGACGAGGCGGCTCTGGATAAGTACATGGACTTCGGCGCTCTCTCCGACGAGGAGATCATCCGCCTTGTCCGGGAGCGGAAGCTGCACCCCTGCTTTTTCGGCTCCGGGCTGAAGCTGGACGGCGTGGAGGAATTTCTCGCCGCCCTGGAGCGTTATACCGCCGTCCCCGCCTGGCCCGCGCCCTTCGGGGCCCGGGTTTACAAGATCGGCCGGGACGCCCAGGGAAATCGCCTTACCTACCTGAAGGTCACCGGCGGTACCCTCGCCGTCCGGGCCCCCATCCGGTATCTGCCCCTGCGGGGCTCGGAGCCGGTGGAGGAAAAAATAAGCCAGATATGCCTCTACTCCGGGGTGAAGTACGACACCGCCGACATGGTGCCCGCGGGGCAGGTCTGCGCCGTCACAGGACTCACCAAAACCTGGCCGGGCCAGGGTCTTGGCGCGGAGCCGGACGGTGACGAGCCCTACCTCACCCCCGCCATGGGCTACCGTATCCGCCTGCCCAAAGGCTGCGACGCCCGGACCATGCTGCCGAAGCTGAAACTGTTGGAGGAGGAAGAGCCTCAGCTGCACATCCTCTGGCAGGAGACGTTGGGGGAGATACACGTCCAGCTCATGGGCGCGGTGCAGATAGAGATACTGAAGAGCCTCATTAAGGACCGCTTCGACGTGGACGTGGAGATCGACGCAGGCCGGGTCCTCTACCGGGAGACCATCGCGAGCACCGTGGAGGGCGTGGGCCATTTTGAGCCCCTGCGCCACTATGCGGAGGTGCATCTGCTGCTGGAGCCGGGCGAGCCGGGCAGCGGCATCGTGCTGGACACAGTTTGCTCCGAGGATGTGCTGGACCGGAACTGGCAGCGGCTCATCCTCACCCATCTGGAGGAGAAGCAGCACCTGGGCGTGCTCACCGGCTCCCCCCTCACCGACGTGAAGATCACCCTCCTGGCCGGCCGGGCCCACTTAAAGCACACCGAGGGCGGCGACTTCCGCCAGGCCACCTACCGGGCCGTGCGCCAGGGGCTCATGCAGGCCGAGAGCGTGCTCTTAGAGCCCTATTACGCCTTCCGCCTCACTGTGCCCGCCGAGCAGATCGGCCGGGCCATCACCGACGTGCGGGCCATGGGCGGGACCCACGACAGCCCTGTGACCGAGGGAGCGGACATGGTCCTCACCGGGGCCGCGCCCGTGGCCGCCATGGGCGATTACGCCGCCCAAGTGGCCGCCTATACCGGCGGCCGGGGCCGGTTCTCCTGCCACGTGGAGGGCTATCGTCCCTGCCACGACGCCGACGCGGTGATAGAGGCCATTGGCTATGACCCTGAGGCGGACCTGGAAAACACCCCCGACAGCGTCTTCTGCGCCCACGGGGCAGGCTTCACGGTGAAGTGGGACAAGGTGCCGGAGTATATGCACCTGGACAGCGGCCTCAAAGACCCGGCAGCCCCCGAAGACCTGGAGCCCACCGTCCAGCGGCAGAATCTCAACATTGACGACAAGGAGCTGGAGGCCATCATGCTCCGGGAGTTCGGCCCCATCCGCCGGAAGCAATACGCCGCCCCCCAGATCAACAGCGCCGTGGGCATCCAGATGCAGGTCCGGAAGGACCACGAGCACATCATCGTGGACGGCTACAACGTGATCTTCGCCTGGGATGAGCTGAAGGCGCTGGCGGCGGAGAGTTTGGACATGGCCCGGTCCCGGCTTCTGGACATGCTGGCCAACTACCAAGGCTACACCAAGAGCGACCTGGTGGTGGTCTTCGACGCCTACAAGGTCCCCGGCGGCCAAGGCAGCCGGGTCACTCACGGCAACCTCCGGGTGGCCTACACCAGGGAGGGCGAGACGGCGGACATGTATATCGAGCGGCTGGTGGACGAGATCGGCAAGAACGAGACCGTCCGGGTGGTCACCTCCGACCGGATGGTCCAGGTGGGCGCCCTCCGCTCCGGGGTGCTGCGCTGCTCCTCGGGAGAGTTCAAGACCGAAGTGGAATGGGTCCTGGAGCAGATATCCGACGCGGTGAAAAGGTCGCAGTTTTGAGATTTACAGCGAGGTGACCCATGCGTATCATCGACACCTATTCAGACATCCCCGCGGTCTATGAAAACGGCGCGTTTTCCCTTGACCGCTGGCGGGATTATATCGACGCCGCCATCCCCGGTCTGCGGCCCCTGCTGGAATCAGACAAGAATGAAATGTTGGCCGGGGACGGTGTTGACTGGGAGAAGGACTTTCTTCCCGTTTTGAACGCTCTGCCCGAAAAAGCGGACCGCTGCCGGGCCGCCCACGACTGCTTTCTACGCGTCACAGAAGGGCTGGACACAGCCATCCTGGACAAGTTCGGCAAGGGGCTGGACGTAGATATCTATTTCTATCTTGGTCTTTGCAACGGCGCCGGCTGGGTCACGTCTCTGAACGGGCGAACGGTCGTCCTGCTGGGGCTGGAAAAGATCGTAGAGCTGGACTGGTGCGGACAGGACGATATGCGGGGCCTCATCTGGCACGAACTGGGTCACGTCTACCAGGCCCAGTACGGCGTGCTGGAGCGGAGCTTTGACTGCCCCGCCGACAGGTTTCTCTGGCAGCTCTTCACCGAGGGCGTCGCCATGGTCTTCGAGCAGACCCTGGCGGAGGACGACGGATACTACCACCAGGACAAAAACGGCTGGAAGGCTTGGTGCGACGGCCATTTTGAGGCTATCAAGGCAGATTTTCTCCGGGATCTGGATACCATGACCCCTGCCGGCCAGCGCTGGTTCGGCGACTGGGTACGCTATCAGGGCCACGGGGATGTGGGCTACTTCCTGGGCAGCCGGTTCGTGCGGTATATCCTTTCCCTGTACCCCCTGGACGAGATCATATCCTTTGATATCGGCGACGTGAAGCGCCTGTACGACCTATTTATGGACCATGGATAAAGATCTGGAAAAGCGTATAGAGGAATTATCCGCCCGGTGCGAGAGGAACAGCGTCGTGACCTCCACCGGCTTTCTCACTATGGCCGAGCAGATGGAGGTCTCCGCCTGGGCCAATCGGCTGACCGACGTAGCGCTCCACCTGGACGGCGGGGACGAGCTCTGCGAGCGCAAGTGCGCCTTTTTTCTCCCCTACTGGATGGAGGAAGCGGACTTCGACCCAGCCGAATACATCCACGCCGTGAAAGCCACGGCCTTTTTCGGCACACCCTCCCACCGGGACTATATGGGCGCGGCGCTGGCTCTGGGCATCCGCCGGGAGTGGATCGGCGACTTCCGGGTGGTGGATGACGCGGCCTATATCTTCTGTCTGCCCACCGTAGAAAAGCTCCTCACCGACGAGCTTACCCAGGCCGGGCGGGTGAGCCTTAAAACGGCCTCCATCCCCCTCTCGGAGGTGCCAAAGCCGGAGCGGAAGGTGAAAAAGCTCACCTTCACGGTGAAGAGCCTGCGCCTGGACGCGGTGGCGGGCGGCATGTTCGGCCTGTCCCGCACCGCCGCGTCGGAGCTCATCCGGGCCGGGGCGGCGACGCTTAACTATGTCCAATGCTTACACGTGGACGCGCCCATCCACGAGGGGGACGTGATCTCCCTCCGGGGCTGGGGCAAGGGCGCGGTCACCTCCTTGGGCGGCCAGTCGAGAAAAGACAGGACGTTTTTGGAAGCGGAGATATATCTGTGAGTTCTCTCCCCCAGTCTCGCTTACGCTCGACAGCCCCCTCGTCAGAGGGGGCCTATTTTGTGTTGGATATTAAATAAGCCTCCCTCTGACGAGGGAGGTGGCTCCGGCGTGAGCCGGAGACGGAGGGAGAGATATTTGTCTCTCCTTTTGTTGTATTTTTTTGCTTTTCCCGCGCACAATAGCACCATGGAAACGAAACGAATGGGTAAACAGACCGTCCACCTCACTTTGCAGCCCGGCGTGGCCGCGGCGGCGTGCGTGGGCGGCAAGAAAGAGAGCGAGGGCCCTCTGCGCAAATACTTCGACTACCTGAGCGAGGACTCCCGCTTCGGCGCCAAGAGCTGGGAGAAGGCGGAGAGCGCCATGCTCAAAATGTGCTGGTCCATCGCCTGCGACAAAGCTAAGACAAGCCCCAGCGACGTGGAATACGTCTTCTCCGGCGACCTTCTCAATCAGTGCGCCGGTTCCGCCTATGCCATGCGGGAGTGCGGTGTGCCCTACTTCGGCCTGTACGGCGCCTGCTCCACCATGGCGGAGGGGCTTTCCCTGGCCGCCATGATAATCGACGGGGGCTTTTGCTCCACCGCCGCCGCGGCCACCAGCTCCCACTTCTGCTCCGCCGAGCGGCAATACCGCTTCCCCCTGCAGTACGGCTGCCAGCGGCCGCCCACCAGCCAGTGGACTGTCACCGGCGCGGGGGCACTGATCCTGAAAGCCGACGGCCCGGCACCCTATGTGACCCACATCACCACCGGCGTGATAACCGACGCGGGCGTGACGGACATGAACAACATGGGCGCGGCCATGGCCCCGGCGGCCTATGAGACCTTGAAGGCCCACTTTGCCGACACAGGCCGGGACCCGGATTACTATGACGCCATCGTCACCGGGGACCTGGGCATCGTGGGCTCCCACATCCTGGCGGACCTGTTCTGGAAAGACGGGGTGGACCTGGGCGTGCGGTATATGGACTGCGGCCGGCTCATCTACTCCTCCAACGGCCAGGACACCCATTCCGGTGGCTCCGGGTGCGGGTGCTCCGCGTCGGTGCTCTGCGGCCACCTGCTCCACGGGATGCTGGAGCACAACTGGAACCGGCTCCTGTTCGCCGCCACCGGGGCCATGATGAGCCCCACCACCAACCAGCAGGGCGAGAGCATCCCCGCCATCTGCCACGCGGTGGCGCTGGAAAACACACGTTGTTGAATAAGTGGTGACTGATATGGATTGGATGCAGTTTTTGAGAGCGTTTCTGGTGGGCGGGCTTTTGTGCCTCGTCGGCCAGGCGCTCATCGACCTCACCAAGCTCACCCCCGCCCGCATTTTGACCGGCTACGTGGTGGCCGGGGTGATACTGGGGGCCGTTGGGCTCTACCAGCCCCTGGCCGACTGGGCCGGGGCCGGAGCCACGGTACCTCTCACCGGGTTCGGTAATCTCCTGGCCCGGGGCGTGAAGGAGGCCGTGGCCCAGCGGGGCGTCCTGGGCGCCTTCACCGGTGGCTTCACCGCCGCGGCGGGCGGTGTCTGCGCCGCCATCTTCTTCGGCATCCTGGTTGCCTCCCTTTTCAAGAGCAAAGAACGGTATTGATGGAAAAAGCGCCCCAGTGGGGCGCTTTTCCTCTTTCTTTATTTCTCTATTCCTCGACCGGTTCCTCTATCGACCGGGCCTCTTCCAGCTCTTCCTGGTCGGACTCCGCCGGCTCCTGCAGATACAGCTCGCCGTCGTAGGTCCAGTACTCCCCGTGACCGTCCGGCCAGAGGATATATACATGGTCGTCCGTGAAGTCGTAGCCCGCATAGCCGCCGGCTTCCCACAATTCCTGTTCCCAGTCCCAGAAGGCGTCCACATAGCCGGGCGCGTCGTTTTCCTCCGCCGTCCACACGGTCACGCCGTTGAAGGTGACCTCGTCCACGCCGCCCACCGTCTCGTCGGGAACGAAGAACAGGTCTGGCCGCTCTGTGTGACTGGCCGGAATCCTCCAGCTCAGCACCGGATGGCGCAGCTGAAAGGCAACCGTGGTCTTGCCGTCCTTCTCCACAGTCTCCATGTGGGTCGCCGTCTTGCCGCCGTAGGTGTCGACGTAGTGGATGAAGATCTGCGGGCCCTGGTCCGTGTCGATGCGGCTGACCTGCTTCACCTCCCACTGGGAGTCCTTCACCGGCACGATGCAGCAATCGCTCAGGGCCGCGACGCCCCCCACGGCAGCGGAGGCCGCCAGCACCGCCGCCAGGACGACGGCTATGATCTTCTTTCGCTTCTGCTTTTTCAGCATGTCCCGAAACCGGCTCAGGGTACTCTGCCCGCCCTTGGCGGGCTTGACCAGCGCCTCGTTCATGGCCTCATACTCCGCCCGGCAGTTCTCGCACCCCATCAGGTGCTCCCCCACCGCCGACCGTGTCTCGGCGCTGACCACATTATCGTGGTACAGCGGCAGTATGTCCCGCACCACGGCGCAGGGCAGCGTATTTTTATATTCGTTCATATCATACCGTCCTTTCGTAACGCGTCCAATATGGCCATTCTTGCCCGGTGATAGGTGACCCTTGCCCAGCCCTCGGTCTTGCCGAACAGGTCCCCTACCTCGGCGAAGGCAAGCTCCCCGAAGGCCCGCAGGGAGAATACCTCCTTGTAGGGCTCGTCCAGCGTGTGCAGCACCCGGTGGACCGCCATGGACATGTCCCGGTCCTCCGCCGCCTGCTCCACTCCGCCGGTCTGGGGCGAGAGGTCCCAGGAAAGCTCTGTCTCCCGGCCCAGCTTTTTACATCGGTTGAGCCAGAGGTTCTTCGCGATGGCGCAGAGCCATGTGTAAAGGCTGCTCTGGCCCTCGAAGGAGCCCCGGGCCTTCATGGCCTTCAAAAACGTCTCCTGGGTGACGTCCTGGGCGTCGGCCTCACTGCGGCACAGCGTCAGCGCGTAGCGGTACACCGCCTCATACTCGGCGCACAGCGCCTGCTCCGATATATCCGGCGGCCGCTTTTTCCGGCCCATGGGCTCACCCCCTTTCCGTACATGTACGCCCGTTAGACAATCAGGGCAGGATTTCGTTACAGAAAATATGAAAAAACCGCGCTCTTCCTAGTCGGAAAAGCGCGGTGTCATATTCATGTTCAGGTCATTCGTCCACGGGGATGTAGAACAGGTCCGCGATGGTGTCTCTGAGAGCCTCGTCGTCCAGGTAGAAGTACTCGTAATCCTCCACCACGTTCTCGCCCTTCAGCGTCACGATGCCCTCCAGTTCATAGTCGGAGAAGGCCTCACTCAGTTCGCCCAGACCGTTTACATCGTAATCTGTGACCAGATAATCCGCCACGGCGTCATAGACATCGAAAATAACCGCTTCGTCCTCGTTCAGTTTCTCCCGCAGCTTACTTGCCAGCGCGGTCATATACTCCCCCTGACGGCGCAGACGGGCGGCGTTCAGCGGGTCGTCCGGCATATACTTTCTGCCCCGCACAAAATTCATAGCGTGTTCCCCCATGAGGGTCACGGTCTGACCCATCTTCAGCGTGTCGTCCACGCCGGTGAAATCGTCCTCGATCGTCACCGTCACGCCTCCCACCGCATCATTGAGGGCGGGGATACCCCCCATCGCCAGGGAGATGTAGTTATCGATTTGCACGTTATACAGCATGCGGGAAACAGCCAGAACCGTATTCTCGCAGCTCTCCTCCAGGCCGTCGCCATAGGAGTGGGCGTAGGCGATCTGCTCCGTGGTCAGGCCGATATAATCGCCCATCGCGCCCAGCATCGGTACGTCGGCCATGGTGTTCCGGTCGATCTGCAGAAGGCGGCAGGTCTTTTTCTCATTATCAAAAACGGCGAGCACCAGGAAATCGGCCATGGCATCATTCCGGTATCCAAGAGACTGCTTGACCTCCATGTCGTCCACGCCGATCATAAGCAGAGTAGATATGTTCTCGTTCAGACGGTAGTTTTTTCCGTTGATATTGACGGTCTCGGCCTCCTGGCCCTCATAATCCACCGCCTCCGGCATTTCCGCCGGTGGGAATGTCGCCCCCGGCTCGGGGGTAGTCTCCTCCGCGTGGGAGACAGTAGACGTGCCGGCGCCCTCCGGCGCCTTCTCGCTCTTTCGTTCGATGACATTGGCCACCATGATCCCGCCGATGATCAGCGCGATCACCACAATGGCCCCCAGGATGCCCTTCAACGTGGATTTTTTCACATCTCCACCTCCCGGATCGACACCGGTAATAGAATAGGCGCCCGCCCCGAAGGGCGGGCGCCCGCGCTTAAAGGGAAATCAATTGGTTTCCTTTTTCCTGCCCCCGGAGGGGCAGGCGCCCGTTTCCGGGCAGCGTCTGGTCAGGGATCAGGCGCAGTCGTACCCCGTCTGGGGAGAAGTGGGCTCGCTGGAGCTGCCAGTAGAACCGGTGCTGCCAGTGCTGCCGCTCTCGGGCTTCGGCGTGGGCTTCACGTCGGGAGCCTGAGTGGCCTCCTTCATCAGAAGAACGACCGTGCAGAAGTGCTTGAAGGTGACAACAACGGTGCCGTCAGCATTCTGCGTGAACTCAGCTTTGTCCCAAGTACCATCCTCAGCCTGATACATGATCGCCGCGACTTCACCGGAATCCTTCTCACGGACGATGGTGACCTGCACGGAGCCGTCGGGCTGCGTGCCGTCCTTCATGTCGATATCGAAGACTTCCGCAGCAGTGGCGTTCTCAACAGGCGCACCAGCCTCCTTCGCGGCCTTCAGCGCGTCTTCGGCAACGCTCTGCAGCGTCTCGCCGGCTTCGAGCTTGGGCTCGGAGACCACGACATCGACCTTCTCACCGGTGACCGGGTCGACAGCGTCGCCCACAGTAGGCGTCACTTCCGTAACGCCGCCGCTGGGGAGAGTGGGGCTGTTAGGCGCAGCAAACGTGGGCACAGCCAGAGCCAGCACCAGAACAGCGATGGTCAGGACAGAAATCAACTTTCTCATGGGAGTATTCCTCCTTTCTTCAAGATTCGCTTCTATTTTCAAGGTCAGACTCCAATGTAGCCATGACCAGGAAGCGCATATTTGTGCCGGATATGCAGGTAGACAGGATCAGGACCCGGTCCCCGTACACCGGTTTGTTCTCCTCCTCATACTGGGCGCTCAGATCGCGGATGTGGAACGCGCCCTCGAAGAAATTGTTGTAGTCCTTCTCCTCTGTAAAATCGTGTTTATAGGGGATGAGCTCGTTGGAATAAGGCACGGCGGCGAAGACTTTGTAGGTCAGCTCCTCCTCTGGGGTGAAAACGGTGATGTCCTTGTGCTCGTCGAAGAACTCCGGATCGGTATACTTCTCCCGAAGGGTACCGAACATATTGCCGCTCTTCATGTTGTGACCGTACAGGACCATCACCATGTTCTGCGGCTCCTTCACGTCCTTCGGCTCAACTGTGTTCTCCGGATCCTCAGTCTCCTTCTGGGAAGTAAAGCTCGCCTTGTTATATGTAGCCTGGGAGAAGATAGCCCCGTCCAGGTTTATGTTCCCGTCGCTGTCATGGTGGAGATAGTAATCATCCATGTCAGGATTCTGAACGATGGGATAATCGATGACCGTGTCCTCGATCTTCAGCCACGCGTATATATCCGGGTTGGTCTTCTGCAGTTCCTCAAAATCGATGGGGCTCTCGTAAGGCTCCGTCTCGCCCGCCTCTTCAGCGGCAATTGCCTGTATCCCTGCCGGCAGCAGGAACAGCACGCTCAGAATAAGCGATAATACGCGTCTTTTCATGTGGGATAACGCCCTCCTATTCACGCGCCGATAAAGTAATCCACATCGGCAAAAAACCGACTCACGGGCTCCCGCCCCAGCTTTTTCTCTATGAACTGCACCGCCTCGTCCAGATTGGGTGCGCGGGAGGTCATATTGTGAGCGTCCGAGCCCAAAAACTGTATCTGCCCCTGCCGGAACATCCGCAGGGCGCGGCGGGCCGTCCACCGGGAGAGAAAGAACTCCCCGTTGCATTGGATGAATGTATTCAGGTCGAAGAAGGCCTCCATGGTCCGCCGGGGCTGGATGTCCATATACCGTTCAATATGGGCCGCCACCACCTGCAGGCCGCTGCGTTGGATGGCCTCCACCTCCCGGAGCACCCTGTCTGTCCAGGGGACGAAGGGCATCTCCAGCAGGAGCAGATCCGTTCCCTCCAGGCACAGCGCGTCCAGATCGTCGGTCGCGCTCATGCCGCTGAAGTAGAGCACCTCCGCGCCCAGCAGCAGCCGGGGAAAACCATATCTCTCCCCTATCGCCTCGGTCAGTCTATTATAGGCTGTCTGTCGCCGGGCAAGATATTTGGCGATCCCGTTCTGCTCTGCGTAGAAGTGAGAAGTCGCCGCCACAGTGTCCACGCCATAGGACGCGCTCCGTTTCAGCATGGCGATGGATGTCCGCACATCCTTGCTGCCGTCATCCATGCCCGGCAGGACGTGCATGTGGAGATCGGTCATTTCTGACCGCCGCCGTAATAGTCAGCGGAATAGTAGCCTTTCTTATAATAGCCCTTCTTGTAATACTTCTTCTCTCCGGCGTGGGCGCCGTTGAACACGAAGCCAAGAACATGGGCCTCCGCCAGGCTGAGCTGGCGCATGGTATCGGCAAGTCCCCCACGGACCGCGTGACCGGACCGAACCACCACGATCATACCGTCCACCAGGTGGGAGGCCACAATAGCGTCCGTCACCGCCGTCACAGGCGGCAGGTCGATGATGATGAGATCATATTTCTCCTTCGCCTTCTTCAAAAAGGCGTCGGTGCGGGCCGAACCCAAAAGCTCAGAGGGGTTGGGCGGGATATCGCCGGCAACAAGAACATCGAAGGAGACTTCCCTGTCCTGTTCGCTGACTTTATACTCCTGCACCGACAGCGCCACGCTGTCCGTGCCCACCAGTACGTTGGAAAGACCCGGCTTTGCCGCCAGAGCCAGACGGCCCGCCATCGTGGGCAGACGCATATCCCCCTCGATGAGAAGGACGCTCCGTCCTGCTTCAGCAAAGGTATAGGCCAGGTTGATGGCCGTGATGCTCTTGCCCTCACCCCGGATGGAACTGGTGATGCCGACGACATGGGACTCATTGGCGTCGGGGAATGAGAACATCACGTTGGTACGCAGAAGCTTGTAGGCCTCCGCCGTTGCAAAGTTCATTTTAGGGCCGATCATGTTTCGCCGCTCGGTCATGGTCCTGCTGGCGGCGGACGCCGCGGTCATCTTATCTTTCTTTGCCATCGTCGGTGTTCCTCCCTTCCTCAGCTCTTCGGAGGCCGGCTCTGCTCACGCTGGGGCTGAGCGGTCCGCGGCTGCGCGGCGTTCTGAGGCCGGGCAGCCGGCTGCTGGTGCCTTGCAGGCTGTTGAGGGCGCTGGGGCAGTTCCTTCGTTCTGTTTTGCTCCCGCTTCCTGTTCTCCGCGGGATGCTCCTTACGCTGGCCGCCGGAACTTCCGCTGGCACGGTAGTAGTGTCCCTTGTTATCGCTGGAAAGCATGTCCGGCACCACAGCCAACAGGGGGATGCCAGGATAGGTCTGGGTCAGGTAATCCTCCTCGTGGATCTGGTCGTCGAACAGATACCGGAGGATCACGATGGCCGCCGCCAGAACAAAGCCCACCAGCGCACCGATCACGGTGTTGAGCGTATAGCTGGGCGACGTCCGCTCCGAGGGGATCACCGCATAATCGACAATGCGCACATCGCTGCCGTCCACAATGGACGCGATCCGATCCGGGAGGATCTCAGTGATGGTATTGGCGATCTTTTCCGCCTCCTGGGGATCGGGGCTGGTGACGTCGATATCGAAGATCTCCGTGGAGTTGACCGCCTGGGACTCGATCATCTCATAGAGCTCTTCATAGTCATACTCCAAATTATCCTTTTCGATAATCTCCTCCAGGGTGGTCCGGCTCTTGAGGATGACGATATAGGTATCCACCAAGCTCTGGGCCGCCGTCAGTTCTGCCGAGGAGATGCTGAAGGAGGTACTGCCCACGGAAATGCTGGAGTTATTTACGTACATCATTGCCGTTGCCGTATACTGCGGGGTGATGAGATAGTATGTGAAAGCAAATGTGGCTATCGCTACCAGAAGCGTGATAGCGATGATAAACTTTGCCTTTTTCAGCAGGACCTGCGCCAGCTTTAAAAGATCGATCTCGATCTCGTCATTTTCCGGACGGTTTTCGTACATGTCCTTCTCCTGTCTTTTCTGCATTCAAATCGTATGATATAAATCGTGTATCGGTCCCTTGCCGGCATACCACGAGATATGTACTGTGCGCGCGGTCAGCATACTATATGTTCAGTCATCTGTACACGCTGACGCTCATGGGTATACTTCACCCTTGCCCATACGGCATGCATTATATCACACTATACATGGTATTAGCAAGTGCGACATAACTCCAAAATCATGTTTTTTGAGGTTTTGTGGCTTTTTTTCCTGCAAAATCATAACATTTTAACCATTTTGTAACATGATTTTATTTATTGGTCTATCGCACAAGTATTTTGATGCAAATAATACTGATAAAATTTAAAAGAGCCAACAAAAAACACCCTCACTGTTACGCACACAGTAAAGGTGTTTTTTAGAACCGGCCGATTTGCTCTATTGAACATTTATATTCAAAAATCAACGAAAAAATTAGTCTCTCATAATCGCCAGGGCCCGGTCCGCCGCCTGGCGGAGGTATTCCTCCAGGCGCAGGTCCTCCGTCCCCGCCACACAGATCCCGCAGGTGGAGGTAGGAATGAGTATCTTCACCGCCCCGGAGCCAGAGACAGCTACAGCCATGGCGGGAGAGACCTCCCCCATGATGCCGTTGGCCAATATCACGCCGATGGGTCCCAAGATGATATCCGCCCGCCCGGCGTTATAGATGACCGCGTTCTCCCCCGTAGCGCCCTGGGCGGCGCCCGCCTTCAACATGGCCGCCGTGGCGGCCGCGTTGGTGCCCGCAGCCAGAAGCTCCCAACCCGCCGGCATACCCTTCGCCAGCAGCCGGGCAAGCTGGGCGCCGATGCCGCCGCCCTGCCCGTCCAGGACAAGACAGCGCTTTTTTCTCTCCCCCATAGCGCACCTCACTTTACCACGCCCTTGACAAAGGGGGCGCGGACCACTTTTTCCGATACGATCTCATAGCAGGCGCGAAGCTGTTTCGCCGCCTCCTCTGCGGCGGCTTCGGTCTCAGCAAACACAGTGCCCAATTTCTCTCCGGCGGCCACGGGCTGGCCCACCTTCTTGTATAACGCCACGCCTACGCCCAAGTCGATGGTGTCCTCCTTGGAGGCCCGGCCGCCGCCCAGACGCATGCTCACGAGGCCAACGTCCTCCGCCTGGATGCCCTTGACGTATCCGGCCGCCTCGGCCAGCACATCTTTGCGCACCGGCGCAAGCGGCAGCTTGTCCGGATCGTACACCGCCGCCGGATCGCCCCCCTGGGCCTTCACGAAGGCCGCGAACTTCTCCAGGGCCGCGCCGCTTTCCACCGCATGCTCCAGCATCTTCTTCGCCGTTTCGTCGTCGGGGGCCACGCCGCTCTCCCGCAATATCTGGGTCCCCAGCACCAGGCACAGCTCCATGAGCTCGCCCCGGTACTCGCCCCGCAGGGTGGCCAGGGCCTCCCGCACCTCGATGGCGTTGCCCACGGTGGCGCCCAGGGGCTCATCCATGTCCGTCACCACGGCCACCACCTTCCGCCCGGCCCAGCGGCCCACGTCCACCAGGGCACGAGCCAGAGCGAAAGCGTCCTCCTCCGTGTGCATGAACGCGCCGGAGCCGCACTTCACGTCCAGCACGATCACGTCCGCGCCCACCGCCAGCTTCTTGCACAGGATGCTGCTCACGATGAGGGGCAGGGACGCCACCGTGGCCGTCACGTCCCGGAGAGCGTAGAGCTTCTTATCCGCCGGACACAGCTCCGCCGTCTGACCGGCGATGGCAAACCCAACCTCGTTGACCTGCCGGATGAAGGCCTCCTCGCTCATCTCCACGGAGAATCCGGGGAAGCTCTCCAGCTTGTCGATGGTGCCGCCTGTATGGCCCAGTCCCCGGCCGGACAGCTTCGCCATCTTCACGCCGCAGGCCGCCACCATGGGGCACAGCAGAAGGCTGGTCTTGTCCCCTACGCCGCCGGTGGAGTGTTTGTCCGCCTTCACGCCGCTGATGCTGGACAAGTCTATCTTATCCCCGGAGTCCAGCATGGCCATGGTGAGCGCATAGGTCTCGTCCCGGTCCATGCCCCGGAAATAGATGGCCATACACATGGCGCTCATCTGGTAGTCGGGTATCTCGCCCTTAGTGTATCCCTCGATCATCCAGCGGATCTCCTCGCCGGTGAGGACGCCGCCGTCACGCTTCTTCTGCAATAGGTCTGTCATCCGCATAGGGTCCATCTCCTGTCTTTTGTGCATATTGCGCAATAATTTTGTCTGTTTGGACCCATTATAGCACACATTTTTCCATTTGGCTATCAGAAATAATGGGGCTTGCCCCCCATCCAGAGCACATGCCGCCCCGGTTCCTCTGTCTTGGTGCTTCCGGACACGTGGGCAGGCTCCGGCGGCCGCTCCTTGTTCACCTCTATAGCCCTCTCGGCGGCATAGCCGGGGCACTTGGGAAAGGTGCGCATCTGGGCCGGGCTCAAGCGCCTTGTGAGCTTCAGCCGTCCATCCACGGGCTCCGGGACGCCCAGGTAGCCCTCCCTCTCCCCGAAGACCGTGAGCCGCACCACCCGGCCCACGTCCTCCAAATCCGCCCGCATCACCGTAACGGGCCCCTCCCGCTGAATATCCAGCGCGCCCGTCTCTCTCCCGTCGATGTAGATAGGTACAGTCATAGCAAAACCCTCCGTCATACGAAGTGTATGACGGAGGGCCGAATTTTACGACAGAGACTGATTGAGGCCGAAGCTGACGGCGATAGCGTCGTCCACCTTGGTCATGGTGGGACCGGACAGCTTTCCCATCCGCTCCCGCAGGCGGGATTTATCCAGAGTGCGTATCTGCTCCAGCAATATCACGCTGTCCCGGGTGAGGCCGCTGTCGGGGGCCTGTATCTCGATGTGGGTGGGCAGCCGGGCTTTCCCCACCTGGGAGGTGATGGCCGCGGCGATCACCGTGGGGCTGTGGCGGTTGCCCGTGTCGTTCTGGATGATGAGCACAGGGCGCAGACCGCCCTGCTCCGAACCGACCACGGGGCTGAGATCGGCGTAATAGATGTCTCCGCGTCGAACCGGATTTGTCATGTGAGCACCTTCCGTGAAAGAGTCGCCCGTTACATTCTATGTACGGACACGCTTCTATTCTCCCACGGAAGGGCATATTTTATACTTACTGCACGTAGATGCGCGGCACCCGGGGGCTCACGGCGCAGAAAAGCTCATAGTGGATGGTCCCGGCCAGGTCGGCCACGTCTCCCGCGGGCATGACCTTGCCGAAAACTTCCGCCACGTCGCCGCTCTTCACGTCCGTTCCCGTCACGTCCAGCATGCACATATCCATGCAGATGCGGCCCACCTGACGGACCTTCCGGCCGCCGATATCCACCGTCAGCTTGTTGGACAGCGCCCGGTGCAGACCGTCGGCATAGCCGATGGGCAGCACGGCGATGCGGCTGGGCTTTTCCACGGTGAAGGTGCGCCCATAGCTGATGGTGTCCCCCGGCTGGTGATCCTCCACATAGGCCACCCGGCTTTTCAGGCTCATGGCCGGGACAAGCTCCAGGTCACCTTTGTCGTTCCCAGGATAGACGCCGTAGAGCGCCACGCCGGGCCGGACCATGTCCATATAGGTCTCCGGGAAGGCGATCATGGCCCCGGAGTTGGTGCAGTGGTGGATCTGGAAGGCCTTGCCGGACTGGGCCTCTATGGCCTGGAAGCCGGCCTTGAACCGCTCCAGCTGGGTCCAGGTGAAGTCCCGCACACCCTCGTCCCCGTCGGAGACGCAGAAGTGGGTGAACACGCCCTCCGGCTCCAGGTTCGGCAGCTTCATGGCCTCCACCGCGGCCGCCAGGGAATCCTCCCCGTAGGCACGGAATCCCGTCCGACCCATACCGGTCTCCAGCTTGAAATGGACCTTCAGGGTGAGGCCTGTTCCCGCCAGCGCCTGGTCCATGGCCTCCGCCGCGGCCAAGCTCCCCACCGCCTGTGTGACGTCATTTTCCGCCAGGGTCATAGCATACTGGGGCGGCGTGTAGCCCAGGATCAGGATGGGAAGCTTTATCCCTGCCCGGCGAAGTTCCAATGCCTCGTCCAGGCACGCCACGGCCAGATACTCGCAGCCCAGGCCCGCCAGCAGCCGGGATACCTGCACGGCCCCGTGGCCGTAGGCGTTGGCCTTCACCACGCCCAGAAAGCGGGTGCCGGGAGCCAGTTTAGCCCGCATGGCCCGGTAGTTGTGCTCAATGGCGCCCAGGTCGATCTCCGCCCACGTTCTTTTTGTCTCGTCCGTCATATCTCTTTCTCCTTTGTATCCATAAACTAACTCAAAAGCCAGTCCGTGATATCCATGGTCACCACCGTCCGCCCATCGCAGGCGATCTCCGCCGCCCGGGGCAGCATGGTATCCCCGTCCAGCCACACCGTGAGTACAGAGCTCTCTCCCACATAGAACCGGGCGGCCATATAGTCCCCGTCCCACCAGAGAAGCTCCACATAGGCGCTGGCCAGCGCGTCCAGCATCACCGGCACGGCGCTCACCGGCGTGGTCCCCTCCTTGTCGAGAGGTCCGGCGCCCAATATGACGCCCTCGTAGGAGACGCTCGTCTCGCCCCGCAGGGCCGTGGCCTTCACCCCGGCGATGATATCCGGGGCCAATATCTCGATCTCCGTCTGCTGCCCGTCGTAGGAGACGGCCAGGGCATACTCCGCAGCCGTGTCGCCATAGTCCGCCGTCATAGCAGCCTGAAAGGTGATGCTTTGGGCCGCCGTCACCGCCTGGCGCAGACTATCGAATGCTCTTTCCAACCGTGCCTCCCGGCCGCCGCAGCCCGGCAGCAGCAGGAGGGTCATCATCAGTGCGGAAATGACTCGTTTCCGCATGGAACGCTCCTTATCTTGTGATCTCCAGTTCCGCCTGAGGCAGGGCGTCGATGATGTCCCCCGCCTGCAGAGCGTATTCGCCCACCTTTTCCGCGGCGATGTCCCCGGCCCGGGCGTGGAGCCAGCAGGCCGTCACCACCGCCCGCCGGGGCGGGAACTGCCCCAGCAGCGCCCCGATGACGCCCGCCAGCACGTCCCCCGTGCCGCCGGAGGCCATGCCGGGATTGCCGGCGTCGATGATATAGGCCTTGCCGTCCGGGAAGGCGCAGATGGTCCGGTGGCCTTTGAGGACCAAGGCGCACTTATGCTCCCCCGCGTAGGCGAGGGCGTCGGTGAGCCGGTCCCCCACGGGACGGCCCAACAGCCGGGCGAATTCCCCCTCGTGGGGCGTGAGCACCACGGGTCCCGCCGCCCCGGCCAGAAGCTCCGGCGTCTCCGCGATGGCCCACAGGGCGTCCGCGTCCGCCACTATGGGTCCGCCTGCGGCCCGCAGCACCGTCGCCGTCACCGCGGCCGTGTCCTCGTCCCGGCCCAGGCCAGGGCCCACGACGCACACGCCGCAGCCTGCCAATCGCTCCTCCACGGCGGGGATGGCCTCCCGGGCGAAGCGGCCAGTCTCGCTTCCCGCCGCGGGGAACACCATAGCCTCGTCCAGTTTGCCTGCCTCTATCTCATATATATCCGCCGGGACAGCCAGATAGACCAGCCCTGCCCCGCCACGCACCGCCGCCCTGGCGCAGAGGGCGGGCGCGCCCGTGTAGCCCACGCTGCCCGCGGCGATGAGGAGCTTTCCATAGTCCCCCTTGTGGCTGACGGCGGCGCGCTTCGGAAGCGCCAGGTCCTCCCCATGGATGGCGTAGACGCCGCAGCCGGCCTTCTTCACGATGTCGGCCGGGAGGCCGATGTCCCGTACCAGCAACTCGCCCGTATATACGCCCCCCGGCTCCACGAAGTGGCCGGGCTTGGCCAGGGAGAAGG
The DNA here is from genome assembly GCA_947581795.1 of uncultured Oscillospiraceae bacterium. GTDB lineage: Bacteria > Bacillota > Clostridia > Oscillospirales > Oscillospiraceae > CAJOIG01. The sequence goes on from CANPVS010000005.1 coordinate 54,557, forward strand.
TCACGGTCCTGTCTGCCCGCACCGCCGCGCCCAACACAGCCCCCGTGTCCGCCGACACGCCGCTGGGGATGTCCGCAGATACCACGGGCCGGCCCGCGCCGTTGATGGCCTTCACGGCGGCGAGAGCCTCCCCCTCCAAGGGGCGCTTCAGGCCGATGCCGAAAATGGCGTCCACCAGAACGCCGGCGGCTTTGAGTTCCGCCGTCAGGCCTTCGTCCGAGGGATCAAAGTTTTCAAGGGTCCCCCCAGCGGACTGGAGCTCACGCTCCATGCTCCGGGCGTCCTCGGTCATCTTCTCCCGGCTGCCCACCAGAAGGCACCGCACCGAAAAGCCCATATCCATCAGGATGCGTGCGGCGGCGATACCGTCACCGCCGTTGTTGCCGGGGCCGCAGAAGACCACGGCAGTCTTGTTCCGTCCGGCCAGCTCCGCCGCGGCCTTGGCCAGGTGGCCCGCCGCGGTCTCCATGAGCTTGAGGGACGGTATGCCCCTGCCGTGGATAGCCGTTTCATCGGCGGCCTTCATGCGTTTGGCGTCGGACAGTTCCATGGTCTCGCCCCCTTTTCGGCCCATTATAATATCCCGGCCTGCGTACGTCAATTCAAACCGGTCGACAGCGTCCTGCGTTGTAATTTATTTTTAATACTTCTGTAACATTTTGTACCTACCAGATATGGTATACTACGGTCATGGGAGAGCACCAAGGATAAAAGACGCAAGGAGGGATAGGAACATGGAAGAATCCACCCGTAAATTCAAGGTCGTAGACCACAGCGCGGAGATCCGGGAGATCATGTCCAGCGTCTACAGTTCCCTGCTGGTGAAGGGCTACAACCCCATCAACCAGATCGTTGGATATATCCTCTCCGAGGACCCCACCTACATCACCAACTACAACAACGCCCGCACCCTGATCTGCCGGCTTGACCGGGACGATCTGCTGCAGGAGCTCGTCTCGGCGTATCTACAAAAATAAACCTATATACATAAAGCGGCGCTGCCAGACAGATGGCAGCGCCGCTTCCTTATGCTCATTGATTATCTTTCACAAACTTCTCCAGCCGGTCCATGCCCTCCTTGAGCTCCGCGTCGGAGTAGCAATAGCTCATGCGCATGTAGCCCTCCGTGCCGAAGAAGACGCCGGGGATCATCCCCACGCCCGCCTCCGCCAGGAGCTTTTTGCAGAAGCTGACGGAGTCCATGCCGTACTGCCCGATGGGAATGAAGACGTAGAAAGCTCCTTCCGGCTCCCGGACCTGCCAGCCCATGGCCTTGAGCCGGCCGTACACATAGTCCCGGCGGCGCTTGAAAAGCTGCCGCACCGGCTCCACATCGCTGGAAAGCGCCACGGCGCAGGCACGCTGGAGAAAGCTGGGCGCGGAGGTGACGCAGTACTGGTGGAACACCTGCAGCCGCTCCCGCAGCGGCGCGTCGGCCAGGATATAGCCCAGCCGCCAGCCAGTCATGGCGTAGGGCTTGGAAAAGCTCTGCACCACGATGATCCGGTCCCGCATGTCCTGGTACTCGGAAAAGCTGTGGTACTCCCCGGAGTAGACAAGCTCCCGGTACACGTCGTCGCAGATCACGAAGATGGGCTTGTCCTTCAGGACCTGGTGTATGGCGTCCAGGGTGGCCTTCGTGTAAATGCAGCCGGTGGGGTTATTGGGGGACGTGAGGATGATGGCCTTGGTCTTTTCCGTGACAGCGGCGGCCAGCTCCTCTGCGTCTATCTGAAAATCATGCCCCTCCGTGGGCAGAGCCACGGGCACGCCCCGGGCCAGACGGGTGATGGACTCGTACAGGCCAAAAGCGGGCGTGGGGATGATGACCTCGTCGCCTGGGTTCAGGACCGTGAACAGGGACACGAACAGGCCCTCCGTAGCTCCGTCGGTGAGGATGACCTCCTCGGGGCTGTAGCAGAGGCCGTGGGCCCGCATTTCATAGTCTGATATGGCCTGCAGGGTCTCCGGATAGCCGTTGCCGGGAGGATAGTGGGTGTCGTTGGCGTCCAGGGCGGCCTTGGCGGCATCCTTGATGGCCTCGGGCGTATTCAGGTCCGGCTCGCCCAGGGTAAAGCCGACAGCGCCGGGGGTGGCCCGGACCAGATAGGTGAATTCCCGGATACCGGAAAGGCGCTCGTTTTTCGCGGCGGCGTTGATGGTCAGTTCCATGCCAAAAAGCTCCTTGTCGTTACTTCATTCGCCCGCCCCGGCGCGTGTCAAGGTCATATAGGCGTCGATGCTGCCGTTGCAGAACAGTCCGCCGGCGGCGTTCAGTGTGTCCTCATAGCCGGTCCAGGTGTCTTGACGGACGGCCTGGATATCGCTGTAGTACCCCAGGATGAGATAGGGGCACTCGTCGTAGACGATCTGCTGCAACTGTCCGGCCAGGTCCCGGGCGTCCTCCCGGTCCAAAGCCGTCTGCAGCCGGCCGAAGGTGGTCGTATAGTTTTCGCTGCTCCAGCCGGTCAGGCTGTCGGCGGAGCCGAAGAACTGCCGCGCGGCCAGCACCGCGTTACTGTCGCCCCGCCAGGAGAGCATGCACATGTCCCACTCGTCCTGAGGGCCGCACACGTCCTCCACCGGTCCGTCTGTCACCCGCCGGTCCACCTGCACACCCAGGGATGTCAATACCTCGGTGAGGATGGTGGCCGCCGAGGAGGACCAGTCGTCCTCAGAACCAGTATACAGGGTGAGGCTCAGCTTCTCTCTGGTGCCGATGTGCTCCAGATACCCATCCATGTCCACATCGGAATAGCCCATGGAGTTGAGGATAGCTCTGGCCGCCTCCGGGTTATAGGTGCGCAGGCCGTTCACGTTGTAGTGATAGTCCACGCCGGGACTGGACCAGGAGCTTCCGGCCATGGCCGCGTCACCGGCGGACATGGAAACGATCCGCTCCCTGTCCGCGCAGTACTCCACCATCTGGCGCAGAGAAGCCTCCTGGAACACGCTGTCCCGGGTGTTGAAGGCCACGGCCCAAATCTGGGAACCCGGCAGGTAGGTCTGCATGATCTGCATGCCGGGGACGCCTTCCAGAGTGGTGAGCTGCACATCCGTGAGCCCCAGGACGCCGTCCAGCTCCGGTTCCGCGGGGGATATGGCCCGCCCCGCCCCGGTAGCGGTGGCGTAGTAGATGAATTTGATCCCGCCCACCTTCGGCGCGCCGCCGAAATAGTTGGCCCGGGCGCTGAAGGTCCAGCTGATCTCCTGAGGGCCCACGTCCACGATCTGACGGACAAAGGGACCGGAGCCCACCATATTCTCATTGTCGAAGCCGGCCATATTGCCCTCGTAGGCGGCCCAGATGTGCTTGGGCAGGATGGGCACGTCCAGATACTGCATGTCGCCCTTCACATAGGAGGTAGTGATGATGAGCGTGTAGTCGTCCGGGCAGCGCAGGCTGGTGATGCCGTCAAAGCAGTGGGTATAGGCGGTGTCGCCCCGCATCAGCTCCTCGTAGGTGAACGCCACATCCGCGGAGGTCAGACGCACGCCGTCGGAGAAGGACACGTCCTTCCGCAGGCGCACCGTCCAGGTGAGCTGGTCGCTGGAAAGGCTCCAGTCCTCCACCAGGCAGTTCACCGGCTCCCCGGCGGCATTCAGGCGCCACAGGGGATCATAGGCCAACAGGAAAAACTCCTTGCTGATACGGTCGCGGGACAGGAAAGGATTGAGGCTGTCGGGCTGCTCCGTCGTGCCAAGGCGAAAGACCTCCCCCTCCTGATACTCCGCGGGCCCAGGCGCCTTTTCCCCGCCGCAGCCGGCCAAAAACAGGAGGCCGAAGGCCAGTATGAGCGCGGCCAGCCGCCGCGTTTTTTTCGCTGTCAGCTCTCTCACGGAGCACCGCCTTTCAAAAGGTCGTTTGCAAAAGGGCCGTGGAAAAGCCCACGGCCCTTGGTCGTTATGCGTTTGCGCCGTCTGTTACCGGCGGCTGCCCTTCTTCTTGGTGAGAAGGATGATCACGATGGCCAGCGCGGCCACCAGGAGCACCAGGATCGCCACATACAGCGCGATGGGGGTCTCATCACCGGTCACAGGAGCGGTGGGGCCGGTCTGCGCGGGCGCGGCGGTGGTGCCGGGCACAGGCGTCGCGGTGGGAGCGGCGGTGGCCTGCGTGGTGGGAGCGGTACCCTCCACCTGTACGCTGACCTCCTTGCTGGTGCCGTCGGTGAAGTTGACACGGAAGGTGTAGCCGCCGTTGCCCCAGGCCTGCCACCGGCTGCCGCCGTTGATCATGGCGGGCATCAGCGTGATGGTGCTGCCGTTCAGCTTGTAGTCGGTGTCATAGGTAGCGGTGGTCCAGGAGCTGCCGAACTTGATCTCCAGGGTGCTGGGGGTAAGGCCGCTGAAGGTGATGGGCAGTTCATAGGCCCGGTTCCAGGTCTCCCTGCGGGTCTGCTCAGCCGTGGGCTGCACGTCCGCGGCACGCACGTCCAGCTTCGTGCTTACCTCATTGTAGGTGGAGCCGTCCGCGTCGTTCAGGAAGGTGAACTTCACGTTATAGGTGGCGGGCTGCAGGCTGTCCAAGAAGGTCTTCTGGAAGGTAATAGTCTGGCCGTGGTCGCCGTACTGGCCAACGGTGTAGTCGGTGCCGGCTGCCAGGGTATTGGCGGTGACGCCCTCAGCGCCCACGGAGACCGCGGCGACCTTGGCGTTGGCGAAGTCGAACTTCAGCGGATCGGTGCCGCCGTTCTTCCAGGTGTACATGTCGCTGCCGCCCTGGAACCCGGGGTCCTTGGGCGCGGCGGCGTTCACGCTCACGATGACGGCGGTATCCTTGTACGTGGTGCCGTCAGCGCCGGGGGTAAAGGTGCAGGTGAAGTAGCAGGTGCTGCCGACGGTCAGGGTATTCAGATAAGCGGCGGAAAGGGTCACGGTGCTGCCATTGCCGCTGGCGGCGACAGTGTAGCTGCTCTGGTCAAGAGCCGTGCCGCTCAGAGAAACGCCGTTAACGGTGGCGTTGGTAAATGTGAAGACCAGCGGATCGGTGGCGCCATGAGTCCAGGTGCGGATGCTCACGTCAGTGAGACCGGGGTCGGCCTCGGTGGACGCGGTCTGAGGATCCTCCACGTAGATGGCGGTGGCGACAGCGCTCTCGGTGATGGTCACAGGATCATTCACATTATGGGCCTCGCCGTTGACATCCCAGTGGTCGAAGTGCTTCCCATCGGGAGCGACAAAGGTGCATTCCGCGAAAACGGTACCTTCCTCGACGGTGACCTTCACGTCCTCGCCGGTGCCCTCACCGGCCGTATAGGTCAGCTCGATCGCGGGCACAGCCGCGGGCACAGGGATCTCCTCCCACAGAGCGGTAATCTGGGTGTCGCCGGTGATGGCGATGGTCTCGCCGGGCATACGGGTCTCGCCGTTGACGCTCCAGCCGATGAAGCTGTAGCCTTCATAGGTGAAGCCGCACTCGGGCAGGGTCAGGTCGTTGCCCTCGGTGACCTGGGAGTCATCCATCCAGCCGCCGTTGGCGCCGTTGGGCGCATAGGCCACGGTGTAGACGGCAGGCACATAGTCCTGATCCCACAGGGCATAGGCGATGGCGTCGCCGCCAATGAAGACGGGATCGCCGGGCTGATAGATGTTGTTCTCCACGTTCCAGCCGGCGAAGGTATAGCCGGTGTAGGTGAAGCCGCACTCCGGCAGGGTCAGGGGATTGCCCTCGGTGACCTGGGCGGGATCCATCCAGCCGCCGTCAGCCCCATTGGGGTCGTAGGTCACGGTGTAGACAGGGGCCACATAGGTCTCCGTCCACTGGGCGGTAACAACGGTATCGTTGTAAATGGCGACGGTCTCGCCGGGATTGTAGTTAGCGCCATCGACGCTCCAGCCGGCGAAATCATACCCATCATAGGTGAAGCCGTTTTCAGGCAGGGTCAGGGAGTTGCCCTCCGTGACCTGGGAGTCGTCCATCCAGCCGCCGTTGGCGCCGTTGGCGTCATAGGTCACGTTGCACACCGCGGGCTCGTCGATAACTTCAGGCTCGCTCTCCACGGGGCCGGGCGCCACGATGACGCCGGGCGCGGGAGCCTCCATGGGCTCCGCCTGGAGATCGCCATAACCGTCCAGGGTCACCTTGGTGATGGGATAGCTGCTGTCCTTGCCCACGTTGACCACCTGGGTGACGCCCACATTGGCGGTGACCATGGTCTGCACGCCGTCACTGGCGTCGGTGGTCAGGAACAGGTCGATGCCCGCCATCTTCACCGCCTCGCCGCCGTCGGCCTTGCCAACCGCGATGACCTTGCCCTCGGCCGCAGAGAGGAGCGAGCCAAGCGTGAGGTCGTCCAGTTCATAGTTCACGCCGATGAGGGTGATCTTCTCCCCGTTGGCCTCCAGGGTCATGGGGTCGCCCAGATACAGGATCTCCGGCACATGCTCTTCGGACTGGGGGCCGATGGCACCCGTGTCAAAGGGACGCGCCTCGTTGAACACGATATCCAGGGCTTTGCTTGTGCCGTTGCCGGTCACATCCAGAATATAGCCGTTGGTGTACTCATTCTTCAGCGCGGCGATCTGCTCATCGGTGAGCGCGTCGCCGTTCACGGCCAGGATGGTGAGGGCGTCCTCCGCCGCATGCGCGCTGGCCCCAAGGCTCACGAACATGCACAGCAGGATGCCGAGCACCACGAGGGTGGTCCAAGTTTTTCTCATAAGGCTGTACCTCCTGAATCCAAGCATTACCGGTCGTGTAATCTTTTTGTTATTAATTGTTATTTCCGTCTGGATTCAGTTACAATTCTATCATCAATTCTTGCGGATGTCAACGAGAGTTTCTAAATATTTTCTGAAAATATAGAATTTATTACCTATTTGTCACGTTTCCCGTTACAGGTCCAGGCCGGACAGGGTGTTGACCCACCAGCGCTTATGGACCATGACGGCGCCTGCCACGTCCTTGATGATGACGGTGCCGCAGCTGATGGTATAGACCCACAGGATGCCGAGGCCCGTAAAATGGGCCACCGCCCACGCCACGGGCACGTTCACCACCCATGTGAAGCAGCAGTCGAACAGGAACGTGACCATGGTCTTGCCCCCGGAGCGCATGGTGAAGTAGCAGCCCTGGGCGAAGCAGTCCAGGGGCAGGAAAGCCCCCATGACGCAGATGATGTCCCTGGCCAGGGTCCGGACCTGGGGCGTTGTGTTGTAAAAGCGGGGAAACAGCCCCGACACCAGCGCCATGGTCACGCCGATGACCGTGGCGACGACCACATCCAAGGCCAGGAGCTTCCGGTCCGTGTCCACGGCCCGCTCCTGCTCCCCTGCCCCCAGCTCCTGGCCCACCACGATGCCGATGGTGGTACCCAGGCTGAAAGCCACCGCGGTGAACAGGTCGAACAGCACATAGGCGATATTTAATGAAGCCATGACTGTGATGCCCCGGGTGGAGTAGATCTGGTTCAGCATGGCCGTGCCCGTGCACCAGAGGGTCTCGTTCAGGGTAAGCGGCAGGCTCCGGCGGGTCATGTCCGCCAGCAGCGTCCGGCTCATGGGGAATCCCTCCAGCATCTTATGAGTGAAGAGCACCTCTTTTTTATGGGCGTGACTCCAGCCGATGTTGATGGCCGCCTCCACCACACGGGACGTGACCGTGGCGACAGCGGCGCCACGCACGCCCAGGGCAGGCGCGCCCAGCTTGCCGAAGATGAGGATCCAGTTCAGCACCAGATTCACAGCCACCGCCGCCCAGGACGCCGCCATGGGCACAGCGGCGTGGCCCGCCTCCCGCAGCGTGGAGGCGTAGACCGTGGCCACGGCAAAGGGGATCATCTCCCACAGCATGATGCGCAGATAGTCATAGGCGTAGCCCATGACCTCTTCGGTCGTCCCCGCCTCGCCGGTGATGTAAAAGCCAATGAGCTGCCGGCCGAACAGGCCGAATACCGCCACACAGGCCAGGCACATGGCCAGCGCGGTCAGGAACTTATAGCGGAAGGCCGCCTTGAAGCTCCTGGCCTGCCCCGCGCCCCAGTACTGGGCGCAGAAGATGCCCGGGCCGGAGACAGCGCCGAAAATGACCAGGTTGAAGATGAAGAACAGCTGTCCCACGATGGCCACGCCGCTCATGGAGGCGGTGCCCGTCTGTCCCACCATGATGTTGTCCAGCAGGTTGACGAAGTTGGTCACCACGTTCTGGAGCATGATGGGCAGCGCCACCGCCATGGCCCGGCGATAGAACCGCCGGTCCCCGATAAACTTGCTGGCCAAAGCTTTCATGGCTGCCTCCTTCCTTCACACACAGCCCGTCATTATACAGGAGCGCCTGTCGCTTGTCAATTTCTCCTTCTCTCCGTCCCGGCGCTTTTCTTTTTCCCATGCCTGTGATAGAATACCCATAGAATTAAATGTATGTGCGCCGACAGGCGGCGCATACTGAACGCATCAACAAAACGCGAAGCGAGGCCTTCTATGCACACCATCTTATCGCTCATCCTGGCTTTTCTCGTCGCCTTCTCCGCCGCAGACGGTCTTGACGGTCTGCGGGACACCCTTGCCCTGCGCCGGGACCGGCTGGCGGCGGCGGGCGACGTGCTCCGCCCTCAGGCCGCCGCCCCGGTCGTGGCCCCGGCGGCCGAGCCGGCCGTGGATGTGGACTGGGAGGACATCTCCTACGTCCACTATGACCCCGCCGCCTTTGACGCGGGCGTGGAGGAGCTCGCCGTCCTGGCGGAGGGCGAGGACAGCCAGGCCCTCATCAATCAGTATGAGGAGCTGTACGACCAGTTCATCTGCGCCTATACCCTCGCGGAGGTGGCCTATGTCCGCTTCAGCGACGACGTGACGGACCAGTACTGGTCCGACGAGTCCGTCTACAGCGAGACTCTTGTGGCCGATATGCAGGATGAACTTTTCACCGCCTGCCGCCAGGCGGTCCAGGGTCCCTGTGGGGACGGCTTCCGCGCCCATGTGGGCGAGAGCCTCGCGGATATGTTCCAGAACTATGTGCCCATGACGGACCGGGCGTCGGAACTGATGCGCCGGGAGGCGGAGCTGGTGGACGAATACTACGAGCGCATGAACGGCGCCGCTGACGTCACCTACGACTACGAGGGCGAGGCCTGGACCACGGACATGATCAACGGCTTCCAGGGCGCTGACCTGGCCTACCGGGACTATGACGGTTATCTGGAGGTGTTCTACGGCCTGCAGAAGGTCGTCTGCGACCAGGTAGGGCCCCTGTTTGAGGAACTGGTGGACATCCGCGCGGAGCGGGCGGCCATCGCCGGGTATGAGGATTACGCGGATATGGCCTACGAGCAGCTGTATATGCGGGACTATACCCCAGAAGACGCCCAGATTCTCTGCGACGCGGTAAAGCCCATCGCCCGGGCTTACTACGACAGCCGTTACTACGCCGACGCCTGGGGCGACACCGGCGACGTGACCCCTCAGATGGATGAGGGGGCCCTCCTGGACGCGCTGGGCACCTGCGTCGCGGCGCTGGACCCGGAGCTGGAGGCCGACTGGCAATACATGACCGAACACGGCCTGGCCGACATCGGTTTTTCCGGCGACCGGCTGGAGGCCAGCTACACCACGAACCTCATGCAGTACAACATGCCGGTCATATTCAGCACCCTTTGGGGAGATTTCTTCGACCTGTCCACCCTCACCCACGAGTTCGGCCACTTCGCCGACATGCTCCGTGAGGCGCAGCCCAGCCCCTTCGTCTCCGGCAGCATCGACCTGCAGGAGATCCCCTCCACGGCCATGGAGGCCCTGTGCACCTTCCTTTACGGCGACGTCTACGACACGGGCGCCGACACGGCCCGCTCCTCCGTGCTCTGCGGGCTGGTGGAATCGGTCATAGACGGCTGCATCTTCGACGAGCTCCAGCGGCGGATATACGCCGACCCGGATATGACCGTGGAGGACATCAGCGCCCTCTATGCGGAGATCAGCGCCGACTACGGCGTCTATGAGCCCACCGGCACGGACTACTACTGGGTCTACGTGTCCCACAACTTCGACGTGCCTCTCTACTATATCAGCTACGCCGTGTCGGCCCTGGCCGCCATCCAGATATGGGACGTTGGGCAGACGGACCTGCCCGCCGCCGTGGACCTGTGGAAGGCCGTCACCGCCGCCGATCCCTACAGTGAGCAGTATATGGCCGTGCTGCCGGAATGCGGGCTGCGGCTGTTCACCGAAGAGGGCGCCGTGGAGGAGATATGCGCCCCCCTTCTGGAGGAGCTGGACCGCCTGGCCGGCTGATACCGGGCCAAAACAAGACCAAGACCGCCGGAGGCATCTGCCCCCGGCGGTCTGTTATTCATTTAAGTTCAGTCCGCGTCCTTCAGCACGTCGATGTTCTGGATAAGATAGATGGCCCCGGACACCACCGTCAGCACCACGCACAGCCACATGAGACCGTTGGCGGCGGTGACCAGCATGGGCAGGTCCAGCGCCCGCAGGACAAGGATGACCACCAGTGACACGTCCTGGACCAGGGTCTTCAGCTTGCCCCAGATGTTGGCGGCCACCACTCTCCCCTGCTCCGCGGCGGACAGCCGGATACCGGAGACGAGGAACTCCCGGAACAGGATGACCACCAGGGCCACCGGGGGAATGAGCCCCTCGGGGATGAGCACGATCATGACGGAGTAGTTTAGGATCTTGTCCGCCAGAGGGTCCATGAACTTGCCGAAGTTGGTGACGAGGTGCCGACTGCGGGCGATGCGCCCGTCGGCCATATCGGTCAGGGAAGCCGCGGCGTACATCACCGCCGCGAGCCACGCCCACACCGGGCCTGTCAGCAGCAGGAACACCACCATCAGCACCGTCATGGCGATGCGGGCCAGGGTCAGTTTGTTGGGCAGATTCATGATCGCGCCGCTCCTTTTCTTGACCGTTTTCTTTGAAGTAGATTGTAGTAAATGCCGCCCCGATTGTCAACCCCGCCGGGAATTTCTTCCTTTACAACCGGGCGAAAAACAGTATAATAAGAGTATGGACGAGCCGTATGTGGGCCGCTTCGCGCCCAGCCCCTCCGGGTATATGCACCTGGGCAACCTTCTGGCCATGCTCCTGGCGTGGCTGGACTGCCGCGCCCATAACGGGCGGCTCATCTTCCGCATGGAGGACCTGGACCCGGTGCGCACACGGCCGGAATACGCCGCCGCCTTGGCGGAGGACCTGCGCTGGCTGGGTTTGGACTGGGACGAGGGTTACCCCGACCCGGCCTACTGCCAGTCCAACCGGACCGCCCTCTATGAGGAGGCGTTCCATGCCCTGGAGGAAAAGGGCCTTGTATACCCCTGCTGGTGCAGCCGGGCCCAGCGGCTGGCCGCCGCCAACGCGCCCCATCCCGGCGAGGCGGTCCATGACCCCGGCTGCCGCTGCCGTCGTTATACCGTTCAGGAGCGGGCCGCCCTCATGGCCTCCGGTCGGATGCCCGCCTGGAAGGCGGCCGTGCCGGACGAGACGATCACTATTATTGATGGCCACTACGGCGCCTATACCCAGAACCTGGCCCGGGAGGGCGGGGACTTTATCATCCGCCGGGCAGATGGGATATACGCCTACCAGCTGGCGGTGAGCGTGGACGACATGCGCATGGGCGTGACCCGGGTAGTCCGGGGCCGGGACCTTCTCTCCTCCGCGCCCCGGCAGGCATGGCTCATCCGCACCCTTGGCGGCACGCCGCCGGGGTACTGCCACCTGCCCCTTCTCACCGGCAACAGGGAAAAGCTCTCCAAGCGGCTGGGAAGCCGCAGCACCGAGGCCCTTCGTAAGGAATACGACCCCCGGAAGCTGGTGGGAACGCTGGCCTTCATTGCGGGGCTGCTGCCCGCGCCGGAGCCCATCTCCCCCGTTGAGCTCCTGCCTCTCTTCGACTGGAACAACATCCCCACCGGGGACATACCCATAGACGATCTTGACATCTGACGCCCACTGGGCGAAAAGGAGGAAGCCATGGCCCCATCCACCCTCTCCCAGCGCCTCGCATCCGGCGCGCTGGACGAAAAGCTCACCTATCTCTACGGCCCCAAGCGCCTTGCCCGGGAACGGGACCGCTACGCCTACGTGCTGGAGCGGTTCGACACCGCCTTCGGCCGCCCGGCGGAGGCCTTCTTCACCGCCCCCGGCCGCACAGAGCTGGGCGGCAACCACACCGACCACCAGCACGGCCGGGTCCTGGCCGCCGGGGTGGATATGGACATCCTGGCCGCCGCGGTCCCCACCGGGTCCGGCAAGGTCCGGTTCCTGTCCGAGGGCTACTCCATGGTGGAGATAAGCCTATCGGAGCTGGACCCGGTACCCGGGGAGCGCAATACCACCGCCGCCCTTCTGCGGGGCGTGGCCGCCCGGTTCGACCAACTGGGCTGCGACCTCTCCGGCGCGGGCTTCGACGCCTACGCCGTGTCGGACGTGCCCGGCGGCAGCGGTCTCTCCTCCTCCGCCGCCTTTGAGGTGCTGGCGGGCAACATCTTCAACGACCTGTATTTCAACAACAAGTGCACTCCCGTGGAGCTGGCCCAGATCGGCCAGTACGCGGAGAACTTCTTCTTCGGCAAGCCCTGCGGCCTCATGGACCAGACCGCCTCCTCCGTGGGCGGCGTGGTGGCCATCGACTTCAAGGACCCGGCCCACCCTGTGGTGGAGCAGATCGACCTGGACCTCCACAAGGCGGGCTACGCCCTGTGCATTCTGGATTCCCGGGCGGGCCACGAGGACCTGACGGCGGAGTACGCCGCCATCACCGACGAGCTGAAGACCGTGAGCCGCCACTTCGGCAAGGAAGTCCTGCGGGAGGTATCCGAGGAGGAGTTCTCCTCCGCCATCCCCGCTCTGCGCAAAGAGGCCGGCGACCGGGCGGTGCTCCGGTCCATGCACTACTTCGACGAGAACGAACGGGCCCACGCCCAGGCCGAGGCTCTGAAGGCCGGGGATTTTGATGGCTTTTTGAAGCTGGCCTCCGCCTCCGGCCGGTCCTCCGCCCTCTATCTGCAAAACGTGGTGCCCACGGGCCAGACCGCCAACCAGGAGCTGATGCTCACCATCGCCCTGGCCAGCCACATTCTGAACGGCCGGGGCGCGGTCCGCGTCCACGGCGGCGGCTTCGGCGGCACGGCACAGGCCTTCGTGCCCCTGGACATGGCGGACCAGTTCAAGGCCCGCATAGAGGCGGTCCTGGGCGAGGGCGCCTGCCACATCCTGAACGTCCGCCCGGTGGGCGGCATGAAGCTCTCGTAAGGAGGCGGTACCATGATAGACACCTATATCGCGGAGCTCGTCCGCTATGGCATGGAGAAGGCCCTCATCGCCCCCACGGACATGACCTGGGCCGCCAACCGGCTGCTGGAGGCTTTGAAGCTGGACCGCTGGTCCGCCCCGGAGCCGGGGGAGCACCGGCCTTTGGAAGATATCCTGAAGGATATTCTGGACTGGTCGGTGGAAAACGGCCGCATCGAGGACGGTGTGGCCAGCCGGGACCTGTTCGACACCGAGCTCATGGGCCGGCTCACCCCCCGCCCCAGCGATGTGATCAGCGCGTTCCAGGCCCGCTATGCCAGAAGCCCCCAGGCCGCCACAGACTGGTACTATGACTTCTCCCAGAACACGGACTATATCCGCCGCTACCGTATCGCCAGGGACATGAAGTGGGTCACGCCCACGGAATACGGCGACATCGATATCACCATCAACCTCTCCAAACCGGAGAAGGACCCCCGGGCCATCGCCGCGGCGAAGAACGCTCCCCAGAACGCCTACCCCGCCTGCCAGCTCTGCGCCTCCAACGAGGGCTACGCCGGAAGGCTGGACCACCCCGCCCGGCAGAATCACCGCATTATCCCCCTCACCCTGGACGGCCAGGACTGGTTCTTCCAGTACTCCCCCTACGTCTACTACAACGAGCACTGTATCGTCCTCAATTCCCGCCACATCCCCATGAAGATCGACCGGTCCACCTTCCGGCGGCAGATGGACTTTCTGAAGCTCTTCCCCCACTATTTCCTGGGCAGCAACGCGGACCTGCCCATCGTGGGCGGCTCCATCCTGAGCCACGACCACTTCCAGGGCGGCCGCTACACCTTCGCCATGGCGAAGGCGCCCATTGAGACCCCCGTCTCCTTCCCCGGCTATGACGACGTGGAGGCGGGCCTGGTGAAGTGGCCCATGAGCGTGATTCGCATCCGCACTGCCGACCCGGACCGGCTGGTGGACCTGGCGGACAAAATACTGCTCGCCTGGCGGGGCTACAGCGACCCGTCGGCGGGCATCCTGGCCGAGACGGAGGGCGAGCCCCACAACACCATCACCCCCATCGCCCGCATGCGGGAGGGGAAGTTCGAGCTGGATCTGGTGCTCCGGAACAACCGGACCACGGAAGAGTATCCCTTAGGGCTCTTCCACCCCCACCAGGAGCTGCACCACATCAAGAAGGAGAACATCGGCCTCATCGAGGTGATGGGCCTGGCCGTCCTCCCCGCCCGGCTGAAGACAGAGCTGGCCGCGCTGGCGGACAAGCTGGTCACGGGCGGCGACATCCGTGGAGACGAGACTCTCGCCAAGCACGCCGACTGGGCCGAGGACTTGCAAAAGAGATACACCTTCAACGCCGAGAACGCCCTGCCCATATTGCAGGACGAGGTGGGAAAGGTGTTCGCGAAGGTCCTGGAGCACGCGGGCGTCTACAAGCGCACGCCCGAGGGCCAGGCGGCCTTCCTCCGCTTCGTCGAGATCGTGAAATAACCGCATACTGTGAGAGGGCTCCCCGTTTTTGGGAGCCCTCCTTTTTCTTTTATTCCACCTTTTCCACGCTCTTCGCCAGGGCCAGCACCGCGTCCCGGTCCGCGGCCGGGCTTTGTCTCAGGTCGTTGATGCTCACGCCAAAGAGCAGATCCGTGTCCTCATTGTACCAATACACGGCACCGTAGTCCGGCAGCAACACCATCGCCGCTGGGTGCCCCTGGACGGTCTCGTCGGTGACCTCCCCGTCCGGGAACTTCTCCTCCATCCAATTGCGGATGGCTGGGACGTAGCCCGCCGGCTCCGTGGGCGAGTCCGTGATGCGGTAGTAGACGAGCGTATCCACCTCGCTCTCGGCAGGGGTATAACTGCCGCCGCAGGACAGCGCCTCGCCCTCCAGACCGATCCGATCCGGATCCAGGGGTTCCTGGCGTCCCAAGAGCCCGTCGGCATAGGTCTCAGGGAGCGTGCTGAAGGCATATCGGCCCAACTGGGCGATAACGTCGGCGCTCTGCGCCTGCCTCTCCGCCGCCGCCGCGGTAATGGCCTCATTCCGGGCGTTTTCCCGCTCCTGCAGCGCCATCAACGCATCGGCCGTCTCTGGGTGGGCCGTGCCGTCGAACCGCGCCGCCAGGATCGCAAAGTCGACGCTGTCCGCGACGGTCTCCAGGTCCTCTCTCGTGATGGCAGGCGGAAGGTTCTCCCGCTTGTTCCGGACATAGCCGTCATAATACTCCTGCCACGCGGCCTCCTGCTCGGCCTCAGTCAGGTCCGGCTCGTTTTGCAGAATGTTCTCCATAATGAACGCTTTATGCTCCTCGTCCAGGCTTGGGTCCGTGGCCGGGTCGTAGCTGGGGGCGCTGCCCGCGTTCACGCCCAGCTCCATATAGGCGCCGGCGCTCTCCGTCATGATCTCCGCGCTGTTGGGGGCCATGTACAGGTCCACCGTCTCGCCGCTGACGGTGGTATACTGCCAGGCCTCCCCGTCCCCGGACAGCTCCGCGAAGCCGGAGATGGTGGCAAAAGAGCCCTTGGCGTTGACGAACATGCTCATGTCCACCCGGCGGTCCCCGGACAGAAGCTCCTGAAACTCCGCCTTGAAGCTGCCGTCGTCGTAGATATACCCGCCCACGTCATAGTTTGGGGCGATAGGGTCGATGGAATCATCGAAGAAGGGCTCCGTGCCCAAGGCTTCATAGAGGTCCTTCGACTGATAATAGACCGCCATGTCCTGGTGGAGCGTCAGGCCGTACTTCTCCACAATGGCATCCAATGCGTCCGCCTGGTCCTGGAAGCTGGCGCCATAGAGCAGGGCGTAGTTGTCCGGCGTCTCGTGCCAGGAGTCGTCCACGCCCCGCGCCTGCCAGGGATCGTTCTCCATGGTCCTTTCCAGCCAGCCGCGCTGCCACGCCTCCCACTCGGTGTAGGCCTGGTACTCCGGCGTGCCCTGGTAGCCCGTCAGGGATATCCGCGTCGTGGGCCGCTCCGCCGCCTCTTCATCCGTCTCAAGCTCAAAGGGCTGTTCGATGACGTACTTGTCGATGAACATCTCATACACCGCGTAGGCGGTCACACCCAGGGCGGCGATGAGCGCCGCCGCGACCAGGCCCGTCCGGACCATCCGGCCCAGTCTCCGGGGCCTTCTCGCCCGGTCCAGTCCCTCGCGGACTATGGCAAGCACGTTGTCCGTGCCGATGGGGCTCCCCTCCAGAGGCAGGTCCCCCGGGCAGGTGCCGTCAAACAATTCAAACCAGTCCATTACCGTTCTCCTTTCGTCAGCTGCGTTTTGATGACATCCCGTCCCCGTTTCAGCCGCTGGCGGACAGCGTCCGCCGTCATGCCCAGCTTTTCGCCGATGTCCGGGGCGCTTTGGCAGAGGTAGTACCGGCGGAGGAATATCTCCCGGTCCGGCTCGCCCAAAGCGTCCACCGCGGCGAGGAGCGCCTTTCGCTCCTCCCTTTCCAGCACGCCGCTCTCCGGGCCCTCCACGGCCCCGTCCAGCTCGTCGTATTCAAGCTCCGGCAGCGCGGACGCCCGGCGCAGCCTGTCGATGGCGCGGGTCCGGGCGATGGCGCCCAGGTAGCCCCGCACGGCGCCCTCCCGGACCTTTTCCCGGCTGCGCCACAACGTGAGGAACACGTCCGCCGCGACCTCCTCCCCGTCCTGCACGGAGAGGCGACCGCCGATGACGGCCCATACCACCGCACCCACATAGGGCGTATACCTTTTTACGAACCACTCCAGGGCCCGCTCGTCGCCCCGCTTCAGCCGTTCCAGTGCCTTTGTCTCATCCAATTTCCTCCGCCTCCTTCAGCGCGCTCACTACGAATAACGCGCGTTCTGTCCCCGCCGTGACAAGAAAAAAGGAGAGCCCGGCAAAGGGCTCTCCTGATATTCAGATAAAGGCAGACTTACTGTTCCCGCTGCTGGGTGGGAGCGCTGCTCACGCCCACGGAGGCGCTGCGGAACTTGGCGCGGGTCTTGCGCACGATCTCCAAAGCCTGGTTCATAGACTCCTCGGCATTCTGCATGGACTCGTTCAAATACTCGTTGGCGGCCTTTCGCAGTTCCCGGGACTTGTTGTCGGCGGTGGCGATCATCTCCTCCGCCCGGGCCTTGGCGGCGCGGACGACCTCCTGCTCCTCCACCATCTTCCGGGCCCGCTCCTCCGCCATCTTGCGGACGGATTCGGCCTCCTTCTTGGCGTTGCGGATAAACTCGTCGCGGGCAGACACAAGGCGTTTGGCCTCCGCCATCTCGGCGGGCAGCTGGGCCTTGATCTCCTCGATCAGGTCCAGGGCCTTCTCCCGGTCCACAAGGCACTTGTCGTTGCCCAGAGGGACGCCCCAGGCCTCTGAGATCATGGTGTACAGCATTTCGATCAGCTCAAGGATGCCCTGATTCTCGTTCATTTCTCTGTCTGCCTCCTGATTTTTGTTTTCTCTACGATATCCGCTATGATCTCCTTCGGCACCAGCTCGGACAGGTCCGCCCCGTAGGCGGCCATCTCCTTCACCACAGTGGAGCTGAGGAAGGTGTATTTTTCGCTGGACGTCAGAAACAGCGTGTCCAGGCTCGGGTTCATCTTCTTGTTCACCAGGGCGATCTGAAACTCATAGTCGAAGTCCGACACCGCCCGCAGGCCCTTCACGATCACGGCGCCCTCGAACTGCTTGGCGTACTCCGCCAGGAGCACGTCCGTGGTGGACACCTCCACGTTCCCGAACCGCTTGGTGGACCGGCGGACCATGTCCATCCGCTCCTCGATGGTGAACATGGGCGTCTTAGCCCGGTTTTTCATCACGCAGACGATCACCCTGTCAAATATCTTCGCCGCCCGGCGGACGATGTTCAGGTGCCCCAGGGTGATGGGGTCGAAGCTGCCGGGGATGATGGCAGTGGTCATGTGGCCTGTCTCCTGTAGGTGGTCAGGGAGATCTTCCCGTAATGATAGGTCCGGCCCCGCTCATAGAGGGCGGGAGCGGCGGGCATGGGCTCGTCCTGCATACTCTCGACCAGTATTATACCACCATCGTTCAAGATGTCAAATCCAAATACTTTTTGCAGAACCTTGTCGTAAAGCCCCTCGTGATAGGGCGGGTCCAGCAGGACTAGGTCGAATTTTCCGCAGTTTTCCAGATACGTCAGCGCGTCCGCCCGGATGACCGGGGCCTGCATATGGCAGATCTCCAGATTCTTCCGCACCAGCGCCAGAGACGCGGGGCTCTGGTCCACGAACACGCACTCCCTGGCCCCCCGGCTCAACGCCTCGATGCCCAGCTGGCCCGTCCCGGCGAACAGGTCCAGCACCCGGCGGCCGGGCACGTCGAACTGGACGATGCTGAAAATGGCCTCCTTCACCATGTCGGTGGTGGGCCGGACGGACATATCCCGGGGCTCCATGAGCCTGCGGCCCCGGGCCGTGCCTGTGATCACGCGCATTATTCGCTCTCCTTGGTGTGAAAGTGGTCGTATACCGCCTGGGCGGCGTCCCTGGGAAGGACGTTCTGCAGCTCCTCCAGACTGGCCGCGCCCACGGCCTTCACGCTCTTGAACCGTTTCAAAAGCGCCGCCCGGCGCTTGGGGCCCACGCCCTCTATCTCCTCCAGGGAGGAGCCGATGGCCTTTTTCCGCAGGGTCTTGTGGTAGGTGATGGCGAAGCGGTGGGTCTCCTCCTGGATGCTGCCGATGAGGGCGAACACCGCGGGACTGGCGGAGATGCCGATCTCCCGCCCGTCTGGGGTGGTGAGGGCCCTGGTGCGGTGCCGGTCGTCCTTCACCATGCCGAACACGGGGATATCGGGGTACCCCTGCTCGGCCATGGCCTGGACCGCCATGGCCACCTGGCCCACGCCGCCGTCAATAAGCAGCACGTCGGGCAGTGGGGAGAACTTCTCATCCCCGTCTTTATAGTGGGCCAGCCTGCGGCTCACCGCCTCGTGCATGCTGGCGAAGTCATCCTGGTGCTCCACGGTCTTCATCTTGAACTTCCGGTACTGGCTGCGGGCGGGCTTGCCGTCCACGAACACCACCATGGAAGCCACGATGCCGAAGTCCCCGGTGTTGGAGATGTCGAAGGACTCCATCCGGTGGATGGGTTCGGTCAGGTCCAGCATCTTCTGCAGCCACTCCATGGTCTTGACCCGGCGCTCCGCCTCGCTCTCGGCCCGGAGGCTCTCCTCCCGGGCGTTGCGGGCCGCGGCCTCCAGGAGCTCCCGCTTGACGCCCCGCTGGGGGGTGAGGAGCTCCACCTTGTGCCCCGCCGTCTCCGTGAGGAACCGGGCCAGGGGCTCGGCGTCCTCCATCTCCACGGGGAGCAGTATCTGCCGGGGCCACGCGCCCCGGCGGGTATAGTATTGCCGGACCAGGGCAGACACCGCCGCGGCGTCGTCCTCCAAAGGCTCCGGCATCTGCTCCAGGTCTTTCCCCGCCAAGTCCCCCTCGGCGTAGTGGAGCACTACGAAACTCGTTCGCGCAGAGCGGTTGAAGCCCACCGCATCCACGTCCGCCCGTGCGGCCTTCAGCACCGTCTGGCGGTTGCTGATCTCCTTTACGGCGTTGAGCCGGTCCCGCAGCTCTGCTGCCTTTTCAAAGCGCAGCTCCTCCGAGGCCTGGAGCATCTCCTGCTCCAGCTGTCCCATGAGCTCCTTTGCCCCGCCGGACAAGATCTGCACCGCCTGGTCTATCCGGGCCCGGTACTCCGCCTGGTCCGGCTCCCCCCGGCACCAGCCCTCGCACAGGCCCATGTGGTGGTTGAGGCAGGGCCGGTCCCTCCCGATATCCCGGGGGAAGGCCTTTCCGCAGGTGGGCAGTTTGAGGGCCTTTGCCAGGGCGTTCAAAATGCTGTGGCTCACGCCCCGGCCGCCGTAGGGGCCGAAGTACCTGGCCCCATCTTCCGCCATCCGGCCTACGATGGAAAAGCTCGGGTACTCCTCCCGCAGGTCCAGGCGCAGATAGGGGTAGGTCTTGTCGTCCCGGAGGAGGATGTTGTAGTGGGGCTTATGGCGTTTGATGAGGCTGTTTTCCAGCATCAGCGCCTCGAACTCCGAGGCCGCCACGATGACGGAGAAGTCGTCCACATGGCTGACCATGGCCGCCACCTTGGGCAGATGTTCGCCCCGGAAGTAGCTGGTCACCCGGTTCTTGAGGGCCTTGGCCTTGCCCACATAGATGACCTCCCCGGCGGCGTTTTGCATGATGTAAACGCCGGGGAGCAGCGGCAGCTTATTGGCTTTTTCCCGTAGCTGGGCGATCTTGTCCATAGTCACCAAAAACAGCAAGAAAGGGTGTGCATTCCACACACCCTTCTTCCCGCTGATAGAAAATTACTCGGCAAACTCTTTGTCGATGAGGTCGGTGAGCGTCTCCACCGCTTCGTTCTCATCGGGGCCATCGGCGATGATGTTGACCGTCGTGCCCTTGACGATGCCCAGGGACAGGACGCCCAGCAGGCTCTTCGCGTTCACGCGGCGGTCCTCCTTCTCAATCCAGATGACGCTCTTGAACTCATTGGCCTTCTGGATGAAGAAGGTAGCGGGCCGGGCGTGCAGGCCGACCTGGTTGTTGATGGTAACTTCACGATTGATCATGGGAGTACACCTATCCTTTACAGCAGATGTTTATTATACTGTAGCAAAAAACTACCCATTTCGCAAATGTTTTAGCGCCGTTTTTCAATAGTTTGGAGGATTGCACAGTTGGCATTAATCTGGAAGAATCTTTTTATTTCAGTTCCACAACTGTTACGCCTGTCTCCCCCTCGCCGTAGCGGCCCAAGCGGAAGTTCTTCACATAGCGGCTGCGTTTGAGTATCTGCTGTACCGCCGAGCGCAGAGCGCCGGTCCCCTTGCCGTGGATGATGGTGACGGTCTCCAGCCGTGCCGCCGAGGCCGCGTCCAGGTACCGCTCCACCGCCAGCTCCGCCTCGTCGGCCATCATGCCACGGATGTCCAGTTCCCGGGCCACCGACGCCGTGCGCAGGGCACGGCCAGCCGCGGCGGACACGGATATCTTCTGCTTGCCCGGCTTCTCCACCAGGTTGACCTCCTCCGGCGGGACGGTCAGCTTCATGGCCCCCGCCTGCAGAGACAGGGTGCCGTTGCCGTTCACCGCCAGCACCTCCGCCTGCCGGCCGGTGGAGAGAAGCTCCACCGTGTCCCCCGCCGCGATGGGCCGGGACGGGTCCTTCTTCCGGGGCTGGGTGATCTCCTCCCGGCTGCGGACGGCGTCCTCCGCCAGGTTCAGCTTCCGGCGCAGGTCCGCCCGGGCCTCGTTGATCTTCTGGTGGTCCAGCTCCTCCAGGCCCATGGCCCGCTCCCGGTCGATCTGGCGGTAGGCCTCGTCGGCGGCGGCCCGGGCCTCCTTGATGATGCGCTCCGCGTCCCGGCGGGCCTTCTGCTCCGCCTTCTCCAGGCGCACCTCCAGCTCCCGGCGCATGCGCTCGGCCTTGGCGGCGTCCTCCTGGGCGGCCCGGTTGGCCCGCTCCCGCTCCTCGGTCTCACGCTCCATGGCCAGGCGCTGCTCTTCCAGCCGCTCGATGGTCCGCTCAAAGTCCGTGCTCCCGGCGTCGATGCGCCGGCCCGCGTCCTCGATGATGCTCTCGGGAAGCCCAAGCCTGCGGCTGATGGCGAAGGCGTTGGACTTGCCGGGGATGCCCACCAGCAAGCGGTAAGTAGGCCGCAGGGAGTTCACGTCGAACTCGCAGGAGGCGTTCACTACGCCCTTGGTGTTGGTGGCGTAGACCTTCAGCTCCGCGTAGTGTGTGGTGGCAGCCACGCTGGCCCCCGCCTCCCGGGCGTACTCCAAAATGGAGATGGCCAGGGCCGCGCCCTCCGTGGGGTCCGTGCCCGCGCCCACCTCATCCAGCAGGACCAGGCAGCCCGGGCCGCACTCCTTCAGTATCTCCACGATATTCACCATGTGGCTGGAGAAGGTGGACAAAGACTGCTCGATGGACTGCTCGTCGCCGATGTCCGCCAGTATCTTCTCCACCACCGGTACGGCGCTGCCGTCCCCGGCGGGGATGTGCAGGCCGCAGCCCGCCATGGCGCACATGAGACCCAGGGTCTTCAGCGTTACGGTCTTGCCGCCGGTGTTGGGGCCGGTGATGACCATGGTGTCATAGTCCCCGCCCAAGGTGAGGTCTATCGGCACCGCCGTATCCCGGGGCAGCAGCGGATGCCGGGCCTTCTTCAAAATGAGCTCGCTGTCCGTGAGGATGGGCTCGCCGCAGTTGAGGTCATAGCTCAGTTCCGCCTTGGCGAAGATCAGGTCCAGCTCCGTGAGAACGGTGTAGTTCAGGTCGATGCCGCTCCGGGCCCCGGCGCACTCGGCGGACAGCTCCATGAGGATGCGCTCGATCTCCGCCTTTTCTCTGGCGCCCAGCTCCCGCAGCTCGTTGTTGGCCTTCACCACGCCCATGGGCTCCACAAAGAGGGTCATGCCGCTGCCGGACACGTCGTGCACCAGGCCCGGCAAGTCCCCCTTCTTCTCCGCCCGCACAGGCACCACGAACCGGCCGCCCCGCTGAGTGATGATGGGCTCCTGCAGCACCTTCGCGTAGCTGGGGGCGGTGATGATCTTCTGCAGGGCGTCCCGGGCCCGGGCGGATGCCGCCCGCATCTTCCGGCGGATGTCGGCCAGCTCGGGACTGGCAGCATCAGCGATCTCCTCCTCGCCAGTGATGGCGGTGGTGATCTTCTCCTCCAAAAACCGGTTGGAGGTCACGGCGGTAAACAGCCGCTTCAGGCTCCCGCAGTCGCCACGGCCGGAGGCATAGGAGCTGGCCGCCCGGGCGCAGAACAGCACCCCGGCGATGTCCAGAAGCTCCCTCGTATTGAGCATACCGCCCATGTCGGCCCGGGCCAAAGCCGGGCGCACGTCTTTAAGGCCGGAGAAAGAGGGGCTTCCCTTGGTCTCCACCATGGTCTTGGCGTCGGTGGTCTCGGCCTGGCGCTCCCTGACCCGGTTTTTGTCCCCCGTGGGCCGCAGGGCTCTTGCCAGGTCCTTCGCCCCGTCGGAGGCGCACTTGGCCGCCAGCAGCTCCAATACCGCCGGCAGTTCGATGGTCTGTAAAGATTTTTCGTATAGGCTCATTTTACACTCTTCCAATAATCCAGGGAGTAAAAACTCCTGTCCAGCTGGACCCGGGCGAACAGCTCCGCCGCCCGTCCCAGGCGCTCCATGGAGTCGTCCGGGATGGCGAAGGAGAACTCCTTTTTAGGGGGCGCGGCGATGATGTGCCGCATGGCGGCCAGGGACTCCCTGTCCAGGGCCACGGACGGCCCCTCCGCGCCGGGAGCGCACCCCGCGCAGTGGACCATCCCCGAGGCGGGCGAGAACATGGGCCCGTCCATATCCACTTTTCCGCACACGCCGCAGGCCTCCGCCTCCGGCTGAAAGCCCTCCAGGCTCAGCAGCCGCAGCTCGAACACCGCCTTCACGTGCTCCGGCGTGTAGATGCCACGGCTCAGAGCGTACAGGGCGTTCAGCGCCAACTGCAGGGCCGGGCGGGCCAGCTGTTCCTCAGGGCAGACCGTGTCCAGAAGCTCGGCGAAATAGGCCCCCAGGGCCAGCTGAGAGAGGTCCTCCCGCAGCCCCAGAAATTGCTCCAGGGTGGAGGCCTCGTCCGCCGTCCACTTGCCCCGGTTGCCGAACAGGGTGAACTCCGCCCAGCACAGGTCCTGGCTGGCGGCGGCCATTTTGCTGCCCTTTCGCAGCGCGCCCCGGGCCTTTACGGTGATCTTGCCCTGGTCCTCTGTGAGCAGAGTCAGGATGCGGTCGGCCTCCTTATAGCGCACCGCCCGCAGCACAAGACCCCTCGTCGTCAAAAACATTCTATGTACCCTGCCCCGTCACCGGCGCTCCATGCGCCGGTACAGTATCCAGCACATGGGGTCGCCCGTATCCAAAAATATCTGCCACAGCAGTTCGCTTTTCATAGAGGATCACCCCGTGGCCTTAGTGTGCCACGGGACGGCCACTTGTATCACTGGTCGGTGAATCCAAAATTTCTCAGCAGCGCGTCGGAATCCCGCCAGTTCTCCTTCACCTTCACCCAGGTCTGCAAAAACACTTTCGTGCCCATGAACGCCTCAATGTCGTGACGGGCCAGCTCGCCGATGCGTTTGAGCATGGCGCCGTGCTTGCCGATGATGATGCCCTTGTGGCTCTGCTTTTCGCAGTAGATGGTCACATCCAGGTCGATGATGTCGCTGCCGTCGTCCCGCTCGGCGAACTTGGTCACCACCACGGCGGTACCGTGTGGGATCTCCTTGTCCAGGCACAGCAGCAGCTTCTCCCGGACGATCTCGGCGCATATCTGCTTCTCCGGCTGGTCGCTGATCACGTCGTCGGGGAACAGCGCAGGGCCTTCCACCGCGAATTTGTCAAGCTCCGCCAGCAGTTCCTCCACGCCCTCGCCTGTCTGGGCGCTGATGGGCACCACGGCGGCGAAGTCATATTCCGCGCTGTAGGCCGCAATGACGGGCAGGAGCGAGCGCTTGTCCTCCACCGCGTCCACCTTGTTGATGGCCAGTACCGCGGGCACGTTCGTTTCCTTTATCCGGGCGATGAGCTTTTTCTCAATGTCCCCCACCTGGGCCACCGGCTCCGCCATGAGCACCACCGCGTCCACGTCCGCCACGCTCTGGCGGACCACGTCGTCCATGTAATTGCCCAGCTTCGTCCGGGCCCGGTGGAATCCCGGGGTGTCGGCAAAGACGAACTGGGTCTCGCCCCGGCTGGCCACCGCCAGGATGCGGGTGCGGGTGGTCTGGGGCTTGGGGGACACGATGGCGATCTTCTCCCCCACCAGGGCGTTGGTGAGCGTGCTCTTGCCCACGTTGGGCCGGCCGCAGATAGTGATCATTGCGGTTTTAGTTATCATGCTCATTCCTCCGTCGCCGTATCCGGCTCCAGTTCGGCCATGATGGCCTTCTCCCGGGCGCGCATGGCCTTTTTCATGGGTCCCTCGTCCACGTGGTCGTAGCCCAGCAGATGCAGCACGCTGTGGACGGTGAGGTAGCTGATCTCATGGTCCGCCCCGTGGCCGAACTGAGCCCCCTGCTCCTCCGCCCGGGACAGGTTCAGCACCATATCCCCCAGCAGGAGCCGCCCCGTCTCCGGGTCGGTATCCCCCATGGGGAAGCTCAGTACATCCGTGGGCTTGTCCACGTCCCGGAACTCCTTGTTGACCGCGTGGATGCCCTCGTCGTCGGTAAGCAGCACGGACAGTTCGCAAGGCTCCTCCACGCCCTCAGCCTTCAGCACCGCCTGGGCGGCGGTCTTGATGCGCCGGCGCAGCTCGGGCGGACACTTCGTTCCCCGCTCGCACCGGAGCGACAGCTTCAGCTTGTCCATCAGCGGCGTCCTCCGTTGTTCTTATATTTGGGCTTGTAGGTCTTTACGGGCGGCTCGTCCTTGGCGTGGCGCTCGTAGGCCT
This sequence comes from uncultured Oscillospiraceae bacterium, assembly GCA_947581795.1. Taxonomy (GTDB): domain Bacteria; phylum Bacillota; class Clostridia; order Oscillospirales; family Oscillospiraceae; genus CAJOIG01. The sequence goes on from CANPVS010000005.1 coordinate 80,205, forward strand.
CGATGATACGCTGGACGATGACGTGGCGCACCACGTCCGCGCCGGTGAGGCGGCAGATGGCGATGTCCTCCACGCCCTCCAGCACCCGCATGGCCTCTTTAAGGCCCGACACCTTGTCCGCGGGCAGGTCGATCTGCGTCACATCGCCTGTGATGACCGCCGTGGAGCCAAAACCCAGGCGGGTCAGGAACATCTTCATCTGCTCCCGGCTGGTGTTTTGGGCCTCGTCCAAGATGATGAAGCTGTCGTCCAGCGTCCGGCCGCGCATGTAGGCCAGGGGCGCCACCTCAATGTCCCCCCGCTCCAGGTATTTGTTATAGGTCTCCGCCCCCAGCATGTCGAAAAGGGCGTCATATAAAGGCCGCAGGTATGGGTCCACCTTGCTCTGCAGGTCGCCGGGCAGAAAGCCCAGCCGCTCCCCGGCCTCCACCGCCGGTCGGGTCAGCACGATGCGGTTGACCCGCTTCTCCCGGAAGGCCGCCACCGCACAGGCCACGGCCAGGTACGTCTTGCCCGTGCCGGCGGGACCCACCCCCAGGGTGACGGTGTTATTCTTAATGGCGTCCACGTATGTCTTCTGACCGATGGTCTTGGGCTTGACCGGCCGGCCCTTGGCGGTGACGCATATGACGCCCCGGGCCAGGTCGCCTATCTTGTCCTCCTGGCCAGCCAGGACCATCTTGATGATATAGCGCACGTTCTGGCTGTCGATGGCCTCGCCCCGGGCCGCAAGGGATAGCAGGCCGTCGATGGCCTTCTCCGCGTGCATCACGTTCTCCGCCTCGCCGGCGATCTTCAGATTCTCGTCCCGGTTGGTGATGGTCACGCCCAGTTCCGTCTCGATGATGCGCAGATTCTGGTCGAAGGAGCCGAATACGCTTATCACGTTCTCCATCCTATCGATCTGCATTACCTTCTCTGTCATTCAAGGAACCTCTGTCTGTGGTATTTTCGCCTGGATCTCCGCCAGGTCATCGTCTGTCAGCGGTGCGGACACGCCGATCTGCTCCCGGCACTCCGCCCGCAGTGTCACATAGAGCGCCCCGTCCTCCGAAGAGGCGGAAAACCGGCTGGACAGCACTTCGCCGTCCTCCCCCAGCTGGCCCGTGAGCGTCTCCATGAGCTGGTCCTCCAGCTCCGCCCGGAGTTCAGGTCCCGCCGCCTCATGAGTATCATAAGGCACGTAGGTGGTCTTCACCAGCGTCACGGGCAGGGCAAACAGTCCCTTCCGCGCCAGGGTATACTCTTTTATGATTTTATCACAACCTGCGGGGCAAATACTACTGTCTTTGTAAAAATTTATCCGGGTTTTTCCCAGAATCAGGGCCCATCGGATGCGTTCATGGCCCGAATAGGTCTTTTCCAGGGGCCGGGCGGCGGTCTTGGCCGTGAGCTCGTACCATGTCCGGGCCGTAACCTCGCCCACAGCGCGGGCGGGCCCCTGGACGCCAATGCGGCCGGTGACATACCCGCCGATCAGCTTCTCTCCCGGCAGGACCGCCTTGGTGGGCTCCGTGAGGGCGGTGCCCTGGAAGGCATCCACGTGCTCTACGAGCCCCGCCTTCACCGCCACGATGTCCGCATAGGCGGTCTCCGGGACGATGGGCGGGTGGGTATACCTCTCCCGTATGATGACCCTGGCGTGGCTGCCCCGCATGGTGACGGTCATCCACCGGATATCAGGCACCCGCAGGATGACCCCGTTCCGCACCCCGTCCTGGCTCATGGCTGGCCAGAAGGCGCCGATGTCCACCCCGCACTCCTGCAGCGCCTGGCGGATGACCCCCTCCGGGACGGTCTCATTCCCCTCGATGTCGATCTCCCAGATAAACGCGCTGCCCACGAACAGCACCGCCAGGATGAGCGCCGCGCCTATCAGGAGAAAGTACCGCCGGCGCAGTTTGGCTGCCAGGGCCGGCAGCCCGTGGCGTCCCGTGACCGTTCCCTCGCAGCCCAGGGAAGCAGCCAATGGCTGGACCAGCTTCGCCGCCCGCCAGGGTATCTCCACCGTGAGGGAGAAGTCCACGGGCGGCGCGGCGCCCCAGAAGGGGATGCCCCGCTCCGCCAGGGCGCACAGAAACTTCTCCGGGGCGGCGCCGGTGACCCGGGCGGTGACCCAGCCTGTGAAGTACCGCGCGCCGTTCATTCCAGCTCCACCGCCCACAGGCGGCCGGACACCACCATCTCCCGCCGGTTCATGGCCACCAGCCCCAAATGCTCCCCCTTTATGAGGATGCGGCATCCGGGCCCGGCGGCGGCGATGCGGTCCGCGGCGTATTCCAAAAGGCCTCTGTGGCCTTCCACCAGCACCCGCCCGTCGCCGGAAATGGTGATCCGGGGCGCGGGCACCGCCGCCTCGGCGGGGATATCCAGCCGGGAGAGCATCCTGCGTGTGAGCTTCGTCTTTTCCAAAATCATCACCCGAAGGATTTTATGCCGGGCCGGTTCAAAAAAGGACTTAGCGCTCATATGCTCTGACCATGAAAAAGTTCTTGCCACTTCTCCCGGTCTTGGCGGCGGGCGGGGCGCTGCTGGTCCTGTCGCGGGAGGCGGCCGCCGGGGCGAGGCAGGCTCTCGCCGTCTGCGCCGCCACGCTCATCCCCTCGCTTCTGCCCTTCTTCTCCTTGGCGAATATGCTCTCCGCCCTGGGGCTTCCGGAGCTCTTAGCCGGCAGTCTCGGAAAGGGCCTGGGCAGGCTCTTCCGGGTCTCCCCCGCCGGGGCCCAGGCGTTCATGCTGGGCCTGTCCGGCGGCTATCCGCTGGGGGCGTCTGTAACGGCGGACCTGCGCCGCAGCGGGCGGGTGAGCCGGGACGAGGCGGAAAGGCTGGCCGCCTTTTGCAACAACTCCGGCCCCGGCTTCATCCTGGGCGCGGCTGGGGCCGTGTTCCAGCGCCCCGCAGCGGGGTTTCTCCTCTATATCACTCACGCGCTGGGAGCCGTGACGGTGGGGCTTCTCTTCCGGGGCCATGGCGCGCCCATCGAAGGCGAGACGGCCATCTCCCCCGCTGCGCCGGTCCCCTTTTCCAGGGCTCTGCCCACAGCGGTCACGAAGGCGGTGGGCTCCACGCTGGCCGTGTGCGGCTATGTGGTGCTCTTCGGCGCCATCGTTGGCATGCTCACGCCCTTCCTCGCCCTGCCCCCCCTCATGCGGGCGCTGCTCACCGGCTTTTTGGAGCTGGGCGGCGGCATTGCCGCTTTCCAGGGTCTCACGCCCACGCCGCTGCATCTGGCCTGCGCGGCGTTGGTGCTGGGCTGGGGCGGTCTTTCCGTCCACTGCCAGACCATGGGCGTGCTGGCGGACACGGATATAAGCTGCGCCCGGCACCTTGCGGGCCGGGCGCTGTGCGGCGTCTCCGCCGCGGTATACACTTATTTGGGCGCGCTGCTGCTGTTTCAGTAGGGGAACTTGAGGACCGCGCCGCCGCTTTCCACGTCATACTCGGCGCCCAGGATGGTCTTCAGGTCCTCTATGCCCTGTTTGGCCGCCTCATAGGACCCGGAGGACAGCGGTCCTCCCTGGCCCTGCTCGTACATGCCGATGGCCTCCCGGGCGTCCACCACCCGGTAGCGGAAGGGGCTTCCGGAATAGCCGTCATAGTCGTCGGTGTCCACCATGAACAGCGGCGTCTCCCGCACGGAGCTGATCCACACCTCATTGCTCTCCGTGTCCCGGCTGAGCTCTATATCCACCACCGCGGAGATATTGGTGTAGTTGTCGTTGAAGCAGCTCATGAGGTTGGACAGGCTGTAGCAGGCCACGCAGTTGGCCTTAGTGCCGTCGGCGCGCTCCACCACCTGCACCTGGATGGGCTGGGGCACTTTCACGCCCCCGCCAATGAGGATGTCCACGCCGCTTTCAAAGAGATGGTCGGCAAGCTCCGTCTGCTGGGCGCGGGGCTCGGTGTAATACTGGGCGCTGTCCCACCAGTACACGAAACACACCACGATGTCCGCCCCCGCGTCCTTCACGGCGGCGATGTCACCGTCGATCTTGGCGTAGTCGATGGTCTCCTTCTCTGTCATATAGTCGGAGGTGAGCAAGTCGATGCACCAGGGATTATCCGCTACGGATACGGGCTGGGCCCCTGTGCCGGCCGTGCCATAGGTGTAGCTTAAAAAGGCGATCTTCATGCCGTTCTTCTCGGCCATGGCCAGCTGGCGGCTGCCCTCGGTGCTGTAGGCGCCCAGAACGCCGAGGCCTGTGTTGCGAAGAGCGTCTACCGTCTCCACGAGACCCGTGAGCCCCCGGTCCAGCAGATGGTCCGTGGCCGCGTTCACCAGGTCGAAGCCCGCGCCTTTGAGGCCGTCCGCCACGGCCCGGGGCATCTGGTACGCCTCATAGGTGCCGGAGCTGGTGAGGGTGCTCACCAGTGTGCAGGCGGCCAGGTCCGCCCCCTCCACCGCGGCGCGCACGCCGCTGAGTTCATCGGTAAAGTCATAGGTGGTGACGCCGTCCGCGGTCCGCTGGGCCTCGTTGGCAAGGCCCGACTGGCCGATGATGTCCCCGGCGAAGGCCAGGGTGACGCTCTGGGTGTTCCGGTCAGGCTCCGCCGTGGGGGCGGGCGTGGCCGTGGGCTCCGGCGTGGGCGTCACGGAAAGCGCCGCCTCCGCCTCCTCGATGGCCTTGTTCTGTTTCACATTGGCCCGGTAGTTGAAGACGATGAGGAGCGCCAGCCCCACCAGGAGCAATATCAGCATCACATACATGACGCCGGTGCCAAATCCGTTTTTCTTCACGTGCTCACCTCGCTGTGGTCGGTTGTCATAACAACATAATAATAACGCAATTTATGAAAAAAGGAAAGCTTTTTCTCATAATTCAGCGGAATGCTCGTCAAAATAGCCCTGAAGATGTCAAACGCCCGCAAGCGGTCGTTCTCCATCGGTCAGAGCTATTTTTCCTCTTCCCCATGAAACCCGCTTCGCTGGGCTTTCATGGGGACCCCGTAGAAACTTTATATATTGTTACAGCCGGTCGAAGCGCATCAGCATGGCGCAGACCTCCGCCCGGGTGGCGGAAGCGGACGGCTTCAGCGTCCCGTCGGCGTTGCCGTTGACCACGCCCTTGTTCACGGCCCAGATCAAGGCGTTTTTGGCATAGGACTGGACCTTCGACCCATCGGAGAAGCGGCTGAGATTTCCGCTGACGGAGGGACTCCCCGCCAGGCGGTAAAGCATGGCGGCCAGCTGCTCCCGGGTAATGTTGCTGCCTGGGGAGAAGGTGGTGTCTGAAGTACCGTTGACCACGTCGTTGGAAGAGGCCCAGTTCACCGCGTCCTTATAATAATCCTGGGTCAGGTCGCTGAACACCGACGCCGTAGCCGGGACGGAGGGCTCGCCCTCCAGCCGGTAGAGCATAGTGACCACCTGGCCCCGGGTGGCGGTGGCGTTGGGGGCGAAGCTGGTGTTGGTCTGACCCTTCACGATGCCCGCCTCATAGGCCGCCAGTACGTCGGAATAATACCAGCTGGAGGAGGACACGTCCTTGAAGGGATTGGTGGGCTTAGGGGTCGCGGTGGGCTTGGGGGTTGCCGTAGGCTTCGCCTGCTGCTGAGCGGGGGGCGGCAGCTTCCCGCTGGGGTCGAACCAGAAGTCCAGGTCCACGTCGCCGGCGATACCTGCCACGGGCCCATAGCCGCACTGCCAGAACTCATAGGCGCCGGCATAGTCGGTCTTGGTGGCCCAGTGGGCCAGCCAGAGCCTGCCCATCTGCGCCCGGTACAGGTCCTTGTTCAACGTGCTGGGGTTGGAGTAGACCATGCTCTCGTAGCCCGCCGCCTCCACAGTCTTGCAGAAGGCGTTGCACACGTCGGTGCCCTCCTGGCGGGAGAGCTTGCCGCTGTAAAGCCGGCCGCCCGCGTACTCGAAGTCGAATACCAGCGGCAGGTCGATGGCATAGCCCTTGATGTGGTCCATCAGGTACTGGGCCTCCTCCTCGGCCTCCTCCTCGGAGATGGCCTGGGAGAATATGTACGCGCCCACCTGCAGCCCCGCCGCCTTGGCGGCGGTCAGGTTGCGGACGTAGTACTTATCGGTCATGAGCTCGCCGGAGCCGGTGGTCCGGTAGCCCACGCGGATGATGGCGAACTCCACGCCGCTGGCGGCTACCTGGTTCCAGTCGATGTTGGCGCCCTGGTAGACGGACACGTCTATGCCCCTGTGCAGCGTCTCATAGGACTGCAGCGTCCGGGGGACAAAGTCGTCGAAGGTCTTGCTGGTCACAGCGGCCAGCTGGATGCCCGCGTTGGCGCTGCGGTGGGCCTCCACGTAATAGACGGGGTCCTCCGGGTCATAGTCCTCGCTCTGGGTCACCTGGGGCTCCTCCTCAGGCTCCTCCTGGGGCTCCTCCGCCACGGGGGCCTCGGGCTCCCAGGCGGGCTCCTCAGTGGTGTCAGGCTGGGACTCCTCCGGCACGGCCGGGGCGGGCTGCTCGGGCTCCTCCGGCACGACAGGCGCGGGCGCCGCAGGGGCGGGCGCCTCCGGCGCCGGGGCCTCGGGCTCCACGGGAGGCAGTTCCTCGGGGGCAGCGATCTCCTCCTCCGGGAACGGCTCCTCCGCGGCCATTGCCCCGGGCGTCATGCCCAGCGCCATGGCCAGCACCAGCAGTAAGATCAGTAAAGTCCTCTTTGCAGTGGAAATTTTACTCATTCTGTAACCTCTCGGTAAACTATGTAACAAAAGTTACGAACACTATAGCACATATTTCCCTCAAATACAACCCTTTTTCTGCCGGAAAAACCTTCCAGCAGCCGAAAATCCGGAAAAAGCCGCGCATTTTCCCCTCTTCTGTGTTACAATGGCCCCATGGAAAACGAGCTTACGAAAAACGCCATATTCGACTGCGCCGTGGACGGCTTCACCTCCCAGGGCGCCGGCGTCTGCCGGCTCGGCGGCCGTGCGGTGTTCGTGCCTCTGGCCCTGCCGGGCGAGCGGTGGCGGGTGCGCATCGTGAAGGTGACGAAGACGGCGGTATACGGCCGGGGTGAGGCCATATTGGCGCCCTCCCCCTATCGCCGGGACCCGGGCTGTCCCGCCTTCGGGAAGTGCGGCGGCTGCGACTGCCTGCACATGGACTACGAGCTGGAAAAGCGGCTGAAGCTGGACCGGGTCAACGACGCCTTGCGCCGCATCGGCGGCCTTGACCTGCACTGCGAGACCATCCTTGGCGCGGACAGCGTGGAAGGCTACCGCAACAAGGCCATCTATAACTTTGGCCCCGGTCCCGTGTGCGGTTTTTATCGGGCCCGGAGCCACGAGGTCATCCAAAGCCCCCGGTGCCTTCTCCAGCCGGAGTGCTTCGACCGGGCCGCGGCCGCGCTGCTGGGCTGGATGAAGGCCGCTGGCATACCGGCTTATGACGAAGCCACCGGCGGGGGACTCATCCGGCACCTGTTCCTGCGCCGGACGAGCTCCCACTTTGCCGCCTGCATCGTGTCGGCGGGAGACGTGCCCGTGGGCGCGGCGGATGCCCTGCGCCGGGCGTGTCCCGAGCTCACCGGCGTGCTGGCCTGCCGCAACCCGGACCCGGGCAATGTGGTTCTGAACGGCGATATCCGCCTCCTCTGGGGGCAGGACACCGTGGAGGAGACCCTCTGCGGCGCACGCCTCGCCCTCTCCCCCCTGGCCTTCTTCCAGGTGAACACCGCCCAGGCGGAGAAGCTCTACACTCTCGCAGGCGAGTACGCCGAGCCCGCCGGAAAGACGGTGCTGGACCTCTACTGCGGCGCGGGCTCCATCGGCCTCGCCGTGGCCCGGGACGCCGCCCGCCTCATTGGCAGCGACATCGTCCCCGCCGCGGTGGAGAACGCGAAGGCCAACGCCCGGCGAAACGGCGTCACGAACGCGGAGTATATCTGCGGCGACGCGAAAGACGTGGCCGCGAAACTGGCCGCCCAGGGCCTCCGCCCGGACGTGATCATCACCGACCCGCCCCGCAAGGGCATGGACGAGGCCGTGCTCCAGGCTATCGCGGACATGGGCCCTGCCCGGCTCGTGTACGTCTCCTGCGACCCGGCCACGTTGGCAAGGGACCTGAAGCGGCTGACGGCCCTGGACTATGCCCCGGAGCGCTGCGCCGCCGTGGACCTGTTCCCCAGGACCTGTCATGTGGAGACGGTATGCTTATTGTCCAAACTCAATGTCAAGCAGCATATCGAAGTTGAACTCACCATGGACGAGATGGATTTGACCGCTGCCGAGAAGAAAGCCAGCTATGAGGAAATCAAGGAGTATGTGCTGGAGAAATTCGGAATGAAGGTCAGCCACTTGTATATTGCACAAGTGAAGCGGAAGTGCGGGATTATCGAGCGGGAGAATTATAATAAGCCCAAGTCAGAGAGCGCCAAGCAGCCCCAATGCCCGCCGGAGAAAGAAGCGGCGATTCGGGCGGCACTGGAGTATTTTAGAATGATATAATGAAATTACAAGAGCCGGTGATTTGTGATTTTGCTCACGGAATCACCGGCTCC
>CANPVS010000006.1 GCA_947581795.1 uncultured Oscillospiraceae bacterium
TGCGCCACTCCGCTTAAATCTTATTTCCTACGCAGGGTCCTCTTCTTTTCCCTGTCCACTTTCCCTGGGGCAGTTCAACCGGCAGGGGGATCTTTGCGCGGTGTCGTTCGCCGTTCCTTTCAAAAACGAAAAATCCCGTTACAATTAAGGAATTATTTATAATTTTGGAAGCTTTTACCTTGCAACAGGAATCAACTTATATTATAATGCTATTATTGTAAACCTGTCCGTCAGCGATGGACGGACGGCAAGGAGTTTATGGTATGGGAATCACGCTCGTGGTGCTGGCCGCAGGGATCGGATCCCGCTACGGCGCGGGCATCAAGCAGCTGGCGCGGGTAGGCCCCTCCGGGGAGATCATCATGGATTACTCTGTCCATGACGCGGTCCAGGCGGGGTTCGACCGGGTGGTAGTCATCCTCCGCCGGGATATCTATAAGGATTTCTGCGAGGCGGCCGGCGAGCGGCTGGAGCGGCTGTGCCGGGCTAAGGGCGTGAGATGGGACTACGCCTTCCAGGATCTGGGCGACGCCCCTCAGGGGCGGACGAAGCCCTGGGGCACGGGCCAGGCCGTGCTGTCCTGCAAGGACTTGCTGGACGGTCCCTTCGCCGTGATCAACGCCGACGACTATTACGGCAAGAGCGCCTATAAAGCCGCCCATGACTTTCTGGCTGCGGGCGACCCGCAGCACCCCTACCGGTTCGCCATGACGGGATTCGTGCTGAAAAACACCCTGTCCGAAGCGGGCGAGGTGACCCGGGGCCTGTGCGCGGTGGACGAGAGCGGCCATCTCACCGACATCAGAGAGACGCGCCACATCGTGAAGACCCCCGAGGGGGCGGCGGTGAACGGACCGGACGGGCTCCATCCCCTGAACGGGGACGGCATGGTGTCCATGAATATGTGGATGCTGACGCCTGCCTTCGTGGACAAGCTGGAGGACGGCTTCGGCCGGTTCAAGGCCGCCATGAAGGACCCTTTGAAGGACGAGTACCTGCTGCCGGAGATCGTGGGCCGGATGGTGAAGAGCGGTCTCGCCAGCGTACAGGTGTTGCCCAGCCGCGACCGCTGGTTCGGCATCACCCACCACGACGACAGAGATATGGTGGAGGCGGCTTTCCGGGAGCTGGTGGAAAAGGGGGAGTACCCCCGGGACCTGTTCGCCGGTATCTGATACATATATGGATAGGAAGCGACCCCGCCGAAAGGCGGGGTCGTTGCTGTATAGGGGCGATTCAAAACCGGCGCAGTCTCTCGGCCACGGCCGCCTGGTCCAGTTCGGGGAAAGGACGTAGGGGAGCGGGGGGCGTGTCGTAAGGGGCCAAAGGCTTTTCAAACCATGCCACGTCGCGCCAGCCGTTTTTATATCCGGCGTTGGGGGAGAGACCCACCCGCGTAAAGCCCAAGGCGGCATGGAGCGCCTCGCTGGCGGCGTTGGGCACGGTGACGCAGCCCATGGCCGTCTTGAGGCCCTGCATGGCCAGCAGGTCTATGAGACAGCTGTAAAGCCGTTTCCCAAGGCCCTGGCCGGTGGCGGACGTATCCAGATAGATGCTCAGCTCCGCCACCCAGTCATAAGCCTTCCGCTCCCGGGAGCGGTGGGCATAGGCGTAGCCCACGGGCCGCCCTGCCCGCTCCAGCACCAGATAGGGGTAGACCGCCTCTATGTCCCGGATGCGTTGGGCGAACTCCTCCGCGGTGGGCAGGTCGTATTCAAAGGTGATGGAGGTATCGATGTACTCTCTGTAGACGTCCAGGAGCGGGCCGGCATCCTCCGGTCTGGCGAGGCGGACGGTGTAATTTTCATCGGGAAACGCCAGTGTGAGGCCGGAGTTCTCCCGGCCGGCGTCCCGGAGCACCCGGAGCACCTTCGCGCCGTAGGAACTCTCCTCCATGGCCTCAACGTCCCGGAGGACCAGAGTCACGCCGTCCATCTCCATAAGGCAGTCATGCAGGGCGTCCAGATTGCTCCCGTAATAGTCGGGCAGGTCCAGGGCCCGTTTCAGATAGGGGTGGGCGGTCTCCTTCGTCAGGAGCCGCCGCCCGTCCAGTTCGATCGTTTTCACCATGTCACCTCATAATCGTCCGTCACATATACCTGGTCAAAGTGCTCGTAGTGGTCCTTGGAGTAGAAAAACAGCCCGTCGCTGGAGAACACCAGCCGGCGGCTGCCCCGGGAGCCGTAGCCGTCCGTGTCGATGTCGCACTCCGTATAGGTGCGGCCCTTGGCCTCCGGGAGCTGGCCCTCGTAGTTGCCGAACCAGTCCCCGCCGATGGCGGCGCCGTCCAGGTACTTCTCCACAGAGCCGCCGCTCCAGCCCAGGTCCCGGGCCTCGTTTTTGGTGATATAGTTGGGAGGAAGCTCGCCGTAGGCGGTCAGATAAAGCACCACGTTTTCCACATCGTAGTAGTACTCACCGTATTCCGGCGCCCAGTCTCCGGCGTCCGCGGGGGCGCTTCCGTCCTCTTCCAGGGAGTCCAGAAGGCTGTCCGCCGCCTCTGTGAGCGCGCCGGTGAGGACCTGGGCGGCCTCATCCTCCAGACCGCCGCATCCGGCGAGCAGGAGCAGCAGCGCCGCCAGCAGCAGCGCCCAAAATCGTCTCATGGAGTATTCCTCCGATCTCGTCTGTCTGATCAGGAACAGTTTACCAGATGTTGCGTCAAAATGGTAGCCCACGGGGAAGAAATTATTAAATCGCCGCCGGCGGACTGGACCAACCGGGTATTTCGTTCTATAATAGGGAAAAAGGGGAGATAAGCAGATATGAGAAAAGGAAGGATCATCCTGCTGGCCATCCTGCTGGCGGTGATATTGGCGGTGGAGCTTTATCTCTTCACCCGCTGCACAAGAGGGGATATTCCCCTGCCGGAGGGACTGTCACAGTCATTGGAGCAGGCGCGGAGCACCGCTGCGGTGTCGGAGACCATGCCCCCGGCCCCGGTGATCACGGCGCCGCCGGTCAGCTATACCAGCCCGCCCATTCCCACCGCGCCGCCCGCGACCCAGCCGCCCCAGGCGTCGGCACCGCCCGCTGACACGGCCACGCCCATGCCCACGCCCTCGGCAACGCCTATGCCCTCGGCGCCGCCTACGGAGGCGCCGCCCACCCCGGCGCCGGTGACCCCGCCGCCGGGCACAACGGTATCCAGCGGCAGCGCCAGCTCCAGCACGGGCACCAATCTCAATATGTCCATCTCCTGGCAGGCGGTAGATATGGGCGGCGGCACCACCCGGGTCACCGTGAGCGGCTCCGTCACGTCCTACAGCCTGCAGGTCATCAGCGAGCCGGTGACGGTGTCCGTGGCCGGCTACAGCACCACCGTCATGGGCAGCGCCGTGAACGTGCCCGACGGCACCACCAGCCTCACGTCCACCAGCCTTTTCAGCACCACCATTGACGTGCCCAGCGGCACGGTGGGGGACCTGACCGCCACCTGGAACTTCCAGGGCTCCTACAGCGGCGTGAGCCTGCCCACGGTCACCGCCTCGGGCTACATGGGATAAAACGACATAGGTCAAGCCCCGCCGGTAGACCGGCGGGGCTTGACCTATGGACTTATTCCTGGATAGAGCGCAGGGCCTTTCGGAACTGGAAGAAGAACAGGATGGAAGTGAATGTGACGGCCACGACGTCTGCCACGGGCTCGGCGGTGTACACCGCCATGGTCTTGTCCGCCATGAGGTGGGGCATGAGGTAGATGAGGGGCAGGAGCAGCACAAACTTTCGCATGATGGCCACGATGGCGGAGGCGCCGGCCTTTCCCAGGGACATGAAGGTCATCTGGCAGGCCACCTGGATGCCGAACAGGAACATGGCCCCGCAGTAGATGCGGAGGGCCCGGGCGGCGAAGTCCAGGAGGGTGGGGTCCGGGGTGAAGATGCCGGCGAACAGCCGGGGGAAGAGCATGATGAGGGCCCAGAGGCCGCAGGCGTAGGCGAGGCTCACGGTCAGCAGAAGCCGGAAGGCGGCCTTGACCCGGGGGGCGTTTTTTGCGCCGAAGTTGTAGCTCAGTATGGGCTGGGCGCCTTGGCTGAGACCCTGCAGGGGCATCATGGCGAACTGCATGACGCTGGTGAGGATAGTCATGGCTCCCACGGCCACGTCACCGCCGTATTTGAGAAGCGATGCGTTGAAGCACACGGAGATGACGCTCTCGCTGCTCTGCATGACGAAGGGCGCGATGCCCAGGGCCACGCAGGGGAGGGCCAGGCTCATGCGCAGGGGGAGGGTGTCCTTTTTGAGCCGAAGGATGCTCTTGGGGCTTGAAAGGAACTTCACCACCCAGGCGCAGGAGATGCCCTGGCTCAGCACTGTGGCGAGAGCCGCGCCCCGCACGCCCATGTGCAGCAGGAAGATGAAAATGGGGTCCAGGACGATGTTGCACACCGCGCCGATGAGGACGGTGAGCATGCCCATCTTGGCGAAGCCCTGGGCGGTTATGTAGGCGTTCATGCCCAGGGTGATTTGGACGAAGGCGGTGCCCAGGGCGTAGATGCGGATGTAGTCCACGGCGTAGCCGATAGTATTTTCGCTGGCGCCGAAGGCAAGGAGCAGAGGCCGGTGGAAGGCCAGGAGTAGGGCCGTGATGACCAGGGAGACGATGAGCTGGAGGGTGAAGCAGCTGCCCATGGTCTTCTCTGCCGTGTCCGGGTCGCCCTTGCCCATGAAGATGGAGGCCCGGGGCGCGCCGCCGGAGCTCACCAGGGCGGCGAAGGCGGACACGAACAGGATGATGGGCATGCACACGCCCAAGCCCGTGAGGGCCAGGTCGCCGGAGCCGGGCATATGGCCAATGTAGATGCGGTCCACGATATTATAGAGCATGTTGATGAGCTGGGCCGCAATGGTGGGTATGGCCAGCCGGAACAGGAGCTTTCCTACGGGCTCCGTGCCCAGGAAGTCATTGTCTTTTTCCATGGGAACGCCTCCTTGCAAACAAGTAGATTTTACCGCATACGGCCGTGGCCGTCAAGCGGTGGGCCATTGCGGCGGGGGACGGAACATGCTATACTGAAGAAAAAAGAAGCAAGGAGCGTCCACATATGACATACGACTTTGATACGCTTGTAGACCGGCGGGGGACCAACGCCATGAAGTGGAACGTGGAGCCCGGGGAGCTGCCCATGTGGGTGGCGGACATGGACTTCATGACCGCCCCGGCCATCGTGGAGGCGGTGAAGGCCCGGGCGGAGCACGGCATATGGGGCTACACGGCCTTGCCGGACGCCTGGTATGACGCCTACATCGGCTGGTGGCGGGACCGCCACGGTCTTACCATGGAAAAGGATTGGCTGCTGTTCGCCACGGGCATCGTGCCCGCCATCGGCAGCGTCATCCGGCGGCTCACCGCCCCGGGGGAGAAAGTGCTCATCCAGTCGCCGGTCTACAACTGCTTCTTCTCCGCCGTCACCGACAGCGGCCGGCAGGTGAAGGACTGCCCCCTGGAGTATAACGACTGGACTCAGACCTACAGCATCGACTTCCACAAGCTGGACACGGCCCTTTCCGACCCCGCCGTGCGCCTGATGCTGCTTTGTAACCCCCACAACCCCACGGGCAACATCTGGGATAAGAAGACGCTGGCGGCCATCGGCGAGCTGTGCGCCCGCCATGGGGTGACGGTGCTTTCCGACGAGATACACTGCGACGTGACGGACCCGGGGGTGGACTACGTGCCCTTCGCTTCCGTGTCAGAGGCCTGCCGGGACATGTCCGTCACCTTCATCGCCCCCACCAAGGCCTTCAACCTGGCGGGGCTGAAGACGGCGGCGGTGGCGGCGCCTGATAAGGCTCTGCGGGAGCGGGTGCAGGCGGCGCTCCACGCTGACGGGGTCGGCGAGGTGGGCGCCTTCGCCGTGGACGCCACGGTGGCGGCCTTCACAAAGTGCGGCGATTGGCTGGACGGGATGCGCGCCTACGTGGCGGAGAACAAGCGGCTGGTGCAGGCGTTTCTGGAAAAGGAGCTGCCCCAGGTGAAGGCGGTGCCCTCAAAGGCCACCTATCTCCTATGGCTGGACTGCTCGGCCCTGCCTGGGTACAAGGGGGATCTTGCCCACTTTATCCGGACGGGCACAGGTCTGTTCCTGAACGCCGGCGGGATGTACGGCGACGCGGGACGGGACTTCCTGCGCATGAATCTGGGCTGCCCCCGGTCGCTGGTGGAGGACGGCCTCAAGCGCCTCAAGAAAGGCGTGGAGGCACGGGAGAAGGTGTATTGAAATGGAATATACGCTGAAAAATGAGAGATTCACCGCCGCGGCGACCACCGCCGGCGGGGAGCTCATATCCTTCCGGGACGGGACCGGCCGGGAACGGCTGTGGCAGGGGGACCCGGCCATCTGGGCCGGAAGAAATCCCATCTTGTTTCCCGCCATCGGCGCGGTGAAGGGCGGCGGCGCGGTCTTTGAGGGGAACTTCTATCCCCTGTCACGCCACGGCTTTGCCCGGGGCAGGGAATTTGCCCTGGCGGAGCGGGGCGGGGACTTCGCGGTGCTGGAACTCACCGAGAGCGTGGACACCCTGGAGCAGTACCCCTATCCCTTCCGGCTGCGGGTGCGGCACGCGTTGACGGAGGCTGGCTTCGAGACCTGCTTTTCCGTGCAGAACACAGGCGAAAAGTCCATGCCCTACTGCGTCGGCGGCCACACGGGCTATCTCTGCCCGGCGCAGGAGGGGGAGCGTTTCGAGGACTATTCCCTGGTGTTCGACCAGCCGGAGGATACAGGCTCCATCGCCGTGGCAGAGGGCGGTCTGCTGGCCCGGCGGTATCTGGACGCGCTCCGGCTCCGGGGGGAGAGGACCATCGACCTGCGCCATGAGATATTCGACGGGGCGGACACCCTGGTCTTCGACGGCCTGCGGTCCAAGGCGGTGTCTCTGGTGAGCCGGGATACCGGACACGGCGTTCGGGTGACCTTCGGGGACTTCCCCATGCTGGGGATATGGACCATGCCCCACAAGAAGGGGCCGTATCTCTGCATCGAGCCCTGGCAGGGCTGCGCCGGATACGAGGACGAGAGCGGCGTGTTCACGGACAAGGCCCACTGCGTGGTGCTGGCTCCGGGGGAGGAAAGGACACACCGTTTCTCAGCGGAGTTTATATAATTGTTCTCTCCCTCAGTCACCGCCAAAGGCGGTGACGGCTCCCTCGTCAGAGGGAGCCGCAAATAGAATAGAGAAAGCCCCGGCCTTTCGGCCGGGGCTTGATGCTGTATTCGCTTATTACAGGAACTTGATCAGGTTGAACGCTGCTACCAAGCCGCAGAACATGATAGACACAGTGGAGCAGAGCTTGATCAGGATGTTCAGGCTGGGGCCGGAGGTGTCCTTGAAGGGATCGCCCACGGTGTCGCCCACCACAGCCGCTTTGTGCTGTTCAGAGCCCTTGCCGCCGTGGTTGCCCCGCTCGATGTACTTCTTGGCGTTGTCCCAGGCGCCGCCGGCGTTGGACATGAACACGGCCATGGCGAAGCCGGTGACAGACACGCCGCCCAGCAGGCCCACGACGCCGGTGGGGCCAAGGATGAGGCCCGTGGCGACGGGGACGATGACGGCCAGGAGCGCGGGAACGACCATCTCATGCAGAGCGCCCTTGGTGCACAGGGAGACGCACTGGGAGTAGTCGGGGTCGGCCTTGAACTCCATGATGCCGGGGATCTCCTTGAACTGACGGCGGACTTCCTTCACGATGGACTGGGCGGCCTTCTGCACCGCGCTCATGGTGAAGGCGGAGAACACGAAGGTCAGCATAGCGCCCACGAACATGCCCACGAGAACGGTGGGGCTGGTGAGGGTGAAGTTCAGGGCCTCGGGGGTCTTGCTCTGGGCCATGTTGACGTAGTCGACCAGCAGAGCCAGAGCAGTCAGGGAGGCAGAGCCGATGGCGAAGCCCTTGCCGGTGGCGGCGGTGGTGTTGCCCAGGGAGTCCAGCGCGTCGGTGCGGTCACGGACCTCCTCAGGCAGGCCGCTCATCTCGGCAATACCGCCGGCGTTGTCGGCCACGGGGCCGTAAGCGTCGGTGGCCAGGGTGATGCCCAGGGTGGACAGCATGCCCACGCCGGCGATGCCCACGCCGTACAGGCCCTGGTTGAAGGCCGCGGAGAAGGCGCCGCCCTCGCCCATGATGTCGGTGGAGCCGCCGGCGGCGAAGTAGCTCAGCAGCACGGCCACGCCCACGATCAGGATGGAGGACATGGTGCTCTTCAGGCCCAGGGAGATGCCGCCGATGATGATGGTGGCGGAGCCGGTCTCAGACGTGGCAGCCAACTCCTGAGTGGGCTTGTAGTTGTCGGAGGTGTAGTACTCGGTGAAGTAACCGATGGCGCAGCCGCCGACCAGGCCGGCCAGGATGGCGATGTAAACGCCCAGCCAGTGCTGCTCAGCGCCCAGCACGAAGTAGCACAGGGGGCAGGCCAGCACCGCGCTCAGGACAGCGGCGGTATAAGTACCGGTACGCAGGCTCTTCAGCAGGCTCATCTGGGTGGCGTCTTCCTTGGTCTTGATGAGGAAGGAGCCGATCAGGGAGCAGGCGATGCCCACGACGGCCAGGGCCAGGGGCAGGAACATGCCGGACCAGCCGTAGCCGGCGGTGCCGGCCAGGGCGAAGGTGGCCACGATGGAACCCACATAGCTCTCGAACAGGTCGGCGCCCATGCCGGCCACGTCGCCCACGTTGTCGCCCACGTTGTCGGCGATGGTGGCGGGGTTGCGGGGGTCGTCCTCGGGGATGCCGGCCTCGACCTTGCCCACAAGGTCGGCGCCCACGTCGGCGGCCTTGGTGTAGATACCGCCGCCCACACGGGCGAACAGGGCCACGAAGGAGGCGCCCATGCCGTTCATCACCATGATGTTGGCGATCTCATGGGGCTCGGTCATGTGCATCAGGTACTTCAGCACAAAGAACCAGATCGTGATGTCCAGCAGGCCCAGGCCCACGACCACGAAGCCCATGACGGAGCCGGCGGAGAAGGCCACGTTCAGGCCCTTGTTCAGGCTCTCGCTGGCCGCGTTGGCGGTGCGGGCGTTGGCGTTGGTGGCGATCTTCATGCCGATGAAGCCGGCCAGCACGGACCATATGCCACCGGTCAGGTACGCGATGGGCGTCACCTTGGGGATCATGGTGCCGTTGGAGCCAAAGGCGATGATCACCAGGATCACGAACACAACGCAGAACACCTTGGCCACGGTGGTGTACTGGGCCTTCAGGTAGGCGTTGGCGCCCTCACGGATGGCGGAGGCCAGCTTCACCATCTTGGGGTTGCCCTCGGAGGCGTGCATGACCTTGTTCCGCTGCATCAGAGCGAACAGCAGGGCCACCGCCGCGCCGGCGAAGCCGATCCAGAACAGATTTTCAAACATAGATGAAAATCACTCCTCAAAAAAGTTTTTTGCAAATTCTGCATACTATATAATATACTGTTTGGCCGCCATTTTCAAACAAAACTTTGCATTTTCGCCGGGTAAAACATAGTTTGGTGATAGTAGCCAAATACGGGGCCCATTTTTGGCGTTTACAGGTAAAAAATGGCGCTCCCGGCAGGAACTGTCCATTGCCGGGAGCGGCGAAAAACGCTATGATAGGCCTATGAAAAAGTTCTTACATACCTTTAAGAATATCTCCCCCGGCGGCCTTCTGGCGGTGCGGGTCATACTGGCGCTGTGCTGCCTCATGGCCTTCGCCGGTTTTCTCCTGTGCCTGTTCGCAGGGGAGCCGGGGGTGAGGAGCCACTATACCTACCGGCTGGCCAAGGCAATGGGAGACGCCCCGGCGGGGGTGCTGCTTTTGGCGGGGATCGGCCTCATCATTTTTGAGTCAAGCCGATGAGCCCTTCCAGCTCCTCCCGGGTGACCAGCACGTTCAGTACGTCCAGCAGGGCGTTGGCGGTGAGCCCCGCGGGCAGGTCCAGGGCTTTCTGGAGCGCCGCCCGCCGGGCGGCGCTGTCAGGCCTTCCCGCCAGACCCAGCTCATAGAGCTCCGCCTTGGTCAGGGGCGGCACGCAGCCCGCCCCGGGCGCCTCACCGTCGATGGTCGCGCCCGCCCGGCGCAGGGCGGCCTCCAATATCTCCGGGCTCATGCCCTCCACGCCCAGAAGTCCCTCCTTGGAGGGGCTTTTTTTGCGCCTTTCCTTGCCGGGCACGTCGGGGATGTAGGCGTGCTTGACGAGGCCGGGGTCGATAGCGGACTTCAGAAAATTCCGGATGAGGAAACCGCCGCCGTCGCTGTCCGTGAGGACGATGAGGCCCCTCGCCTGGGCCAGACGGCGCAGAAGGGCCAGCTTCTCCCCATCGGAAAAGACGCCGAAACCGGCGGTGTCCACGATGACCGTGTCCACGATGTTGGAAAGGGCGGCCTTGTCGTAGCGGCCCTCCACCACGATGGCCTCCTTGATCTTCAGTTTATTCATGCTCTGTCCATGGCCAGCCGCACCAGCAGTTCCTTCATGAGGGCCTCCGGCTCGCCGCCGGTGTCCTTCATGGCGAAGTCGCAGGCCTCGCAGAAGCTGACGGCCCGGGCCAGCCGCTCCTGGGAGAAGTTTTTTGAGGCCTGGCGCAGCAGCCGCAGGGGGTAGGACTTGCCGGTGAGCTCCGGGATACAGGCGGTGATGAAGGCCTCGCCCTGGCCGCTGCTGCCGGCGAGGCTGGCGATATAGAGCCGGCGGAACTGCTCGCCGATCATGGCGATCTGTTTGGGGGGCGGCTCATCCTTGTCCGCCAGCAGGTCCGCCAGCAGTCGGGCGGCTTTATCATAATCCCCGGCTCCCAAGGCGTTGGTCAGGTCGAAAATGGTGGTTTCCGGGGCCTTCTTCGCCACGGCGTCGATGTCAGAGCGGGTGATGGCGTCCCCTTTGGCGTAGCCCGCGATCTTCGTGATCTCTGGGATGAGGCCGTTCATCCGCTCCCCGCAGACCCAGATGAGGTAGCTAGCTGTGGCGCCGTCCATATGCTTGCCCAGACTTTCCGCCCTGCGGATGACCCAGGTGCGCAGTTCCCTATCCCCGGGGCTGGCGAAATCGATGTCCACCCCGGCCTTCTTCATGGCCTTCACCACGGCCAGACGGCTGTCCGGGGCGTAGCCGGGGGAGAAGACGAAGGCCACGGTGGCCCATTCGGGCACGTCCTCCAAAAAGGCTTTCAGCCCCTCGGCGTCATAGTTCCCGGTGCGGTTCACGTCCAGGTCCCGGACCTCGGTATAGGTGCGCTCGCCCATGAAGGGCATGGCCTCCACGCTCTCCCGCAGGGCCCCCATGTCCAGACCGGGGCCCTGGAGGCGGTGGCTGTTGAAGGCCTCCGTGCCCTCGTCGAAGCACAGCTTTTTCAGCTCCCCGATATAGCTGTCCCGCAGGTAGTCCTCATCCCCGTGGAGCAGATAGACCCGCTGGGGGCCGTCCTGGCGGAGCTTTCGTATCTCAGCGCCGTAGTCCAGCGCCGGCTTGTCTCTAGCGGCCATCCTCGGGGCCTCCTTCCCGCAGTTTGATAATGACGTTCCCCTCCAAGTCTGTGCGCCGGACTTGGGCGCCGTATGTATCCAGCCGGGCCAGGGTCTCCTCCGCGGGCTGGCCAAAGCTGTTGTACCCCACGGATATGACGGCGGTCTCCGGCTGGGCCGCCCGAAGGAACAGGGCGCCGGAGGCGGTCTTGGAACCGTGGTGGCCCACAGCCAGGATATCCACGTCCGGAACGGCGCCGTCCCGGAGCAGCGCCCGCTCCGCCTCCTCGCCGGCGTCGCCCATGATGAGGGCGTCCGTGTCCAGGGCATGGGCCAGGACCACGATGCCCTGTTCATTGAGGTTGGTCCCGGCCTCCGGCAGAAGCATGTCCAGAGCGAGACCCCCGACGGTCACGGTCATAGGCTCGGCGAGGGTGATTACCTCCGTGCCCCTTGCATCCGCGGCGGCCAGGATGGGCGCCAGGAGCGCGTCCCCGTCGTCCGCCGACCCGGGCAGGACCAGCCGGTCCACCTTCGTGCGGTAGAGGAGCGTCTCCACGCCGTTTGCGTGGTCCGCGTGGAGGTGAGTGAGCACCAGCATGTCCAGCCGGGTCCGGCCGATGCTCTGCAGGTAGTTCGCGGCCGTGTCCCCGGCGTTATCCAGGGCGCTTCCGCCGCAGTCCACCACCACGGCACACTGGCTGTCCGCGAGGATCATACACTCGCCCTGGTCCACGTCCAGCGCGGCTAGCCGGCCCTGCCCGGCGGGGATGGCCAGCTTGCCCGCCAGGAGCGTGAGGCCGAGGGCCATGAGGGAGAGACATATGGGCACGTCCACCCGTATCTTCCTGCGCCGCTTCCGGGCGAGAAGCCACAGGCCGAAGGCGGCGTAGACGAACACCAGAAACAGCACCGTGGGCACGCTGCCGGCCCAGAGCCCGGCGAAGGGCAGAGCGGCGACGGCCCGATAGACGGCCATGCACCACTTCACGATCCAGCTGAGAAGCCATGCCATCGCTTTCCCCGCGGCGGGGAACAGGGCGCCCACGGCGCAGGATACGTATCCGCCGGCGAAGACGATCTCCGCCGGGAACAGGGTAAGCAGGTTCGCCGTTGGCGAGAGCAGGGGCACCTGGCCGAAATAGAGGGCCGAGACGGGCAGGGAGAGGGCGGTGGCGCCCACGGTGCAGACAAGATTGTCCACCACGAAGGCCACGGCCCTGTTGTGCATGGGGAGCCGCCGGCCCGCCCACGCAAGCATGGGCGGCAGCAGACACACCATCCCCGCCATGCAGGCGAAGCTCAATTGCAGCCCCACGCCGCCGATGGCCATGGGGTTCACCAGAAGCAATAAAAGCGCCGCGGCGCCGAGGCAGGTGGGCCCGTCCGACTCCCGGCGGAACACCGGCGCCAGCAGATACAATGTCTGCATCACCGCCGCGCGGACCACCGAGGCCCGCCACCCGGCCATGAGGGCGAACAGCCACAGGATGGGCAGGCAGAGAAGATTCGTCCGGCGGCTCCGGCCCAGGAGCAGCTGCAAGAACGTCACCAGCACGAACATGTGCATGCCGCTGACCGCCACGATGTGCAGCACCCCGGCGGTGCGCATGGCGGTGTAGTTGGCCGCGTCCTCCTCCAGGCCGGTGCTGTCGCCGGTGAGCAGGGCCTTCACGAAGGGGGCGCTGCCGGCAGGGAAGAGGCGGTCCACCAGCTCCTTCACCGCCTGACTCAGACGCTGGGGAAAGTATATCCAGCTGCCCGGGGCACGGCCGGTGACGGTGAGGGTGTCGGGCTGAATGTAGCCCAGGGTGTCCTGGCCCTGGGAGGTATATAGGTGGGAACGCTCGCCCCGGCGGGTGAGGGCGGAGGTCAGCTTCACCTCCGCCCGGAAGGCGTCCCCCGGCGTCAGGTCGGGGAGCTGACCCTCGTAGTAGTACAGCAGCGCCTTGCCGGGACGGGCGCCCTCCCGGATGCGGACCTCAATGCGCTCGTAATTGTCGTGCTGCTCCACATAGTCGGTGGAAACGGCGGAAATTTGAACAGTCTGCCCCACCATTGCCTCAGCAGGGCCGGTCTTTGCCATATACCGTCCCCACCAGGCCGCAAGGCCCACCGCCGCGGCGAGGGCGCATATCCATACCCGCTTCCTGTTGAGCCGGCTCTTCAGGAGCAGGGCCGCCGGGCACAACAGGACGAGAGCTGCCGCGATATACGGCAGCCCTCGGGTCGGCAGGATATATTCGGCCAGGCCCGCCCCCAGGGCGAAGCCAGCCGCCGCCCACGCCAGCTTTCGCACAGCGCGTCAGACCATCTGGTCGGGCATGCGCTTGCCGCCCAGGATGTGGAAGTGCAGATGGGGCACCGTCTGGCCCGCGTCGGGACCCGCGTTGGAGATGACCCGGTAGCCATTGGAAAGACCCTCATCCTGGGCGATCTTGGCAATCACGGTGAAGATGTGGCCCACTAGGGCGGCGTTGTCATCGGTGACCTCCGCGCAGGAAGCGATGTGGGTCCTGGGCACTACCAGGATGTGGGTGGGCGCCTGAGGGGCGATGTCACGGAAGGCATAGCACAGCTCGTCCTCATAGACCTTGGTAGAGGGGATGGCCCCCTCCACGATCTTGCAGAACAGGCAGTCGGGGTCGTGATGCACGCTCATGGGGACGGCCTCACTGCTTGATGACCGCGGCGAAGAAGGTCAGGTCCTCGTCGCCGGTGTTGGCCAGGCCGTGGCTGTGGCCCTTGGGGCAGAAGTGGGCGCAGCCGGGCTCTACCGGCTCCCAGGCCCCGTCGTAGTAGCACTTGCCCTTGCCGGAGAGGTAATAGTAGACCTCGCAGGAGTCCTCGTGGGTGTGCACGCCGATGGTGGCGCCGGGCTCCAGACGGCCCATGGTGATCCTGTTGCCGTCAAACATGACGCCCTTGGAGGCCATGGCCTTCTCACCGCCCTTGAAGTTGGGGGTGACGGTCTCGTCCATGTTGGGGAAGTAGATAAGCATGGTGATGTCTCCTTATGTTATTTTATGGGACGGCCCCGGTGTTCGCCGGGGCCGTTAAGATTACATTATTACAGACCAAGTTTCCCGGCCACGAAGTCGTCCACGATGGCCAGGGCGTTGTCGGTCTTCAGTACGTCCGAGCCGCCGCCCATGGCGGACTCAGGCTTGCCGCCGCCCTTGCCGCCGGTGACCGTGGAGACCTCCCGGACCAGCTCGCCGGCCTTGATACCGGCCTTCACCGCATCCGCGCCGCACACGGCCAGGAAGGTGACCTTCCCGCCGCTCACCGCGGCCAGAACGGCCACGATGTTGGCGGCCTTGTCCCGGAGGATATCGCCCATCTGGCGCAGACGGCCCGCGTCCGCGTCGGGCACCACGGCGGTGAGCACCCGCAGACCGCCCACCTCATGGGTGCTGAACAGGAGCCGGTCGGTTTCGCCGGCGGTCTCCCGGGCCTTCAGCTTCTCCACGGTCTGGTGCAGGGCCTTCAGCTCGCCCATGATGGACTCGGCGCGGCTCTCCAGCTCGTTCGGCCGGACCTTCAGGGCCGCCGCGGCCTGGTTCAGGCGGGTCTGGACCTTGTTCATCAGGGCCAGGCTCTCCTTGCCGGTGACGGCCTCGATGCGCCGCACGCCGCTGGCCACGGAGAACTCGCTGTCGATGTGGAACACGCCCACCTTGGCGGTGTTGTCCAGGTGGGTGCCGCCGCAGAACTCCACGGAATAGCCTTCGCCCATATCCACCACCCGGACGGTGTCGCCGTACTTTTCGCTGAACAGGGCGATGGCGCCCCGCTTCTTGGCCTCCTCGATGGGGAGGACGTCGGTGTGTACGTCGTAGCCGGCCAGGACGGCCTCGTTGACCATGGCCTCCACCTGGGCCAGCTCCTCGGGCGTCATGGCGGAGAAGTGGGTGAAGTCGAAGCGCAGCCGGTCGGGCTCCACCAGGGAGCCCGCCTGATGGACGTGGTCGCCCAGCACGGTGCGCAGGGCCTTGTCCAGCAGGTGGGTGGCGGAGTGGGCGCGCATGACGGCCTTCCGCCGGTCCACGTCGATAGCGGCGGTGACGGTGTCGCCCAGCTTCAGGACGCCGCCGGCCACCTTGCCGTAGTGCATGTACTTGCCGCCCTTGTTCTTCTGCACGTCGGTGACCGTGAAGGTCATATCGCCGCAGGAGAGAGTGCCGTGGTCGGCCACCTGGCCGCCCATCTCGGCGTAGAAGGGGGTCTTGTCCAGGACCACGATGCCCTCTACGCCGGGCATCAGCTCCTCGGCCTGCTCGTTCTCCACCACCAGGGCCACGACTTTCGCGCCCTCATAGGTGGTGTGGTCATAGCCCACGAATTCGGTCTCAGGCACGTCCTTGCCGAACTCCACGCCGGCCCAGCCCAGGTCGCCCAGGGCCTCCCGGGCCTTCCGGGCCCGCTGGCGCTGCTCCTCCATGAGGGCCTGGAAACCGGCCTCGTCCACGGTCATGCCCTGCTCCTCGGCCATGTCCATGGTCAGGTCCAGGGGGAAGCCGTAGGTATCGTAGAGCTTGAAGGCGTCGGCGCCGGAGAAGACGGTCTCGCCCTTGGCCTTGTGCTGGTCCAGCATCTCGTCGAAGATGCGCATGCCGCCGTCGATGGTGCGGGCGAAGTTCTCCTCCTCCACCCGGATGACCTTGGTGATGTAGCCCTGGCGCTCCCGCAGGTCGGGGTAGTGGCCCTCGTTCTCATGGATGACCATGTCCACGATCTTGTAGAGGAAGGGCTCATTCACGCCCAGGAGCTTGCCGTGGCGGGCCGCCCGGCGCAGGAGCCGGCGCAGCACGTAGCCCCGGCCCTCGTTGGAGGGGAGGACGCCGTCGCATATCATCATAGTGGACGCCCGGATATGGTCGGTGATGACCCGGAGGGACACGTCCATCTTATGGCTCTGGCCGTAGGTGGCCCCGGTGAGTTTGGACACCTCGTTGGTGATGTTCATCACCGTGTCCACGTCGAAGAGGCTGTCCACGTCCTGGCACACCACGGCCAGACGCTCCAGGCCCATGCCGGTGTCGATGTTCTTCTGCTTCAGCTCGGTGTAGTTGTCGTTGCCGTCGTTGTCGAACTGGGAGAAGACAACGTTCCAGACCTCCATGTACCGGTCGCAGTCGCAGCCCACGGTGCAGGTGGGCTTGCCGCAGCCGTACTTGGGGCCCCGGTCGTAGTAGATCTCGGAGCAGGGGCCGCAGGGGCCGGAGCCGTGCTCCCAGAAGTTGTCCTCCTTGCCGAACCGGAAGATGCGCTCCTCGGGGATGCCGATCACATCCCGCCAGATGGCGTAGGCCTCGTCGTCGGCGGGGGTGGTCTCGTTGCCGGCGAACACGGAGGGGTACAGCCGGTCGGGGTCAAGGCCCACCCACTGCGGGCTGGTCAGGAATTCCCAGGCCCAGGGGATGGCCTCTTTTTTAAAGTAATCGCCGAAGGAGAAGTTGCCCAGCATCTCGAAGTAGGTGCCGTGGCGGGCGGTCTTGCCGATGTTCTCGATGTCACCGGTGCGGATGCACTTCTGGCAGGTGCAGACCCGGTGGCGGGGCGGCTCCTGCTCCCCGGTGAAGTAGGGCTTCATGGGGGCCATGCCGGAGTTGATGAGAAGCAGGCTCGTGTCGTTCTGGGGGATGAGGGAGAAGCTGGGCAGACGGAGGTGGCCCTTGGTCTCGAAAAAGGCCAGGAACATCTCCCGCAGCTCGTTCACGCCGAATTTCTTTTCCATGTGTTTACCTCGTGTGCTTATATGAAAGTTTTTGCGTACAGATCAGTGGCTGCTGGCGAAGGCGTTGAAGGCGTCCGCGCTCTCGAAGAAGGTGGAGACGCCGTCCACGGAGTACCAGAACCAGTAGTTGGTGCTGGCCGGGTTCAACACCGCGTTGATGGCCGCCATGCCCGGGTTGCAGATGGGCCCTGGAGGCAGTCCCTCGTACATATAGGTGTTGTAGGGACTGTCGATCTCCAGGTCGTCGTAGGTCAGGTCAAAGGTGCTGGTGCCCTTGATATAGTTTACGGTGGAGTCCAGCTGCAGCTTCCAGCCGGCGTTCAGACGGTTATAGAGGGCCGAGGCCACGTTTTCCCGTTCGCCCTCGGCGCCGCCGGCCTCCTTCTCCACCAGGGACGCCATGGTCAGCATCTCGTGCAGGGAAAGGCCCCGGGAGGCGGCCAGCTCCGCCGCGTTGGCCTTCTCCAGCCGGTTCTCCAGGTTGTCCAGGAAGCGGCTGATGGCCTGGACGGCGGGCTCGCCGGCGAAGAATTCATAGGTGTCCGGGAAGAGATAGCCCTCCAGGCGCTCCTTGTCGCCCATGGGCAGTCCCTCCAGGAAGTCGTAGTGGAACTCATAGGTCTCCACCGCGTTATAGAGGTCCGACTTGGAGCAGACCTGGTTGTTCTCCAGGAGGGTGAAGATCTGATCGACGGAGTAGCCCTCGGGGAAGGTGACCTTCACCTTGTCCTGCTTGGCCGAGCCGTACTGCATATTGGTCACCAGGGCACGGTAGTCCAGGGAGGTGTCCAGGGAGTAGGTGCCCGGGTCTATCTTGATATTGGCGTTGGAGAACATGGCGAAGAGCTTGAAGAGCCACTTGTACTCGATGACGCCGCTGTTTTTCAGCGCGTCGGCCACCTGGTCGATGTCCACCTTGATGGGCACCTCTACCTCCTCGCCGTCGCTGTTTTCCTGCTTCACGGTGGTGGGCTCGCCGGGAGCGGGGGAGTAGGGGTCGATGACCACGATGCCCGTGGCCGCCTCCTTGTTCAGGGCCAGCACGTCCACCGCGCACATCCAGCCGAAGCAGGCCAGCACGATGCTCACGCATATGACGAACAGGGCGTACATGATGCCGCCGCCCAGCCCCACGCGTCCGTAGCGCCGGAAACGGATGGGCAGATAGTCCCGGACCTCGGGCAGGTCCTTGGGGTCGGTGTAATCCACCTCGTCCAGCTCTGAGTCGTAGACCAGCATCTGGCCGGGCCGGAGCTTCTTTCCCACCACGGGTGTCTCCGTCATCATCACGGCCTCGTCCCTGGCCTGGGCCACGAGGGCCTTCTTCTCCTTGCGGCTCAGGCGCTTTTTGCTCTCCTTGAGGAGGGCCTTGTCCTCCTTGGTGAGCTTGTCGGGCTTCCATGCTTTCGAGCCATTGGAGGCCTTGGCGGCCTTCGACCGCTTGCGGTCGGGAGAGGCGGAGCGGCGCCGGGCGGGGGTGGAAGTGGGAGAGGGCTCGGCGGCGGCGTACGCCTCCTCGAAGGTATAGGAACGCTCCTCGTAGCCCTCATCGTCGGAGTATTCCTCTTCAGAGAAGTCCTCCTGAGGGCCGAGGCCGCTCGCGTCATATCGCTGATCGTCGTAGGGAGTCTTGTCCTGCATAAAACGCTCCTTTATATATCGTCACGCCATATATCGTCACGCCGGGGGGCCCGGATTCATAGTATGACCTGGATGCAGACGCGCCGCACGCCGCCGCGCGGGCACGGCCGCGAAACATCAGCGCGAGAAAGGGAAAATATAATGTTCTGCAACAACTCTTACAGCTGGCTCTGGCTCATCATCATCCTGATCCTCCTGTTCTCCGTCGCCGGCGGCTATGGCTGCGGCTGCGGCAATGACAACGGCTGCGGCTGCGGCAACGGCTGCGGCTGTGGCTGCAACAACTGAGAGGGAAAGACCAGTAAATAGAGATATGTCACGGCTTTGGGGCTCTTCGGAGCCCCGCTTTTTTTAGGAGCACCGCCCCGGCGAACAGGGGTAGCCGGAGCTGCCGTCCGATGCGGCGCGGCTGCCGCAGAAGACGGTAGAGCCATTCGATATTATGTCTACGCCAGAAGGCCGGCGCGCGGGGCACGTCCCCGGCCAGCACGTCCAGACTCCCGCCTACGCCCACCATGACGCCCCCGGGCAGGACCTGCCTCGCCCGGGCCATGAAAAGCTCCTGCTTGGGAGAGCCCAGACCCGCGAATATGAGACGGGGCGCTGCGGCGGAGAGTTCCGCCAGGATGGGGACCGGGTCGTCAAAATAGCCGTCATGGGTCCCGGTCACGGTCACAGCGGGATATCGCTGCCGGATGACTGACCCGGCACGTTCAGCCACGCCGGGCTTTCCGCCCAGCAGATACACGGGACCGGTGAAAGTTTCCAGCAGCCGCGTCATCAGGTCGCAGCCGGTGACCCGCTCCGGAAGTGGCGTCCCAAGCTGGCGGGCGGCCCAGACGATGCCCACCCCGTCGGGGAGAGTCAAGTCCGCCCCGGCCAGGGCGTCCCGGAGGCCGGCGTCCTTACGGGCGGCCCAGACGATCTCCGGGTTGGGGGTGCATACATAGGCGCTGCGGCCGCTCTCCACAAGGGAAAGCACACGCTGGGCGGCCTCGTCCATGGTGAGACCGTCGAAGGAAACGCCCAGCACGTCGGCCCTCATAGCTGGGAGAACACCTGGCCGATGTTGCCCCGGACGATCAGGTCCGCGTCCCCGTCCCGGGGCGTCACGCCCCGGTTCACCAGCACAAGGCGGCTGCCCCGGTAGTAGTTGATGAGGCCCGCCGCCGGGTAGACGGCGAGACTGGTGCCGCCGATGATGAGCATATCCGCGGCGCGGATGTGCATGGCGGCCCGGTGGAGGACGTCCTCGTCCAGGGGCTCCTCGTAAAGCACCACGTCCGGCCGGATGACGCCGCCGCAGTCACAGCGGGGCACGCCCGTGCCCTCGTTGATGGCGGAGGGGGGATAGGGCTTCCGGCACCGAGCGCAGTAGCAGCGGTGGGTGGAGCCGTGCAGCTCCAGCACCTCTTTGCTGCCCGCGGCCTGGTGGAGCCCGTCGATATTCTGGGTCAGGACGGCCCGGAGCCGGCCCTCTTTTTCCCATTGGGCCAGCTTTAAATGGGCGGCGTTGGGCCTGGCGTCCTTCGCCACCAGCTTTTCCCGGTAGAAGCGGTAGAACTCCTCCGGGTCGCGCTCGAAAAAGGAATGGGAGATGATGGTCTCCGGGGGGTACTTCCACTTCTGGTTGTACAGCCCGTCCACGCTGCGGAAATCGGGGATGCCGCTCTCAGTGGACACGCCGGCCCCGCCGAAAAAGACGATGTTCTCACTCTCCGCCACCCACTGGCGCAGGGTCACGATGGCCTGGTCCACAGCGGCCGCCTCCTTCCCGTGTGCTTCCCAAAAATTGCCGGACGTAAATCAACTTATTATAGTATATCCCGGACGGATTTTCAATAAAAACAAGCGCCGCCGGGGGAAATTAAGGATTATTTGGAGAATGCAACGGATTTTTTGCGGGGAAACAAATATTTTGGTAGCAATCTTGCGTACCCTGTGATATAATTATGTAAATCTATCCGGAGTGACCGGGGGAAGTACGATTTGCGGAGGAAGAGAGAATGAAGTGTCCCTATTGCGGCTACGGCGAGAGCAAGGTCATAGACTCCCGTCCGGCGGACGAGGGCAGCACCATCCGCCGGCGGCGGGAGTGCCTCATGTGCGCCAAACGGTTCACCACCTATGAGAAGGTGGAGCGCATGCCCCTGGTGGTGGTGAAGCGGGACGGCAGCCGCCAGACCTTCGACAAGGTAAAGCTCATCAACTCCATGGTCCGGGCCTGCGAGAAGCGGACCGTGCCCCTGGACAAGATCGAGTCCATCGCCGACGGCATCGAGACGGAGCTGCAGAGCGCCCTGGAGCGGGAGGTGTCCACCGCCGAGATCGGCGATATGGTCATGGAGCAGCTGAAGAACGTGGACGAGGTGTCCTACGTCCGCTTCGCCAGCGTCTACCGCCAGTTCAAGGATATCAATACCTTCATGGAGGAGCTTACAAAGCTCCTGGGGGACAAGACGGAAGGCAAGGCCTAACGCCGCTTTTTGGCTGGAGAGCGAAGCCCGGTCAGGGCGAGCCGCGCGGCATTCCCGCGCGTGAAGTCAAAGCCGCTGTACGACAGGCTTTTGACTTCCTGCCGGCGGGATTCACTTCCGCCGAGCAGTTTCAATTCAAGGAGCTCACGAAGCTCCTGGGGGACAAGACCGAAGGCAAGGCCTAACGCCGCTTTTTCGGGGAGAGGAACACCCCGCCGGCCATGTCCACCGTCATGACATACACGTCTTTGGGGGAGGAGAGCTTGTGCTTGCGCAGCTCTTTTTCAAGCCAGGTCTCGTCCTTGCCCAGGATACGCAGATTCTCCGACAGGACCCGCCCCTCGTTGACGACGATGAGGGGGTAGCCCGCGTCCTGGGGCGTGAGGCCCATTTGACCGGCGGTGACGGGCCGGTCAGCGGGGGAGAGGATCACATTCAGCTGGCCGTCCGTCTCCAGGATGGCGTATTCCACTTCATTCAGATCCAGCGCGCCCTGACTGCGCAGGGCCTCGGCCAGTTCGTCGGGGGTGAAGCGGTTGCGGCGCATCTGGGTCTGGTCGATACGTCCGTGGACGATGAGGAGGGCCGGCTTGCCGGAGAGAAGCTCACGCATCTTCACGCTCCGGGCCATGGCCAGGGACAAAATGAGCTCCAGCCCGAACAGCACGAACACCGGCAGAACGCCGTAGTACAGCGGCTTTTCCGGGCTGGTGATGGGGGTGGCGGCTACCTCGGAGATGAGCACGGTCACGATGAGCTCCGAGGGCTCCAGCTCCCCCAGCTGCCGCTTGCCCATCACCCGCATAAACAGGATGAGCACGGCATATATGACGGCGCAATTGAATACAATGACTTTCAGCATAGCGGTAGTATGCCGCGGCCGGCCCGTTTCCATGCGTGGCCGGTTTTCAGCGAGGAGGAAACACCATGGGAAAATATTTTGGGACTGACGGGTTCCGGGGCGAGGCCAATGTAGTGCTGAACCCCGTCCACGCCTTCCGGATCGGGCGGTATCTGGGCTGGTATTACGGCCAGGATCACAAGGCGAAGATCGTCATCGGCAAGGATACCCGCCGCAGCAGCTATATGTACGAAAACGCCCTGGCATCAGGGATTGTGTCCTCCGGCGCGGACGCCTATCTGCTGCACGTGACCACCACGCCCTGCGTGTCCTACATCACCAGCACCGAGGATTTTGACTGCGGCGTGATGATCTCCGCCAGCCACAACCCCTTCTACGACAACGGCATCAAGCTCCTGAACAGCGAGGGGGAGAAGATGGACGACGCTCTCCAGGACGAGATCGAGCGGTACATCGACGGCGAGATACCGGAACTGGCCTATGCCACCCGGGACGAGGTGGGGTGCACGGTGGACTTCTACTCCGGCCGCAACCGCTACATCGGCTACCTGGCTTCCCTGCCGGACTGCACCTTCGAGAACCGCACCGTGGCGCTGGACTGCGCCAACGGCAGCACCTGGATGATCGCCCGGGCGGTGTTCACCGCGCTGGGGGCCAGGGTGCTGGTGATCAACGACCGCCCGGACGGGGCGAACATCAACCGGGGCTGCGGCTCCACCCACATCGAGCAGCTGCAGGAGTTCGTGCGGCAGAACCGGGTGGATTGCGGCTTTGCCTTCGACGGCGACGGCGACCGGTGCCTGGCCGTGGACGAGCGGGGCAGCGTGGTCAACGGGGACGCCATCATGTACATCTGCGCCAAGTTCCTGAAGGACCAGGGCCGTCTGCCCGGCAACACCGTGGTCACCACGGTCATGTCCAACCTTGGTCTCTATAAGGCCCTGGACACCGCGGGCATCGGCTATGCCAAGACCGCCGTGGGCGACCGCTATGTGTACGAGAACATGAAGGCCAACAACCAGCTGATTGGCGGCGAGCAGTCCGGGCACATCATCTTCCGCAAGTACGCCCGCTCCGGCGATGGGCTCATCACGGCCATCATGGTGATGCAGGTGATGGCAAAGACCAACCTGCCCCTGTCCACCCTGTCCGCCCCTGTGAAGATGTATCCCCAGGTGCTGAAAAACGTGGTGGTCACGGACAAGGAGGCCACCCTGGCGGACGCCGATGTGCAGGCGGAGGCGGCCAAGGTGGAGGCGGAACTTGCCGGCAATGGCCGGGTGCTCCTTCGCAAGAGCGGTACGGAGCCGGTGCTGCGGGTCATGTCCGAGGCGTCCACCCCGGAACTGGCCGGCCAGAGCGTGGACAGGATCATCGCCGCCATGGAGAAGAAAGGGTATCTGGTGGAGGTTCGCAAATGATAAAGACCGCCGAGCTCTACGACCTGACTCACACCGCGGCGCGGCCGCTGCTGGAGAAGACGGAATATCCCTGGGAGGCCCTGGCGGGCATCGGGGAGTTCATCCTGGAACTGGGTGGGACCCTCTCCCCGGAGGAGTATGACCACCCGGCGGAGGACGTGTGGGTCGCCAAGGACGCCACCGTGTTCGCCACGGCCTATATCAAGGGGCCCTGCGTCATCGGCCATGGCACCGAGGTGCGCCAGTGCGCCTTCATCCGGGGAAACGCCCTGGTGGGGGAGCACTGCGTGGTGGGCAACTCCACGGAGCTGAAAAACGTTATCCTCTTCGACAACGTCCAGGTGCCCCATTATAATTATGTGGGGGACTCTATCCTGGGCTATAAGTCCCACATGGGCGCGGGAAGCATCACCTCCAATGTGAAGAGCGACAAGCAGTTGGTAGTCATCCACAACGGCAAAGAGCAGATAGAGACTGGCCGGAAGAAGGTGGGGGCCATGATCGGCGACGGCGTGGAGGTGGGCTGCGGCAGCGTCCTGAACCCCGGCACGGTCGTAGGCCGGGGCAGCAACATCTACCCCCTGTCCTCCGTCCGGGGCGTCGTCCCGGCGGAGAGCATCTTCAAGGCCCAGAACAACATCGTGCCCAAGAGTTTGATGTGAACAAACAATAACACAAGTCCCCGGCTCTGAGAGGAGCCGGGGACTTTTCATGGGCGGCGGTCACTTTCCGCCGCTCTTGAGATCGACGGCGGGGGTGGGGACGCCGTTCAGGTTCTGGATGGCGGCCCGGTAATCCTCCGCGGCCTCGAGGCTGTCGGGCGGGAAGAACTCCTCAACCGGGAATTTTATCCGGCTGAAGAGGGTGCAGGGATCGTCCTCCGAGCCGGAGACACAGTCCTTGTCGGGCAGGCAGTAGTCGTACACGGGCACGACCAGCTGGCTGTCCCGCTCCAGCCGGACGATGGAGAACTGGCCCAGGGTGGTCATGAGCATCCGGGCCCCGTCGGTGAGCACCAGGCTCTCCCCGAAGTGGGCCAAAATGGCCGCGGGGATAGCCGATACGTCGGCCATCATGCCGGTGGGGCAGGCGTCCACAAGCTTCATGTTCAGGGCGATGGGGTCCACGCACTCCACCACCGCGATGGGCTGGGAGTAGCTGTCGGCAAATGTCCCGTCGGAGCTGAACACTTTGGCGGAACCCTCGGAGCCGAAGAGCATGACCCGCTTGTTGAATACGCAAAGACCGTTCACCGGGTTCTCCCCCGGGAAGGTCACGCCGGTGACCTCGTAAAAGTAGGTCACGTCCACGGTATAATAGCCGCGGTTAAAGCTGATCTCATCCACGTCCACGTCCGCATAGAGGAGCGTGGCCCCCGTGGGCCGTACACTGAAAGCGCTCTCTATGTACGGCTGAGAGCTGGCAGTGGGGTAGACGCGCAGATCCTCCACGCAGTCCTTATCGCGGCAGCTATCGTATATTTTCCTTGTATGGATGCACACGGCTTCCGTGCGATCCTGGCTGTCCGCCATGCTGATACCTCCTATCATGTCTGCCGGGCGTTCCCGGCTGTTTCAGTACAGTCTATGCCGGCGGAACAGGAATGTTCTTGTATGGGAGGGGGGAATTGTGCTATGATGGGAAAAGAATAGAAAGGTGGGGTCAGTCATGGATAACAACCTGGGATTCATCCGGGATAAGCTGGATATCAAGATCCTGATCCTGTTCATACTGGAAAAGCTGCCCAAGCCCGTGGAGGAGATCACTCTGTCCGACCTGGCCCTCTTCGACGGGGGCTTCACCTGGTTCGACTACACCGACTGCCTGGGGGAGCTCATCCGCACCGGGCACGTCACGGAGAAGGACGGCAAGTACGCCATCACCGACAAGGGCCGCCGGAACGTGGACGCGGTGTCCTCCAGCCTGCCTTACACCGTCCGGGCCAAGGCCGAGCGCCTGGCCGCGCCGGTGGCGGCCGCCATGCGCCGGGCCAGCATGATAGAGACCGCGTCGGAGAAAGGATCCAAGGGCGGCCGGACCGTGAGCCTGCGGCTTTCCGACGGCGTGGGAGAGATCATGAGCCTGCGCCTGGCCGTGCCGGACGAGGAGACCGCCAGGGCCGTGGAGGACCGGTTCCGGGCCGGGGCGGAGGATATCTGCAGCCAGATCATCGGGATATTGACGGAGAAGAAATAAAGGAGGTCAGGCACATGCTGGACGTAGTGGCTCTGGGCGAACTGCTCATCGATTTTACATACCAGTCGGCGGATGAGGACGGCTATCCCACCATGGCCGCCCATCCCGGCGGCGCGCCGGCCAACTTCCTGGCGGCGCTGGCCAAGCTGGGGGCCCGGACGGCCCTGCTGGGCAAGGTGGGCGCCGACGCCTTCGGCCGGCTCCTCACCGGCACCCTGGAAAAGGCCGGCATCGGCACCATGGGCATCATCTCATCCCCGGAGGCGTTTACCACCCTGGCCTTCGTGACCCTGGACGAAAGCGGCGACCGGGAATTCTCCTTCGCCCGCAAGCCGGGGGCGGACACCTGCCTGCGGTTCGAGGAGCTGGACCTGGGGCTTATAGACCAGGCGAAGGTGTTCCACTTCGGCACCCTGTCCCTGACGGACGAGCCGGCCAGGACATGCACCTATAAGGCCGTGGCCTTTGCCAGGGAGCGGGGAAAGCTCGTCTCCTTCGACCCCAACCTGCGCCCGCCCCTGTGGCGCGGCGAGGCCGAGGCGAAGGAGCAGATGCTCTGGGGCCTGGGCCAGGCGGACATCGTGAAGATCAGCGACGAGGAGGTAAAGTTCCTCTTCGGCCTGGCCCCGGAAGCGGGGGCGGAGCACATCCTGACCGAATTCGGCCCCAAATTGGTGTTCGTCACATGCGGGGCGGAGGGGTGCGTCTACCGG
Source organism: uncultured Oscillospiraceae bacterium (assembly GCA_947581795.1). Taxonomy (GTDB): domain Bacteria; phylum Bacillota; class Clostridia; order Oscillospirales; family Oscillospiraceae; genus CAJOIG01. The sequence goes on from CANPVS010000006.1 coordinate 26,479, forward strand.
TCCGCAAAGGCCGCGGGCAGGGTCCCGTCCCTGGGGAGCATCCTGGTGAAGGACACCACCGGCGCGGGGGATATCTTCGGGGGCAGCGCTCTGTGGAAGATCCTGCAGACGGGCAAGGATATCGACGCCCTCACCAAAGGGGAGATCGCCCAGGCGGCCCGGTTCGGTTGTGTGACGGCGGGACTTTCCACCACCCGCAGCGGCGGCATCCAGAGCGTGCCCGCCTATGGGGAGATCATGGCCCGGATCGCGGCGGATGACAGATGAGATGATAACGTCTTGCAATCTTGGAAATAACGTTGTAAAATAGTACCCAGTAAACAGCAGCATCAAGCGATCCCCAATTAATAAAAAGAAAGAAGGATCATTCGATGGCAGCAAAGTTTGAGATCAAGGCATCCAAAAACGGACAGTTCGTGTTCAACCTGTACGCCACCAACGGACAGGTCATCGCCGCCGGCGGCGAGACTTACACCAGCGTGGACGCCGCCAAGACCGGCGTGGAGAGCGTTCGCAAGAACTGCGCTGTACATGTGGAGGACCAGACCAAGACGGGCTTCGAGACCCTGGCTCATCCCAAGTATGAGCTCTACAAGGACAAGGCCGGCGAATTCCGCTTCCGCCTGAAGGCCTCCAACGGCGAGATCATCGCCGTCAGCGAGGGCTATAAGGCCAAGACCAGCGCCAAGAACGGCATCGCCTCCATCGGCCGCAACGCCCCCGAGGCTCCCGTCGTCGTGGCGGAGTGAGAAGTCTTCCCTGCATAAAATGAGACCCCGGATTGCCATCCGGGGTCTCATTTTTTACTGTTTTTCCTCTATGTCCGCCCGGCGGAGCACCTTGCCCACCGTGGCCAGGAGGATGCGCCCGTCCAGGCCGGGGGAGAAGGTCTCGGCGTATCGCCGGTCATAGGCCGCTTTGCGCCCGTCGTCCAGCTTGTCCCGGCCGTTGATCTGGGCCAGGCCCGTGAGCCCGGGGCGGAGCCGGTACACCCCCGCCGCCCGGCGCAGGGCGTGGACGTTTTCCTCCGCGGGGATGAGGGGCCGGGGCCCCACCAGGGCCATGGACCCGGTGAGGACCTGAATGAGCTGGGGCAGCTCGTCCAGGCTGGTGACCCGGAGGAACCGGCCCAGGGCCGTGACATGAGAGCCCCCGGCGTCCATGCTCCGGAACTTCCAGAGGGTGAAGGGCCGCTCGTCCCGCCCCACCCGTGTCTGGCGGAACAGCACCGGCTGGCCGGGAGCGGAGAGCTTCACCGCCAGGGCGATGAGGGCCATGGGGAGGGCCAGCACGAAAAGCGCCAGGGCGGCCAATACCCCGTCGCATGCGCGCTTCCAGGGCAGATACCGGCGCTGGGCGGCGGTGAAGGGGCGGTATTCATTTGTGCCGCTTCCTTCGCTCATGTCCATGCCTCCCGGATGAAAACTAAAGGAATTATAGCCCGGTCCGCCGGACCTGTCAAATGGGACGTGCGTCTTGACAGCGGCGGGCGCGGGGGATAAACTGGGGGCGATACTATTATGGATAGGAGCGGACGGATATGAAGTGGCTCATCGCGTCGGACATACATGGAAACGCTGCCTGCTGCAAAAAGCTCATGGAGGCCTTCGACCGGGAGGGAGCGGACAGGCTCCTTCTGCTGGGGGACATTCTCTACCACGGCCTGGGCGACGGCGACAAGCGGGCGGTGGCGGACATGCTCAATGAGATATCTGACCAGATCACCTGCGTCCAGGGCAACTGTGACAGCGACGGGGACATGGCCATGCTGGACTTTCCCATGTCGGACGACTACGTGACGCTCTTCGTGGGAGATAAAAAGGTATTCGCCACCCACGGACACATTTATAATAATACCTACCTGCCCCCGGCCATGGACGAGGGGGATATCCTCCTCACGGGCCACACCCATGTGCCCGCCACCGAGCCCCATCCCCACTACATGTATTTCAATCCCGGCTCCGTGTCCCGGCCCCAGTGGGGCAGCGAGAGGGGCTATATGACCCTGGAGGACGGGACCTTCCTGTGGAAGACCTTGGACGGCGAGGAGTACCGCCGGTATACCCTGGAATAAACTGAATAAAATACCAATTTATAGGGTCCGGTTCTCACGGAAATGTGGGGGCCGGACCTTTTTGCGCCCACTTTGCGCGGCGTGTCAAAAAGCGTATGAGGGTGTGTTTTTTCGTCAAAACTAGATGTTGTGGGGCGAAAAAAGAGTGGAGCACAATTGGAAAAAAATTACAGCGAAAAAGCGTCAGAAAATTCATTTTTACCCCTTGCATTTTGCATAGTTACACCCTATAATAGGGAGCGTGGTGGGGCGAAGTGGGGGAAAGTGTTTCATTCTCCCACAAAAACGACAGGAGGTGAGCCGGATGACAGGAGAATATCAGCATTCTCTCGACGCCAAGGGCCGTCTTTTCATCCCGGCGCGCCTTCGCGAGGAATTGGGCCCCGAATTTTACGTGACCTTGTCCATGGACCACTGCCTGTGCGCCTACAGCGCGGAGCAGTGGAAGATCTTCTCGGACAAGGTCAACGCCATGCCTTACGTGAAGCAGCGGGCCATGCGCCCGCTTTACGCCTTTGCCAGCCGCTGCGAGCTGGACGCCCAGGGCCGCGTGCTCCTGCCCCAGAACCTGCGGGAGCGGGCGGGACTGACCAAGAACGTGACCGTCCTGGGCTCCAACAACCACGCGGAGTTCTGGGACAGCGACGAGTGGGCCGGTATGCGTGACGCCGAGGCGTCGCCTGAGAACATCGCCGCCGTGATGCAGGAGTTCGACTTCTGATGAAGCACCAGAGCGTTTTGCTTGCCGAGTGCGTCCGGTATCTGGATATCGACCCTGACGGGACTTACGTGGACGGCACGCTGGGCCTGGGCGGCCATTCGGAAGCCATATTGCGGGAGCTGGACAAGGGTCGGCTCATCGGCATAGACCGGGACGAGCGGGCGCTGGAATACGCCCGGGAGCGGCTGGCCCCCTTTGGGAAAAAAGCCACCCTGGTGAGAGGGAACTTCGGCGACCTGGGCGCCATCCTGGACGGCCTGGGAATTGGCAAAGTCGACGGGATGCTGTTCGATCTGGGCGTGTCCTCGCCCCAGCTGGACGACGGGTCCCGGGGCTTCTCCTACATGCAGGACGCGCCGCTGGACATGCGGATGGACGAGCGGGCGCCCCTCACGGCGCGGGAGGTGCTGAATACCTGGTCGGAGGCGGAGCTCAGAAGCATCTTCTGGCGCTACGGCGAGGAGCGGTACGCCGGCCGCATCGCGGAGGCGGTGGTGGCCGAGCGGGAGCGGGGACCCATCGAGACCACGGGCCAGTTCGTGGACATCATCCGCCGGACCATGCCGGCCGCGGCGCTGCGGGAAAAGCAGCATCCGGCCAAGCGGTGCTTCCAGGCGGTGCGCATCGCGGTCAACGACGAGCTGGGCGAGCTGGAGCGGATGCTGGACACCGCCCCGGACCGGCTGAAAAAGGGCGGAAGACTCCTGGTCATCAGCTTCCACTCCCTGGAGGACCGGATGGTGAAGGAAGCCATACGGAAACGTGAAAACGGCTGCACATGCCCCCCGGATTTCCCGGTGTGCACCTGCGGCTTTGTAAAGACCCTGAAGAGCGTCACACGCAAGCCTGTCTCCCCCGATCCGGAGGAACTGGCGGCAAATCCCCGGGCCCGCAGCGCCCGGCTGCGAATAGCGGAAAGGGTATGAATATGCAGGACGTAAGGACTTTCAAGACCTACAATTTCGTCACCGGCGCTGTGGACGGCACCATGGCCTACGACTTCTCCAACCCGCTCCTCTATCCCGACGAGGAGGAGATGGAACAGGAGGTCCTGCAGGAGCCGAAAAAGACTGCCAAAAAGCAGCGCGGCCGCCAGCGGGAGTGGATCCGGGAGGAGGCCCGCGGCCAGGCCAGCGCCGCCGCCGTGGAGCGCAACCGCCAGGGCGTGTCGGTGGTGTCCCTTCTGGGCGCCCTGTGCGCGGTGGTGCTCATCACCATGATGCTCCTGGCCCAGATCCGGCTCACGGACATCTCCTCCACCGCCGCCAGCCTGGAACGGCAGATCGATCAGCTTGAGGCGGAGCGGAGCAAGCTCACCGTGGAGTATGAGACCATCTTCAACCTGAAGGACGTGGAAGAGCAGGCTGTGGAGATGCTGGGCATGCAGGAGCCGGACGACAGCCAGATCATTTACCTCTCCGGCGTGGCCTCCGCCGACAAGGCCGAGGTGGTCACCCGGGAGCAGGCGGACCTGTTCTCCCTGGGCCTGAAGGACATGCTGTCCTCCATCAAGGCATATTTCAGTTGACAAGCGTATTATACTGGTAATGACAGGAGACGATAGCGTACCCCAAAGGAGAGTCCGACATGTTCAAAAAGCGCCGGGAGGGCAAGGATGCCTCTTCGCCTAACAGAATGATGCTTCGCCGCACACTGTTCCTTATGATAGTGTGCGGCATAGTTGCATTTATCGCGCTGGGGGCACGGCTGTTCAAGCTGCAGATCATCGACCACGATATGTACGAGACGGCGGCGGTGGAGCAGCAGCTGCGGGAGACCACGGTCACCGCCCACCGGGGCACCATTTATGACCGGAACATGAACATCCTGGCCATGAGCGCGTCGGTGAGCAATATCTTCATCAGCCCCGCCGAAATCAAGATGAACGAGGAAAATCCCGTCTACATCGCCCAGGGGCTCGCCAACATCCTGGGCCTGGACTATGAGGACGTGTATCAGAAGACCCTGAACACCGAGTCCTGGTACACCACCCTGGCCCGGAAGGTGGACGACGACATCACCGAGCAGGTGCGGGAATTCAAGGCGAACAAGGGCAAAGACGCCATGGGCAACCCCGTGGCGGACGAGAAGGACTCCGTGGAGCTCACGGGGGTGAAGATCGAGGAGGCCAGCCGCCGGTACTATCCCTACAGCGCCCTGGCCAGCCATGTGATCGGCTTCACCGGCGCGGACGACCACGGCCTGGCCGGCCTTGAGTACTACTATGACGACGTGCTGGCCGGCACCGACGGGCGCATCGTCCGGGCCACCAATGCCTTCGGCACGGACATGATGTTCACCGACTTTGAGGACTACTACGACGCCGAGGACGGCCAGAGCATCGTCACCACCATCGACGCCACGGTCCAGTATTACCTGGAAAAGCACCTGCAGAGCGCCATGGAGGACTATGACCTGCAGGACGGCGCGGCCGGCATCGTCATGGACGTGAGGACCGGCGGCATCCTGGGCATGGCCTCCATGGGAGAGTTCGACCCCAACGACTACATGACCCTGTCCCCGGAGATCGAGGAGCGGATCGAGGAAAATTCCACCGGCCTCACCACCGAGGAGCACGACGCCCTGGTGGAGCAGGAACGGCAGGAGATGTGGCGCAACAAGGCCCTGTCCGACACCTACGAGCCCGGCTCCGTCTTCAAGATCATCACCCTGGCCTCGGGCCTGGAGAGCGGGGCGGTCACCACCAACTCCACTTTCTACTGCGCAGGCAACATAAACGTGCTGGGCCGTACCGACCCGCTGAACTGCGCCAACATCTACGGCCACGGCAACCAGACCCTGGCCGAGGCGGTGATGCACTCCTGCAACGTGGCCTTCACCCTCATCGGCCAGTACATCGGCGCGGAGCGGTTTTACGATTACATCCGGGCCTTTGGCCTGTTCGACAAGACCGGCGTCGACCTCACAGGCGAGTCCGGCTCCCTCTGGTGGGACGAGGACGTGTTCTTCGACAAGAACAACCTCTCCCAGCTGGCGGCGGCCTCCTTCGGCCAGACTTTCACCATCACGCCCATGCAGCTCATCACGGCGGTGAGCGCCGTCACCAACGGCGGCTATCTCATGAAGCCCTATATCGTGAGCGAGGTTTTGAACGCCGACGGCACCGTGGCCAAACAGACCGAGCCCACCGTGATACGCCAGGTCATCAGCGAGCAGACCAGCAAGACCTGCTGCGAGATCCTGGAACAGGTGGTCAGCAATGTCCAGGAGGGCACCGGTACCAACGCCTATGTGGCGGGCTACCGGGTGGCCGGCAAGACCGGTACCTCCGAGGACGTGCTTTACGAGGCCACCCACGGCTCGAAGAAATACATCGCCTCCTTCCTGGGCTTCGCCCCGGCGGACGACCCGGTGGTGGCGGTGCTGGTGGTGCTGGAGAACCCCGGCCCGGAGAACACCTTCTCCGTGGGCGGCGGCACCATGGCCGCCCCGAAGGTGGGCATGATTCTCTCCGACATCCTGCCCTATCTGGGCGTGGAGCCGGAGTACGCCGAGGGCGAGAGCGCCATCGTGGACCAGCGGGTGCCCCGTGTGATCGGCAAGACCCCGGAGGAGGCCAGACAGGCGCTGGAGAACGTGGGCTTCACGGTCAAGTCCGTAGAGGGCAGCGGCGCCGCCGTCACGGCCCAGATGCCCGCGGGCAACGCCAAGGTCGCCGGCGGCAGCGAGATCGTCCTGTACTGCGACGCGGAGCCGGACAAGGAGCCGGTGGAAGTGCCCAACCTGCTGGGCCTGAGCTACGAGATCGCCCGCATCCGGGCTGGCTGGCTGGGCCTGTATGTCCGGGGCGAGGGCACGATGCTCAACAGCCCCATCATCATGACCGTGGACCAGAGCATCGAGCCGGGAACCATGGTAGACCCGGGAACCATCATCACGGTGACCATGAGCGACAGCTCCAAACTGACCATCTGGTGAGGCTTTATGAAACTGTGTGAACTGATAAAAGATATCCCGGTGACCGCCATGACGGCGGACCCGGAGACGGAGATAAAGGGCGTCCGCTACGACTCCCGCGCCGTAGAGCCGGGGGACCTGTTCGTGGCGGTGGAGGGCCTTCAAAGCGACGGCCATAAATTCATCCCCATGGCCCTGTCCAAGGGCGCGGCGGCCATATTGTGCCAGCACGCGCCGGAGGGGGAGGGGCCCTGGGTGGTGACAGAGGACAGCCGGCGCGCCCTGGCGCTGGTGTCGGCGGCCTGGTTCGGCTACCCCGCCCGGCGCATGACCATGGTGGGCGTCACCGGCACCAACGGCAAGACCACCTCCACCATCCTCATCAAGCACCTGCTGGAGGACTGCCTGGGGGCCAAGGTGGGCCTGGTGGGCACCATCTCCAACTGGATCGGGGACGTGGAATACCCCACGGAGCGGACCACTCCCGAGTCCTATGACCTGCAGGAGCTGTTTTACAAGATGGCCGAGGCGGGCTGCACCCACGCGGTGATGGAGGTGTCCTCCCACGCCCTGGCGCTGGACCGGGTGGCGGGGGTCCGGTTCGCCGCGGGTCTGTTCACCAACCTGACCCGGGACCACCTGGATTTCCACAAGACCATGGAGGACTACGCCGGGGCGAAGGCGTTGCTCTTCTCCCGGTGCGACAAGGCCGCCATCAACACCGGCGACCCCTGGGCCCCGTTCATGATGGAACGGGCCGCGTGCCCGGTGCTGACCTATTCCGCCAGGGGCGAGGCGGACCTGCGGGCGGAGGATGTGACCCTCGCCGCCACGGGCGTATCCTTTACAGCGGTATGCGGCGAGGAACGGGCGCCCGTAAAGCTGGGCATCCCGGGGGCATTCACCGTGGAAAACGCCCTCACGGCCATGGCCGCGGGGCGGCTGCTGGGGGTGAGCCTTTCCGACTGCGCCGCGTCCCTCGGCCGGGCCAGGGGCGTGAAGGGCAGGGTGGAGGTGGTCCCCACGCCGGAGGACTTCGCCATCGTGATAGACTACGCCCACACCCCGGACGCCCTGGAAAAGGTCCTGCGGGCCATGCGGGAGGGCTGCAGGGGCCGGCTGGTCGCGCTGTTCGGCTGCGGCGGCGACCGGGATAAGACGAAGCGCCCCATCATGGGCGAGATCGCCGCCCGGGAGGCGGACTTCTGCGTGGTGACCAGCGATAACCCCCGCTCCGAGGAGCCGGAGGCCATCATCGCGGACATCCTGAAGGGCGTCCCGGAGGGCACGGCCATGAAGGTGATAGCGGACCGGCCGAGCGCCATCCGCTGGGCCATCGACAACCATCTGCCGGGGGACGTGATCGTCCTGGCCGGCAAGGGCCATGAGACCTATCAGGAGGTCTGCGGGGTCAAACGCCACATGGACGAGAGGGAGATCGTGGCGGAGCATTTGCCAAGGAACGAGGAAGAGTGACATGACGATTCGATTGGTGGTCAGCTTTTTGGCCGCATTTGTGCTGGCGGCGCTGTTCGGGGCGGCCTATGTGCCCTGGCTGCGGAAGATCAAGGCAGGCCAGGAGATCAAGGAGATAGGCCCCAACTGGCACAAGTCCAAGGCGGGCACCCCCACCATGGGCGGCATCATCTTCATCGTGGCGGTGACGGCGGTGCTGTTTACCCTTGGTTTCCCCTACATACGGGAGGGCGAGCTGCCGGCGGTGTTCGTGCTGCTGTTTGCCCTGTTCTACGGCGCCATCGGGTTCCTGGATGACTTTGAAAAGCTGAAGCATAAGCAGAATCTGGGGCTGTCTGCCCGGGCAAAGTTCCTCCTGCAGCTGGTGGTGGCCATCGCGCTGCTGTACTGGCTGCGGCTGGAGCACTACCTGACGCCAAGCCTTTACGTGCCCTTCTGGGGCGTGACCGTGTGGCTGCCGGAGTGGCTGTACTTCGTACTGGCGGCCTTTATCATCGTGGGAACGGTGAACGCGGTGAACATCACCGACGGCATCGACGGTCTCGCGGCCAGCGTGTCCGTGCCGGTATTCGTGTGCTACACGGCCATATGCTTCGCCTGGGGCATGCAGTACAGGTCTCTCGCGGTGTTCTGCGCGGGGCTCACCGGGGGGCTATTCGGCTTCCTTATCTATAACTTCCACCCGGCCAAGTGCTTCATGGGCGACACGGGCAGCCTCTTTTTGGGCGGGGCCGTGTGCGGCATGGCCTTCGCCCTGGATATGCCCCTCATCCTCGTCCCCCTGGGGCTCATCTTCATCCTGGAGACCCTCTCGGACATCATCCAGGTGACCTACTTCAAACTGACCCACGGCAAGCGCCTCTTTAAAATGGCTCCCTTCCACCACCATCTGGAGATGGGCGGATGGCTGGGCCATAAGTGGACGGAGGTGCAGATCGTGGCGCTGTTCACGTCCATCAGCGTGATATGCGCCGTGGCGGCGTTTTTCGCCTGCGTGGACCGCTTCGCCTGAGCGGCATTTAGGAGGTGTGACCATGGCGTCCAAAACGGATGCGGCCGTGAGCTATGAGAGCCCGCGCCTTGCGGACTATACCAGCAAGACAGAGGCAGACCGGGGCCAGGTGGACCTGCCCTTCGCCCTTTTGAGCCTGCTGCTGCTGACGGTAGGCGTGGTGATGGTCCTGTCGGCCAGCTTTGCCCGGGCCTATTATGACCCGTCCAACACCACCGGCGGCAACGCCACCTATTACTTCGTCCGGCAGGCCCTGTTCGCCCTGGTGGGCGTGGGCGTGATGTTCCTCTGCTCCCGGTTCCCCATGGGCTTTTACAAGCGCATCTCCTCCACGGTGATGCTAGTGAGCCTGGCGCTGCTGGTGCTGGTGCTGGTGCCCGGCATCGGCGAGAAGGCCAACAACGCCCGCCGGTGGATCAACCTGGGCTTCACCACGTTCCAGCCCTCGGAGATCGCCAAGATCGGCATCATCATGTATTTCGCCCTGCTCATCTGCAACAACAAGGAGGGGCTGAAAAACCTCAAGAGCCTCATTCCCTTCGGCATCTGCCTGGGCATGGTGTTCGTGCTGCTGGTGCTGGAGCCCCATATGTCCGCCATCATCATCATCGCCGCCATCGGCCTCGTGATGCTGTTTCTGGGCGGGCTGCCCCTGTATTGGTTCATCGGCGGCGGCGCCGCGGCGGCGGCCGTGCTGGGCGTCGGCTACGCCATGTTCGGCTATGTCCGGGACCGGTTCAGCGCCTGGCTCAACCCCTTCGCCGACGCCTCCGACGCGGGCTTCCAGATCGTGCAGAGCCTCTATTCCATCGGCTCCGGCGGCCTGCTGGGCCTGGGGCTGGGCAACTCCCGGCAGAAATTCCTGTATCTGCCCGAGGAGCACAACGACTTCATCTTTTCCGTGGTGTGCGAGGAGCTGGGCTTCATAGGGGCCATACTGATCCTGGCCCTGTTCGCCCTGCTCATCGTCCGGGGCTACTGGCTGAGCATGCACGCCCGTGACCGGTACAGCGCCCTGGTGGGCGCGGGTATCACTACCCACCTGGCCATGCAGGTTCTGCTGAACGTGGCCGTGTGCACTAACTCCATCCCCTGCACGGGCATATCCCTGCCGCTATTCAGCTACGGGGGCACGGCGCTGCTGCTGCAGATGGCGGAGCTGGGCATCATACTGTCCCTATCAAGAGATATACCGGAGAAACGATAAAATGAGAGTCTTGTTCACCTGCGGCGGGACCGCGGGACACATCAACCCCGCCCTGGGCGTGGCGGGACGCATCAAGGAGCTGCTGCCCGAGACGGAGATCCTCTTCGTGGGGGCCGAAGGCCACATGGAGACGGAGCTGGTCCCCCGGGAGGGGTATGAGATCAAAACGGTCCGGGTCTCCGGATTCCAGCGCTCCTTCAAGCCCCAGAAGATCGCCGAGAACGTCCGGGCCGTGGGACGGCTGGTGAAGGCCTGCCGCCAGGCCAAGGGCTATATCAGGGATTTCGCCCCCGACGTGGCCGTGGGCACCGGCGGGTACGTGTGCTTCCCGGTGCTGAAGATGGCCTCCGATATGGGCATCCCCACGGCGGTGCACGAGTCCAACGCCGTGCCCGGGCTCACCACCAAGATGCTGGCCGGGAGCGTGGACCGCATCCTGGTGGGCCTGGAGGAGAGCAAGGAATTTTACAGCCACCCGGAGAAGGTGGAGGTCACCGGCACCCCCGTGCGGGTGGATTTTCTCAATACCGACAAGGCCCGCGCCCGGCGGGAGATGGGCCTGGACCCGGACCAGCCGGTGGTGCTGGCGGTGTTCGGCTCTCTGGGCGCGGATTATATGAACAAGGCCATGGTGGAGTTCATCGCCCGTATGCAGGGGGACTTCCGCCTCATCTACGCCACCGGCAAGCGGTATAACGGGGCCGTCATGGCGGAGCTGAACGGCAAAAACCTGGTCGGCCCCGGCGTGGACGTGCGGGAGTACATATACGACATGCCCAAGGTCATGGCCGCGGCGGACGTGGTCATCTGCCGCAGCGGCGCGTCCACCATCAGCGAGCTCACGTATCTCGGCAAGCCCGCGGTGATGGTGCCCAGCCCCAACGTGGTGAACCACCACCAGGAGAAGAACGCCCGGGTCCTGGAGAAGGCCGGGGCGGCGAGGATGCTCCTGGAGGGCAAGTTCACAGGAAACGACCTCTACGACGCGGTGACGGCGCTTTTGAACGACCCCACCGCCATGGCGAAGATGCACGTGGCCAGCCTCAAAATGGGCGTCAACGACGCCACGGACCGGATCACGTCCATCGTCCTGGGCCTCGCGGAAAAGGGAAAGACGAAGTAATCATCCGCCCGGTGTCACGTCTGTGCCCCGGCGCATAGTATGGTGTATCGTGAGAGCACATACTGTGCCGGAGGGCTGGACATGAGCATTTGGCGCATCCGGGGCGGGAGAGAGCTGGACGGGAGCCTGACTGTCCAGGGCTCGAAGAACGCCGTACTGCCGCTGTTGGCGGCGGCTATACTTACAGGCTGTGAGACGGAACTTTTCAACGTGCCGGCGCTGCGGGACGTGGACGCGTCCCTGGCCATCCTGCGCCGCCTGGGCTGCCGGGCAGAGCGGGATAGTGACAGGGTATACGTGGACGCCCGGCCGGCGGACGGCTTTGCCCTGGGCCGGGACCTGACGGGGCAGATGCGCTCGTCGGTCATCTTCCTGGGCGCGGTGCTGGGTCGGTTCCATGAGGCGCGCATCGCCCTGCCGGGCGGGTGCGAGCTGGGACCACGGCCGGTGGACCTGCATCTGCAGGTCATGCGGGCTCTGGGCGCGGAGGCGGAGATGGACGGCGGCGACATCGTCTGCCGGGCCGACCGCCTCAAAGGCGGATATATCCTCCTGCCCTTTCCCAGCGTGGGCGCCACGGAGAACGCCATGATCGCCGCCTGCGGGGCGGAGGGGCGGACCGTGCTGGACGGCGCGGCCCGGGAGCCGGAGATCGTGGAGCTGGCCGGTTTCCTCCGGGTCATGGGCGCGGATATCGCCGGCGAGGGCACAAGTCAAATTATTATCAACGGTTTTGAGCCCAAGAAATGCGTCCGCTGGTCCGTCATGCCGGATCGCATCGCGGCGGCCACCATGCTTTGCGCCTGCGTGTGCGCGGGCGGGGACGTGGAGGTCCGGGGCCTTGTCCCGGGGCACGTCCGGGCCGTCACAGACAGCCTTTCCTCCATGGGCGCTGAACTGGATATACTGGACCGGAGGGCGCGCATCCGCTGCCACGGACGGCCCCAGAGCCCCGGCGTCATCCGGACGGAGCCCTACCCGGGCTTTCCCACCGACGCCCAGCCCCTTCTGATGGCGGCGGCGCTGCAGGCCGGGGGCACGGCGGTATTCGAGGAGAACATCTTCTCAGGCCGGTTCCGCCACGCAGCGCAGATGGCCCGCATGGGGGCGGACATCCGCCTGGAGGGCCGCCGGGCCGTGGTAACGGGCGTACAGCGCCTGCACGGGGCGGAAGTGGCCGCGGAGGACCTGCGGGGTGGAGCGGCGCTCATTTTGGCGGGCCTGGGCGCGGAGGGGGAGACCCAGGTGACGGACCCGGGCCATGTGGACCGGGGATACGAAAGACTGGACGGGGCGCTTTCCGCCCTGGGAGCGCACATCGAAAGGATATAGCGAGGTAACTGCATTGGCACGAGCTGCACGAAGAGACCGCTACGGCGTAGCGCGGAAGAAAAAGAAGAAAAACGCCCTGTTTGCCCCTCTGGCGTTCCTGCTGGTGGTGGTGGCGCTGGTGTTCGGCATGGGGGTGTTCTTCCGGGTGCAGGCCATTGAGGTGGTGGGCGCCACGGAGTACACTCCGGAGGAGATCATCGAGGCCTCCGGCATCGGCGAGGGCGACAACCTGTTCTTCATCAACCAGGCCTCCGCCGTGAGCCGCATCAACGCGAGGCTTCCCCTGATCGAGTCCGCCCGGGTGGAGCGGAGCCTGCCCAACCGCATCGTCATCACCGTGGAGGAGAGCAGCGCCGTGGCCTACGTGGACTGGGAGGGCCTGGGATGGATATTGTCCGGAAGCGGCAAGCTGCTCAGTTCCGCCCCGGTGGACCAGCTGGCGGGGCTCATCCACGTGGGGAACCTAACGCCGGTGAACCCGGAGGCGGGGGCTCTCATGCAGGTGTCGCCCGCCGACGAGCTGAAGCTGAGCTATCTGAAAAGCATTTTGAGCAGCATCGAGGAGCTGGGCATCGCGGCGGACGTGAAGGAGCTGGACGTGTCCAACCCCGCCAACCCCACCTTCCGCTACCTGGACCGGTTCACGGTGCGCATGGGTTCCAACGACAACACGGACTATAAACTGCGCATGCTTCTGAGCGCCGTGACCACCATGGACGCCACCGAAGTGGGCACCTTCAACCTGTCCGACGGCCTGCATGTTTACTTCACGCCGGACTGATTACGAAAAAATTTTCGCCGTTTGACATAATATTTTTGAATAAACTATTGACCTCCGCTGTTTTTCGTAATAAAATGTACTAAATATTGTGGATACCTGTGAAGGGCGGAACAGCGCGCCCACTATATGAATACGCGGGAGGCAAAGAAGATGGCAGCACATTCGGTCGAGACCGGCCCCGAGAATGTTGTGACCCTGAAAGTCGTCGGCATCGGCGGCGCGGGCGGCAACGTAGTGAACAGGATGGTCAGCTCCGGTACCAGCGGCGTGGAGTTCATCGCCGTCAATACGGACAAGCAGGCCCTGAGCATGTCCACGGCGGACCAGAAGATACAGATCGGCGAGAAGCTCACCCATGGACAGGGCGCGGGCAGCGACCCCGGCGTGGGCGAAAAGGCTGCCGAGGAGAGCCGCAACGAGGTGGCGAAAGCCATGGAGGGCACGGACATGGTGTTCATCACCGCCGGTATGGGCGGCGGCACCGGCACCGGCGCGGGCCCCGTGGTGGCGGATATCGCCCGGGAGGCGGGCATCCTCACCGTGGGCGTGGTCACCAAGCCCTTCGGCTTTGAGGGCAAGAAGCGTATGGATCAGGCCATGAATGGCATCGACCAGCTTCTTGGAAAGGTGGACAGCCTGCTGGTCATCCCCAACGACCGCATCAAGTACGCCACCGACCAGAAGGTCACCTTCGCCAACGCCTTCGAGATCGCCGACGAGGTCCTGCATGAGGCCGTCACCAGCATCTCCAGCCTCATCAAGAACACCGGGTTCATCAACCTGGACTTCGCGGATGTATGCACCATCATGCGCGGCGCCGGCTTCGCCCACATGGGCGTGGGACATGCCGTTGGCAAGGGCAAGGCGGAGGACGCCGCCCAGATGGCCATTTCCAGCCCCCTGATGGAGACCTCCATCAACGGCGCGCACGGCGTGCTCATCAACATAACCGGTTCCGAGGATATGGGCCTTGACGACGTGGAGACGGCGGCGAACCTGGTCCAGGCCGCGGCCCATCCCGACGCCAACATCATCTTCGGCGCCTCCTTCGACAACACCATGGAGGACGAGATCCGGGTCATCGTCATCGCCACCGGCTTTGACGAGGGCACCCCCACCGCCAAGGCGGTGGCTACCAACGCCGTTCCCGCTGCTTCTGCCGCCGCCGACCCCGCGGCCGCCGCGGAAAAGCTCTTCTCTCAGGCGGAGAAGGCCGGCCAGGAGGAGAAGAAGCCCGCTCCCGCCGAGCCCGAGGAAGAAGACCCCTTCGACAGCATCTTCCGCATCTTCAACTCCAAGTAAGATAAGACAATAATATGACCGGCGTGGCAGACGATGCCACGCCGGTTTTCTATATCTTAATCTTATTCCATGGTCCTCTCCAGCTTCCGGGCCAGGGCTTCCAGCCGCCGTACCGCGGCCCGGTCCCCGTCCAGGCCTAAGGCGCATTGGTCCGCCAGAGGCGCCAGGTGGACCCGGCCGTGGGCGCCGGTGACGGTGAGGCCGTCGGTGAAGTCCGCGCCGAATTCCGCCAGTGCCTCGCCCATGGCCCGCATGAGCCGGGCCCGGTCCCGGCAGGGCACCACCCGCCGGGGGGCGTTCTCCCCGCCGGGGAGATGGAAAAGCCCGTCCAGGGCGTCCATATTGCACTGGTAGTAGGCCCGGGGCGTGCCGATGTCGCACCAGTAGCCTTCCATCACCGTGCCCTTGATGGGGATGCCCATGGCCAGCAGCCGGGGGAACAGGTCCTTGGCGAAGTCGTAGGCCTCGCCCCGGGGGATGAGGGTGAGTATCTCGGGATTCAGCACGTAGATGCCGGTGCTGACCCGGTCCGTCACCACCTTCTCCCAGCCGGGCTTTTCCAAAAAGCCGGTGACACGGCCGTCCCGGTCCGTGACCACGAGGCCGTAGGGGAGGGGGTCCGCCTGGGCGGCCAGGGCGATGGTGACGCCGCCCCGGTGGCTGGCGATGAGCTCGGCCAGGTCGAAGTCACAGGCGCTGTCGCCGCTCATAACGAGAAAGTCCTCTTTGCCCACGAAGTCCGCGCAGTTGAGCACGGCCCCCGCCGTGCCCAAGGGGGCGCACTCCTCTCTGTATTCGATATGCACGCCGAACTGCTCTCCGTCCTGAAAGTGCTCCCGTATCAGGTCCGTCTGGTGGCGGAGCGTCATGCACAGCTCGGTAAAACCGCTGTCCCGCAGCATGGCCACGGTGTACTCCAGCAGGGGCGTGCCCAAAATGGGCATCATGGGCTTGGGAAGTCCGCCGGATATGGACTTCAGGCGCGTGCCCTCGCCGCCGGAGAGAATGACTGCTTTCAATCCTTTCACCTCGCCTGTATTGTTTGCGGGCGGCGGGAAAATATGTGGCCGCAGGCACGGGAAAAATGTGTTTGTAATATGATGGTTTATCTGGTATAATTACAGTACATTTATTTTGGAGCAGTATACCATGAATAAACTGACAAACCGTCTGGGCAGCAACGCCTCCCGCGTGTATATACTGTGCCTGTTGATATTCGCCGCGGTCACGGCGGTGTTTTTTCACGTCTATCCCCTGGCCATCGCCGAGGCTGCGGCGTCGGTCGTCCTGCTGATCGTGCACATGGCGCTCCAGCGCCGGCAGCAGCGGGAGCTCATGGAGTATATCCAGTCCGTGACCTACGACACCGAGGCGGCCCGGGACAACGCCATGATGAACTTCCCCCTGCCCATGGTGGCCTATTTCGCCGACTCCCAGCGTCTCGTGTGGGGCAACCAGGAGTTTTTTGCCATCTGCGGGCGGAAGGAGCCCCTGGTGAACACCGTCATCACGGACCTGGTCCCCAATTACCAGGGCAAGTGGCTGCTGGAGGGCAAGGTGCGCTGCCCCGGCCTCGTAGAGGTGGGCGGCCGGCGCTACCAGGTCCACGGCAACCTGGTCCGGGGCAAGGACGGGGAGCGCGTCAGCGGCACCATGGGCATCACCTACTGGGTGGACGTGACGGAGTACGACGACATCCGTCTGGAGTATGACGCCTCCCGCCCCGTGGTCATGCTCATCATGATCGACAACTACGACGAGCTGATGAAAAACATCCCCGAGCGGACCCGCAACGAGATGCGGGGCCTTTTGGAGGACAAACTGGCCCAGTGGACCGAGGACAAAAAGGGCTTCCTGCGCCGGTACGACCGTGACCGGTATATCTACCTCTGCGAGCGGCGGTATTTCGACCAGCTGGCGGAGGCAAAGTTCACCGTGCTGGACGCGGTGCGGGAGATCAAAAACTCCTCCGGCATCCACGCCACCGTCAGCATCGGCGCGGGCCTGGACGGGGCCAGCCTGGAGGAGGACTTCAACTTCGCCTCCATGAGCGTGGAGATGGCCCTCAGCCGGGGCGGCGACCAGGCGGTCATCCGCAACCGGGTGAACTTCGAGTTCTACGGCGGCAAGGCCACCGAGGTGGAGACCCGCACGAAGGTGAAGAGCCGGGTGGTGGCCAACGCCCTCAGCGCCTTCATCAAGGACGCCTCCACCACCTACGTCATGGGCCACCGGTACGCGGATATGGACGCCCTGGGCGCGGCGGTGGGCCTGTGCTCCATCGCGCGGGCGTCCGGCCGGCGGGCGAAGATCGTTCTGGGGAATGGGCCCAACGCCTGCGGCATCCTGATCGCGGAGCTGAAAAAGCACAAAGAATACGAGGACATCTTCATCACCCCCAAGGAGGCCATGCTCCAGGCCAACTCCCGGAGCCTTCTGGTAGTGGTGGACACCAACCGGCCCGAGCAGGTGGAGGACGAGGCCCTTCTGCAGACCATCAGCCGACTCGTCATCATCGACCACCACCGCCGGGCGGCCACCTATATCGACAACGCGGCCCTCACCTTCCACGAACCCTACGCCTCCTCCGCCTCGGAGCTGGTGGCGGAGCTGATGCAGGAGCTGGTGGACCAGGACGACATCACCCGGTTCGAGGCGGACGCCTTGCTGGCGGGCATGGTGACGGACACCAAGAACTTCACCATCCGCACCGGGGAGCGCACCTTCGAGGCGGCGGCCTTTCTGCGGCGCATGGGCGCCGACACCGTGGCCGTCAAGCGCATGCTCCAGAGCGACATGGCCCACACCGTGGGCCGCTATGCCATCCTGGAGAAGTCCGAGATCTACCGGGACAACATTTGCCTCGCCGTCATGGACCACGAGGTGGACCGGGTGGTGGCGGCCCAGGCGGCGGACGAGATGCTGAACATCTCCGACGTGGAGGCGTCGGTGGTGCTCTATCCGGTGGGGGAGGACGCATACCTCTCCGCCCGGAGCATCGGCAGCATGAACGTGCAGGTGGTGCTGGAAAAGCTGGGCGGCGGCGGCAACACCTCCGCGGCCGGGGCCCAGATGCACGGCGTGTCCGTCCGGGAGGCGGAGGAGCGCCTCAAGGCCGCCATCGACGAATATCTGGCATCATAAGGAGGATACATCCATGAAAGTCATATTGCAGCAGGACATAAAGGGCCAGGGGAAGAAAGGCCAGCTGAAGGAGGTCTCCGACGGCTACGGCCGGAACTATCTGCTCCCCCGGGGACTGGCCGTGGAGGCCACGGCCGACAACCTGAACACCATGCGCCTCAAAGACAAGGCCCGGCAGGCCCAGATCGAGCGGGAGCGGGCCCAGGCCCTGGCATACGCCGAGCAGCTGGGGGCCGTGGTGGTGCACCTGAAGGCCAAGGCCGGGGCCGGCGGGAAGCTGTTCGGCTCCGTCACCAGCAAGGAGATCGCCGAGGCCCTGGCGGCCCAGCACGGCATCAGCGTGGAGAAGAACCAGATCGTGCAGACCGACCCCATCAAGCAGTTCGGCAGCTACCAGGTCAAGTGCAAGCTGGGGTACGAGATCACCGGCACCATCAACGTGATGGTCACTGAGGAGAAATAAGTTTTTTAGGAGCGCGGACTATGGACGAGCTGCTAGGGCGGCAGGCCCCCTATTCGGCGGAGGCGGAGCGGGCCATTCTGGGCGCCATGCTCATCGACCCCGCGTGCATCGCCGACGTGGTGGGCAGCGTCAGGAGCGGGGATTTCTATATCGACGGCAACCGGGATATCTTTGAGACCATGTACGCCATGTTCGGCATGGGCTCCAGGATAGACCCGGTCCTTGTGCTGGACGAGATGAAGTCACGGGGCGTGTGGAAGGAGACCTCCGCCCAGTATCTGAAGGAGCTCATGGACGTGACGCCCACGGCGGCCAACGTGCTGCAGTACTGCGCCGTGGTCCGGGACCGTGCGCTGCTGCGGGCGTTGGGCACCGCGGCGGGGGAGATCACCGACCTTGTCTACCAGAACGGCTCCACGGGCCGGGACGGCCCGGAACTGGTGCGGCCCCAGGACGTGCTGGAGCTGGCGGAAAAGCGCATCTACGCCCTGCGCAAGCAGAGCGCTTCCGGCGGGCTCATGCCTATGACCCAGGTGCTTCTGGACGTGCTGAGCCAGATCTCCCAGGCCGCGGCCGGGGGCGGTCAGCTGCCCGGCATCACCACGGGCCTGGCCGACCTGGACGCGGTCCTGCAGGGCTTGAGCGCCGGGAACTTGGTGGTCATCGCCTCCCGCCCCGGCATGGGCAAGACCTCCATCGCCCTGAATATCGCCGCGGCGGCGGCCAAGAGCACCGGCAAGACCGTGGCCATCTTCTCCCTGGAGATGAGCCGCCAGGAGTTGGTCATGCGCATGCTCTCGTCGGAGAGTCATATCGACCTGGAAAGTCTGAACCTGGGCCGGCTCAGCGCCGATGAGTGGAAGCGGCTCAACGACGCGGCGGGCGTGCTGTCCACGGTGGACATCCGGGTGGACGATAATCCCACCATGACCGTGGCGGAGCTGGCCAGCCAGTGCCGCCGGATCGATAACCTGGGCCTGGTGGTGGTGGACTACCTGCAGCTGATGCAGTCGGCGGGCAGCGGCAACTCCTGGGCCGACGAGAGCCGGACCCAGGCCGTGGCGGACATCAGCCGCATGATGAAGATCACCGCCAAGGAGCTGGGCGTGCCCATCATCTGCATGAGCCAGCTGAACCGGGCCAACGAGGCCCGCAAGGACAAGCGGCCCATGCTCTCGGACATCCGGGAGTCCGGCGCCATCGAGCAGGACGCTGACGCGGTCATCGGCCTGCACCGGGAGGGGTACTATGAGCGGGAGTGCGAGGACCCCAACGCCGCCGAGGCCATCATTCTGAAAAACCGCCACGGCCGAACGGGCGTGGTGTATCTGCGGTGGATCCCCGAGTACACCACCTATGTGAGTGACGAGCGCCGCCACGATGAGGATGGATACTGAGTTTTTACCCCGGGACGGGCTCATTCTGTGCGCCGTCTCCGGCGGGGCGGATTCCATGTATCTGCTGGCCCGGCTCCTGGAGCTGGGCTATCGCGTTGCCGCGGCCCATTATAACCACGGCCTGCGGGGTGCGGAGGCGGACCGGGATGAGCGGTTCGTCCGGGATTTCTGCGCCGGGCGGGGCGTCGCTTTTTTCAGTGAAAAAGGGGACGCGGCCGCCTTCGCGGCGGAAAACGGCCTGAGTATTGAGACCGCCGCCCGGGCGCTGCGCTACGATTTTCTGGAGCGGACGGCGGACCAGGCGGGGGCAGCCGTGATCGCCACGGCCCACACCGCCGGGGACAACGCTGAGACGCTGCTGCTGCACGTGGCCCGTGGCGCGGGCCTGAAGGGCCTGGGGGGCATCCCGCCCCGGCGGGGACGCATCGTCCGGCCCATGCTCCATGTGACCCGCGCCGAGATAGAGGAGTATCTCCGGGCCCATGGCATCGGCTTTGTGACCGATTCCACCAACGATTCGGAGAAATATGCCCGCAACCGGGTGCGCCATGGGGCGGTGCCCGCCCTGGAGTCGGTGAACCCGGCATTCGTTACCGCCGCCGGAAGGACGGCGGAGTTGCTGCGGCGGGACGAGGCCTACTTGGCGGAGCTGGCCCGGGCGTTTTTGGATGAGTACGCGGACGAGACGGGCGTGGACGCCGCGGCCCTGGCGGCCCAGCCCTGGCCTGTGGCCTCCCGGGCGGTGCGCCTGCTGGCGGGCCGGGACCTGGCGCTGGAGCACGTGGAAGCGGTGCTCAAAGCGGCGAGGGAGGGCGGCGCGGCGGACGTGCCCGGCCTTCGGGCCGCCCGGTCATGCGGAAGGCTGGTGTTCGGGGCGGAGGAGGCCCCGGCCATCCCGGAGCGGGCGCTGCCTGTGCCGGGGACGTTGGCTGTGCCCGAGGCGGGCTGCCTTGTCCGGGCGGAAAAATTATCGGAATGTCCACGGGATGTTCACAAATCGTACAACATTTTTTTCTTCCAATGTGAGAATATATGTGGTAGTATATCTGTCGCCGGCCGCCGGCCGGGGGACGCGTTCCGTCCCGCGGGGCGAGGCTGCACCAAGAAGCTGAAGCAGCTCTTCCGGGAGGCGGGCGTGCCTGCCTGGGAGCGGGACGGCCGGATCGTTCTCCGGGACGAGGCGGGCGTTCTCGCCGTGCCGGGGTTCCCCGCCGCGGAGCGGGTTTGCACCCGGCCCGGAGACCGGGACATTATAGAGATAGAAGTCCGGCCCCTGCCGGACGAGGGAGGATAAGGTATGCATCCGGATATTGAGCGCTATATCGCCACGGAAGAGGAACTGAAGGGCATCGTTCAGCGGCTGGGCCGTCAGATCACCGCCGACTACAAGGGGAAGAACCCCCTGTTTGTGGGCGTGCTGCGGGGTTGCTTCGTCTTTATGGCCGACCTGGTCCGGGCCTGCGACATCCCCTGCACCATCGACTTCATGGTGGTATCCAGCTATGGCTCAGGCACCACGTCCACCGGCGCCGTGAAGATCATCAAGGACCTGACCGAGAACATCGAGGGCCGGGACGTGATCATCGTGGAGGATATCCTGGACAGCGGCAACACCCTGAGCTATCTCAAAAACTATATGATGGCCCGCAAACCCGCCTCCATCCGCATCGTGACCCTTCTGGACAAGCCGGAGCGGCGCACCGCGCCCATCAAGGCGGACTACTCCGGGTTCACCATCCCCGACGCCTTCGTGGTGGGCTACGGACTGGATTATGACGAGAAATACCGCAATCTTCCTTATATCGGCCTTCTGAAGCCGGAAATCTATTCCTGAGGTAGATAAATGGACAATAAACCAGGCAACAACAATAACAATACCCCCGGACCGGGCGGTCAGGGCGGTCCCAACCGGCCGCCTGAGCGCGGACCCAACCGGGGCGGCCCCAACCGGCGGGCCAGGGACATCGGCTTTTACGCCCTGGTTCTGGTGATATTGCTGGCGGCCATCTTCTCCCTCACGGGGAACGATCGGTCCGTGGAGCTGCCCTATTCCACGGTCATCGACCTGTTCGAGGCCCGGAAGGTGGAGTCCTTCGTTATGAGCGGCAACGAGTTGACGCTCTACCTGCGGGAGCCCTATGAGGGCCAGCGGGAGCTGACCAGGACCATCCGGGACGTGGATATGTTCTACGACGACCTGGGCAACACCATCAAGGAGCAGAAGGACGCGGGCATCCTCACGGAGTACGACGACAACCAGGGCTTCGTGGCACCGTGGTGGCTGTCGTTTTTGCCCTACCTCATCGTGGTGGTCGTCTTCGGCATCCTGTGGTACGTGATGATGAGCCGGGCCACCGGCGGCGGCGCCGGCGGCGTGGCCAAATTCTCCAAGGCCCGGACCAAGGTGGCCGCCGAGGGCCAGACGAAAAAGACATTCGCCGACGTGGCCGGGTGCGACGAGGAGAAGGAGGAGCTCCAGGAGATCGTGGAATTCCTCAAAAACCCCGCCGCTTATACGGCCATGGGCGCCCGTATCCCCAAGGGCGTGCTTTTGGTGGGCCCTCCGGGCACCGGTAAGACTCTGATGGCCAAGGCCGTGGCCGGCGAGGCGGGGGTGCAATTTCTGTCCATCTCCGGCTCCGACTTTGTGGAGCTGTACGTGGGCGTGGGCGCAAGCCGTGTCCGAGATCTGTTCGACCAGGCAAAAAAGGTGGCGCCCGCCATTATCTTCATCGACGAGATCGACGCCGTGGGCCGCCAGCGCGGCTCCGGCCTGGGTGGCGGTCACGACGAGCGCGAGCAGACATTGAACCAGCTGCTCGTGGAAATGGACGGCTTTACCAACAACGAGGGCGTCATCGTCATGGCGGCCACCAACCGGGCCGACATCCTGGACAACGCCCTGCTCCGGCCCGGCCGCTTCGACCGGCAGGTCTATATCGGCCTGCCCGACGTGAAGGGCCGCGAGGAGATCTTGAAAGTCCACGCCAAGGATAAGCCCCTGGGCGACGACGTGAACCTCAACTCCATCGCCCGGGGCACCGCCGGTTTCTCCGGCGCGGACCTGGAAAACCTTCTCAACGAGGCGGCATTGCTGGCCGTGCGGCGGCACCGCCGGTTCATTGTGAACGACGACATCGACGAGGCCATTTTGAAGGTGGCCATGGGCCCGGAGAAGAAGAGCCGGGTCATCACCGATAAGGAGCGGCGGCTCACCGCCTACCACGAGTCCGGCCACGCCATCGCGGCCAAGTACCTGGAGCACGTGGACCCGGTACACTATATCACCATCATCCCCCGGGGCCAGGCGGGCGGCTTCACCCTCATGCGCCCCAGCGAGGATAAATCCTTCCAGGCCAGGAGCGATATGTTCGAGCAGATCGTCATGGCCCTGGGCGGCCGCACGGCGGAGAGGCTCTTCCTGGACGACATCTCCACCGGCGCCTCCGGGGACATCCAGCAGGCCTCCAAGATCGCCCGCGCCATGGTCATGCAGTTCGGCATGAGCGACCGGCTGGGCCCCATCAGCTTTGATGACTCCGGCCACAGCCTGTTTATCGGCCGTGACTTCGGCACCACCAAGAGCTATTCTGAGGAGACCGCCGGCATCATCGACGAGGAGGTCAAGCACATCTTCGACGAGGCCTCGGCCAAGTGCGAACAGCTCCTCACCGAGCACAAGGACACCCTCATTGCCGTGGCGGAGTACCTGCTGGTGCACGAGTCCATGGACGGGGCGGACTTCGACTACTTCTGCGAGCACGGCTGCCTGCCCTCCGGGGAGGGAGCGGCCCCCGCGGCTGCCCAGAACAGCGCTCCCGCCGGGAAAAAGCCCGCTGCGGAGGAGTTCGACTGGGGCGAGAAACCGTCTCCCGCCGACGCGGGGGAGGGCGGCGGCCCGGAGCCGGACCAGCCCGCCGGGGAGGAGAAACCCAAGGACGAAAAGCCGCCGTACTGGGTCGACGACATCCGCAAGTAAAATTTTACGCGCAGGGCGGGCTCATTGCCCGCCTTGCTGATTGGAGAGAAACTTTAATTTGGTTACGTTGTGTATGAGCAGGGCGTGTGCCCTGCTCTTTTTTGCTGCATAAGGTGAGTATCACACTTCGGTTGTTTCTTAGCAAAATCACGATTTATGTTGGGGCGGCTTCCTCGTACCGAATATATGACTTTCTCAGAGGGGATGTATATCCGAAAAGCTCTCCTTTCGTGTAAAATGGATGAAAGGAGGGAATAGAAAATGTTTCTGATAGAAAGAGCAGAGTTGGAAAGCTTCCGGGCGTATCTGCGGGAGCGGGAGTGCAGCGCCGCAACGGTAGATAAGTATATGCACGACGTGGGGCTTCTGGCGGCGTTCTGCGGCGGACGGGTCGAAGATAAGGGCACGCTCATCGCGTTCAAGGAGGAACTTCAGGCAAAGGGTTACGCCGCGTCCAGCGTCAACTCCATGCTGGCGGCGGTAAACTGTTACCTGGCCTTTGCCGGCCGCACTGAGTGGAAGCTGCGGTATCTGAAAGTGCAGAGGACAAACTTTGTCTGCAAGGAGAAAGAACTGACTGAGCAGGAGTATCACAAGCTGGTGGAGACGGCCAGAGCGATGGGGGACAGCCGCCTGGCCATGCTGGTGCAGACGATTTGCGCCACGGGCATCCGGGTCAGCGAAGTGCGGGCCATCACAGTGGAGAGCCTGCGGACCGGGCAAGCGGAGATACGGAACAAGGGACGCATCCGGATCATCCTGCTTCCTAAGAGGCTATGCGCGGACCTTTTGAAATACTGCCGGGAAAGAGGCATTTCCAAAGGTCAGATATTCGTGACAAGGAGCGGCCGGCCGCTGGACCGGAGCAACATCTGGAAGATGATGAAGCGGCTGGGAGAGATGGCGAAAGTGAGCGCGGCGAAGGTGTTTCCCCATAACCTGCGGCATCTGTTCGCCCGAACCTATTACAAGACCTATAAGGACATCGTGCGCCTGGCGGACATCCTCGGTCACGCCAGCGTGGATACCACGCGCATCTATACGGTCCGGACAGGAAAAGAACAGCAGCGGCAGATAGAGCGCCTGCCGCTGCTGTTATAGAAAACAGTATGACCACATAATCGGTGTTATGTGGTCATACCAAAATAGAACACTTACCCGTGTTCCAAGGAATTATACATTGTTTCGAACTTATTGTCAACTAAATGAGGCTTTCCAGATACTTGAAACCACCAGATTATCTGTGGTTTTAACTAAATTGTAACTATATATTGTTGTTTAGGCACAGATCATTTTGACTGTGTCCTCTGCTTCTTGCTGTGAATGTGTCCCCTGCATCATCTGATGCAGGGGCTTTTGCTGTTTTTACACCACATAACACCGATTATGTGGTGAGGGGGGCGGCGCGTGGGCATCGAATTGTATCCGCACAACGAAAAAGCCTATCGCGCAGTCCGGAAAATGCTGGACGAGAAGGGGCTCGCCGCCGTGGTCCATCCTACGGGGACGGGCAAGTCCTTCATTGCTTTCAAGCTGTGTGAGGACGAGCCCAACAGGATGGTCTGCTGGCTCTCTCCCAGTGAATATATCTTCGAGACCCAGCTTGAAAATTTGAAGCGGACCTTCGGTTTCGAGCCGGCGAATATCAAGTTTTATACCTATGCCAAGCTCATGATGATGAGCGATGCGGAAATGGCAGAGATAAAGCCAGATATCCTTGTTTTGGATGAATTTCATCGGGCAGGTGCGGAGATGTGGGGGCAGGGCGTGCAGCGGCTGTTTGGGATGTATCCCAATGCTTCTGCACTGGGCCTGTCGGCCACATCGGTGCGGTATCTGGATAATCAGCGGGATATGGCAGATGAGTTGTTCGGCAGCAATGTGGCCAGCGAGATGACGCTGGGCGAGGCTATCGTCCGGGGCATTCTGCCTGAACCGAAGTATGTGACCACGGTGTTCAAGTACCAGCAGGACCTGGAGCGCTGGCAGAAGCGGGTGGACTCAGCCCGGGCCTTCGGCATCCGGGACGAGGCGCAAAAATACCTAGATGCACTGCGCCGGGCGCTGGAGCAGGCAGACGGGCTGGATGTCATATTTCAAAAGCACATCGCGAACTGCACCGGGAAGTATATCGTGTTCTGCGCCAATGTGGAGCACATGCGGGAGATGCAAAGCCATGTGTCAGAGTGGTTCGGGGCCATAGACCGCGAGCCGCATTGCTATGAGGTCTATTCAGAGGATCCCACGACTAGCAGGGATTTCGCGGCGTTCAAGGCGGATGTGAGCAAGCACCTGAAGCTTCTGTTCTGCGTGGACATGCTCAATGAGGGCGTCCACGTGCCGGGGGTGTCGGGGGTGATCCTGTTCCGGCCTACCATTTCGCCAATCGTGTACAAGCAGCAGATAGGCCGCGCCCTGACGGCAGGCGACGCCGATACGCCGCTGATCATGGATGTGGTGAACAATGTGGAGAACCTGACCAGCGTCGGTGCGCTCCAGGAGGAAATGGCGACGGCCATCCAGCGGATGTATCTGACCGGCGAGGGCGGCAATATTGTGACGGAGCGGTTTCGGGTGATCGAACAGGTACAGGACTGCCACAAGCTGTTTGAGGGGCTGCAAAAGGCCCTTACGGGCACATGGGAGCAGTATTTCCAGGCTGCCAGCGCCTACTACGCCGAGCACGGCGATCTGAATGTTCCTAAGCGGTATGCGGCGAACGGTCTGTGCCTTGGCTCCTGGATAACTACTCAGAGACTGGTGCGCAGCGGTAGACAGGCTGGACGCCTGACCGACCAGCAGATCGCCCGGCTGGACAGCATCGGGATGGTATGGGAGAACAGGTTGGAGACGGCCTGGGAGCGGAACTTCTCCTATGCGGAGCAGTACTACGCTGAGTATGGGGACCTTATGGTCCCGGTGAAGTATGTGACCGAGGATGGATTCAGGCTGGGGGTATGGATATCGAATCTGCGGACCCAGCGCACCAACGGCGAACAGCGGACAGTGCTGACGGAGGAGCGGATAGAGCGGCTCGATGCCATAGGGATGCAGTGGGACGCTGTCAGTGTTCGGTGGGAACAGAACTATCTGGAGGCACTACAGTATTACCAGAAACACGGTGATTTGAATGTGCCGGCGGGATACAAGACAGATAGTGGATTCAGTTTAGGTGCGTGGATACGGAACCTTCGCCAGGCTCGGCAGCATAGAGGCAATAATCGGCCGCTTTCAGAGGACCAGATCAGGCGGCTGGACGCGATAGGGATGCAGTGGGACAACCGCTATGAGAGCCAATGGAGCCAGGCGTATCGGGACGCGGAGGTCTATTTCCGTCAGCATGGGACACTGGATATGCCGGTGGCATATAGGTCCCCGGATGGCCTGGCCCTTGGAAAATGGGTCCGCCGGCAGCGATACGCTCTGCAGGCCGCGGAGGGGGAAACATCTCCCCGAACGGCCGAGCGCAGGGCGCTGCTGGACAAGATCGGCATGAACTGGGGCGCGTAAAAAGGGATCATAAGAGAGATCAAAATAGGTGGAGAGGACGAGCTTGGACGCGGAGAGCAGAACAGCGACGGTGGTGGAAGCGCCGGTAAAGACGGCGGAACTCACCGGCAACACCAGCCGTACATACAAGTTCATAAAGCGGGCGTTCGATATCGCCGCATCTGCGTTGATGTCGGCGATATGCCTCATTCCCATGGCAATTATCGCGGTGATGATCATGGTCAAGGATCCTGGTAACCCATTCTATATGCATAAGCGAGTGGGCCTTCACGGGAGGGAGATATCGGTCCTCAAGTTCCGGACCATGCGCCGGGGAGCAGATGCCCTGGAGGATACGCTGACGCCGGAGCAGATGGCGGAATACAAGCGGGAGTTCAAGCTGCATGACGATCCGAGGCTCATCGGCTACAGGAAGCCGGGTGACGGGGAGCGTTGCTTCGGCGCGATACTGCGGCGGACAAGCCTGGATGAGTTGCCGCAGATACTCTATAACGTGCTGATAAAAGGAGATATGTCTTTCGTAGGCCCGCGGCCGGTGCTGCGGGAGGAGCTGGAGAAGTATTACACGCCGACGGAACAGGAGGCGCTTCTGACCGTAAAGCCAGGGATCACAGGCTACTGGCAGACCCACGGGCGCAGCGACAGCACCTATGAGACGGGGGAGCGGCAGCAGCTGGAGCTGTACTATGTGCAGAATCAGAGTCTGGCGCTGGATATAAGTGTCCTCTTTAAGACAGTATCTGTAGTTGTCCATAGGGGGGGGACTTACTAAGAAGAAGTGTACACGGTTCGTGGAACTGGCGTGGATGGTCTTATCTATTTATAAAGCGCACCTTCGACATCATGGCGTCTGCTGTCGTGCTCATCGTATTATCACCCCTGTTTCTTGTCGTTTCCATTTTCATCGTGCTGGATGACCCAAAAGGCTCGCCTATCTTTGTACAGACGAGGGTAGGCAAGGATGGAAAGGAATTCCGGTTTTATAAGTTCCGCTCCATGGTGGTGGACGCAGAGGCCCAATTGGATGAGCTGTTGGCGCAGAACGAGATGGACGGGCCTGTGTTCAAGATCAAGGACGACCCGCGCATTACGCGAGTGGGGAAATTCATCCGCAAGACGAGCATAGATGAGATGCCACAGCTTTGGAATGTTCTGCGGGGCGACATGAGTATCGTTGGACCCCGACCGCCGATACCGCGGGAGGTGGTGCAGTACAGCGACTACCAGCGGCAGAGGCTGAGCGTGACGCCGGGGCTGACCTGCTACTGGCAGGTGCGGAAGGACCGGAATATGTGCAGCTTTGATGAGTGGGTGGAGATGGATCTTCAGTACATACAGGAGAGAAGCATAGGCACAGACTTGAAGATTATCCTCAAGACCTTTGGCGCGGTTTTGGGTATGAACGGAGAATAAGAGATTTAAACAAAAAGTAGGAGCACGCGGATGAGAATGAAGAAACTGATCACGGATTTTGTTTGGGACGTCTATCGCCTGATGCAACGGCATTATATTACCTTTCACCTTCTTATGTGGCTGAAAGAACGGGGCATCATGCGAAATATCAGCTACCGGCTTTGGCGGTTTAATACCAAGGCTGTCAGGCCGGAAGAGGCTATGCGGAAAAGCAGGGAGTTTTTCTCTGCAAATGCGGATCGGTCTGAACGTGTGCTGTCCCTGCTTGCAGATGATAAGTCGAAAATCGTGTGGGGGGGGGTAGTGTGTTATAGAACAGAGGGTGTTCAGATAAAGCCAGAGCTTTATTCTGAAAATGATCAGTACTTTGTCAGCGATGTGATCCAGATCAATGACGGAGAAGTATTTGTTGACGTCGGCGGATTTATTGGAGATACGGTACAGGTATTTATAGATTTCACAAAAAGGGCGAAGGCCAAGTTCAAGAAGATCGTTGTCTTTGAACCGGACAAGGCGAATTGCGATTTGATAAAAAAGTATTTCGGAAAGCGCAAGGATGTTGTGCTCATAGAAAAAGGCCTCTCTGACAGAGAGAATACACTTTACTTTGTTGGCGAAGGACCGTGGGTCAGGGTCGTTGATGACCCCGAGGAGAGTACCTTCAGCGTGCCAGTGATCGATCTTGATTCCGTGCCGGAGGGACAGGACGCGACGTGGATCAAGATGGATATAGAAGGGTCTGAGATGGACGCACTGAAGGGGGCCCAGAATGTGATCCGGCGTAACCATCCCAAGCTCACGATATGCATCTATCACAGTGATGAAGATATGCTCCGGATCGCGGAGTACATCCATGAGCTGGTCCCGGAATATAAGCTATATGTTCGGTGCCATAAGGGTGACGGCACCGAAACGGTCTTGTATGCGATTCCGTGAAGAGACGAGCGTGAATACATAACAACAAATTGGAGAAACAATGGCAATCCTGGTGACAGGCGGAGCCGGATATATCGGCTCCCATATTAACAAGCTCCTGGCCCGTGAGGGCTACGAGACGGTGGTGTTCGACAACCTCATATACGGGCACCGGGAGGCGGTGAAGTGGGGAACGCTCATAGAAGGGGACCTGAAGAACATCGACGAGATGGAGGCGGTGTTCGAGAAGTATCCCATTGAAGCTGTGTTCCACTTCGCGGCCTATGCCTATGTGGGAGAGTCGGTGGCGGAGCCGGAGAAGTACTACTACAATAACATCGGCTGTACGCTGAACCTCTTAAAGGTGATGCGCGAATACGGCTGTGACAAGATCATCTTTTCCTCCAGCTGCGCGACCTATGGCGAACCGGAGGAGACGCCCATCACGGAGGACATGCCTCAGAACCCCATCAATCCCTACGGTTTTACCAAGTATGCGGTGGAGCGTATCTTCAGGGATTATGAGAAAGCCTATGGGCTGAAGTACGTGGTGCTGCGGTACTTCAATGCGGCGGGAGCGGACCCGGAGGGAGAGATCGGGGAGGCCCACGACCCGGAGACCCACATCATCCCGCTGATACTGGACGCGGCCAGCGGCAAACGGCCCAATGTGAAAGTGTTTGGGACGGACTATCCGACGAGAGACGGGAGCTGCATCCGGGACTACATCCACGTGAGCGACCTGGCGACGGCGCACCTGCTGGCGCTGCGGCACTTGGAGGCGGGGAAAGAGAGCCAGTTTCTGAACCTGGGGAACACGAAGGGGACCAGCGTACTGGAGCTGATCGAGGCAGCGAAGCGGGTGACGGGGAAAGACATCCCGGTGGTGCTGTCGGAGCGGCGTCCTGGGGACCCGGCGATATTGGTGGGTAGCAGCGAGAAGGCGAAGCGCGTTCTTGGCTGGGAGCCCAAGTATGGGGACATAGACACCATTGTGAAGCACGCCTGGGCCTGGCACGAGAGCAAAACGTTTTAAGCCGAGGTAGGAAAATGCTGAGAGATGTGATCATACAGCTTGTTGTAGCCGCCCACAAACGATATCGCATGCCGGATGATTCGATATATTTGCCGTTGCATGTGGGACATGCTGGAAAAGAAAATATCGGCTATGTCGGCGATGATACCGGAGACAATATCAGCGAATACAATGCCAGACTGTGTGAGTTGACAGGGCTGTACTGGGCATGGAAAAACTTGGACGCGGAATATATCGGGCTCGTCCACTATAGACGGCACTTTACGGCCAAAGGGCTGTTTGCGAGGCTGGGGAGGGACAAGTTCTCCTGTGTGCTGACAGAGAAGGAGCTGCGCGGCATTTTGGAGAGGTATGACTTGGTCCTTCCCAAGGAACGGAAGTATTACATAGAGAGCCTCTGGAGCCACTTCATCCACTGTGGGTATGGCCACGAAAAAGATCTGGAGATCCTGCGCCAAGTGGTTGAAGAGGTTCAGCCAGAATATGCAGAGACATTTGAAATTGTGATGGACCGCACACATGGGCATATGTTCAATATGTTCATCATGAAGAGAGACATATTGGACCGGTACTGTTCTTGGCTGTTCCCGATCCTGCTGGAGGTGGACAGACGTTTGGATATAACAGGCTATACGCCCATGGAAGCCCGGGCTGTGGCCTATTTTGGCGAGTTCATGCTGGACGTGTGGAATGAAAAGCAGAAGATACCCTTCAAGGAATTGCCAGTCATGTTTATGGAAAAGCAGAACTGGTTGATAAAGGGAGGAGACTTTTTGAAGAGAAAACTGATAGGCGAGATCAAACGGGGGGGGGTAATCCTTCTTCCTGAAAACAGCGAGACAACAGTAGTCCGTATTGATACCGTTCGGGCTGCCTCTGAAGAGAAGGTAGCCTGATGGGAGAAATACAGATAATTGTTGCAGCGCATAAACGATACCGTATGCCGGAGGACCCAATATATTTACCGTTGCATGTAGGACATGCCGGAAAAGAAGATATCGGTTATGTCGGCGATGATACAGGAGACAATATCTCTTGGAAGAACAGTAACTACAATGAACTCACCGGCATCTATTGGGCATGGAAGAACCTGAACGCCAGTTATATTGGCTTGGTGCACTACAGGCGATATTTTGCTAAGGATAAAAAAGTTAGAAGCTCTGACCCATATAACATGATAGCGACCGGGGAAGATATAGAACGCGTTTTGCGCGAGTACGATGTGATACTTCCTAAAAAGAGATTCTATTATATCGAAACAGTCTATAGCCATTATATCCACTCGCCCTTTGTGATCCCACAAGACCTTGAGTGCCTGAAACAGACGATCCGTGAACTGACACCGGAGTATTCCGAAGCGCTGGAATGTATGTTGCGGCGCAGATCAGCGCATATGTTCAATATGTTCGTCATGAAGAAGAATATCTTCGATGAGTACTGCCAATGGCTGTTTCGTATCATGGATGAAGTGGATAAGAGAATAGATATGAGAGGCAGAAAACCGATAGAGGCCCGGTACTATATCAGCGAGTTCCTGATGGATACATGGATCGAGACAAACAAGATCGATTATAAAGAAATGCGAGTCTGTTTCCTTGAGAATAAGGATGGTATCAGAAAGTATTGGACGGCCTTAAAAAGGGCGCTGGGAATAAATTTAATCGAGAAAAAACGATACAGTGTTAATCGCTATTGAAGGAGGTTGGTTATGGGCTTTTTTAGTGCGATGAGGAGGTTTAGTCAGAACACACCGGGTATGGGGTGGATGTACACACTTGCGTGGAACTCAGGACTTGTGCAAGCTGTTCAGAGAGCACATAAGACATTCGATTCGGGGAAAAAAGAGGTTCATTTAGGATTTGATATTTTTTATAATCAGAATGAAGAAAAAATCAAGGAAGTGTCAAATCTATTAGAAGACGATTTTTCCAGGAAAACATTGTACAATGTATTGACCTATCGGCGGACCGGCGATAAAAAGCCGCTTAAGGATATCATTGTAAAGAATGAGTATTTCCAGAAAGATATCTTCTGCCCTGTGAAGGATGAAGTTTTTGTGGATGGAGGAGCCTATATTGGTGACACGGTCCGGCGCTTTGTTGAGAATTTCGCCGGGGGGGGGGTACAAAAGAATATATGCTTGGGAACCTGATGAAATTAACAGAAGAGCACTAAATAAAAGTGTGTCTTTTCATGATTATAAGAATGTCGTTGTTGTTCCCTGCGGAATGTGGAGAGAAAAAACGCAGTTGAAATTTAGCGCTAAAAACAATTCTGGTTCAAGATTTGTATCTGAGGGCGAGCAAGAAGTCCAGATGGTGGATGTGGATAGCATTGATAATGTTTGCGCTGAAGACAAAGTGACATTTATTAAAATGGATATTGAGGGAAGTGAATTGGCTGCCCTGGAAGGCGCAGTCAGTGTGATCAAACGTGACAAACCGCGTTTGGCAATATGCGTTTATCACAAGCCAGAGGACCTATATGAAATACCGTTCTGGATTAAAAAGGCGGTGCCGGAGTACAAGCTATATCTGCGGCACCACGATGCCAGTGAGCACGATACGGTGCTTTACGCTACCCTATAAAATTTTAGGATGTTAATGATGTGAAATGAAAGAATACGACTATTTGATCGTAGGTACAGGATTATTTGGCGCGGTATTTGCCGAGCGGGCAAAGAGCGCCGGGAAGAAATGCCTAGTCATCGACCGGCGGGACCATATCGCCGGGAACGTGTATACATATGAGCAGGCCGGTATCAACGTGCACAAATACGGCCCCCATATCTTCCACACCAACGACACCGAAGTGTGGGAGTACGTGAACCGGTTCACGAAGTTTTATAACTTCAAACTGGGGACCATCGCCAACTACAAGGGCGAAATATATTCCCTGCCCTTCAACATGTACACCTTTAACCGGATGTGGGGGATGCTGACGCCGGAGGAGGCAGCAAATAAGATCGCCGCCCAGCGGGAGGCGGCAGGCGTCACCGAGCCGAAAAATTTGGAGGAGCAGGCCATCTCCCT
Source organism: uncultured Oscillospiraceae bacterium (assembly GCA_947581795.1). GTDB lineage: Bacteria > Bacillota > Clostridia > Oscillospirales > Oscillospiraceae > CAJOIG01. The sequence goes on from CANPVS010000006.1 coordinate 60,314, forward strand.
GGTGGGGACGGACATCTACGAGAAGCTGGTGAAGGGCTATACGGAGAAGCAGTGGGGCCGGCCATGCAGCGAGCTGCCCGCGTTCATCATAAAGCGGCTGCCGGTGCGGTTTACCTACGACAACAATTACTTCAACGCCCTGTATCAGGGCATCCCGGTGGGAGGGTATACCCAGATGGTGGCCAACATGCTGGAGGGAATCGAGGTGCGTCTGGGGGTGGACTACTTGGAGCACAAGGAAGAACTGGACGCGCTGGCGGAGAAGGTGGTATACACGGGTCCCATAGACGCCTACTTCAGCTACAGGTTCGGAGCATTGGAGTACCGGAAGGTACGATTCGAGGTAGAAGAACTGGACAAGCCCAGCTACCAGGGGAACGCGGTGGTGAACTACACGGACCGGGACACGCCGTACACGCGAATCATCGAGCACAAGTGGTTCGAGCTGGGGAGCGGCGACCCAAACAAGACGGTGATCAGCCGGGAGTACAGCGCGGAGTGGAAGCCGGGGGACGAGCCATACTACCCGGTGAATGATGAGAAGAACGGGGCGCTGTATCAGCGGTACAAGGCGCTGGCAGAGAATGAAAAGAACGTGCTCTTCGGCGGCCGCCTGGGGGCGTACAAATACTACGACATGGACCAAGTAGTTAAAGCAGCTTTGAACATAACTGAAAAAGAGTTGGAGGGAGAATGAGCAAGTATAAAATCGCGGTCATCGTTACTTGGTTCGGTCCGCTGCCGGTGTATTTTCCCGCATGGCTCCGCAGCGCGGAGATGAATCCTGATATAGATTTTTATCTGTTTTTTGACAGTGAAGTGAAAACTGCCAGCAAGAATATACATGTTATTCTCACAACACTGGAAGCAGAAATAAAGCGGGCAGAAAGCAAACTGAGGGTGGGTAAGCTTTCTGTAGGTTCTCCTTATAAATTCTGCGATCTGCGCCCGTTCTTTGGCGTTGTATACGATAGTTATATCAGTGACTATGATTTTTGGGCCTATTGTGATATCGACCTTGTGTTTGGCAATATCAGAAGCTTTTTGACTGATGAGATTCTGGAAAAATATGATCGATTTTATGAGTGGGGTCACTTGTCTGTGTTTCGCAATTGCCCGAAGATGAATCACCTGTTTGATCTGCCCGGCGGTGTGTTCACGAAAGAGGAGGCGTTGTACAGGTCTGAGAAGGTCTTTTATGAAGAGGACTTTGGCATCAACCGCATTTGTGAGAAAAACGGGATATCCTGGTATAAGGGGACCGAATTTGCAGAGTTCTGGGTATGCTATTCTGAACTGTATTTGGCGCTTGGACGCCAGAATTTCGATCATCAGGTCTTTTACTGGGAGAATGGTCATGTGTATAGAGCCGGGGTGGATGAGAACAGCGCTGTCGTTGTGACCGAGTACATATACATTCATTGGCAAAAACGAAAGCCGGTCGTTGGCGAAGGAGCTATTGAGAATGGCTCATATTATATTACAACGAATCTGCTGGAGAAAAAGGAAAAAGGTGCCCCGAGCGCGAAATGCATCATTCAGCGGGCGCCGGGAATGACTGAGAAAGAGCGAAAGAAACTGAAACAGAAGCTTATCATAACGAAATCTATGGAATTTCTAAAAGCACCGTGGAGCAGAAAGAAGGTATGGCTGCGGCAGAAGTGGATGATCTTGAGAGAGCGAGGCTCGCTGTTGGAACAAAACCAGTGATAGTGTAATTAGCGGGCAGAGCGATATTTCATAACAGAGGAGAGTTTGGATAGGCGATGGATAAACAGCATGTGCACACTAAGCTGCGCGGCAGCAAAGTGCTGCGTGCGATAGGGTTTCCCATCAACGTTTTGTATCGCGCAAGGTTGCTGAGAGAATACAGAGATAGTAAAGATTCCGCGTATCTCAGAAGTTTAAAGGGTAAATATGCTGGAAAGCGTTGCTTTGTAATAGGAAACGGACCAAGTCTGTTAGCATCTGATTTAGATAAGCTGACTTGCGAATACACATTTGCCTCAAATAGGATATACCGCATCTATGACGCAACAAAGTGGAGACCGACATTTTACATGAGTCTTGATACGAATGTCATTGACGATCAAATCGATAATATAAAAGCCGGCGGAGGCTATCCAAAGTTTATCAACTATAAAGCGAAGAAATATGGAAGGACAAATGAGGAGAACATATGGTATCTATGCGCTAAAGGGAAGTTCAGAATTAACCCCTATGACCCGCAATCGGAAACATTGAGCGAGGATGTATCTCAGTACGTTGCCGTTGTACATACGGTCACTGTTAGTGCTATAGAGCTCGCAATTTATATGGGGTTTAACGAGATATATCTTTTGGGCGTGGATAACAATTACGCAAACAAGGCCGATCGGAATGGGAAAATACACGTCGACAGCAACGTGAAGGCGGATTATTTCCAGGAAACGAGCGATGGAAAGGCGGTCAGGAGAAGCCGCTCCATTGCAAATATGGATTCCTTAGAGTATTCATATTGTCTTGCAAAGCGCTTCGCGGATGAACATGGCGTAAAGATATACAACGCTACCCGGGGCGGAAAGCTTGAGACGTTTGAGAGAATTGATTTTGATGCGGTCGTAAAATAAAGCTTTGTGTCGGTGGCAGTTATTTTCCGCACTGCTTGGATGATATAAGGAGATAGTGATATATGGGTAAAAACGATTATAGACTGGTCGCGATGATCCCCGCAAGGATGGGTTCCAAGAGGATACCAAAGAAAAATATTCGTTACATGTTGGACAAACCTCTTATCCAGTATCCGATCGACCTTGCGCTGCAGTGCAACAGATTTGAAAGTGTTTGGGTCAATACCGAGAACGAAGAGCTTGGCCATGCCTGCGAAAAAATGGGTGCTAAGTATCATAGGCGTCCGGCTGAACTGTCTACCGATGCGGCCACAAACAGGGACTTTACATATGAATTCCTCAAAAATCACGAGTGTGACTACGTCATAATGGTAAATCCGACCTCACCCGCGCTGCGGCAGGAGACCTTGGAGCGTTTCATCGACTATATAGAGGACAATGATTTTGATACAGTCATGTCGGTTCTGTCAATTCAAGCAGAGGCCTTCTTTTGTGGTGAACAGATCAATTTTACCGGAGAGGATAAGATACCCTCTCAGGACTTGGAGCCGATCGAATATATCGTCTGGGCGCTGACGGCGTGGAAACGGGATACATTCATCAGGCTGCAGGAGAGCGGACAGTGCCCGGTTTTTGGCGGAAAGTTGGGACGATTTGCTATCCCTAAAGACGAGGCGGCAGATCTGGACACAGAGCAGGATTGGCGCATCGCGGAAGCGGCTCTTCTGGCCCGCAGGCAGCATGATGAAAATGCGGCAAAGTATATGAAGATATAGTTCGGGAGCGGCAGAGGGGAAGGAAAATGAGCATACAGTTATTGGACTGCACGCTGCGTGACGGCGGCTATGTGAATGACTGGCGTTTTGGCAGGAGTACAGCGCTCTGCATATTGGAACGCTTGATAGAGGCGCATGTCGACGTCGTGGAGGTGGGCTTCCTGGATGAGCGGCAGCCCTTTGATCCTGAGCGCACGATACAGCCTGACACAGAGAGTTATAACAAGACGCTGTCCGGTATTGACCGGCGGAACACTATGCTCGTTGGCATGATCGACTACGGGACTTGCGGCCTGGAGCATATCGCACCCTGTGAGGAAAGTGTTCTGGATGGGATCCGACTCATCTTCAAGCAGCCAAAGATGCATGAGGCTGTGCGATTTGGGCGGGAACTTATGAAGCTCGGGTATAAAGTGTTCCTCCAGATGGTATCCATCACGACATATTCAGACCGGGATATCCTCGACTTCATCGATCTCGTCAACGAGCAGCCTCCATATGCTGTCTCTATGGTCGATACATATGGATTGCTTCAAAAAGAGGATCTGCTCCGCTATTTCCATCTTCTTGACAGAAATTTGGAGCCGGGGATACGAGTAGGCTATCATTCCCATAACAACTTCCAGCTCGCGTTTGCAAATACATGCGAGTTGCTGAAGCGCCGCTCAAACCATGATATTCTCGTCGATGGGACGCTGTACGGGATCGGGAAAAGCGCAGGCAATGCCCCGCTGGAACTGGTCGCGATGTATCTGAACGAAAACTGTGGGAAAAACTATGATATAAACCAGATCCTTGAAGCGATAGACACAAATATACTGCGCATATATCATCAAAAGCTCTGGGGATATAATCTTCTATATTATCTATCTGCATCCAATGACTGTCATCCGAATTATATCAGCTATCTGCTGAACAAAAAAACACTGTCGGTCAAGTCGATAAATGAGATCGTAAAATGTATCCCGCAGGACCTTAAACTGAATTATCGACAGGGATGCATCGAACAGCTATATGTGGATTATCAAAAGAAAACGATCGAAAATGAGAGGCCGATTCACGAGCTTGTCCAGGGAAAGAATGTGTTGATCCTGGGACCGGGAAAAACGCTGCTCACCCATAGAGAACGCATCGAGACCTATATCTGCTCGGAGAAGCCGGTCATTATCTCTGTGAATTTCCTGTCGTCTGAGTATCCGCTGGACGCCGTGTTTATCAGCAATGCCAAGCGGTACAGTATGCTTTTGTCCGACTTCAGTACCTATGGAACGCGCATTTCTGTGATCGCTACATCCAATATCACGCCGGCGGACAGACACTTTGATTATGTCCTCGATTATGCGAAGCTTTTGGACAGTGAACATGTGATAGAGGATAACGCGCTGATCATGCTGCTGAACGCGCTGCAGGAATGTGAGGTCGGAGAGGTGACGCTGGCAGGACTTGACGGCTTTGGCTCAAAGATCAGCGAGAGTTACTATGACGATAACATGGAACTGTCGACAGACTATGGGCGGCTGGCCGAGGTCAATAAAGCTATTGCGCGGCGTATACCTCTGTATAGGAAAGCGCTGAAGATCAGCTTCCTTACCCCCTCGCTGTATCAAGAGCCGAAATGAAGATACAAACGATAGTATTTGACCTGGACGGGACCCTGCTGGATACGTCTGAGGGGATCATGATGGCAACTGATCGTGTGACGGAGCTATATGACCTTCGCCCATTGGCTCTTGATGAAAAAAAGAGCTTCATCGATCCGCCGATACAGGATTCCTTTGAGCGGCAGTATGGTTTGACGAAGGAGCGGGCGTGGGAGATCGCCACGCGCTGGCGGGAGGTATATAAGGACGAATATCTGCTGTACGCCAGACCCTATGACGGGATATACGAGCTTTTGGAGTTTTGCCATAAGGCCGGCATCAAAACCGGCGTCGCCACGAACAAACGCGAAGACTACACCAGAACGCTCCTGGAGCATTTTAAATTCACGCCGCTGTTTGACTGCATCGCTGGAACGGACATGGAGGGGAAACTGAAGAAGGCTGATCTGATCCATGTGTGCATGGAGAGGACCGGCGTGACTGGGTTCCGGAACTGCCTGATGATCGGTGATACGCTCAACGACAAGGATGCTGCGGAGAAAGCGGGAGTGGATTTCCTCGGCGTCACCTATGGTTTCGGGTTCAATGATGCGTCAACAGAGGAAACGCCGCTTGCACATTCATGTGGAGAGATCATTGACTTTCTGCAAGGCTGAAAGGTGCACACAGATTTGAAAAAAACAACTTCATGGATACCCAAAAGTAAATATGTGTCTTTTGACGTGTTTGACACACTTATCAAACGCAGTGTAGCGCGGCCTGTGGATCTGTTTCTCCTGATGGAGGACCATTTGGGTAAAGTCCATCCAGGGGTCCCTGCCGATTTTGCCAAAAAACGCCGGGAGGCGGAGCTGCAAGCCAACAGGAAGACAGGGAGACAGGTTGAGCTTAGAAGGATATATGATGAGCTGCGGGGCGAATATGGGCTATATACCGACGAGATGATGGCGATGGAGGTCCAGCTGGAGCTTAGCGGCTGCCAGCCGAACCTCCAATGTGTCGAGTTGCTTGACCGGTGCGCCGCTGCGGGGAAAACGGTCATTTTGATCTCGGATATGTATCTCCCGTCTGCGGTCATTTCTGAGATGCTGGAGAAAAGCGGGGTGCGTGGGTATCAAAAGCTGTATGTATCCTGTGAGCTCGGAGCGCAAAAGAGCGATGGTTCTCTCTTCCGTGTTGTTCTTGATGATCTGAAAATAGACCGCAGGGATCTGACTCATGTTGGTGATAACCGGAGGGGCGATTATCTCGTGCCGCTTTCCATGGGGATCAGGGCAGTTTGGCTGAGGAACGGCCAAAAGAGAGTGTGCAAAGTCCCAAAAACCGTCAAACCGGAGGATGAACTGGTATACCGTACTCTGAAGGCGTGTATCAGAAACTGCTCGCAGGGTATGAATGAATATGAAAAACAGGGGTGCGAGATATTCGGCCCGCTGCTGTTTGGCTTTACACAGTGGCTGGCGGCCCGGCTGCGGGAGGATGGGATAACGGATGTTTACTTCCTCGCGCGTGACGGGTATATGCTCATGCGTGCCTTTGCGGAGTTGGGGCTGTCCGGCATAGATACCCATTATTTGTACTGCTCCCGGCGTTCCTATCAGGTGCCGATGATGTGGATGCATCCTGATTTTGAGGATGTGACACGGCCGTTCCGGTATGCCAAGAGCCTGACGCTCCGGTCGCTGCTCTCCCGGGTAGGATTGGAACCGGATGAGTACATAGAGAAGGCGAACAGCTTCGGCCTGCAGATGGACAGGATATATGGAAAAGAAACCATCTATACATCCGACGAGATTCGGGCCTTTTATGATTCGATAAAAGAGGACGTGATAGAAAACTCCAAGCGAGAGTATGAAAGCCTTGCAGCCTATATCAGATCAACGCACTTTTCTGAAAAGATAGCTGTTGTCGACGTGGGATGGCACGGGACGATGCAGTACGCACTGGAAGAACTCATCCGGGAAGAAAAGTTCGGCGTTGATGTGAAAGGCTTCTATGTGGGGGTGGCAGCGGACGCCGCTATAGTAGCCTCCGGTGAGATCGATGCGGTCGGTTATCTTTATGACACCGAAAGAGGCCGGGCTCTGGAACGGGACAGGGTGAGAGGCGGTGTGATCTTTGAGGCGCAGTTTCTTGCCCTGCACGGCAGCCTAAAGCGGTTCGTCTTTGCCGGGGACGGTGTAGAGCCGGAGTTCGAGGCGTATGAGTATGCAAAGGGTCCTTCACAGATCGTTGACGAACCTGCCGTGCTCGGTGAATATCAAAACGGCGCAATTGCCTTCGTTAAATATATGAGTCAGGCCTTCCCGTTGAACACAGTCATGGTGTCGCCGGAGGTGGCACTGGGAGAGTTTTCAAGGCTCGTGACCAGCCCTACCCTTGCCGAGGCGGATTTTTGGGGCGATATAAGGCATATCAACTACCAGATATTATATTGCGCGCGTCCGGAACCGCTGTTTAAGTATGTTATGCATCCAAAGCGGTTGATACGGGATCTTCAGAACAGCAACTGGAAGATCGGTTTTATGAAACGGCTTTTCCGGGTGCCGCTGCCTTATGACAAGATCACTGACCTAATGAAAGATTTGTATTATAAGTTGTAGTGCACCGCAGGGACATCTGTATTCATACCACGGAGAAATGCTTAGATGGGTGTTACTATGGAACAGAAGTTGTCTGTTATTATTCCGATCTATAATGTGGAGCCGTATCTGCGTCAATGCCTGGACAGTGTCGTGAACCAGACCTACCGTGACCTGGAGATCATCCTTGTGGACGATGGCTCGCCGGACAACTGCGGGGCGATCTGCGACGAGTACGCGGCGAGGGATGACAGGGTCATCGTCATCCATAAGAAAAACGGCGGTCTGAGCGAAGCTCGAAACGACGGGATACGCAGGGCTACCGGGGAGTGGATTGCCTTCGTTGACTCAGATGACTGGTGTGACCCAGACTATTACGAGAGGCTGCTTAAATGGCCTGTCGCTCACGATGTGGATATCATTTGCGCATCCGGCCATTATATGGAGATACCACCGGAGAAGACAGAGCAGCGGCACTGCTTTTCGGACGCATTTATCCTCTGCTCTGGGGAGGGACGGCATATCCTCATGGACCGGGTCCTGGTGGTCAAGGGGACGGCGCTTAAGGGGAACGCGCCGTTCGGCTATCCTTGGGACAAACTGTACAGGCGCGGGTTCCTGGTGAAAGCAAGGCTGTTTTTTGACGGCTCGCTCCGCGTTTGTGAAGATTCGCTCTTCAACTATCAGGCTATGAGCAAGGCCGAAAAAGTCGTTGGGAGAATTTGTGCAGGATATCATTATCGCGTCAATATGGATTCCATCACAAAGGCGTACGACACAAAACGCCCGGAAAAGAATTATCAATATGTATCCAGGCTCTGCAAATACGCGGAAGACCAGGGCATTGACGACAGCATGAAGAAAGCCTTGAACGCTCATGTGATCGCGTGCATCGCGTCCAGCCTGAAGAAGTACTATTTTCATCCTGATAACAAGTTGCCGGGAGATGAAATAGCAAAGGAGATCAAGGAAATGACAAACAGGCCTCTTTATCACGAAGCGCTTTGCAATGCGGATAATAAGTATTTATCGCCCAAATTGGTCATGTTGAAATATCTCCTCCGATATAACGCGGGGGGGGGGTTACTCAGGAGCCTCTATATGGCAAAACAGGCTCTTCGCTGATATACCAACGCCATGCGGCGCTGCTGTGATGTAGGTGGCGCCCATGGAAGAGAAGATCTCGGTGATCATTCCTGTTTATAACGTGGAACCATATCTGCGTAAGTGCCTTGACAGCGTTATAAACCAGACCTATCGGAATTTGGAGATCATCCTTGTAGACGATGGCTCGCCGGACAACTGCGGGGCGATCTGCGACGAGTACGCGGCGAGGGATGACAGGGTCATCGTCATCCATAAGAAAAACGGCGGCCTGAGCGCAGCCTGGAACGACGGGATGCGCAGAGCTACCGGGAAATGGCTCGCGCTTGCCGACTCCGATGACTGGTTGGATACCGACTATTTTGAAAGGATTATGGCGAGTGCAAATAGCATTGGTATATCGGATGCCGATATTGTGATCGCCGGGGGAAGGATCGATGAAAAGGATGAACCTAAAGTCGTTCGGAACTTTTCCGCTCCGACCGTGTTTAGCACAGAGAAAGAAAAAAACTATCTGAAGATACGAGTACAGATTTCCGAAAATATCGACGGAGAGCGTTTCTCTGATTTGGGTTACCCATGGGACAAGCTCTTTCGGCTCTCGTTCATAAGGGAGCACGGCTTCTTATTTGACGAGGAACTAAACGGCTGTGCTGATAAACTGTTCAATTTCAAGGCGTTCGATGTGGCCCGTAAGGTTGTCGGCTGTACGTATCTCGGGTACCACTACCGGTTCGTGCTGACGGGTGTGACAAAAAAATACGCGCCAACGCGACCGGCTGTACTTCACGATTATTTGGACAAAGTATATTTATACATCGGTTTGCATGGAGGGGCAGATCAGGACCTTCAGGAAGCGCTCGACACAGTCGGGATGATCTTTATTGGAGGGTGTCTGAAACTGTATTATTTTCATCCGCAGAATCCAGACAGTTACAGCCAGACAGCGAGAAAACTCCGGGAACTCAAGAAAATGCCGCGGTATGAAGCGGCGATCCACGCGAAAAACAGTCCATATGCCACAAAGAAAGTGAGAGTACTCAGGGCGGCCTTGAAACTGCCATGGATCTGGCCGGTCAAAGTCTTATATGACCTGAATGAGAGGGTGTCAAAGGGGTAAATGGGGCAACAGAAGTCTCTGCTGAAGAATAGTTTATTTAATGTGATCAAAACGTTCACGTCCATTGTTTTCCCCATCGTCACTTTTGCCTTTGCGTCACGGGTCCTTGGAGAGACCGGGATCGGGAAGGTGAGCTTTGTCAAGTCGATCGTATCTTATTTTGTGATGCTGGCAATGCTCGGCATGAACTATTATGGGACCAGAGAGGCTGCTAAATTGCGGGAAGATGCGGCTGCACTGGGAAAATTCGCAAGAGAGATGCTTATCATCAATGGCTGCGCAACGTTTGTATCATGTATGCTGGCGTTGCTTTGCTATTTCCTGATACCCAGAATTTATGGGTATGGGTCGATATTCCTGATAAGCGCACTGGCGATCCCGCTTCAAGGCCTGGGGATGGAGTGGCTTTACCAGGCGGTGGAGGAGTACCGCTATATTGCCATACGCTCTGTCTTGTTTCAGGTCATTGGCTTGGCGGGGCTGTTCGCGTTCGTGCGGGACGCGGATGATGTGGTGCCCTATACAGTCGTTCTTCTTGTTGCCGGCTCTGGGTCATACATACTGAATTTTGTCAATGCCAGAAAATATATCAGCTTCCGGCGCTGTGGACCTTATCGTTTTAAACAACATATAAAGCCGCTGATATGGCTGTTTGCCATGGCGCTGTCCATAGAACTCTATACGATCCTGGACAGCACGATGCTGGGGTTCATAAAGGGAGACGCTGCTGTTGGGCGGTATACGGCGGCAGTGAAGATCAACAAAACAGTCAATTCCCTTATCACATCGTTTGGCGTGGTGCTGATCCCGCGGCTGTCCTACTATATTGGAAAGAAAAAGGATGACCAGGTCAGAGACCTGGTCAACAAGACATATAACTATATGTTCATGCTGTCTATCCCGGCAGCCGTGGGGCTGTTCGTGCTCAGCGACGAGATCATGCTGCTGTTCAGCGGCAGAGGATTTGCCTCGGCGGCAGTCACCATGCGGATTCTTACCCCCATCGTTGTTATCATCCCTTTCAGCGTGATAACGAATCTGCAGATATTCATACCTATGGCGAGGGAGAAGCTGATCCTGCAGTCTACATTGGCTGGAGCGGTTATTAATTTCACACTGAATCAGCTTCTTATCCCACACTATGCGGAGAACGGCGCGGCTGTTGCTACCGTGGTGGCAGAAGCGGCGGTGACGGTGATCTGTTTTGTGAACATAGGAAGGTTTTATAGCAGAAAAGCCATCTTTGCGAAGTATTATCAGTATTGGGTGGCGTCGATGCCGATACCTATCATAGCCGCCGTGTGCAGGCTCCTCCCGGTGGGAAGATGGGTAGGGATGGCCATCGTGGTTGTATTGTCAGTCGTGGTGTATTTTGGGATGCTGGCGCTCATGAAGAACAGCTGCCTGATAGACGCCGGTCGCAGCATAAAAAAGGAGTTCAAACATTGATATGCTGTATAAAATGATGCTCGTTTTCAGCTTTTATGAGGTGCTTACTTTATGATGCGTGTGATATTCTGGCTCGCATGTTTAATAGGCTTGCTGCTCCTATGCGTGTTGCAGTCACGGCGGGTCCTCTTGACGCCACAGTTTGGCTTTGTCGCCTCATTTATCCCGCAGGCGGCGCTCTTGCTGTATTTTATCGATGCATGGGATGTTGATCTATGCGATGAGACGATGTGGGTGCTGCTCAGTGGCGTGACGACATTTTTTGTAGTGTCCTTGCTGTGCTCATGGTTTTATAAGAAAATACACTGCATCAACGAAAGTCACCTTAGAAGATATGACAGCGCATTTTGTGAACCGATCGATGTAAAAAAGAACAGCCTGATCTTGTTTTTTGTTTTCCAGATCGTGGTCATTTTACTGATGTTGTATAATTTGTATCTACTGCTGCCGGGTGGATCGTTGATCGAGAGGATTGTATTTCGCGGACATAGCATGAAGTACGACGCATTCGGGGACAGGGTGAATGTGCCCGCGCTCTTGAATCAGTGTTTCATCGCCTGCCAGCAGAGCGGATATATATTCGTCTATCTTCTCGCCCACAGCTTTATTCTGAAATATAAGAGGAACCGCCTTTGGCTGTGGCTGAATTTGGCCGCCTGTGGATTCAATATGCTCTTGACCGGAAACCGTGGACCGTTCCTAAGCCTTTTTATTGCCGCCATCGTTCAGGGATATTTCATATGGGGAAAGGCGACTGGATGGGAAAAAGGCATCAGGATCAAGACTTTGTTCCGTGTGCTTGGTATAGGGCTCTTATTGCTTGGCGCGTTGTATTGGACCATGAGTTGGTTCGGGCGGAAAACGGATTATGATATCGTCGGCTATATAGGAGAATACCTTGCGGCGCCGCTCAAAAACCTGGATACCTTTATAAGAGAAGGCGAGATCGGGCATCACTTTGAGTATTCACGAACATTTCGTAACATCCTCAATGACCTTGGTGTTGTCTTTAACAGGGAGGAGTGGAAGTACACCCCGGTAAATCCGACGCGGTATGTGAATGGCGATTGCCTGGGGAATGTCTATACAGCGTTCTACTGTTATCTCTATGACGGCGGTTATCTTGGATGTATCCTTTTGACAGCTCTGGTGGCCTTTGTCTCGCAGAACGTGTTCCTAAAGGCAGCATATGGCAGAAAGCAGCCGCAGATCAGTCTGGTCATAATCGTGTACGCTTACATGTTCCAGGAGATCGCGTTTGCATTCTTTTATGATTTCTTCTGCTCGGTCACATTCTCCGTTGGGATGGTGAAAAATCTGTTTATGTGGTGGCTGCTGAGAGAGGTGCTGACAAAAGTAAAACTCGTCAGGAGGCGCCGATATGCCTGAATTCCAATAGTACGTGCCTTAGCTTAGGCCCTGATGGAGAAGAGAGAGGCGCGGGCGCCTGGACAATGATAAAACATGGAGGGTGATCATAGATGAACTTGATCAAGACATTCAATGCACAAAAACACAAATTAGTCGTTTTTTTCGAAAGAAGCAAATCAATGAAGAAGGTTATGGCCCCAGCGCAAAAGCTATGGCGGAACTCAGGGGTCGCGCTTTTTTTGCGTAACAGCGAGCCGGAGATGAAAAAGTGGCACGAGAGTTATACACAGTCAGATATCGATCATAAGGAAGAGCTCAGCCAGCTTTCAGCGATGTTGGAGGATGATCTTTCCCGCCGCACCCTTGAGAAGGTGCTGGAGTATCGTCGGATATGGAATAAACGCATTCTGAAAGATATCGTTTTGCCTTCCCAGTATTTCCAGAATGACATCTTTTGCACTGTAGAGGATGAAGTGTTTGTCGATGGCGGCGCATTTGTGGGTGATACCATAGAGGAATTTGTCAAGAATTTTGCTGGGGGGGGGTATAAAAGGATATATGCTTGGGAGCCGGATGAGTCTAACCTTGCAACGATGAAGGAGAATACACGTGCCTTTGATAATATAGTTTTTGTTCCCTGTGGGATGTGGAAAGAGCAGGCGGTGTTAAGCTTCAAAACTGGTAAAGGGTCAGCGTCAAAGATCGTGAAAGATGCCGAGGAACAAGTAGTAAGAGTCAATGTGGACAGTATTGACGATGTTTGTTCAGCGGACAAAGTAACTTTTATTAAAATGGATATTGAGGGGAGCGAGATGGCGGCGCTGGAAGGCGCGGTAAACGTGATCAAACGCGATAAGCCCCGCTTGGCGATCTGTGTCTATCACAGGCCGGAGGATCTGTATGAGATACCATTCTGGATTAAGAGGATCGAGCCGGAGTACAAGCTCTACCTTCGGCATCATTCCAATTGGGAGAGCGAGACAGTGATCTATGCTACCTTATAATATAGTGCGGGTGCCTTATGCATCTGCCGGATTCAGAAGCTGAGCGATCCTCACAAAAGCTGATTCCCGGTCACCGCAGCGGTGACCGGGAATCAGCTTTCTGGAGCAAAGAAGACCACCAGCTATGCATGTGGAAACGACTGCATATCCACGGCTCTTGTCGTATAACACGATTTCTATTGAGAAAGGGCCGTCGGCGTGGTATAATCCTCGTTGTGTTGAACTCTTTATCAGAAAGGGATATGAGTAAGGTCCTAATGACGTAAAAGTGGCGTAATGGGCCTAAACAAACCCGCAAACCCTTGGAAATAGGGAGGAAATGAAAACAAATGAAGCTTGGCATCGTTGGACTTCCAAATGTTGGAAAGAGCACCCTTTTCAACGCCCTGACAAACGCCGGGGCGGAGTCGGCAAACTATCCGTTCTGCACCATCGACCCCAACGTGGGCGTAGTGGCTGTGCCGGACGAGCGGCTGGACTTCCTCGCGGAAATGTATCAGCCCAAGAAATTCGCCCCCGCCACCATCGAGTTCGTGGACATCGCGGGCCTGGTGAAGGGCGCCTCCAAGGGCGAGGGCCTGGGCAACAAGTTCCTGGGCAACATCCGGGGCACGGACGCCATCATCCACGTGGTCCGCTGCTTCGACGACGCCAATATCGTCCGCCACGAGTGTTCCACCGACCCCAAAGGGGACATCGAGACCGTGGACCTGGAGCTCATCATGGCGGACCTGGAGATGGTCCAGCGCCGCTTTGAGAAGGCCCAGAAATACGTAAAGAGCGGCGACAAGAAGTACGCCAAGGAGGCCGACCTCATGGAGCGGCTGGCATCCTGGCTCAACGAGGGCAAGTCCGCCCGCAGCTTCCCCTGCGAGGGGGACGAGGCGGAGATGGTGGCCCAGTCCGACCTTCTGAGCCTCAAGCCTGTCATCTACGCCGCCAACATGGACGAGGACGGCTTTGCCAATGCGGAGCAGAGCGAGTATTATAAGCAGGTCAAATCCATTGCCGACGCGGAGGGCAGCATGGTCCTGCCCGTGTGCGCCCGGTTCGAGCAGGACATCGCCGAGCTGGACGACCCGGCTGACCGGGAGATGTTCATGGAGGAGCTGGGCATCCGGGAGTCCGGCCTGGAGCGGCTCATCAAATGCTCCTACGAGCTGCTGGGCCTCATCAGCTTCCTCACCTGCGGGCCGGATGAGTGCCGGGCCTGGACCATCACCAAGGGCACCAAGGCGCCTCAGGCCGCGGGGAAGATCCACACCGATTTCGAGCGGGGCTTCATCCGGGCCAACATCATCGCCTTTGAGGACCTGAAGGCATGCGGCAGCGAGGCTGCCGCCCGGGAGAAGGGCCTTCTCCGGGCCGAGGGCAAGGACTACGTCATGCAGGACGGGGACGTGACCCACTTCCTGTTCAATGTCTGAGCGCATCCGCTGGCTGGACGGCTGGCGGGGACTTGTCTGCTGGCTCATGGTCGCGTACCATTTTATATTTGACCTGGCCATGTTCGGCTGGCTGCCCTATACCATCACGGAGCGGTGGCCCCTGTACCTCCTGCAGCGATTCATCGCTCTGAGCTTCATCTTTCTCGCCGGGACCAGTGCCTATTTTACCCGGTCTAATCTTCGTCGGGGCCTGATCACTGCCGGGGCGGCGGTGGTCGTGGTGGCGGCGAGCTACGTGGTGGACGCCCCCATCCGGTACGGCATGCTGGAGTTCCTCGCCTGCGCCATGGTCTTATGGCACTTCGCGGGGAAGTATATAGAAAAGGTACCGGAAAAGCCGGCGCCCTGGCTGTGGGCGGCGCTGTATATCGTGACCCGTGTCATCGCCTACAACGTCTATGTGGGGGCCAAGTGGCTATACCCCCTGGGGCTGCGGGCCCATGGGTTCCAGTCCTACGACTGGGTGCCCTTTTTCCCCAACATCTTCATGTTCTTCCTGGGGGCCTGGTTTGGGAAGAGGCTTCTGGCCATGCCGGCGGACAGCCGCCTGCGGACCCTTGGCGCGCCGAAGGCCCTGGAATGGACGGGGAGGAGGACCCTGCTCATCTACCTTGTCCACCAGCCGGTGCTCTACGGGGCCTGCTGGGCGGTACACGGCATTTTATCTTGACAACGGTTTTTTGCCGTGCTATATTGCATAGGACAAAGGCGATGACGGGAATTGCGCCGGGAAACGACCGCCAGAGAGGGAGAGCCAAAGGCTGGAAGCTCTCCTGGGAAACGACCCGAACGCTGACCATCCCCGAGCCGCGGGACCCAAAGGAAACGAGTAAGCCCCGCCGTGCGGCGCGCGTGAAGCGCTTTTGAGTGAAAGTTTAGGGTGGGACCGTGTGTATTTTACGCACCCCTGACGAATGAGTCAGGGGTGTTTTGTTTTATTACGGAGGAAGACACTATGGAATTCAACTTCAGCGACGCCGAATACAGAAAGATGTACCGGCACACCACCAGCCACGTCCTGGCCCAGGCGGTGAAGCGCCTGTACCCGGAGGCCAAGCTGGCCATCGGCCCGGCCATCGAGGACGGGTTCTACTACGACATCGACATCGAAAAGCCCTTCACCCCCGAGGACCTGGAGGCTCTGGAGGCAGAGATGCGCAAGATCTGCAAGGAGAAGATCAAGCTGGAGCGGTTCGAGCTGCCCCGGGAGGAGGCCATCGCCTTCATGCAGGAGCGGCAGGAGCCCTACAAGGTGGAGCTCATCCAGGACCTGCCCGAGGACGCGGTGATCAGCTTCTATAAGCAGGGCGACTTCACCGACCTCTGCGCCGGTCCCCACTTGGATTCCACCGGCCGCATCAAGGGCAACGCCATCAAGCTCACCACTGTGAACGGCGCTTACTGGCGGGGCGATTCCAGCCGCAAGATGCTCCAGCGCATCTACGGCACTTGCTTCCCCACCAAGGCGGAGCTGGACGAGCACCTGGCTCGCATCGAGGAGGCCAAAAAGCGGGACCACCGGAAGCTGGGTCGGGAACTGGGCCTGTTCGCTTTCCGGGACGAGGCTCCCGGTTTCCCCTTCTACCTGCCCAAGGGCATGGTGCTGAAAAACACCCTCATCGACTACTGGCGCCAGGTCCATAAGAAGTGGGACTATCTGGAGATCAGCACCCCTCAGATCATGAAGCGTACGCTGTGGGAGACCTCCGGCCACTGGGACCACTATAAAGATAATATGTATACGACGGTGATCGACGAGGAGGACTTTGCCATCAAGCCCATGAACTGCCCCGGCAGCATCCTGGTCTATGAGCTGGAGCCCCACTCCTACCGCGACCTGCCGCTGCGCTACGGCGAGCTGGGTCTGGTCCACCGGCACGAGCTGTCCGGCGCCTTGCACGGCATGTTCCGCGTCCGCTGCTTTACCCAGGACGACGCCCATATCCTGCTGGCCAAGGACCAGATCAAGGACGAGGTCATCCGCATAGCCCAGCTGTTCGACGAGGTCTACACTCTGTTCGGCCTGCCCTACACCATAGAGCTTTCCACCATGCCCGAGGACCACATCGGCTCCGTGGAGGACTGGGACATCGCCACCGCGGCCCTGGCCGACGCCATCACCAGTATCGGCAAGACCTATGAGATCAACCCCGGCGACGGCGCTTTCTACGGCCCCAAGCTGGACTTCCACATTGAGGACTCTCTGGGCCGTACCTGGCAGTGCGGCACCATTCAGCTGGACTACCAGCTGCCCGGCCGTTTCGACCTGGAATATGTGGGCGCCGACGGCGAGAAACACTGCCCCGTCATGATCCACCGGGTGGTGTTCGGCTCCATCGAGCGGTTCATCGGCGTCATCACCGAGCACTTTGCCGGCGCGTTCCCCACCTGGCTCAGCCCGGTGCAGGTGAAGATCCTGCCCATCACGGACCGGTCCATGGACTACGCCAAGGACGTGGCCGCGAAGCTGGAGGCCGCGGGCGTGCGCACCGAGGTGGACGAGCGCAACGAGAAGCTGGGCTTCAAGATCCGGGAGGCCCAGATGGAGAAGGTGCCCTACAAGCTGGTGGTGGGCGACAAGGAGGCTGAGAGCGGCACCGTGGCCGTCCGCACCCGGGACGCCGACAAGGGCGCCATGCCCCTGGACCAGTTCATGGCCAAGCTCCAGGAAGAGATCGCCACGAAGTCCAGCACTTCACTTTTTTGACATAGCATAATCGGACAGACTCCCTCGTAGACTAGTAATAGTTTTCGAGGGGGTTTTGTCGTTATGAGTCGAGCACGAAGGAAGCTGTGCCTGTCGCTTGTTGTATTGTTTGCGCTGAACATCCTGTTCATCGTTCTGGCCCAGCACGCCCAGGCGGTCACCTATCAGAAGGGCTCCACCGGTTCCGTGGTCACCACCATCCAGGAAAAGCTGTCCCGCTGGGGCTATTATTCCGGGAAGGTGGACGGCGTATACGGGTCCAAGACCGTGGAGGCCGTGAAGTATTTCCAGCGGAAAAACGGCCTTTCCGTGGACGGAAAATGCGGTCCCAAGACCCTGGCGGCCCTGGGGATCAATGTGAGCACCACCAACCAGAGCACCTCGGGAGACGTGGACCTGCTGGCGCGGCTCATCTCCGCCGAGGCGAGAGGGGAGCCCTATACGGGCCAGGTGGCCGTGGGCGCGGTGGTCATGAACCGGGTTAAGAGCCCGGCCTTCCCCAACTCTATCTCCGGGGTCATTTATCAGTCCGGGGCTTTCTCCTGCCTCCAGGACGGACAGTTCTGGAAGCCGGTGGCCGATAGCGCCTATCGGGCGGCACGGGATGCCCTGAACGGGTCCGATCCCTCCGGCGGCGCCATATATTATTTCAATCCGGCGACCGCCACCAGCAAGTGGATATGGTCCCGTCCGCTCATCACCGTCATCGGAAAACACCGGTTCTGCGCCTGACCCTCCCGCAGGGAGGGTCGTTTTGTTTTCCACAGGCAGAAATTTTTCAAAAAAGCCGCGAAAAGGTGTTGACAAACGGCAGTTTGGATGGTATATTAGCAAAGCGCCTCGCGGGAGGCCCCGCGGACGCGCGTGTACCTTGTAAATTAAACAATGCAAACAAG
>CANPVS010000007.1 GCA_947581795.1 uncultured Oscillospiraceae bacterium
GGACAGAAAGTATGATGCGGGAGAGCGCTTGAATGGCATTCAAGAGGTCAGCGGTTCGATCCCGCTTATCTCCACCAAGGTAAAAAGAAAGACACGCGAAAGCGTGCTTTCTTTTTTGGTGGATTTTTGCAACTAAATTTAGTTGCATTTTAATGTCAGTTCATAGCGCTTATTACCAGATTGGAGGTATGACTGTGGGACAAAAGGAAAAGCTGATAGAGAAGCTGAAGGCCAAGCCCAGGACGTTCACTTTTGACGACGCGGAGGCGCTTCTGCGGTACTTCTCCTATACGCGCACCAACAAGGGCCGCACCAGCGGCTCAAGGGTCATGTTCGTCAGCGACACATACGCCCCGATCTTGCTTCACAAACCCCACCCCCGAAAGGAGCTTTTGGAATACCAAGTCAAACAACTCATAGAGATTTTGGAACAGGAGGGTCTGATATGAGCAATACGATGGAATACAAGGGCTATATCGGCAGCGTGGAGTTTTCCGAGGCAGATGGCGTTTTCTTCGGAAAGGTGTTGGGCATACGGGCCCTTATCTCCTATGAGGGAACCACCGCAAAAGAACTTATCGGAGATTTCCATGGCGCGGTGGACGATTACCTGGCGCTGTGCGAGGAAAACGGCACCGAGCCTGAAAAGGCATATAAGGGCAGCTTCAACGTGCGGATATCGCCGGAGTTGCACCGACAGGCCGTGACCTACGCCGCCGCCCACCAGATGACCCTCAACAGCTTTGTGGAAAGCGCCATGCGAAACACTTTACGCTCCCAGAATTGATAAAATGGGGGCATAGAAACCATGATTTGGGATGGTGAACCGTCAAAAACGCACCCCCCCACTTACATCATAAGCAAAAAGGACACGCGAATGCGTGTCCCAGTCTGTCAAAGAAGGAGGCGTTTTCAGGGGGCGAGAACGGCTCGTTTTTGCATACAGGTGCGAAACGGCCAGAAGACATGGGGAAAGCAGAGCTTACCCCAACTCCATACCGCCATCTTTTTCAGATTCATCGCAGCAAACTTCAGCCTCACCCAGGTCGTCACCCGGGCCAGACCTCGGTGCTGCGTGTATCGCATCGCGTGCTTCTCCTTCGCGTCCGCGAACACTCGCTCAATCGTCTCTTTTCTCCTGGCATATATCTGCTTGCCTCGCTCTGTCTTTCGCAGAGCCTCCGCCAGCTCAAGGTGCTCCTGCCATATATGCCTTGTCAGCTGCCTCTGCCCCTTCTCATTCGCTCCACATGCCTCCCGGCTGGGACAGTTCCTGCATATGCTCGGCGTGCTTCGGTATGTCCGTTTCCCTTCCCGGTCCGTGGTCGTGTGCCGCAATGCCTTCCCCTCCGGGCAGATATAGCTGTCTGCCCCCGCGTCATATTCGTACTCCCATGACTTGAAGACGTCTTTCTTGTAGTTCCTTCTCGTATACGGCAGGATGGGTATCCGCCCATCCTCCAGCACCTTCTTCGCTATCCACGCTGTCTTGTATCCCGCGTCCATTACTATAAACTCTGCTTCTTCTTTGAATCTCTCCGTTACCTTGTCATACACCTTGTCCCATGCCACGCTGTCATGTATGTTCCCCGCCGTTACCTCTACTCCCAGTACCATCCCATGCCTGTCACAGGCTGTGTGCGCTTCATACGCAAATTGCTTCTCGTGCTCTCCTTTCACAAACATCCCTGCGTCCGGGTCCGTGGTGGATACCGTCTTCGTCACCGTTCCCCCATGGGTGTCATCGTCGTCATCCTCGTCGTCCTCTATGGGCCCTTTCCCCAGCGCTTCCCTCTCCGCGTTCACTTCCGCCCGCAGCTGCTCCTCGTACACCTTCGCCGCTTTCTTCACCTGTTCCTTCTGGTATTTCTTCTTATTCGCGCTCGCTTTTATATGCGTCCCATCTATGTAAATCTCTCTTGGGTCTACCATCCGGTGGTTTATTGCTTTGTTTAGGATATGCTCAAAGATCTCCTCTCCCAGCTCCGGCGGAAATCGCTTGCAGAACGCATAGCTCACTGTCGCAAAGTGTGGGATATTCTCCAATAGCCCATATCCCAGAAACCAACGGTATGCTATATTGACCTGGATTTCCCGGTATGTCTGCCGCAGGGAAGGTATACCGAACAGGTGTTGGATGAGCACCATCTTTATCAGAACTACCGGGTCTGTCCCCGGCCGCCCCACTTCATGGTTATAATACGGGTCCAGCCTCTCATACAGCCAGTCATAGTCCATGACCTTCTCTATCTTTCGCAGCAGATGATCTTCCGGCACCAGTGCGTCTATATCCGTGATCACCACATCTCGCCGCGCGTCTTTTCTCCATTCGTCCATCTCTTTACCCCCCCACTCACACACATTCTCTCTTCCCCCATTATACCAAAAACTCCCCAATTCGGGGAGTTCTTTGACAGACTGAGACACGCGAATGCGTGTCCTTTTTTGTGCTTTATATAGCCGTGGGATTGCAACGAATTGAAGGTGCACGTTCAAATATCACAATTTCCCAGCAAGAGGAAAAACACCTTGCAATTTACAAAATGGATGATATATTATAAAGGTAACAAGATGACAAAGGCAGGCCACGGGGTGGTAGCAACACCCCGTAGCCCTATGCAGGAGGGTAGGCTCCTACACAGCGATTTACGCGCCCAGGCCCCATTATACCTTTTCCCGAGGGAAAAGGTCAAGGGGCTATGTGTGTTGTGTATAGCGGTGTGGGGTTTTCGCCCTGCACCGCTTTTGTCGTCTTGGCGGGGCGGCCTTTGGGGGTCGGAGCGTTCCGATCCCCAGGGCGGCCTTGTCAAGGCCGTGCACACCCGTAGGGACCCGCTCGTTTCCATATGGGAGCGCCCCCCGTTTTTACCACTGGAACAACAAACAAAAGTTTACAAAACAGGGAGGAACTACCATGAGCGAGGAAAAGAAACCGGACGAAAAGACAGGCGCAGCCGCCTTGGATGATGCCGCCCTAGAAGCTGTCTCTGGAGGAGAAAAGCAACGGCCGTCGCAGGTTTGGGCAGACGCGGCCTGGGACTGGGTAAAAGGGCAGATAAACGCGGATGATAAGGAGCAGCAGCCATGAGCGAAGAGAAGAAACTGAACGACGAGACCTTGGAAGGTGTGACCGGCGGTGCCAACGGCTCACTTGAGAGAGTCCCTGGGAACACTTTTGAGGAAAAGACGAAGTATCTGGCAGACCAGACCAATCAGCAGTTGATGGACTTCCTGCAAAAGAACGGAGAGAACAAGCCATAAGCGAAGAAACGGCAGCCAGCGGCCAGGAGCGGGTCAGGACGCCCAGGCTGATGTACTCATGATTTGCCCATCGTGACGACAGCAATAGATTTGACTTGACAGGCACACGGTGGGTGTTATAACAGCAGCGCGGGAGACTGAAAGGGCGACGTGATAGGGGGAGCAGAAAGTATGATCCGGGCTCCCGGATCATATGTTACGCACCCCCAAATACCTCTCCTAAGAAAAGGACACGCAGGTGCGTGTCCTTTTTCGTTGCCCGGCGTTCCAACCGGGACGCCCTTTTTTCATACCCCGGAAATGCGTCTCACCGTGAGATGCATTTTCCTGTCAGCGAGACCCGCCGCCAAGGCGGGCTATTTGTCATATTTAGTTGCAATCCCGCTTTCTCCATGTTAGAGTGGAGCCAGACAGATATAATCCATCCTTCAAACAAGGGTTATGGGAGGTGTTTTCGGATGCGGCCGGGACTGGGAAAATTTATGATGGAACTGCGGCGGGAATCAAAGCGACGGGAAAACCAAGGTAAACCGCCGCTCACCTCCCCAGATGTGGTACAGACCGCAGATTTTACCTTTTCTCTCTTTGACCCCCTTGAACGGGAGGGTGACAGCGGGACGCTGCTTTTGGCGCGGCAGAAGGGGGACCGTCAGAGGCGGTATGTTGTCAAGCATGCCTGTACGGACTGCGCCTGCAATGAGTACGTATATACAAAGCTCGCCCAGGCGATGGGGTATACGATGCCAGGGGCGGTCCTGTTCCAACTCTCTCCCGCGGAAAAGCGCCGGTATTTTAAAACGGAGTACCTGGTGGGGATACGGTATATAGACATGGAGATCGAGGCCCCCTCCTATGCCGAGATCCGGGAAATGGCGTCCAACTGGCAGGAATACTTCTCCTTCCTGGGGATGTATGCCATGTTTGAAGAGGCGGACAGCTTGGAAACGCCTCTCGGGAAAGATCGCAAGATCTATCGCATCGACACGACGGACGCGTTTCCCCTCAGTTTCTAGCAGCTTGATATGGCGGGGATAGATCAGGATCTTAATGGCGAAAATCCCCATGACCTTATAAAGGCACAGCTTTTGTCCAATGATTTTTCCCAGACGCTGTGGCGCGGCGGATGCGACGTCGGCCTGGAGCTCTGCCAAAAGAAAGACAAGGCCGGTATCCCCTATTATTTTGAGCCTTTTGCGCGCATTCAGGAGATACGCGAGGACTATATCGACGGTTTTCTGAACACGCTATGCTATTTTTATCCGGATTTTATCGGAGAGTATCTGAAGCGGTACATTTCCACGCTGCAGGCGTATTGCGCGGCGTATTTGAAAGAAACGCGGTGAGGGGGCTTCCTCACCGCGTTTTTGCGGAAACAGGCAGGTTTGACGCGGTCAGTGACCGGGGAAAGCGAGGGGCCGGGTCTCCCGCTGGCCCCAGTCCAGACGCTGGCCGCACCGGTCGCAGTAGTTCTGGCGGTCCCGTTCCACGGCGACCCCGCAGGCGGGACAAACGGGAAAGACCATGCAGCCGGAGGCGTATTGCCGCTCCATCACCATGGAGACCGGCGCCGGGATGCTCTTCCGGATCGCCTCGTCGATGAACTGGTATGGGAAGTCGGGCGTCACCGGCGTCTTCGCCGGCTCTTGAAAGAGAAGACTGGGATATCGGTCTATGGCGGTGTAGTAGGGAAGGTCGAGCCTGGAATAGACGGCCAGGTAGTGGAGCATCTCTCTGGGCGTGGGGGCCTGCTTCACAGACTGGCCGATATAAAAAGCGGTCAGATCCTGCTCCGCCATCGCGTCCCAGCACAGGCGTGTGAGGCGCTCAATGCTCTTGGTGACGGCGGCGGTCCTCAGGCGGAGGAGCTTTGCCACAGGCGGATAGACCAGTTTGGTGACGCGGATATCCTCCGCGGCGATATGCTGCTCGAAGATAAGGCTGCCGGTGATATCGATGGCGAGGGCGAGGGGTCGGATATCCGAGCGCACGGGACCGAGGATCCTGCGCACAATGACCTCGCCGCTCGCCATAGCCGGAACTCACCTCATCCGAAGGGATTTTGTTCCATAATATGACAAAAAACGACAATCACACGTTTTGTGACAAAAGCGGACAAAAATTCTATTTTCTTCCAATTCTCCGGAGAGATATGTAGTAAAGTAATCGCCCGGGAACCAATGGTCCCTTATAGGGCTCCCGCAAAAGCCCAGCGAAATGGGTTTCAAAGAAAATAGGGCTCCCACAGGAGCCCAACGAAGTGGGTCCTGTGGGAAAAAGGAGAAATGCCCCTGGCCGATGAGTGGCGAGCCGCTTAAGGCTCGCTATCATCTTCAGGGGTATTTCGACGTTGTGGTACGGGTGTTCTTACAGGATTCCGTAAGGATGTCCCAATTTTCAATGGTTTGCGGGCAGACACACAGCGATATTTACAAGCCTACTGCGCGGATACCCTCACCAGACATTATCTCGTGAAAACCATAGTCATTTCACGAGATAATCACGAGATAGGCTAAACCATTAGTTTCCGTAGTGAGTCAAGCGCCACCTGCAATTGGGTGAAGAACTCTATACTATCTGCTACAAGTACATATCTCGTGGCAGGGCCATTCCCGGTTTTTGTCAAAAGATGAAGTTCTTCTAAGCTTTGCACTGCTTTGCGGGTACTATACTCTGTCAGTCCGAGTGCGCTCTTAATTGCATTTACCGACATGGCTCGGTTGCTTTTTACAATAAATCTCAAAACTGCCTTTTCGTCATCCGTTAAATTCGGATAAGAGTCCGCAAGGTCAATGTTCCATATATGAAGTTCTGTATGCTCAATGTCTGTTATGATTTCTGGCCGACGGAATTCATTTTTGAGTGCAGTTTTAAAAATCAATGGTCCACCAAAGCCTTGCCGCTCAGAGGCACCAAGAAGTCGGAAAAGCTTCATAACTATTTCGTTACGAGGCCTAGAATCACCGCCGCTGATGAATTGCTTTGTGGAAACAAGCATCTTCCCGGGATTGACAAAACAAAGCCACCCATCATACACATCGATTTTTGTCGAAGGATAACCTTGGATGTAATCGGCATGGGCAAGGCAATTAACAAGACACTCTCTTAACGTCTCGTCGAAATCAGATAACGGAATCCGGAGCTGCTGCTGATCTAATGCGAATTCATCTCGCATCATAAGACGAATCTTCTCATACACAATGTTAAAAAAGTTATAAAGATTCATCTCGAAGTCACTAGGTTCGTCGTCAGACACTCTGTCAGACCATCTGGAATTGTCACCCTTTCGGTTAAAGAAGTCTAAATGATAATGCGGAAAGACCTCCTTGATTGCATTGACTTTGCCCAAAAATAACAGCGTTCCTCTTTTTAATTTGATTTCCCCTGAGGCACGATCTTTTGCACATGCCCCGATTTCAAGTAGAAAATCAACATTGTCCATCTCAATGTAGCGTTGCTTAGGATAGCGCTTGCTCACACGTTCCTTAAACGTAATAAGGGAATCCACATCCAAATCTTCGATCGTAAAACCGTCGACACATATTGTATCCTGTGCAGGCTGGGCATTACGAATAAGGGCTGCCAGCTCATCTTTGGTGGCCTTCCTATCCCCATCACCGGTGCGAATCCAAGTGTTCTCCAACTTGTCGTTAATGTAGACCGGTTTCATGCTTTCTGCAGCCTCTTTCACATATACCGTAATGATGGTCTTCCCATCTATAGTATATGTTCTCACATCCTGATTATCTACATTTCGATAACTGACCTTATTCCTATTTGACAGTTGATCCCATAAGTTGGTCAGCGTTCTCTCCGGGTTTCCAACGCCTATGATCGTATTTTTGGGTCTATTCTCCGCTACTCCGAGAATAATGATCCCGCCGGACGTATTACAAAACGAAGAATAGCTTTCCCAAAAGGAGGTTGGGAGTTCAGACGCTTTCTTCAACTCTATGAAATATTTTTCATGTGTGTTCTCGAAAAAGTCTTTTAACGCATCCAGACTAAAACCACCAGACTTCAACGGAATTGCTTCAGCTGCGTTCATGCTACATCTCCCTATGTGCGTATCTTATCAACATCATGCGACTATGCTGTCCTAAAGAGGTTGCAATATGTAAAAAGCAACTATACTCCTGTTGCCTCGACATTTTTCTATAATACCATACTTCGCCACGCATAACAATACAGCCTCTCTCGTTAGGGCGCTTTAGACCTTGCCTCCAGTCCGCTTCGGTACCCCATTCCGGTGATACACCGCCTCGTATGGCTCAAAGGTAACCAAAAAATCCGACCCCGTAATCCCCTGCGGGGTACGGGTTCGGATTATGTTGGTTTGGTGCCGGTGGCGGGGGTCGAACCCGCACGGTGTCGCCACCGCCGGATTTTGAGTCCGGTACGTCTGCCAATTCCATCACACCGGCACGGCCCAACCATTATACAGGCAGGCAGGGGGAAAATCAAGCCTTTCAGCCCGCCTTCATGGCGAGAAACGCGTTGATGAACCCGTCGATGTCCCCGTCCATCACCGCCTGGATGTTGCTGTTCTCGTAGCCGGTGCGGGTGTCCTTGGCCAGAGTGTAGGGCATGAACACGTAAGAGCGGATCTGGCTGCCCCATTCGATCTTCATCTGCACGCCCTTGATGTCCTCGATCTTCTCCAGGTGCTCCCGCTCCTTGATCTCGGCCAGCTTAGCCCGGAGCATCTCCTTGCAGTTCTCCAGGTTCTGGAAGTGGCTGCGCTCCACCTGGCTGGACACCACAATGCCCGTGGGCAGGTGGGTGAGACGGACGGCGGAGCTGGTCTTGTTGACCTTCTGGCCGCCGGCGCCGGAGGAGCGGTACACGTCCATCTTGATGTCCTCGTCCCTGAGCTCGATCTCGCCGGCGTCCTCGATCTCCGGCATGACCTCCACGGCGGCGAAGCTGGTCTGGCGGCGGCCGGAGGCGTCGAAGGGACTGATGCGCACCAGGCGGTGGACGCCGTGCTCGCTCTTAAGGAAGCCGTAGGCGTTCTCGCCCTCAATCTTGATGGTGGCGGACTTGATGCCCGCCTGGTCCCCGTCCTGCCAGTCCATGAGGGTGTATTTATACCCGTGCCGGTCGGTCCACATGGTGTACATCCGGTAGAGCATCTGGGCCCAGTCCTGGGCCTCGGTGCCGCCGGCGCCGGCGTGGAAGGTGACGATGGCGTTGTTGGCGTCATACTCCCCGGTGAGGAGAGTGGACAGCCGGGTCTGCTCCAGGTCCTGGGCGAACTTCTCGTAGCTCTCCTTCAGCTCCGGGAGCATGCTCTCGTCGTTCTCCTCCAGGGCCATCTCGCATATAGTCATCATATCGTCCCAAGCGGCGGTGAGTTTCTGGTGCTTGTCGCACTTGTTCTGCAGGCTCTTCAGCCGCTGCTGAGCCTTCTGGCTCCGCTCCAGGTCGGACCAGTAATCCGGCTCCTCCGCCTCCGCGTGGAGCTTCTCTATCTCCATCCGGGCGTCGGCCAGGTGCATGGCCTCGGCCAGGTGGTCCAGCTCGGGCTTGTCGTTATTCAGCTTTGTCCTGTATTCCTCGAATTCCAGCAATGCCATATCTATCGTTCCTCTCCAGTGATCGCCGCGAAATATACTATAAATATCCTGTCTTGGTAATCATACCTTGAACCGGCTGGAAAATCAAGGCTTTTCCGCCGGTTTGCAATATGGGGCCGTTTGTGGTATGGTAGAGGTGCTATGAAACGACTTCTTCCCTTAATAATCGTCATATTCGTGCTCCTGGCGGTGCTGATCGGGCTCATCATCTACTATGTGGCCCGGCCGGCCGCGCCCCCGGAGCCCACGCCCACGCCGGTGCCCTCCCCCACCGTGGATCCCCATGAGGGGGAGATATATGTGCGGGCCGGGTCGGACGGGTACATGTGGGTGCCGGAGGCGGAGGACATGCCGGTGTTCGGCCGGGAGGCCACGGACTTCAACGTCCAGGACCAGATGCCCTCCTATGCGGGCGAGGACCTCACCATGCGCCGGGGCGTGGACGTGTCCGACCACCAGAAGGAGATCGACTGGCAGGCGGTGGCGGACTCCGGCGTGGACTTCGCCGTGATCCGCTGCGGCTACCGGTCCTACGCCGAGGGCGAGCTCTACGAGGACAGCCGGTTCCGGGCCAACATCCAGGGCGCTCTGGACGCGGGCCTGGACGTGGGCGTGTATTTCTTCTCCCAGGCCCTCAACATCGTGGAGGCCGCCGAGGAGGCCATCTATACCATCCACCTCATCGAGGACTATGACGTGAGGCTGCCGGTGTTCTTCGACTGGGAGCCCCTGCCCTATGAGGGGTCCCGCACCGCGGACGTGCCCGGCGAGGCCGTCACCGCCGCGTGCCTTGAGTTCACCCGCCTGGTCCGGGCCGCCGGCTATCTGCCGGGCATGTACAGCTACCTGACCCTGGCCTACTTCACCTATGACCTGAACCAGCTCACCGACCTGTCCCTCTGGATGGGCGACCCGGGGACCAAGCCCATCTTCTACTACGACCACGACTTCTGGCAGTACTCCTACACCGGCTCCGTGCCGGGCATCAGCGTGGACGTGGACCTGGACGCCATGTACATAAAGGCCAATGAGCCGCCGCCCATCGCGCCCTCCCCGTCTCCATCCCCCGAGCCCAGCGCCTCCCCGGAGCCCGCCGCGGGCTGAGAAAACATACCGAGACCCCTCCGCGAGAGCGGAGGGGCTTTTTGTGGGTATACTATAGGGAAAGGGCTTGACATATACCCTGCGGGGGTATATGATAAAGATACCCCATGGGGGTATATCGGACAAGGAGGCGCCGGGATGAGCGAGGAGAAGACCTGCTGCTGCGGCGGGAAGAAGACGGAGCGGACGGAGGCGGAGCGGACGAAGCTCATCCACCGGCTGAACCGCATCGAGGGCCAGATCCGCGGGCTGCGGGGCATGATCGAGCGGGACGCCTACTGCGCGGACGTGCTGGTGCAGTCGGCGGCGGTGAACGCGGCGGTGAGCGCCTTTGAGCGGGAGCTGCTGGCCAGCCATATCCGGGGCTGCGTGGTCCGGGACATCCACGACGGGCGGGACGGCGTGGCCGACGAGCTGGTGGACGTGCTGCAGAAGCTGATCAAATAAGGAGGCGCGCATCGCATGGAACAGTATAACGTGACCGGCATGAGCTGCGCGGCCTGCTCCGCCCGTGTGGAGAAGGCGGTGGGCAAGGTGCCGGGGGTCACATCCTGCGCGGTGAGCCTTCTCACCAACTCCATGGGCGTGGAGGGCACCGCCTCGCCCGCGGACATCATCGCGGCGGTGAAGGCGGCGGGCTACGGCGCGTCGTTGAAAGGCGCGGCCAAGGCCGGAACAGCCCCCGCGGCAGGGGAGGATGAGCTCAAAGATACCGAGACGCCGAAGCTTTTGCGGCGGCTCATCGTGAGCGTGTGTATATTGCTGCCGCTGATGTACGTGTCTATGGGGCATATGCTCTGGAACTGGCCTCTGCCGGCGTTCCTCCGGGGAAACATCGTGTCCATGGGCATCTATGAGCTGGTGCTGACGGCGCTGGTGATGGTCATCAACAACCGCTTTTTCGTCTCTGGCTTCAAGGCGCTGGCCAACCGGGCGCCCAACATGGACTCTCTCGTGGCTCTTGGGGCCGCGGCGGCCTTCGGCTACAGCCTGTGGGCCCTGTTCGCGGCGAGCGGGGCCATGATGACCGGCGGCCCGGACGCGGCCATGCCCTATATGGACGAATTCTACTTTGAGAGCGCGGCCACCATCCTGACCCTCATCACCGTGGGCAAGACATTGGAGGCCCGCAGCAAAGGCCGGACTACCGACGCCCTCAAAGGGCTCATGAAGCTGGCGCCCAAGACCGCCGCGGTCCTGCGGGACGGTAAGGAGACGGAAGTGCCCGTGGAGCAGGTGCTGGCGGGGGACGAGTTCGTGGTCCGCCCGGGGGAGAACATCCCCGTGGACGGGGTGGTGCTGGAGGGCGAGAGCGCCGTGGACGAGTCCACTCTCACCGGCGAGAGTATCCCTGTGGACAAGGAGCCGGGGGCGGCGGTGTCCTCGGGCACCATGAACCAGTCCGGCTTCCTCCGCTGCCGGGCCACGAGAGTGGGTCAGGATACCACTCTGTCCCAGATCATCCGCATGGTCAGCGACGCCGCTGCCACCAAGGCGCCCATCGCGAAAGTCGCCGACAAGGTCTCCGGCGTCTTCGTCCCCACGGTCATAGGCATCGCCCTGGTCACCATCGCGGGCTGGCTCATCGCGGGGCGCGAGCCGGGGTTCGCCCTGGCGCGAGGCATATCGGTGCTGGTCATCAGCTGCCCCTGCGCGCTGGGCCTGGCCACACCCGTGGCGGTGATGGTGGGCAGCGGCGTGGGCGCGAAAAACGGCGTGCTCTTCAAGACCGCCGCCTCCCTGGAGGCCACGGGCCGGACGGAGATCGTGGTCCTGGACAAGACCGGCACCATCACCGAGGGCAAGCCCCGGGTGACGGACGTGCTCCCGGCGGAGGGTGTGACGGAGAAAGAACTTTTGAGCCTGGCCTGGGCCCTGGAGCGGAAGAGCGAGCATCCCCTGGCCAGGGCTGTGAACGAATATGCCGGGACCGCGGGCCTGGAGCCCCTGGAAGCGGCCGACTTCCGGGCCCTGCCGGGGAACGGGCTGGCCGGGACGGTGAACGGGCGCGCCCTTCTCGGCGGCAGCGGCAGCTTTATCAGCGGCCAGGTATCGGTGCCCGACGATGTGAAAACAAAGGCCGATGAGCTGGCGGCCGCGGGCAAGACGCCCCTGTACTTCGCCCGGGACGGGCGGCTTCTGGGCGTCATCGCCGTGGCGGACGTGATCAAATCCGACAGCCCCCAGGCGGTGAAAGAGCTGCAGAACATGGGCGTGCGGGTGGTCATGCTCACCGGCGACAACGAGCGTACCGCCAAGGCCATCGGGGCCCAGGCGGGCGTGGACGAGGTGGTGGCCGGGGTCCTGCCCGACGGTAAGGAGAGCGTCATCCGCCGCCTGAAAAAAGAGGGCAAGGTCATCATGGTGGGCGACGGCGTGAACGACGCCCCGGCCCTCACCAGCGCGGACACGGGCCTCGCCATCGGCGCGGGCACAGACGTGGCCATCGACGCGGCGGACGTGGTGCTCATGAAGAGCAGCCTGGCGGACGTGCCGGCGGCCATCCGCCTGAGCCGGGCGACGCTGCGGAACATCCATGAGAACCTCTTCTGGGCTTTCATCTACAACAGCCTGGGTATCCCCCTGGCCACGGGGCTGTTCATCCCCATCCTGGGCTGGCAGATGAATCCCATGTTCGGCGCGGCGGCCATGAGCCTGTCCAGCTTCTGCGTGGTCACCAACGCGCTGAGATTGAATTTCTTCAACATGCATGATGCCCGCCACGATAGGCGGATCAGACATAAAGATCATAAAAGCGAAAAGGAGAACATGACGATGGAAAAGACCATGAACATCGAGGGAATGATGTGCGCCCACTGCGAGGCCCGTGTGAAGAAGGCCCTGGAGGCCGTGGCCGGTGTGCAGGAGGCCAAGGTGAGCCACGAGGCGGGCACCGCCGTGGTGACCCTCTCCGCCGACGTGGCCGACGAGACCCTCAAAAAGGCCGTGGAGGACCAGGACTACAAAGTAACGGCTATCGCGTAAACGTGCCGACACGCGCTGGATGAGTGCGCATGCCGACGGCGCTCCAAGGAGGCAGCGTCCCTCGAACGAACATTGTTGAGCGCAGCGAAACCGTTCGCGAGGGCCGCTGTCGACGCAGGGAGCGCCATGGTACCACGTCGCACGTCGGGTATGCCTCCCTCGTCAGAGGGAGGCTTTCTTTTTTGGCAGAAGGAACAAAATCGCCCAAAAAGCTGGCCCGGAGAATCGGGCCGAATTCCCGCAAAGCCCCGCGGCGCGGGCATCTGCGACACTGATTAACCGGCCTTTTATCTATAACCAGAGGGGGAAAGCCCTTGTAAAGCCCCCTGGGGCGTGATATACTGGCCTTACCACGCAACCGAATATTTTGCTCCTTAGATGGGTATGTTCTTACCTCGGTAAGAACGTATCCCCGTCTTGGTATCCTTCTAAGGAGCATCAAGGTTGCGTGGTGGCAGTCGGGGCTATGCGTTTTTACAGCGTGTGGCCTCCGGGCCACACGTTTTTAATTACATTGTAAAGGAGAAACATACTATGAACGAAGAGAAGAAAACCCTGCGGGGGGGGGGTAACCCCTGAACAGAACGAGGAAAAGAAACTGAACGAGCAGGAGCTCTCACCTGACGAAATCGAAATGGTCGCAGGCGGCCGGATATCAAGTGGTGTTGCGGTATGGGATGGTGCAGAGGAGCGCAAGCTTCAAGCGGACTATGCGGCCTACGGAGCTGGTATGTCTCTCGATGACTTTATTATGTCGAGAGGATTTTGCGCTCTCGAAATTGAGTGCCGCAACAAGTGGGTTCGTTACGGCTCACGCGATGACACTTCTTGTATCGGCAACGCGCGTGGAGTTGATGCTGTTAGAGCTTGATGCGCTACGAGACAAGAAATTAACAGCGACGAGATGGGTAATTCCTGACTGGCTGTATGGGATATTAACACAAAAAGAAAAAGAGGTTATCCATCAATGATGGATGGCCTCTTTTTGCTTTGGGCAGAGTTATAGTATGACTTATATCGCATGAAGAGTGTCGGCAAAGGCGCACTCATCCGCCGCGCGTCTGGTTGCCTCCCTCGTCAGAGGAAGGCGTTCTTATTTTGTGTTTCTTTTTTGGCAAAAACATGCTACAATCATATCAATATACCAAAAGGAGGGCGCGGCATGGCGGACGGAGCAAAAAAGGTCATGATCCTGGACGGCAATTCCATCGTCAACCGGGCCTATTTCGGTATCCGCATGCTGAACGCCCCCGACGGCACCCCCACCAACGGGGTCTATGGCTTCATCGCCATCTTACAGCGGCTCTTGGAGCAGGAGCGCCCCGACGCGGTGGCGGTGACCTTCGACGTGCACGCCCCCACCTTCCGCCATGAGATGAGCGCGGCCTACAAGGCCACCCGTAAGCCCATGCCCGAGGACCTGGTGGTGCAGATACCGCTGCTCAAAGAACTGCTGGACGCCATGGGTATCCGCCGGTACGAGCTGGCGGGATGGGAGGCGGACGACCTGCTGGGCACCATGGCGGCCCGGTGCGAGGCGGGAGGCTATGTCTGCCGGCTGGTCACCGGGGACAAGGACTCTTTCCAGCTCATCACCGAGGACACCCACGTTATCCACATCAAGACCCGCATGGGCCAGACCGAGACGGTGGAGTACGACCCCGCCCGGTTCCGGGAGGAGTACGGCCTGGAACCGCCGGCCATGGTGGACCTGAAGGCCCTCATGGGCGACAGCTCCGACAATATCCCCGGCGTGCCCGGCATCGGCGAGAAGTCCGCCCTGGACCTCCTGCACCGGTTCGGCACCCTGGACGGGGTATATGAAAATATAGACGACGCCTCCATTAAGGCGGGCCAGCGGTCCAAGCTGGACGCGGGCCGGGAGAGCGCCAAGCTCAGTTATACTCTTGCCACCATCCGGCGGGACGCGCCCATCGAATTCGACCCGGCGGACGCCCTGTGGACCCTGCACAGCACCGGCGCGCTCTACGCCCTGTGCAAGCGGCTGGGCTTCGGCCGGTTCATCGAGCGCTGGGGCCTGACCCCCGGCGAGGACGCCCCGGAGGCGGAGGCGATCCCCGCCCTGCCCCATGTGACCGGGGACGTGGCCGCCGCCCTCGCGGCGGTGAAGGCGGCGGAAGTGGTGGCCCTGGGGCCCGTGGCGGACCTGGACAGCCTGTCCCTCTGCGACGGGAAGACGGTCTATGACCTGGCCTGGTCCGACGGGGGCGAGGAATATAACGCCCTGCTGCGGGCGCTGTTTGTCCCGGGGGTGAAAAAGGCCGCCCACCAGGTGAAGGAGCTCATGGCTCTGCTGCTGGCCGAGGGACTGGATACCGGGGGATTCGTGTTCGACACGGCCCTGGCCGGGTATCTGCTGGAGGCCACCGCGCCCAATTACGACCTGCCCCGGCTGAGCGAAAAGTATCTGGGCCGGGAGCTGGACGGGGCGGAGGCCGTGTATGAGCTATATAAGGCCCTGCCCGGAAAACTGGAGAGCCTGGATATGCACAGGCTTTATTACGATATCGAGCTGCCCCTCTGCCCCGTCCTGGCGGACATGGAACGGGCGGGCTTTCTGGTGGACCGGAAGGCCCTCTATGACTTCGGGCAGGAGCTGTCCGAGGGCATCGCGGCCCTCCAGGAGGATATATGGGCCCAGGCGGGGGGCCAGTTCAACCTGAACTCCCCCAAGCAGCTGGGAGAGGTGCTCTTCGACCGGCTGGGCCTGCCCACCGGGAAGAAGTCCCACCGGGGCTGGAGCACCAACGCGGACGTGCTGGACCGGCTGCGGGACAAGCACCCCATCGTGGGCGAAATATTGGAGTACCGGGAGCTCACCAAGCTCAAAAGCACCTATACCGACGGCCTGCAGAAGGCCATCGGCCCCGACGGGCGCATCCACACCACCTTCCAGATGACCGTCACGGACACCGGGCGGCTGTCCTCCCGGGACCCGAACCTTCAAAACATCCCCGTCCGGCGGAAGCTGGGCGCGGGCATCCGGCGCATGTTCGTGGCCGGGCCGGGGAACGTACTGGTGGACGCGGACTACAGCCAGATCGAACTGCGGCTCCTGGCCCACATCTCCGGGGACGAGACCATGCGTCAGGCGTTCCTCTCCGGGGAGGACATCCACGCCGTCACGGCCAGCCAGGTATTCGGCCTGCCCCTGGAGGCGGTCACCCATGAGCTGCGCGGCCGTGCCAAGGCGGTGAACTTCGGCATCGTCTACGGCATATCCGCCTTCTCCCTGGCGGAGGACATCGGCGTGAGCCAGGCGGAGGCCAAGCTCTATATCGACACGTATCTGGCCCGGTACCACGGGGTCCGGGAGTATATGGAGTCCACCATCGCCCAGGCGAAGGAAAAGGGCTACGTGTCCACCCTGTTCGGACGGCGGCGGCCCATCCCGGAGCTGCACGCCTCCAACTACAACCTGCGCGCCTTCGGCGAGCGGGTGGCCCGGAACATGCCCATCCAGGGCACGGCGGCGGACGTGATCAAGCTGGCCATGATCCGGGTCTACGACCGGCTGGCTCGGGAGCTGCCGGAGGCGAAGCTCCTCCTGCAGGTCCACGACGAGCTTATCGTGGAGTGCCCGGAGGCGTTGGGCGAGCGGGCCGCGGCCATATTGAAAGAGGAGATGGAGAACACGGTCCGGTGGTCCGTCCCCCTCACCGCCGACGCCAAGATCGGCCGCAGTTGGACGGACGCACACTGACGTCGGAGCATGTTTTCTCTCCCCCAGTCAGCTTCGCTGACAGCCCCCTCGTCAGAGGGGGCCTTCCCGAGGTATGATGAAGAATAAGCCTCCCTCTGACGAGGGAGGTGGCTCGGCCGCGAGGCCGAGACGGAGGGAGAGATATGAATATCCGCCAAGCCACAACCGAAGACATCCCCGCCGTGGCGGCGCTGGAGGCGGTATGCTTCCCGGAGGACCCCTGGCCGGAGCGGGTGTTCGCCCTGGGGATGAACGGGCTGGCGGTTGCCGAGGAAGAGGGGGCCATCCTGGGCTACGCGGTCTTGTCCAGCGTGCTGGACGAGGGGAGCCTGGACAACATCGCCGTGGCGCCGGAGCGGCGGCGGCAGGGCATGGCCGATAGGCTCCTGGCCGCAATCGAGGCCATGGGCAGGACCCGGGAGCTCAGCTTTATCACATTGGAGGTGCGCGCCTCCAATCAGGCGGCCATCGCCCTCTACGAAAAGCACGGCTTCGCCCGGGTGGGCCGCCGGACCAATTACTACGAAAAACCCAGAGAGGACGCCATTTTGATGACGTTGGTGCTGCAATGAAGATATTGGCTGTGGAATCCTCCTGCGACGAGACCGCTGTGGCGGTGGTGGAGGACGGGCGCAGGGTCCTGGCGGACGAGATATTCTCTCAGGTGGCCCTGCACGAGATATACGGCGGCGTGGTGCCGGAGATCGCGGCCCGTAGCCACCTGGAAGTGATAACGCTCCTGGCGGACCGGGCCCTGGAAAAGGCGAGCATCACCCGCAAGGACATCGACGCGGTGGCCTGTACCTACGCGCCGGGGCTCATCGGCGCGGTGCTGGTGGGCGTGAACTTTGCCAAGAGCGCCGCGCTGGCTCTGGGCGTGCCCCTTATCCCGGTGCACCACATCCGGGGCCACATCGCGGCCAACTACCTGGCCTTCCCCGAGCTGGAGCCGCCCTTTTTGTGCCTCGCCATCTCCGGGGGCAACACCATGCTGGTGGACGTGCGGGGCTACACGGATATGGCCGTGCTGGGCCGGACCCGGGACGACGCGGCGGGGGAGTGCTTCGATAAGTCCGCCCGGGTGCTGGGCCTGGGCTACCCCGGCGGCAAACCCATCGACGACCTGTCCAAGACCGGGGACGACCGGGCCTATGACCTGCCCCGGCCCTGGGTGAACGACGGGAACCCCTATGACATGAGCTTTTCCGGCCTTAAAACGGCGGTGGTGAACCTGGCCCACCATGCGGAACAGACCGGCGAGGAATTGGACAAGCCGGGCCTGGCCGCCAGCCTGTGCCGGGCGGTGAGCGAATCCCTGGTGGGCCGGACCATGGCCGCGGCGGAGCAATTGGGTTACGACCGGGTGGCCGTGGCCGGGGGCGTGGCCGCCAACTCCCGTGTCCGGGCGGATTTCGAGGCCGCCTGCCGGAAAGCGGAGAAGAAGCTCTACGTGCCGCCCCTGCGCCTTTGCGGCGATAACGGGGCCATGATCGGCGCCCAGGGGTACTATGAGTATTTAGCGGGGCATGTTGCTGACTCCGATCTGAACGCCTACGCCACGATGGAGCTATAAGATGACCTACATCACCCATTCAGAGACCGAGACAGAAGAATTAGGCGCACGGTTCGGGGAGAAGGTCCCGGCGGGGGCGGTGATCGCCCTGTACGGAGACCTGGGCTGCGGCAAGACCGCCTTCGTCCGGGGCATGGCCCGGGGCATGGGTCTGGACGCGGTGGTGTCCAGCCCCACCTTCACCATCGTGAACGAGTATGATGGAACCCGGCCTCTGTTCCACTTTGATATGTACCGCTTAGCCAGCGCCGACGAGCTCTTCGACATCGGCTGGGAGGACTATCTGGCCCGGGGCGGCGTGTGCGCCGTGGAGTGGAGCGAGAACGTGCCCGGGGCCTTCGAGGGGGACGAGATTGTCATCCGCTTTGCAAAGACCGGGGACAATGACCGGGAAATAACCATAGAAGGAGGGCCCCGCCTATGCTGACCCTGGCGCTGGAGAGCTCCGCCAAGGCCGCCTCCGCGGCGGTATTTGAGGACGAAAAGATGCTGGCCTTCTCCATCCAGAACGCCGGCCTCACCCACAGCCGGACGCTGCTGCCCATGGCGGAGGACATGCTGAAAAACCTGGGGAAGACGCCCGCCGACATCGACCGGGTGGCCGTGAGCCGGGGACCCGGGTCCTTCACGGGGCTGCGCATCGGTCTTGCGGAGGCCAAGGGTCTCTGCTGGGCGCTGGAAAAGCCCGTGGTGGGGGTGTCCACCCTGGAGGCCATGGCCTGGGGCGGGCCGGTGCTGGACGGGCAGATGCTCTGCTGCGCCATGGACGCCCGCCGGGGCCAGGTCTATAACGCCCTGTTCACCGTGGAGGGCGGCAAGCCCGTGCGCCTCACGGAGGACCGGGCCATATCCATCGCCGAGCTGGAGATCGAACTGGTCGCCCGCCAGGAGCCTTGGATACTCCTGGGGGACGGGGCGGAGCTGTGCTTTGATACCCTGGACCGGAGCCAGGTGACGGTGTTTCTAGCGCCGGAGCCTTTGCGCGTCCAGAGCGCCCGGGGCGTGGGCCTCGCCGCCATGGGGAAAGAGGCCGTCCCCGCCGGGGAGCTGCTGCCCCAGTATCTGCGCCTGAGCCAGGCGGAGCGGGAGCGCCTCGCGAAACTGGAAAAGGAATCAACTACCTGAAAAGGAGACACTGATATGAGCAATCTGATGGTATTTTCCCACCCTCTGATCCAGCATAAGCTGTCCATCCTCCGGGATGAGAACACCTCCGTCAAGGAATTCCGGGAGCTGGTGAGCGAGATCGCCAAGCTCATGTGCTATGAGGCCACCCGCGACCTGCCCCTGGAGGAGGTCAAGGTGAAGACCCCCGTGGCGGAGGCCACCTGCCGGCGCCTCGCGGGCAAGAAGCTGGCCGTGGTGCCCATCCTGCGGGCCGGTCTCGGCATGGTGGACGGCATGGTGGACCTGATCCCCAGCGCCAAGGTGGGCCATGTGGGCCTGTTCCGGGACCCGGAGACCCTGGCCCCGGTGAAGTACTACTTCAAGATGCCCCCCGACATCACCGAGCGGGATGTGATCGTGGTGGATCCCATGCTGGCCACCGGCGGCAGCGCCGTGGCGGCCATCCAGTTTTTGAAGGACGAGGGCGTCAAGCACATCAAGTTCATGTGCATCATCGCCGCCCCCGAGGGCGTGAAGGCGGTCCAGGAGACCCACCCGGACGTGGACATCTTCGCCGCCGCCCTGGATGACCACCTGAACGAGCACGGCTACATCGTCCCCGGCCTGGGCGACGCGGGAGACAGGATTTTCGGCACGAAATAAATACCGCTTTAACGGCCCCCTCTGACGAGGGGGCTGTCAGCGCCAAAGGCGCTGACTGGGGGAGAGAAAACTTGTAGCTCGGTGTATCTCTCCCTCCGTCTCGTCGTCGGAGCACGCAAGCCAGGTCTCTCTTTGCCGCAAGCGGCAAAGCTCGAATGGCCCGCGGCTCCTCCTTTTCCCCACGCGACCCGCTGCGCTGGGCTCGCGCGGGGACCCCAAGGCGCCGGAGCCACCTCCCTCGTCAGAGGGAGGCTTTTTATGTCGGCACACCCCCGAAAACAGGGCTATGCAACCACCAGTTGACACATTTCCGGGTCGGATTGGTTGTGATTTTGGCCTGCAACCGGTATACTGAAGCCCAGGTGGACCACCCCAAATCCAAAAAGGAGGTTTCCCCCTATGCCTTTGGCCGATAAGATCATCGAGCTGCGGAAAAAGCAGGGCTGGAGCCAGATCGACCTGGCGGACCGGCTGGACGTGAGCCGCCAAAGTGTCTCCAAGTGGGAGATGGCCCAGGCCGTGCCGGAGCTGGACAAGATCATCA
The DNA here is from genome assembly GCA_947581795.1 of uncultured Oscillospiraceae bacterium. Taxonomy (GTDB): domain Bacteria; phylum Bacillota; class Clostridia; order Oscillospirales; family Oscillospiraceae; genus CAJOIG01. The sequence goes on from CANPVS010000007.1 coordinate 20,538, forward strand.
AGATGAGCGAGCTGTTCGCCGTCACCACCGACTACTTATTAAAAGACGAACCCGCGCCGGAGGGCAGCCCCAGCGACGCACCGCCGCCTCCACCGACCGAGGAGCCGCCCCAGAACGGACCTGCCCCGGAGCCGGAGGCCCCGCTCCCGGCAGAGAAAAAGCCCCGGAAGAAGTGGCCCTGGATATTGGCGGCCGCGGTGGTGCTGGTGATGGCGCTCAACTGGGCGTTGATAGCGGCGGGCGTACTGGCCTACCGGGTCGAGCCAACCCCACCGCCCCTTCTGGAGGAGGAGCTGCCCCAGCCCTCGCCCACCCCTGCGCCCAACATGGCGGAAGAGGCTGTGACGGATACGGTCACAGAGGAGCCGGTCCAGGAGGCCGTCGCCGGCCCGGCCGCGCCGGAGGACGGCATGACGGAATATGTGTATGAAGGTGAGACGGTCACGGCGGACGGCTTTGACGAGGCGGCGCTGGAGGCCATGAAGGAGGAATACGCCCCCTACGGCATCACCTGCGAAGACGGCCGCTGGTACTATGAGGGCCGGCCCATTCGGGTATTCACCGACGTGCTCACCTCCAACGGGGAGAGCATAGCCGGCGGCCATTTCCAGGGCACCATGCGCAATTTCGCTGGCGAGGGCGACATCGACGTGCGCACCGTCCGGGATTACGACCACTGCGACGAGCATGGCAACGGCACGCTCCTCTATATCGAAACCTGCGACATTCACGGCGGCGCCCACTGGGAAGAACACCACGCGGAAGAAGAGCATCATTAGAGATAAAGCCTCCCTCTGAGGAGCAGATGTCCTCTTAAAAACTCCCACGGAAGCCCAACGAAGTGGGTTCCGTGGGAAGAAGGAGAAATGCCCCTGACCGACGAATGAGGACCCACTTGTGGGTCCTCATCGTCTTCAGGGGTATTCCGACGTGCTCCCTTGGGTATTCGCAACTTCTGGTTGCGGGATTTTCAAGTTTTCTTTCTTGCCTGCAACAGGGAAAACGGGTATGCTGTGGACAACAGGAAAGGAGGTCAGGCCATATGACCATGGGCGAGAAGCTCATTCAACTGAGAAAGCGGGAGTGCTGGACCCAGGACGACCTGGCGGAAAAACTGGACGTGAGCCGCCAGTCTGTCTCCAAGTGGGAGGGGGACCTGGCGGCCCCGGCCATCGACAAGCTCCTGGAGCTGAGCCGGCTCTACGGCGTCAGCACCGACTACCTATTAAAGGATGAGATGGACCTGCCGGAGGCGGCGGAAACGGCTGCGCCGGAGGAGCCGGCCCTGCGGCAGGTGGGACTGGAAGAAGCCCGGGAATTCATCGCGCTGAAGCAGGCGTCCGCCCGGCCCACCGCCCTGGCGGTGGCGCTGTGCATCCTCTCGCCGGTGTGCCTCATCCTGCTGGGCGGGCTGTCCGCGATCCGCCCCGTCCGGGAGCAGATCGCCGTGGCGGCGGGCCTGGCGGTGCTGTTCGCCTTCGTGGTGCCGGCGGTGGCCCTGTTCGTGACCTGGAGCGGGCGCCTGAGCAAATATGAGTATCTTGAAAAAGAGATATTCTCCGCCGTGCCCGGCGTGGAGGCCCTGGCCCGGGAAGCCATGGACCGGGACCGGGAGAGCCACAGCCGCCGGATGGTGACGGGTATATGCCTGTGCGTGGCGTCGGCGGTGCCCCTGCTGGTGTGCGAGGCCGCAGCTGAGGAGTTTCTGCTGACCTGCGGCATCGGCCTGCTGCTGGCCGTCGTGGCGGCGGGGGTGTATCTCATCGTCAGCGCGTCCATCCCTTGGGACGCCTGCCAGATGCTGCTGCAGGAGGGGGACTATGCCCCGGAGAAGAAGTCGCCCCTGCTTCGGACGGTCTGGGTCATATACTGGTGCACGGTCACGGCGATATATCTGGGCTGGAGCTTTACCACCCGGCGGTGGGACGAGACCTGGATCGTCTGGCCCGTGGCCGGGGTGCTGTTCGGGGCGGTCTCCGCCGCTCTTCACTTGGTGCACAGGCGGAAAAGGTAAAAAAGCCAGCGGAGATTTAGCGCAATGAAAGGCCCCCGCTGACGAGGGGGCTGTCAGCGCCCTAATAGGGCCCCGCGCGAGCCCAGCGAAGCGGGTCGCGTGGGGAAGAGGAGGAGCAGCGAGACATTTGAGCCTTGCCGCTTGCGGCAAGGGGAGACCTGTCTTGTGTGCTCCGACGACGTGACTGGGGGAGAGAAAACTTATAGCTCGACGTATCTCTCCCTCCGGCACGGCTTCGCCGTGCCACCTCCCTCGTCAGAGGGAGGCTGTCAAATAAGAAAGCCCGGACCGAGCGGTCCGGGCTTAATACTGCTTTGTGTTACGATGCCTTGGTTTTTCGCCGGTCCTTATACTGGGCCGCGGCCTTGGCTTCGGCCTTCCGGTCGGCCTGCTGCAGGGCGTTCATGCGCCCGGCTACGTCGGGATGGGCGGCGGCCACGGCCAGCTTCCGCTGGCGGCGGGTAGTGATCTCCTCGCTCTTGGGCTGGATGTCGCCGGCGGCGGTCAGGGCCATCTTGGTCATCAGCGGGCCCACCAGCTCATAGATGAGCACGGCGAACAGGGTGATGTTCCGGATGAGGGAGCCCTGCTCCGGACCCAGCTCCATGGCGGTGGTGCACATGCCCAGGGCCACGCCCGCCTGGGGCAGGAGGGTGACGCCCAGGTACTTGCAGATCTCCGGTGAGCAGTGGGTGGCCTTGGCGGAGACCCGGGCGCCCAGATACTTGCCCGCGGACCGGGCCAGGATGTACACCACGCCCACCAGCACGATGGTGCCGGAGGCGAACACGCTCAAATCAAGTTCCGCGCCGCACAGCACGAAGAACAGGGCCAGCACCGGGCTGGACCACTTGTCCGCGAGATACATGAGGTCGCCGGACAGGGGGCAGCAGTTGCAGAACACCGTGCCAAGCATCATGCAAACCAGCAGGGACGAGAAGCCCACGGTCACGGGGCCGATTTGGAACTCCGCCATGGACAGGGCCACGGTCAGGAACACGAAGGCGATGGTCATGTTCAGACGGTTGGTGTTGGAGTTGAAGAGCTTTTCCAGCTGGGTCAGCAGCCAACCCATGAAGGCGCCCAGGCCCAGGGAGCAGACGATCTCCACCAGCGGGTTCACCAGGATGGACACCATGTCCACGTTGCCGGTGACCAGGGTCTTGGCGATGCCGAAGCTCACGGCGAACACGATGAGGCCCACCGCGTCGTCCAGGGCCACCACGGGCAGAAGCAGGTTGGTGAGGGGGCCCTTGGCCTTATACTGGCGCACCACCATCAAGGTGGCCGCCGGGGCGGTGGCTGTGGCGATGGCGCCCAGGGTGATGGTCTGGGCCACGCTCAGCACGTCGGGCCGCAGGATGTGGAACACAAACAGAGCCGCGTCCACGAACAGGGTGGCCGTCAAAGCCTGGAACACGCCCACCACGAAGGTCTGCCTGCCGATGGCCTTCAGCTCCGCCAGCCGGAACTCGCTGCCGATGGAGAAGGCGATGAAGCCCAGGGCGATGTCGGAGGCCAGGTCCAGCGCCTCCACCTGGCCCAGGCTGGTGAAGCCCAGGTGGTCGATGCCCAGCGCGCCCAGCACGAAGGGGCCGATCACCACGCCGGACACCAGATAGGCCGTCACGTTGGGGAGCTTTGCCAGCCGGGAGATACGGGTCATGAGAAGGCCCGCCAGGATGGCCATAGATACGGAAAGAAGCGTCGTCATACTGAGATTACCTGATTTCTGCTATATAGTTAAATTATTTATTTTAATAAATAATGTGTGTCCTGACACATCAGCTTATTAATATAGAGCCCAGCCTGTGAAAAATCAAGTGATAAAATCAACAAAAACAGAGGACGTTTCCGGGGAAAACGTCCTCTGTTTGTCGATATGCCAAAAATTACCGGTTTACAGGAGCTTTATGGCGATCTTCATGATCACCTTGCGGAAGGTGGCGGGCTGGCCGCCGATGGTCAGGCCGGGGCGGTGGATGTCCCAGGGGAACAGGACGATGAAATCGCCGGGGGCGGTGGTCAGGATGTTCTCCTGGTCCACGGAGCTGTAGTTGATCTTGTCCTTCTCGGGGTGGGTCTCGGAGATGACCTCCTTGCCGTTGCGGGGGGCCACGCCGATGCGCTCGCCGGCCTCGGGCCAGTAGAAGAGGTCCAGGAAGGCGTCATGGGCCTCGGCCTTGGCGGTGTCCTTGGTGGTGATGTCCGAGATGTTGGCGTACATGTCGGCGCCCTCAATCTGGACCTTGCCGGGCTCCATGGCCATCACGTCGTTGGTCTTCAGCCACTGGATGGCCCGCTGGATGGCGGCGGGATAGGCGGTGAAATCGTCCTTGCCGTTGATGTTGGAAAAGATCATGGTGAGACCTCCTTTAAATTTCTGATTGGGTATAACGATTATAGCATGACAAAAGGCTTGGCGCAACGGATATCACCGTATTTTCCGGCACTCCACGTACCAGCGCTTGTCCAGGCTGTGGCCCACGGAGAAGCTCTTTTTGGGGTAATTGCCGCTTGTCTCGATGTGTGGGAAAAGCTCCCCTTTATCCAGGGCCGGCAGCAGCCACGCCCCGCAGCCGGTCCGGGCCGCCAGGGCCCTTGCCTCCTCCTCGCCGTGGATGTAGTCCACATGGCCCCCGTGGGCGGCCACATAGGCGCTGGCCAGCTCGTCGGCCTTCGCCACCAGCGCGCCGGTGTCCCCGCCGGAGAGGGTCTCCGTGAACCCGCCGGCGTCCGTGTCGAATACCACCCGGTGGATGGGGTAGAACTCCACGGCCTCGTCCCGGAGGTTTTCAAGCTCCGCCAGGGCGTACCGGGCCGGGTGATCCATGGGCGCGCCCGCGGCCTTCAGGGCCTCCCAGTGCTCCTTGGCCGCGGCCAGGGAGTGGTTGCCGTCCCCCATGGCGAACACGATGGGGCCGGGCAGGGCGTCGATGGCCCCCTTCACCGCCGCGGCCTGCTCTCCGCTCACCCGGAAGCCCCGGATGTGCCCGCCGCCCTGGTACAGGTCGAAGTCGTAAAGGACCTCCCCAGACCCGGCGGCCAGGGGCAGAACGGTGTTGTCCACGTCGTCCATGAACAGCACGATGTGGGGCATCTCCAGGGCTGCCCTGCGGCGCAGGGCGGCCCGGACGGGCAGCCGGGAGGGCACCGTGGCCTCCGTGGACCGGACCGGGGAGCGGGAGCCCTGGGTCCAGTCGTAGGCCTCCAGGTCCAGTTTCCCCACCAGGCCGGCTCTTATCTTGCCATTTGGAAGAGTTCGCTCCACATAGATATAAGAATCGGGGATATTTCGGAATATATCCCCCACCAGATAGTCCTCCATGGCCTGGCAGAGGGCCTCCTTGCGCTCCTCCGTGTCCGGGGCGTTCAAAAACGCCTCCGGCAGCATGAGCCGCAGGGCGGAGGGGGCTTTGCCCACATACTCGCTCATGGTCTGCCAGTAGTCGGGCCGGGCGGAGAACTGGTCGCAGGCCACCGCCGCCCACTTGGTCATGTCCGTGCCCTCCCTGGGCAGGAGGATGTCCGCGGGTGTGAAGATGTCGGTCATAATTATATCCTTTCATTTTAGGCCCCCTCTGACGAGGGGGCTGTCAGCGCAGCGAGACTGAGGGAGGGAAATAATTAGTCTCTCCCTCCGTCTCGTCGTCGGAGCACGCGCTGCCAGGTCTCCCTTTGCCGCAAGCGGCAAAGCTCAAGTGGCCCGCAGCTCCTCCTCTTCCCCACGCGACCCGCTTCGCTGGGCTCGCGCGGGGACCCCGAAGTTCGGCCGAGCCACCTCCCTCGTCAGAGGGAGGCTGAGAGGTAGAGTCTTTATCAATTCTACCCCATCCGTCATAGGATGGCAAGAGGTGATGCGAGTTGGAATTCACGCTGCTGGGGACCGATCCCCGGTTCCTGTACTTAAAGCGGCGGCTGGAGCTGGACGGGCACCGGCTTACCCCCGCCGCCACGCATAAGATCGCGCCGCCCTCCTGGCGGGAGGGAGTGCCCTACTACAAGGACGAGATATATGTCATCGAGAACGCCGCCCTCACGGCGGAGGGAGCCCTGGAGCTGGTCATGCGCCGGTCCAACCGGGGCCTGGCGGGCATGGAGGTGCTGGTGACGGGCTATGGCCGCATCGGCACTTTCCTGGCCGGGATGCTCTCCGGGCTGGGGGCCCGTGTGACCGTGGCGGCCCGGAGCGACACCGCCCGGGCCGCCGCCCGCATTCGCGGCTACGGGGCGGTGGATCTCGCCCACATCCCGCCCGCCTTCGACGCGGTGGTGAACACCATCCCCGCGCCGGTGCTGGAGGGGGACTACTGCGGGGCTCTGTGCATCGACCTGGCCAGCGCGCCGGGGGGCTGGGCCTCGGACGCGCCGGTGCTGAAGGCGCCGGGCCTGCCGGGGCTGTACGCCCCCAAGGCCGCCGCCGACGTGATGGCGGAGGCTATCTATCGTGTGATCGAGGAGGAAGAGGATAATGGAAGATAAACTGCGTCTGGGGCTGGCCCTGACCGGCTCCTACTGCTCCTTCGGAAAGCTGGAGAAGGTGCTGCCCGCCCTGTGCGGGGAATTCGACGTGCTGCCCATATTCAGCGAGAACGCCCAAAAGGACAGCCGTTTCGGTCTCGGGGCCGACTGGATGGCGAAGCTGGAAAAGGCAACGGGCCACGCTCCCGTCACGTCCATCGCCGGGGCGGAGCCCCTGGGGCCCCAGAACCGCATCGACGTGCTGGCCATTGTGCCCTGCACGGGCAATACTTTGGCCAAATTGAGCCGGGGCGTCACCGACACCGCCGTGACCATGGCCGCCAAGGGCCATCTCAGAAACGGCAAGCCCGTGGTCATCGGCGTGTCCACCAACGACGGCCTGGCCGGCTCCGCGGAAAACATAGGCCGACTCCTTGTGCGCAAGCATATTTACTTCGTCCCCTTCGGCCAGGACGACCCGGCCGCCAAGCCCATGAGCCTCAGCTGCCGCTATGAGCTCATCGTCCCCGCCGTCCGGGCGGCGTTCGAGGGCCGGCAGCTCCAGCCCATTCTGGCGTGACGGCGTGAGAATAAGAGGGGGTCCCGCTGGCGGGGCCCCCTTGGTCCATAGGCCGGAACGATTTTTTGGAAAAAACTTCAAAACCGAGTTATGTAAATTGCTATACACTCCATTGTATACAACTTGGGCGTTTTGGCCCAATATATGGGCGTTATCCCCCACATACTTGCTATTTTGGGCTATTTATGGTATCCTTTTATGGGATTTGACTCCCAGGAGGCATAAAAATGGCCCGTGCTCCCAAGAAAAAAAGAAGGACGCGCTATCTGTCGCCGGGGCGAAAAATGCTCCTGGTGGCGGCGCTGCTGGCGGTGTTTGCCCTGAGCAGCACGCTGTTTCTGAACTTCCGCGCCCATCGGAGCGAGGAGGGACCGGAGAACGGCGAGGGCTTTGCCGACCCCATCCAGGCCTATGTGATGGTGGGCGAGGGCGAGCTCACCGCGCCCTTCTATAACGAGGGCTTCGCCGTGGTGGACCAGTTCGGCCGGGGTACTGAGGTGCAGCTGGAGAGCTGGGAGCCCTTCCTCACCGAGTCCAACGAGGAGTATTACCACGTCTATTATAACGGCCGGACAGGCTATATCCCCTGCGCCAATATCACCGACGACCAGTCCGAGCTCATGCAGGAGACACAGCTGTATGTGCGTACGCCGGTGAACCTTCTGCAGGAGGCGGACGGCATTGAGCTGGGCAGCCTTGTGCAGAAGGGCACGCTCCTGCGGGTGGTGGGCTACGACTATTTCAAATCCGACGGCACTGTGAACAAGTACCACGTGAAGATGGGCGACGAGTTCGGCTGGATCAAGTCCGAGTACGTGGTGCTGGACTACGGCGACGCCATGGACGTGTGGATCGGCGCCGACGGCTACGACATCCACGAGTACCGGGGCGAGGCCAGCTGGGGCGGCGGCAACGCCGGCGGCCTGGACTACTGGGCCCACGACAAGGGCGACTTCGCCGACGAGGGCAACGTGATGCCCGAGGACGTATACGCCCTGTACATAGCCGCCAGCCAGGCCACCATGGACATGGTGGACGATTATCTGGACCTGGCGAAGGACACCGCTATCAACGCCTTCGTCATCACCCTGAACGACGGCGTGGAGATGGCCTATGAGTCCGACTGGGTCGCCCAGTACGGTATCATGGACGAGTACCACCCCTTCAACACCGTGGAGGGCTTCGCCGAAGTGGTCAAGACCCTCCGGGACGCGGGCTACTACGTCATTGGCCGCGTCACCACTTTCCGGGACGACCCCCTGGCGAACGCCCGGCCCGAGTGGGCCATCACCGACGCCTCCGGCCTGCCCAAGACCATGAGCGGCAGCTCCTGGCCCTCTCCCTTCTGCCGGGACGTGTGGAAGATGAAGGTGGGCTTCGCCGTGGAGGCGGCGGATCTGTTCGACCTCAACGAGATCCAGTTCGACTATGTCCGCTTCCCCGACTACATCCAGGACAACCAGAAGGAGGGTTTCCTGGACCTGAAAAACGTCCTGGGCGAATCCATGGCCCAGGCCATCCAGCGGTTCCTCACCTACGCCTGCGACGTGCTCCATGAGCACGGGGTCTATGTGGGGGCGGACGTGTTCGGCGAGGTGGCCAACGACTATGTGGCGCCCTATGGCCAGTACTGGCCCGCCATCAGCACGGTGGTGGACGTGATCAGCGGCATGCCCTATCCGGACCACTTCGGCCGGTATCAGGAGAACGCCCGCTGGGTCATCCCCTACAAGCGGCCCTATCTCATGCTGCACAACTGGTCCCTGCATGTCTTCGACCGGCAGCAGGAGTGCGCCAGCCCCGCCGTGGTGCGGACCTGGCTGCAGACCTGGGACGACAGCGACTATAAGTACAACGGCGCGGCCATCCAGCGGGAGATCCTGGGCACCTACGACGCGGACGTGCCCGGCGGATACATGCTCTGGTACGGCAACGGCTCTCTGGGCGTGGCGGAGAACCTGACGGGGGCTATCGAGTACGATTACGGCGCCCTCTACAAGGAGGCCAAGGCCCAGAACATGATGCTCTCGGAATACATGGGCGTCTCCACGGATGACACCCAATAACGAAAAGACCTGCTGCAACGATGCAGCAGGTCTTTTTACGGGGCCCCCATGAAAGCCCAACGGAGTGGGTTTCATGGGGAAAAGGAAGAAGAGCTTTGACCGATGAGGGAGCCTGACTTGTCAGGATCTCGAATCTTCAAAGCTCTTCTGACGTCAATAGAGGGCTTCGCCGAAGATCTCCTCAAGGTCGATGGTCTCAAAATCGCCGTTCCAGACCACCTCCGCGTCGGTGACGATCTGGCCCAGGCGGGTCATAAGGTCGGCGTCCGCGGCGGCGGTGCGCAGGCTGGCCTGGCTGTCCATGGGGACGGCATCCGGGTCCACCGGCAGCCGCAGGATGATGTGCCAGCCGTAGCTGGACTGGACAGGCTCAGACAGGCCGTAGTCCTCCAGGGCCGTACAGGCGTCCTCGAACTCCGGCACCATGGTGCCGGGGGTGAAGAGGTAGCCGTCCGGATAGGCGGCGAGGCCCGTGTCCTCGGAGTTGGCCTCCATCAGCTCATCGAAGAGGCTCTCCAGGGCCTCCGGGTCGTCCTGTACCGCGGCCAGCTGGTCGTAGAGCTCGTCCACCTTCGCCTTCTTCTCCGCCTGCTCCTCCTCAGACAGGTCCTCTCCGGTGGAGGAGTCCACGCTCATGAGCAGGATGTGTTTGCAGCGCATGAGCCCCTGGGCCTCGCCGTAGGCCAAGGCGTCCTCGTCGGGGTAGTCCGCGCCGTCCTCACCGTAGAGAGAGACAAAGGCCTTCTGGTAGAGCAGGTCGTCCCCGTCCATCCGCTGGTAGAGGTCCCGGTCCATGAACAGGGTGCCGAGGTACCCCTCATAGGCAGTCACCTCGTTTTCGGTGCACGCCCCGTCCCCGTCGCCGTAGCTGTCCGCGTCCTGCTCAAAGCGGGCGGACACTTGGGCCAGGTCGTCCTCGTCCAGGGAGAGGCCCAGCTCCTGGGCCAGGTCCTCCACAGCGCAGTACTGGGTCACCCGGTTCCAGGCGCTGAGGCGGACCACGTCGGCGTTGACGGCGTCGGGGGTGATGTCGCTGGCGTCCCAGCCGTTGAAGGTGAACATGCCCATACTGGACAGATACCCCGTGTAGGTCACGAAGTAGCTCAGCCAGTAGTAATACTCCCGCCAGGTCACGTCCCGGCCGTTGAAGGTAGCCACAACCGTGTCGGGTTCATAGGCCTCCGGCCCCAGGCCGGGAACGGGGGTGGCGGTGGGCTCGGGCTCGTCGGTGGCCTCCGCGCCGGCCGCCTCGGGCTCATCCGCGGGTTCCGTTTCGGGCTCGTCCGCAGCCTCTGTCTCCGGTTCCTCCGTGGGTTCTGCCTCGGGTGCATCGGTGGCCTCGACGGGGGCCTCCGTGGCCTCCTGGGCCGGGTCGTCCAGGGTCTGTATCTTGTTGGAGCCGCAGCCCGCCAGCAGCCCGGCCATGAGGGCCAGACACAGCAGCGCGGCGATGACACGTGTTCTCATAGGTGCCTCCTTTTTCGTGAGCGAAGGGTATGAAGAATACCCGCCGCGCACCAGTATAGCACGTTCGCCGCCCGTTCACAAGCACCTTGACGGGGCGGAAGGCTGGTGATATGATGTATCCGTCAAAATAACGGGATTTTGTCCCATTTTGTGAGGAGCCTATGAATATTATCGTTGTGGGCGCGGGAAAGATCGGCTTCACCCTGACCCAATATCTGACCCGGGAGGGCCACGATGTGACGGTCATCGACCGGAAGAGCGAGCGCATCAGTCTGGTGAACACCACCCTGGACGCCATCACCATCACCGGCAACGTGGACCTGGAGCTGCTGCGCCTGGCGGGAGCGGCCACGGCGGATCTGCTTATCGCCGCCACCAACTCCGATGAATCCAATATCCTCTGCTGCATGATGGCCCGGAAGCTGGGCGTAAAGCACACCATCGCCCGGGTCCGCAGCCGGGACCATTACGAGGCGGTCATCTTCCTGCGGGAGGAGCTGGGCCTGTCCATGACCATCAACCCCGAACAGGCCGCGGCCCAGGAGATCAGCCGGGTGCTGCGCTTCCCCTCGGCGGCGAAGGTGGAGCCCTTCGCCAAGGGCCAGGCGGAGCTGGTGGAGTTCCGGCTGGCGGAGGACAACCCCCTGTGCGGCATGATGCTGAAGAACTTCCACGGCCGCTATGACCGCGGCACCCTGATATGCGCCGTGCGCCGGGGCGATGAGGTCCACATCCCCGGCGGCGACTTCGTCCTCCAGGCCGGCGACAGCGTGAACGTGGTGGGCGCGCCCCGGGAGATCCACGCCTTCTTCAAGGCCATGGCCATCTTCAAAAAGGGCGCCAAGAGCGTGATGATCGTGGGCGGCGGCCACGCGGGCATCTACCTGACCCGCCAGCTTCTCAGCATGGGCATCCGGGTGCGCCTCGTAGAGAGCGACCCGGACAAGTGCGACACCATCAAGGACCTGCTGCCCAAGGCGGACGTGATCTGCGCCGACGGCTCCCGTCCGGAGGTGCTGGAGGACGAGGGCCTGCGGGGCATGGACGCCTTGGTGGCCATCACCGGCTCCGACGAGATCAATATCATCCTGGGCGCCTATGCCCGCTCTGTGGGGGTGCCCAAGGCCATCGCCAAGGTGAACGAGGACCACCTGAGCTCCCTGGCCGAGTCCTTTGGCCTGGAGGAGCCGGTCCAGCCCCGGAACATCACCGCCCAGCTGGTGCTCCAGTACGTGCGCAGCATGGACAACGCCAGCGGCGCCAGCGGCGTGGAGATGGTCCGGCGCATTTTGGACGGAAAGCTGGAGGTGCTGGAGTTCCGGGCCGGCGAGGCCAGCCCCTGCGTGGGCGTGGCCCTAAAGGACCTGCCCACCCGGGAGGACGTGCTGGTGGCGGCCATCATCCGCAGCGGCCGGTGCCTCATCCCCGGCGGCAGCGACGCCATCGCTCCCGGGGACAGCGTCCTGGCCGTGACCACCCGCCGGGGCATGACCCGGCTGGAAGACATACTGAGAGGGTAAGGGCGTGAATTACCGGATCATATCCAGCATCCTGAGCCGGGTGCTGGCCATTGAGGCGGGGCTCCTGCTGGCCCCCCTGGCCGTGGCGGCCGTCTACCACGAGAGCCTGACGCCCTTTCTGCTGACCATCCTCATCGCCCTGCTTGGGGCGGGACTGCTGTTCCTGCTGGGCCGCCGGCACACGGGCACGCTCCATCCCCGGGAGGGGTTCGTGTCCGTGACGCTGAGCTGGGTGGTCATCTCCCTGGTGGGGGCGCTCCCCTTCGTCTTCTCCGGGGCCATCCCCAATTACATCAGCGCCCTGTTCGAGATTATCTCCGGCTTCACCACCACCGGCGCCAGCGTGCTGCCCGCGGTGGAGGTGGTGCCCAAGGGCGTGCTGTTCTGGCGCAGCTTCTCCCACCTGGTGGGCGGCATGGGCGTTCTGGTGTTCATGATGGCCGTCCTGCCCACGGACGACGAACACTCCATGCACCTTCTGCGGGCGGAGGTGCCCGGCCCCGTGAAGGGCAAGCTCATGCCCAAGATGCGCTCCACCGCCCGGGCGCTGTACGTCATCTATCTGGTGATGACCGCCGTGGAGACGGTGCTGCTCATGTGCGGGGGCCTGGGCTGGTTCGACGCGCTGACCACCGCCTTCGGCACCGCCGGTACCGGCGGCTTCGGTGTGCGCAACGCCAGCATCGGCGCCTACAACAGCGCCTATGTGGATATCGTGGTGGGCGTGTTCATGGTCCTGTTCGGCGTGAACTTCAACCTCTACTATCTCATATTGGTGAAGCGGTCCCTGAAGAGCCTGAAAAGCCAGGAACTGAAGCTGTACCTGTTCGTGGTGGCGGCGGCCACCGTCACCATCGCCCTGAACATCATGCACCTGTACGACGGCTTCCTCCAGTCCCTGCGCTATTCCTTCTTCCAGGTGTCCAGTATCATCACCACCACCGGCTTCGCCACGGCGGACTTCGACCTGTGGCCCAGCTATTCCCGGGCGCTGCTGGTGCTTTTGATGCTCCTGGGCGCCTGCGCTGGCAGCACCGGCGGCGGCACGAAGGTGGCCCGTCTCGTGATCGTGGGCAAGGCGATCCTGGCGGAGATACGAAAGCTCCTCTTCCCCCGGTCCGTGAGCCGGGTGACCCTGGACGGGGAGGCCCTGGACAGCGACGCCATCCGCAACACCATGGTCTACTACATCCTCTATACCTTCATAGCGTTGCTGGCGTTCCTGCTTCTGAGCCTGGAGGGCTTCGACCTGGAGACCACTTTCACCAGCGTGATAAGCTGCCTGTCCAACATCGGCCCCGGCCTCTCCCTCGTCGGCCCCACGGGGAACTTCGCCATCTGGAGCGGCGGGTCCAAGCTGGTGCTGAGTCTGTGCATGCTCCTGGGCAGGCTGGAGATCTTTCCGGTGCTGACCCTGTTCGCCTCCGGCGTGTGGCGCAGGAAGTCGTGAGAAAACAGCGTATATACTATTTAACTTAAGCTTGTCATACGATGCAGATAAGGGAAAGGAGACACCATGAAATTCTATCCGCTGGATGAGGCCGTCGTCCCCGTGGACGAGGAAGAGCTGAACAAGGAGTACAAGACCGCCCGGGAGATCGGGAAGGTGAAGATGGGCGAGCTGCGGCTGTTCGTCAAGACCGGCCTGAAGACCTACTACATCCCCTACCACGACATCCACCGCATGTTCCGGCGGGTGCTGGCCGTGCCGGCCAAGCTGTGCTGCGGCAAGGGGGACTTCGAGATCGAGCACCTGGTGGTCTGCGGCGCGGACGACAAGGAGCTGGCCCAGATCCAGCTGCCCGGCAAAAAGGCCGCCCAGATCCTCATGGAGGAGCTGAAGCAGCGGGTCCCGGAGGCGGAATTCGGCCGTCCGGCCCAGGAAACCGCCCAGGAGTGACAAATTTCCTGGGTTTTTCGAGCGTTTTTCCGGAAAAAAGGCTTGCACTTTTCATACTTTGGCGCTAGAATAACCTTGATTGAATGTGTTCACAATTTGCTCATAATTTTTTCTTTTAAACGGGTGAAGATATGACAGCTTCAGAAGCCCTGGAGAAGCTCCTGCGCTCCTATGTCCGATACTACGACGTCATCCGGGAGGATGTGGAGCCCCCCTTCGCGGCGGAGGCCCGCTTCCACTCCCACGGGGAGACGTACGTGCTGGTCAAGAGCGCCCGCATCTCCGAGGCGGATTCCCATGAGTATGTCTACTTCGCCGCGGAGGAGAGCGTGGACATGGCGAAGCTCATGGAGCTGGACGCCGCCGCCTGGGAGCGGGGGCTGAGCTTCGTGAAGCCCCACAGCGCCCACCGCAACTCCGACGTGACCCTCATCGTCCTGGCGGACCACATCGACCCCGAAGTCATGTCGGCGGTGAAAAAGCTGAAGCACTACAAGAGCTACAGCTACCGCCTGCAGGGCTGGAGCAATTATCGCGCGGTTGCACTAGAGACTTCCTCAGGCACCCTGGCCTATAACCGCCTGGGCCGGGAGCTGAAGAAGCTCTTTCGCAATATTTCAAATCAAAGGTAGGGAGAGTTATCATGATTGCAGTACTTATCATCCTCGCGGCAATCGTTTTGCTCGTCATCGGCTATGTGACCTATGGCTCCTGGCTGGCAAAGCAGTGGGGCATCGACCCCAGCAGAAAGACCCCTGCGGTGGAGATGGAAGACGGCGTGGACTACGTCGCCGCCAAGCCCGCCGTCCTGATGGGTCACCACTTCTCGTCCATTGCGGGCGCCGGCCCCATCAATGGACCGATCCAGGCCTCCGTTTTCGGCTGGCTCCCTGTGTTCCTGTGGTGCGTCATTGGCGGTATCTTCTTCGGCGGCCTGCAGGACTTCGGCTCCCTGTTCGCCTCCATCCGTAACGAAGGCAAGTCCGTCGGCGAGATCATCAAGACCTCCATGGGCGACCGGGCCAAGAAGCTGTTCATCCTCTTCGCCCTGCTGGTGCTCATCATGGTCATCGCCTCCTTCGTGAACGTCGTGGCCGGCACCTTCATGTCCGAGGCCACCGGCTTCACCTCCGGCGACGCCGTGACCGGCAACGAGACCACCGCTATGGTGTCCGTCCTGTTCATCATCCTGGCCATCATCTATGGCCTGCTGACCAACAAGGCCGGCCTGGGCACCGTGCCCGCCACCATCATCGGCATCATCGGCATCGTGGCCGCCATCTGGGTCGGCCTGAACTTCGGCCTGGCTATGAGCCGCACCACCTGGATCATCCTGATCGGCGCCTACATCGCCGTGGCCTCCCTGATCCCTGTGTGGATCATGCTGCAGCCCCGTGACTATCTGTCCAGCTTCCTGCTGTACGCCATGATGGGCGTGGCTATCATCGGCATCTTCTTCTCCGCCTTCACCGGCGACAAGACCGCCACCTTCGAGCTGCCCGCCTTCACCGGCTGGTCCACCAGCCTGGGCGGCATGTTCCCGGCCCTGTTCATCACCGTGGCCTGCGGCGCGTGCTCCGGCTTCCACTCCCTGATCTCCACCGGCACCTCCTCCAAGCAGCTGGCCAATGAGAAGGACGCCAAGCCCATCGGCTACGGCTCCATGCTCATCGAGTCCGCTCTGGGCGTCGTGTCCCTGATCGCTGTCGGCATGGTGTTCTCCCGTTACACCGCCGGCGAGTTCGGTTCCCCCGCCGTGGCCTTTGCCACCGGCATCGCCTCCATGTTCAGCCTGGACTCCGCCAGCCACGTCTACAACGTGATCTACACGCTGCTGACCCTGGCCGTGTCCGTGTTCGCCCTGACTTCCCTTGACACCGGCACTCGTCTGAGCCGGTTCATGTTCACCGAGCTGTTCCTGAAGGACGGCGAGGCCACCTGGAAGGACGCCAAGGGCGCCCGCAAGTTCCTGGCTCACCCCCTGACCGGCACCGTGTTCATGGTCGTCGTGGGCTGCTACCTGGGCGGCATGAGCCTGAGCGCTATCTGGGGCCTGTTCGGCGCTGCCAACCAGCTGCTGGCTGGTCTTGCTCTGATGGCCGTGGCCGCTTGGCTGGGCAACATCGGCAAGAACAACAAGATGTTCTTCATCCCCATGATCTTCATGCTGGTCGCTACCCTGACCTTCCTGGTCATCAAGATCAAGAGCCTGATCACCATCTGCTTCGCCGGCACCGAGTGGGGCAACTGGTTCCAGCTGGTCATCGCCGTGGCGATGGTCATCCTGGCCATCTTCCTCATCATCGAGGGCATCGGCACCTTCTCCAAGCAGGCTAAGAAGGCCAAGAAGGCCTAAAAAACCTCAAACAACAAAAAATGGCCGCTGCGCAAGCAGCGGTCATTTTTTCTATATGGAAGGCCCCCTCTGACGAGGGGGCTGTCAGCGCTTGCGCTGACTGGGGGAGAGAAAAAGTCTGTCTCTCCCTCCGTCGCGGCTTACGCCGCGCCACCTCCCTCGTCAGAGGGAGGCTTTTTCTGCGTTCATTATCGTTCCAACCCTTTGCCCCTGTTTCACCGGTGTTTCCGCGCCGGAAACGGGGATGGAGGGCAGCGGCGCGGCGGCGTCTTTTTCCGTCACCAGAATGATCGTGGAGCCGCCGAAGGCGAAGTTCCCCTTCTCCGCGCCCCGGACCACGGGGTTTTCCAGCGGCCGGTCCTCTATCTTCCCCACCAGCAGGGCCCCCACCTCCATGACCGCCATGGTCCCAAAGGAGGCGGTGAGCAGGCGGTACTGCCGGGTGTTCTCGTGGTACACAGGCCGCTGTCCTTTCTCCAGGGGCTGGACGGTGTGGAGCACCCCGGGGATGCGCACCAACTCCCCCGTCGTCCCGTCCGCGGTCCAGATGTACCGGTGGTAGTCCTCCGGGGACAGGCGGAAGAGCCATAGAAGCCCGCCCCGGAACCGCTCCGCCAGGGTCTCATCCCGCAATAACCCCGCCAGGGTGTAGTCCGTGCCCTTCACGGGAAAGCGGCCGGCCCCGTCGATGGGCCAGACCGAGAGCCGTCCGTCGCAGGGGCTGATGAACGCTGCCGGGTCCGGGTCCACAGGCCGGGCCTCCGGCGGCAGGGTGCGGGTGAAGAAGTCGTTGAAGGAAGAAAAACTTCTCCGGGGGCAGTCGCTCATGTCGATGCTGTGGGCCCGGATGAAGGGTCCCACCGCCAGGGCGGACAGGCGGGTGGACAATACCCATCCCCCCAGCTTGGAGAACCAGGGACGGCACAGGCCCCGGAGCAGAACGCGCCCCGGGGCCGTACCGTACAGAAATTCCGCCGCCCTCATCGGACGGGCACCCGGCGCAGCACCCACTGCCAGGGGAAGATGCCGCCCCACCGGTGGCAGGCCAGGATGTAAAGAGTGGCGGCGCCCACAGCGGCGATGAGGAGCAGCAGCTCCTTGGTGGTGGGCTTGCGGAAGGGAAAGCGCAGGATGAAGAGCACCCCCGTGGCCAGCATGACCACCGGCAGTCCCCTGGCGAAGAAGTTGGGGGCCAGAGTGCCGACGGCGTAGAAAATGGGCAATATCACGGCGATGGACGTGATGGGCATGCCCTGGTAATACTTTTTGCCGTCGGGCCGGGGCGGCGCGTCGGCGGTGATGTTGAACCAGGCCAGGCGGATAAGACCGGCCAGACAGTAGAAGCACAGGATAGCGATGGCCCAGATCGAGTGCATCCCCAGGTGCATGCAGATGATGACGGGCAGCACCCCGAAGCAGACGATGTCGCACAGGGAGTCGATCTGCACGCCGAAGGCCTTTTCCGCGTCGGTCCGGTCCTTTTTCGTCCGGGCCACCTTCCCGTCGAAGGCGTCCAGAAGGCCGGACAGGGCCAGGCACGCCAGCGCCCAGCGGACGTGGCCCATGCTGGCCAAAATCATACCCGCCAGGGAGGACACGAGACTTGCGTAGGTCATCCAGACCGTGTAGTCGTATAGGCCGATCACGCGCTCGCCTCCTTTTCCGGGAAAACTCTGTGCCGGCCCAGCACCAGGGCCGCCAGGGCCGTGAACACCGCCGACAGCAGCAACCGGCAGTAGAAATCCGTGCCCCGGCTCAGGACCATGGCCGGCAAGGTGACGGCGCCGAAGATGGGCTCAAAGACCGTGAGGAACAGCCCTTCGGTCACGCCCATGCCCCCCGGCAGGGGGAGCATGTCCGCCGCCGCCTGGATGGCCGCCTGGAGGGTGGCGATGGCCAGCCAGCTGTGGCCCGTGAGGCCGAAGGCCTTGTACACCAGCCAGGGCACCGTGAACAGGGCGTATCGCTGGACAAAGGTGATGGCCTGGACCAGGGCCATGAGGCCCATGTGGGTCTTGAAGTAGGCCGCCGTCTCGTGGTAGTCGTCCATGGCGCGCAGGAGCTTCTCCCGCCGGGTCTCCTTGTGGCGCAGGATGTGCATCCGCTCCAGCAGGCCCAGGACCTTATCCGCCAGCCGCCGGGCCATGTGGGGGTGGAACACCAGTAAAAGCAGCAGGGCCGTGAAGCCCGTGGTGATGGCGAGGCCGCCCCAGAAGAGGAAGGTCATGTGCCCGAAGCGGGACACGAGAACGTCGTATTGGAAGAGGACCAGGGCGAAGCCGGTGGCGATGAGGACCAGCTTGTAGGTGATGGTCACCGCCATGAGGGTCACCGTGGCGATGGGAACGGGGATCTTCTCCCGGCGGAGGAAGTAGACCTGCATGGGCTGGCCGCCCCCGGCGGAGGGGGTCACCGCCGAGAAAAAGAACCCCGCCGAGGACACCAGAAAGCAGCGGAAGAGGCCCAGATGAAGGCCTCCGGAACCCAGGAGCAGCTTCAAAATGACCGCCTCGCCGCCGATGAACACCAGCACGCAGCCCAACGCCGGCGCCAGCCAGCGGACGTCGCAGGACTGGATGGCCTCGGCCACGGCGTTCATGTCCTCGCCCCGGAACACCGCGTATATGGTCAGCGCCAGGATGGCCGCGAACAGAAGGCCATTCCCGAGGATCTTTTTCGATTTGTCTTTTGCCATCGGGCCGGGCCCTCCTTCCTTGTTGGAGGCCCCCTCTGACGAGGGGGCTGTCAGCGCTTGCGCTGACTGGGGGAGAGAAAAAGTCTGTCTCTCCCTCTGTCTTCGTCGGAGCACGCGCTGCCAGGTCTCGCTTTGCCGCAAGCGGCAAAGCTCGAGTGGCCCGCGGCTCCTCCTCTTCCCCGCGCGACCCGCTGCGCTGGGCTCGCGTGGGGACCCCAAATTCCGCCGCGCCACCTCCCTCGTCAGAGGGAGGCTTTTTGCTTCTTTCTTTCCCACAGCCGCCGGTACGCCCGGCTCAGGCCTGTCCGGCCCGCGAGCTGCCAGCTGAGCTCCGCAAGAGCGACGCCGGCCAGCACATCCGCGATCACGTGCTGGTACGTGGTCATGGTGGACGCGCATATGGCGAGAGCGTACACCAGGCAGAAGACCCGGTACCCCCGGGGGATGCCCTCCCGGCCCCGGAGCGCCGCCCAGCACAGCCAGCTGTTCAGGCAGTGGAGCGAGGGGAACAGGTTGTCCGGCGTGTCCATGGCCCAGATGAAGCGCATGCCCCAGCCCAGGGACGCGTCCGCTGCCAGGGCGGGACGCACATTGGAGGTGGGCAGTGTCAGGAATATCACCAGGCAAATGGCCTTCGCCAAAATGTCCGCGGTCAGGAACCGCCAGGCCCGGTCCCCATCCGCGCCCACGGCCAGGTTGTAGTTCACGAACCAGAAGAGAAACGCGCTGGCGTATATGGCCACCGTCCAGGGCCAAAAGGGGATGGCCCGGTCCAGGGCGGTGGTCATGTCCCAGTGGCGCCAGGGGGCGTTCAAAAGCCGGGTGCCGCTGTAAACCAGGCACTGGAAAATAAACGCTGCCAGCAGCGGCTTCCAGCCCTGCCGGGGGATGAGCTTTTTCAGATGGGGACCCATGCCGTCTCCTTCCGGTAGTTATCGTCACTATTTTATCAAAATACGCGCTATAGCGCAATCGGAATGATATTACAATCCCCTTACAGTTTCGTCACCCTTTGAAGGACAGCGTACCGTCCCGCCGTAAAGAGAGCGGTAAAGGAGAGGGTAAAGCTTTCTCCTGCGTATCATATCACGGACCGGCCGGGGCGTGTTTTAAGCCTTTCTTAATTTGCCTTGGCGGCGGGCAGGAGGATGGTGACCCGGGTGCCCACGCCCTCGTAGGAGCGGACGGAGAAGCGGCCGCCGTGGCGGGTGACGATCCACTTGGCGATGGACAGGCCCAGCCCGCTGCCCTTGTCGTCCGTCTTCCGGGCGTCGTCGGCGCGGTAGAACCGGTCGAAGATCCGGGGCGCGTCCTGGGGGTCGATGCCGATGCCGTTGTCCTGCACGTCCACACAGGCGTTTGCCCCGTCCTGATAGGCCCGGAGGGTGATGCGGGTGCCGATGGAGGAGTATTTGCAGGCGTTGTCCACCAGAATGCGCACCGCCTGTTTCAAAAGGGCCTCGTCTCCCCGGACGGGCACGGAGGCGGAAGCGTCCACAGCGTACTCGTGGCCGGGGTCGATCATCCGGCTCTCCTCCCACACCTCCCGCACCAGGGCGGCCAGGTCCATGTCCTGCATATTGAGCTCCTGGCGGCCCGCGTCGCCCCGGGCCAGGAACAGCAGCTGCTCCACCAGGGTCTTCATATGGGCCGCCTCGGTCTGGATGGCCCGAATGGACTCGTTTAAGACCTTCTCGTCCGTCTTGCCCCACCGGTCCAGCATGTCCGCGTAGCCCTGTATCACGGCGATGGGCGTGCGCAGCTCGTGGCTGGCGTCGTCCACGAAGCGAACCTGCTGGCGGTAGCCCTCGTGCATACGCACGATCAGGTTGTTCACCGCTGTCTCCAGGCCGGCCAGGTCGTCGTCCCCCACCCGGAGCTGTTCGTCGGGGGAGGCCACCCCCAGGTGGTCGATGGCCTCCTCCAGGGAGTGGAACTTGCTCTCGTCGAAGCCCTGGGCGGAGATGCTCTCCGTCACCTGGGCGATGTCGTCGATGGGCCGCAGATACCGGCGGATGCGCCGGGTGGCCCAGAGGCAGCTAAAAAGCCACCACGCCAGCCGCGCCGCCGTGAGACACTCCAGGGCGAAGCCCAGCCAAAAGAGGAATCTGCCCATTTCCACCGCTGTGTCCCCCGCGTGGAAGATCACGTCGCCGGCGAAGGGGTTTTCCCCGCCATGTTGGAGCAGATGCAGGGCGGTGCCGGGGTCCGGCAGCACCACGTCGGAGACGGTGTGGAGGCTGTCGTCGGCCATCTGCATATAAAATTCCGTGCCGGGGGTCAGAGGCACGCCCGCCGCCTGGGCCGTTGCCACGCACCACACTCCCACGGCTACCACGAACAGGACGACCGTCTGCCACAGGATGCGCCAGAGCTTTTTCCACTGCTGGCTCCAGGCGATGCGCCGGGCGATGGAGGTGGTGCGGCCGGTATTGCGGCTCATGACCCGTCCCCCTTGATGACGTAGCCCATGCCCCGGACGGTGTGGATGAGCTTCACGTGGAAGGGGTCGTCGATTTTCTGCCGCAGGTAGCGGATGTACACGTCCACCACGTTGGTCTCCCCCACGTAGTCGTAGCCCCAGACCTTCTCCAGGAGCATCTCCCGTGTCTGGACGATGTCCCGGGCCTCCAGAAGGGTCTGGAGAAGGGAAAATTCCTTGTAGGTCAGGCGGATAGGCTCCCCGTCATAGGCGACGGTGTGCCGGGCCGGGTCCAGGACCAGTGCGCCCCAGGTGAGGGCGCTTTCCTCCCGCTTTTCCGGCCCGCCGGCGCGGAGCGCCGCCCGGATGCGGGCCAAAAGCTCCTCGATGGAGAAGGGCTTGGTGATGTAGTCGTTGGCGCCCATGTCGAGACCGCTCACCTTATCCATCACCGCGTCCCGGGCGGTGAGCAGGATCACGGGCATGGCCGACTCCGCCCGGAGCCTGCGCAGTACCTCCAGGCCGTTCAGGCCGGGGAGCATCACGTCCAGGAGCATGAGGTCGTAGTGGCCCGCGAGAGCCATGGCCAGGCCCGTCCGGCCGTCGGCGGCCTTGTCCACGGCGTAGCCCTCGTGCGTGAGCTCCAGCTCCAAAAACCGGGCGATGCCCGACTCGTCCTCCACGATCAGTATCTTTGCCGCCATACGCTCACCTCCCGGAAAAAGAACAGGGGGCGGGAAACCCCGTCCCCTGTAAGTTTATTGATCGTCATGCTTGTCCTCTCCGGCGTTCTGGATGGACTGCTTGATGTTCCCGGCCAGGTCGCTGACCTTATCCATGGCGGCGTTGACGCCCTCCTGGCCCAGCTGCCGCCCGGCGAAGTGGTACTTGCAGTCCAGGAAGAGCCCCGCCAGCAGCACCACCAGCATGAGCCCGAAGCTGGCGAACAGCAGCACCACCAGCACCAGCACCGGAAAGGCCATGATCTGCTTGTCGTGGCGCAGGACCACGAAGTCGTTGTCCAGCAGGATGCGGAACAGCTTCTTCACGTAGTCCCAGAGAGCCGCGAAGCCGTTGCTGAAAAGGCCGGGCCCGTCGGAGCCCGTGTTCTTCACCGGCTTCACGCCGGGGGCATCCTCCCCGCCGGTCTCCACATGGACGCCGCCATCCGCCGTCTTGTGGGCCCGCTCCAGGGCCACCATGGCGTCCAGCATGTCCCAATCGTTTTCTTCCAGAGCCTGACGGGCCTCCTCCAGGGAGACGCCCGCCTTCTGGCTCAGCAGTTCCGCCATTTCATACCGTTCCATGGCGATACCTCCTTGTCTTGATTCTGGCCGTATCATAGCACGGTATTTTTAAAAGGGCATGGAAGGGAAATTAAAATGGGATTAAAACTTTATCGAACGCCTCCCTCTGACGAGGGAGGTGGCCGCCGAAGGCGGACGGAGGGAGAGAATCTCTCCCCCAGTCTCGCTTCGCTCGACAGCCCCCTCGTCAGAGGGGGCCTTTTTGGGTGGTTTTCAGAACCCCAGATCCTCGCGGATGAGGACCACCTCCATGCTGTCGCACCACATGGTCTTGCCCCAGAGGACCAGCAGGGCGTTGCAGATGCGGTCGGGGCTGTGGCAGTCATGGCAGACCCCGTCCGCGGCGCAGGGGGTCTTCTTGCCCAGCCTTCTGGCGTTCATGGGACTGGCCACGTTCCGGGCCCGCTCCAGCGCCTCGGGGAAGGGGCCGGAGAGCTTGTTTTGGCCGACGACAAAGATGACCCGCTCCTTTTTCATGGAGGAGGCGGCCAGCCGGTTGCCACGGCCGTCGATGTTCAGTATGTACCCCTCTTCCGAGACGGCGTTGGCGCTGGTGAGGAACACTTGGGCGTTCACTTCATTGACGCACACGTCCGGGCCGTTGTCCACAGAGTGCCAGTAGACGGTGTTGTCCTTCTTCAGACGGTCGTAGATGTCCAGGGTCCCCAAGGTGGCGCTGCCGCCCATGCCCACGGTCTTGCCGTGGATGCTGCCCACCAGATAGTCCGCCGCGGCCTCCTTGGTGTCGAATTCGGTGACGGTGAAGCCGTTCTTTTTGAGATTCGCAATGATGTCCGCCATGGTCTTTATCCTCCCTTAATCAGTCTTTATAATATCCTGAAAGTTCTTGCCGAACACCTCGTGGGACTGGGTGACAATGACGAAGGCGTTCCTGTCTATGTCGCCCACCATCTTCTTCAGCTGGGGGATCTGGTGGCGCTTCACGGCGCAGAGGACCACGTCCCGCTCCTCGCCGGTATAGGCGCCCTCGCCCTTCAGAAGGGTGGCGCCCCGGTGCAGGGCCGCGCCGATGGCCTGGGCGATGTCCCGGGGGGCGGTGGTGATGATGTAACACACGCTGGAGTTGGCCGTGCCGTAGAGCAGCAGGTTCACCACCCGGCTGGACACGAACATGGTGATGATGGTGTACATGGCCGCGTCGAAGCGCTTGAAAATGACCGCGAAGGCTACGACCACCACCGCGTCCAGCACGAGACCGATGGTGCCCAGCTGGATGTAGCCGTATTTCCGCCGCAGCAGCCGGGACAGGATGTCCGTGCCGCCGCTGGTGCCGCCGGCCACGAAGATGAGGCCGTAGCCCAGGCCCTTCAATAGGCCGCCGTACACCGCCGCCAGCAGGATGTCGTGGGTAAGCGTGATGTGCAGGGCGTTGAAAAGGTCGATGGCCACGCTGGAGAAGACCGTGCCGATGAGGGAGTAGACGATGAACCGGATGCCGAACTTCTTCCAGGCCACCACGAAAAGCGGGATGTTCATGACGATGATCATCACGCCCACGGGCAGGCCCAGCAGCAGATTTAATATCTGGGACACGCCGGTGAGCCCGCCGGAGACGATGTTGTTGGGATAGGTGAAGAAGGAGAAGCTCATGCCCGCGATGGCGCAGCCGATGAGATTGGTGACAACGGCTTTGCCGTCTGTTTTGAGGAATGCTTTTACTTTGTCCAATGTACTTAGCCTCGCTTGCCTTTATGGCCCCCTCTGACGAGGGGGCTGTCGGCGGAGCCGACTGGGGGAGAGATATTTATTTTCTCTCCCTCCGTCGCGGCTGTCGCCGCGCCACCTCCCTCGTCAGAGGGAGGCTTTTTCTTTTAAATGAACGTCATTTGCTCTTCGCCTCTGTCCGCGTCCGTCAGCTTCGCGCCAGCGGCGGGGATGGAGCGGACCCGGTAGCGGGACTGGTTCTTGATGGTGGTCTCCGCCAGAAACCGGGCGCTGACCAGGGGGTGCTTTTTCACGGTCATGACCTGTACGCCCTGGGTGGTGCGGCTGGTCTTGGGGGCCAGGAGCGCCGAGGAGAACACCACGCACCGGCCCTCCGCCGAGGTGACGGCGATCTCCTGCTCCCCCTCCAGGGGCAGCAGGGCCGCCAGGGGGCTCTTGTCGGAGTAGGCGCCGGTGAGGCGGCGGCGGTTGGTCTTGGTGGCGTAGGCGGCCAGGGGCAGGCGGGCGCACTTGCCGTTTTCAAAAAACAGCAGGATGGTGCCGGAGTAGTCCCCGCACAGCACCGCCGCCACCATGCTCTCCCCCTCGTCGAAGCCCAGGGCCCCGGGCAGATAGTCGCCCAGGGTGCTGGCCTTGCCGTCGGCGAAGTCGGCCAGACGGACCTTGTAGGCCTGCTGCCTGTCGGTGAAGAGTAGCAGCTCCGCGGCGTTGGTGGTCTCCCAGTACCAGCCCAGGCCGTCGTCTTCCTTGTACTTCTGCTCCCCGCTCATGCGAAGGCTCTGGGGGGTAATCTTCTTCATATACCCGTGGCGGGACAGGAACAGGTGCACCGGGTAGTCGTCCACGGGCTCGGGCCCCTCGTCCAGGTCCTGGATCTCCTTGGCATAGACGATGCCCGTCCGCCGGGGGGAGGGGTACTTCTTGAGAACGGCCTTCAGCTCGTCCACGATGATGGAGCGCAGGCGCCGCTTGGAGGAGAGGGTATCCTCCAGGTCCTTTATCTCCTCCGCCAGGGCGGCGGTCTCCTCGGTGCGCTTTAAGATATACTCCCGGTTGATGTTCCGCAGCTTGATCTCCGCCACGAAATCCGCCTGGACCTCGTCGATACCAAAGCCGATCATGAGATTGGGCACCACCTCGGCCTCGGACTCCGTCTCCCGGATGATGCGGATGGCCCGGTCGATGTCCAGAAGGATGGCTTTGAGACCCTCCAGCAGGTGGAGCTTCTCCTTCTTTTTGGTCATGTCGAAGTATACCCTCCGCCGGACGCACTCCGTCCGCCAGGCCACCCACTCGGTGAGGATGTCCCCCACGCCCAGCACCTGGGGGGAGCCGGCGATGAGGATATTGAAGTTGCAGGGGTAGTTGTCCTGCAGGGGCGTGAGGCGAAACAGCTTCGCCATCAGCTTTTCCGGGTCCGTGCCCCGCTTGATGTCGATGGCCAGCTTCAGGCCGCCCAGGTCCGTCTCGTCCCGCATGTCGGCGATCTCTTTGATCTTGCCCTCTTTGATGAGGTCCCGGCACTTGTCCATCACCGCCTCGGCGGTGGTGGTGTAGGGCAGCTCGTATATCTCGATGATGTGCTCCTTCTCCACGTAGCGCCACCGGGCCCGGACGGGGAAGGAGCCCCGGCCGGTGCGGTATATCTCCGCCATCTGACCGGCGTCGTAGACGATCTCGCCGCCGGTAGGAAAGTCGGGAGCGGGCAGGGTGGAGAGGATCTCGTGGTCCGGGTTTCGGATGAGCTCGATGGTGGTCTGGCACACCTCCGCCAGGTTGAAGCCGCATATCTGGCTGGCCATGCCCACGGCGATGCCCAGGTTGGCGCTCACCAGCACGTTGGGGAAGGTGGTGGGCAGGAGACTGGGCTCGGTGGTGGAGTTATCGTAGTTGGGGACGAAGTCCACCGTGTCCTTGTCGATGTCCCGGAACAGCTCCGCGCATATGGGGGCCAGCTTTGCCTCGGTATAGCGGCTGGCGGCGTAGGCCATGTCCCGGGAGTAGACCTTGCCAAAGTTGCCCTTGCTGTCCACGAAGGGCACGTTCAGGGCCTCGTTGTCCTTCGTGAGGCGCACCATGGTCTCGTAGATGGCCGCGTCACCGTGGGGGTTGTAGTGCATGGTCTGGCCCACGATGTTGGCGCTCTTGGTCCGGGCGCCGTTCAGAAGGCCCATCTTGTACATGCAATAGAGGAGCTTCCGGTGGCTGGGCTTGAACCCGTCGATCTCCGGGATTGCCCGGGAGACGATGACGCTCATGGCGTAGGGCATGAAATTGAGCTCCAGGGTGTCGGTGATGGGCTGGTCGATGACCTCGCCCCTGAGGCCCATCACGTTGGGGTCCATACCCCGCTTGACCGGTTTTTGTTCTTTCGGTTTCTTTGCCATTCTCTCTTACGCTGCCTTCAAATTAGTAACCCATGTCCGCCTCGTAGGCCAGGACCAGGGCGAGATTCTTGACCTGATAGCCGTTGAGCATGCCGTCGGTGAACTGAGCGGGCTCCACGGCGGGGTCGTACCAGTCGAACTGCTCATAGAAGCGCTGCAGGTCCTGGTCCAGGAACTTCCGGCCGGAGCGGGCGTATATGCCGTTGCGGGCGTAAAGGCACATCTGCGCGTCGAAGCCGTCAAGATCGGTCCGGGTAAGGGCCTCGCTGTCGCAGCGTTCCAGGAAATACGCCAGACGGCTGTCCGCGGGGGCCTCCTCCGGCAGGTCCGCGCTGGTGATGACCGCCGGGAGCTGGCGGCTTTCCAGGATCGTCAGGGACCGGTAGTACTGCCCGGCGCCGGCGAGGGCGTACACCGTGGCGATCACGCACAGGTCCCCGCTGCCGTCCAGGTAGGGCCGGACGGCCCGGACGTTGGCCTCGGCGTTGTTGGCCTGGCGCTGCTGGGCCTTGAACTCATCCTCCGGCATGGGGGCGTTGCTCTCCTCAAAGGCGTTGGTCAGCGCCATCCCGGCCAGATCGTAGAAATCCTCCGGCGCTATGCCCAGCACGTCCAGCAGCTCCTGATCGGCCATCCGCCGCCCGGCGGACAGGGACACGTTGTACACGGAGTAGACGTCGTAGTCCCCGCTGTAGGAGCTCACGGTGAGCAGGCTCAGCACGTCCCCGTTCAGGGACCACTCATAGCTCACGTGATAGGGCTCCGGAGACCAGCCCTCTTCGATGGCGGTCATGGCCCCGTACTCGCTGTAGAGCTGGTCTTCATACAGGTCCGCCCAGATGGCGTCGTTCACCGCCTGGATGCCCTCGCCCCCGTACTCGATCTTGGGGACGCGGAACGTAAGGCCGTCGCCGCTCTCATAGGAGAAGGCGTCCGTGACCGTGGCGTCGAAGTCCGGCGCGGGGGCGCTTGCCTTTTCCGGCTCCGGGGGCGCCTCCGCGGCCAGGGCCGCGGGCCCGGTCAGGATCAGAGCCAGGACCAAAAGGATGCTCGTGAGCTTTTTCATGGATACTCCTCCCTTATGAGATGTCCGCCAGTTCCAGATATTTATAGCCCTCTTTGGCGATGTGCTCCTTGCGGCCGTCCAGGTCGTTGCCCTCGAACAGCTCGAAGTAGTAGGCCGTGCGCTGGGCCTCCTCGGGCATGACCCGGATGAGGCGGCGGGTCTCGGGGTTCATGGTGGTGAGCCACATCATCTCCGCGGAGTTCTCGCCCAGGCCCTTGGAGCGGTTGACGGCGAATTTTGCCTTGCCCAGCTCCTCCACGATCCTGTTCTTCTCCCCGTCGGAGTAGGCGTACCAGGTCTTCTCCCGGCAGGTGATCTCGTAAAGGGGCGACTCGGCGATGTACACGTACCCCTCTTTGATCAGGGTGGGGGTCAGCCGCCAGAGCATGGTGAGGATGAGGGTGCGTATCTGAAAGCCGTCCACGTCCGCGTCGGTGCAGATGACCACCTTGTTCCACCGGAGGTTTGAAAGGTCGAAGTTATTCAGCTCCTTGCCGTGCTTTTCCACCTCCACGCCGCAGCCCAGGACCTTCA
Source organism: uncultured Oscillospiraceae bacterium (assembly GCA_947581795.1). Taxonomy (GTDB): domain Bacteria; phylum Bacillota; class Clostridia; order Oscillospirales; family Oscillospiraceae; genus CAJOIG01. The sequence continues at coordinate 48,999 of CANPVS010000007.1, forward strand.
ATAGGTCCGTGATGATGTCGCTTTTGAAGATGCGGCCGTAGTCGGCCTTGAGGCAGTTGAGTATTTTACCGCGCACGGGCATGATGCCCTGGAACTCCGCGTCCCGGCCCATCTTGCAGGAGCCCAGGGCGCTGTCGCCCTCCACGATGTACAGCTCCCGGCGCTCCGGGTCCCGGCTGCGGCAGTCCACGAACTTCTCCACCCGGCTCACGATATCCATGGAGCCGGTGAGTTTTTTCTTCATATTGAGCCTCTGGCGCTCCGCCTGCTCCCGGCTGCGCTTGTTGATGAGCACCTGCTCGGCCATTTTGTCCGCTTCGGCCTTGTGCTCGATGCACCAGATCTCCAGCTTCTCCCGGAAGAAATCGGTCATGGCCTCCTGGATGAAGCGGTTGGTGATGGCCTTTTTCGTCTGGTTGGCGTAGCTTGTTTGGGTGGAGAAGCAGTTGGTCACCAGCACCAGGCAGTCCTGCACGTCCTGGAAGGAGATCTTGGACTCGTTTTTCTGGTACTTGCCGATCTTCTTGATGTAGGCGTCGATGGCGTAGACAAAGCCCAGACGGGCCGCCTTGTCCGGCGCGCCGCCGTGCTCCAGCCAGGAGGAGTTGTGGTAGTATTCCAGCAGGTTCACCCGGTTGGAGAAGCAGAAGGCCGCCGTGAGCTTGACCTTGTAGTCGGCCATGTCCTCCCGGTCCCGGCCCCGGCGCTCCGCCTCGATGAACACCGGCGCGGTGAGGCCGTTTTCCCCCACCGTCTCCGCCACGTAGTCCAGAATGCCGTTGTCGTAGAGGTAGTCGGTGGTCTCGAACTTGCTGCCGTGCTGGATGCGCAGCCGGAAGGTGACCCCCGCGTTCACCACTGCCTGGCGGCGGAGAGTGTCCCGGAACCACTCCTCGGGGATGTCGTTGTCCGTGAATACGGCGAGGTCCGGCTTCCAGCGATGGGTGGTGCCGGTCTTCTTCCTGTCCATGGGGGACTTTTTGAGACCGCCCACGATCTCGCCTTTTTCAAAGTGCAGGTCGTAGCGGCTGCCGTCCCGCCACACGGTCACGTCCATGTACTCGGAGGCGTACTGGGTGGCGCAGGCGCCCAGGCCGTTCAGGCCCAGGGAGTACTCGTAGCTCTCGCCCTCGTCGTTGTCGTATTTGCCGCCGGCGTACAGCTCGCAGTACACAAGCTCCCAGTTGTACCGCCCCTCGGCGGCGTTGTAGTCCACCGGGCAGCCCCGGCCGAAGTCCTCCACCTGGATGGACTTATCCTCGAACCGGGTGACGGTGATGATGTCGCCGAAGCCCGCCCGGGCCTCGTCGATGGAGTTGGACAGTATCTCGAATACGGAGTGCTCGCAGCCCTCCAGCCCGTCGGAGCCGAAGATGACGCTGGGGCGCTTGCGCACCCGGTCCGCGCCCTTCAGCTGGCTGATGGATTCGTTGCCGTATTCTTCCTTCTTTGCCTTTGCCATAGTTTCCTCATTTCAATGATATGAACTGCTCGCCAGGAATGAATCCCGGCGGCAGAAAGTCAAAAGCCTGTTGTTTTGCGGCTTTTGACTTTGACGCGCGGGAATGCCGCGCGGCTCGCCCTGACCGGGCTTCGCTCACGCATACCTACATCTGGTGTTTAAGTGGACATAATCTACCAATTATAACCACAGTATACCATATTTAAGAAAAAAAGCAAGAAGAAGGCGGGGACCGAAGCCCCCGCCTGAGATGGATACGCGTTTTTCTCTCTGGGGATAGTATACGTCTAAATCCGGCGGAAGGCAAATACAATTTATGGAAAGGGGGACACGCCTTATGATACCCATACCGGACAATGTGCTGAAAGCCCTGTGCGCGGGCGTGGGGCTGGCGTTCATCTGGAGGGCCGGGGCCCTGGCGGGACAGGTGAAGAACTGGAAGGGCCGGACGGCGCTGCACGCCGCGTCGGGGCTGGTAGCCCTGTTCACGGCGGACCTGCTGGGGGCGCTGGCGGGCTTGGGCGTGGGTCTGAACGGCCTGACCCTGCCCGTATCCGCCCTGCTGGGCGTGCCCGGGGTGGGCCTTCTCTGGGCGGTGAAGTATCTGCTATAAAATGGGCATTTTGCTGTTGCGATTTACTAAAGGAAAGCGAAAAAGCCCCGGAACGGTTTATCTATTCCTACAAAATCTGCCCTGAGCGGTTGACAGGGCGCAAAAGCGATGGTATCATACGCTCGAAAATTGAATCGCTTGAACAGAGGCGCGGTTTTCAAGAGTATCCGCTCCCAAGGCCAGACAGCCGGGACCGGGGAAAGGGAACGCCGCCGAAGCGAGTGGAGAGTGTCTGCTCCCCTCCCGCTGGGCCGACGGAGAACATCCGCCGGACTGTCACATGAATTTGTGGAGCGCTGTCATGGCCGATGGAAAGCCCCTCGCGGGCGCAACCTGAGATTTCCGTGGATCGCTTGACAAAGCGATCCAATTTTTGTTCCCGGCGGGAGGGGCGCCGCCGCCGGAAACAAATTCAAACGGCGCCGGAAAGAATTTTTAAAAGGGAGAACAAGAAAATGAGAAGAATCACCGCTATCCTGATGGCCCTGTGCCTGATGCTCAGCCTGAGCGTCACCGCCTTCGCCGCCGAGGCCGAAGAGGCCGCCGAGACCGAAGAGGTCACTATCCCCGAAGTCCCCGACTTCACCGACGTGGACACCAGCGCCATCCCCGGCCTGGAAGACGGCGTGTTCACCGTGGGCATGGAGTGCGCCTACGCCCCCTACAACTGGACCCAGATGGACGACTCCAACGGCGCCGTGCCCATCGTCAACAACCCCGGCGCCTATGCCAACGGCTACGACGTGATGATGGCCCAGCGCATCTGCGACGCCTACGGCTGGGACCTTGAGGTCATGGCCGTGGATTGGGGCGGGCTCTGCCCGGCGCTGGCCTCCGGCACTCTGGACGCCAACATCGCCGGTCAGTCCATGACCGCCGACCGGCTGCAGGAAGTGGACATGGCGGGCCCCTACATCTACGCCTCCATCGTGTGCGTGACCAAGGCGGACAGCGATTTCGCCAACGCCCAGGGTCTGAGCGACCTGGCCGGCGGCACCTGCACCGCCCAGACCGGCACCATCTGGTATGACACCTGCCTGCCCCAGATCGAGGGCGCCGAGATCATGCCCGAGTCCGAGACCGCGCCGGCCATGATCATGGCCGTGGAGAGCGGCACCGTGGACTTCATCTGCACCGATATGCCCACCGCCCTGGGCGCTGTGAGCACCTATGACGATCTGGTCATCCTGGACTTCTCCGGCTCCGACGACGACTTCGACGTGTCCGAGGAGGAGGTCAACATCGGCATCTCCGTCCTGAAGGGCAACACCGAGCTGCTGGACGCCATCAACGCCGTGGTGGGCGAGATGAACGCCGATCAGTTCAACGCCCTCATGGACCAGGCCATCGCCGTACAGCCTGAGGTGTAAGAACATTCTGAGACTGGGGGAGAGATAACGGTCTCTCCCTCAGTCAGCGCCACGGCGCTGACAGCTCCCTCGTCAGAGGGAGCCTTTCGATATAGTGCGCCTGCGGCGCAACGAAAAGGAGCTTCCCTGTGAATAAATTCGCCAAGCTCATCGACGATATCTCCCTGCTGTGGGGGACATACATGCCCGCCTACCTGACGGGCATCCGCAACACCCTCATCGTGGCCATTGCCGCCACCCTGGCCGGGTGCGTCATCGGCTTTCTCTGCGGTATCCTCAACACCATCCCCCACAGCAAGACGGACAACCCGGTGAAGCGGTTCGTCCTGGCGGCCATCCGGGTGATGGTCCGGATATACGTGGAGGTCTTCCGGGGCACCCCCATGGTGCTCCAGGCGGTGTTCATCTACTATGGCCTGCCCTACTTCACCGACGGGGCCGTGGCCTTCAAGGGCAACAGCGGCATCTGGATCGCGTCCTTGCTGGTGGTGTCCATCAACACCGGCGCCTACATGGCCGAGTCCGTCCGGGGCGGCATCATCTCCATCGACCCGGGCCAGACCGAGGGCGCCAAGGCCATCGGCATGACCCACGTGCAGACCATGATGAACGTCATCCTGCCCCAGGCCCTGAGGAACATCATTCCCCAGATCGGCAACAACTTCATCATCAACATCAAGGACACCTCCGTGATGTTCGTCATCGGCTTCGTGGAGTTTTTCGCCACCCACCGGAACATCGTGGGCAACAACCTGAAATACTTCCCCTCCGCCGCCATCGAGATGGTGGGGTACCTGTGCCTGACCCTGGCGGCCAGCTTCCTGCTGCGGTGGCTGGAAAAGCACCTGGACGGCTCGGACAACTATGAGCTGGTGAACGACGACCGGCTGGTCATGGCCGCGGGCACCTACAATTACCCCGACAAGGGCACGCCCTTCGACGAGCGGCACAAGCCCTCCCGGGACCAGGTGATCCAGGAGGTCAAATTCGGCAAGCAGAGGGGGGACCGGTGACATGGCAGATACCATCCTTGAAATACGCCACCTGTCCAAGAGCTTCGGCTCCCACGAGGTGCTCAAAGACATCGACTTTACCGTCTCCAAGGGGGACGTGACCGCCATCATCGGCGCCTCCGGCTCCGGCAAGAGCACCCTTCTGCGGTGTGTGAACCTGCTGGAGACCCCAACCAGCGGCGAGATCCTCTTCCACGGCAGGGACGTGACCGGCCGGGGGGTGAACGCCCCGGAGTACCGCTCCCACGTGGGCATGGTGTTCCAGTCCTTCAACCTCTTCAACAACATGACCGTGCTCAAAAACTGCATGGTGGGCCAGATGAAGGTGCTGAAAAAATCCCAGGCCGAGGCCAGGGAGAACGCCATCCGGTATTTGCAGCAGGTGGGCATGGCCCCCTACATCAACGCCAAGCCCCGGCAGCTGTCCGGCGGCCAGAAGCAGCGGGTGGCCATCGCCCGGGCCCTGGCCATGGGCCCGGAGGTGCTGCTGTTCGACGAGCCCACCTCCGCCCTGGACCCGGAGATGGTGGGCGAGGTGCTGGCGGTCATGCAGGACCTGGCGTCCGGCGGCATGACCATGCTGGTGGTGACCCACGAGATGGCCTTCGCCCGGGACGTGTCCACCCAGGTGGTGTACATGAACCAGGGGGTCATCTGCGAGCAGGGCCCCCCGGCCCAGGTGCTGGGCGACCCCCAGAAGCAGGAGACGAAGGATTTCCTCTCCCGGTTTAGAAACAACTGACAAAACAAAGCCTCCCTCTGACGAGGGAGGTGGCGTGGCGACAGCCGCGACGGAGGGAGAGAAATAAATCTCTCTCCCCCAGTCTCGCTTCGCTCGACAGCCCCCTCGTCAGAGGGGGCCTTCTTTTTGCCTGTACTATTTTTTGGAAAATAAAAGAAGTTTATACTTGACATAAAAACAAAACGGCATTAAAATTAATTAGTTACAGTGGGATAATTGGATGGTTTTCCTGCTGTTGCGTCCTTGATTTATCGGATGGGGTGCTTGATACCCGCCGTATGCGAAAACTGAATAGGATAGGAGGTGTGTATACTTACAATGCCTGTATGGTTATCAATCCTTCTTATCCTCGTGGGCCTGGTCCTGGGCTTCGGCTCGGGCGTGATATACCGCAAGCGTGTGGGCGAGCGGGAGATCGGCTCCGCGGAGGAGGAAGCGAAACGGATACTTAACGAAGCCATAAAATCCGGGGAGAGCAAGAAGCGCGAAGCGCTCCTGGAGGCAAAGGAAGAGATACACAAGAACCGCGCCGAATATGAGCGCGAGGTCAAGGAGAGACGAGCGGAGCTTTCCAAGCAGGAGCACCGCTTACAGCAGAAGGAAGAGCACCTGGACAGGAAGACCGACGCCATCGACCGGAAGAACGAGCTGCTGACCAAGAAGATCAGCGAGGTCGAGGCCCAGGAAGAAGAGGTCCAGAAGCTGAAGAACAGCCAGCTGGAGGTCCTGGAACACATCTCCGGCTACACCGCCGAGGAGGCAAAGAACCTCCTCATCGAATCCCTTGCGAGCGAGGTGACACACGAACAGGCCGTCAAGGTACGGGAGATCGAGGCACAATTCAAGGAGGAGGCCGACCAGCGCGCCAGGGAGGTCATCGCCCTGGCCATCCAGCGCTGCGCCGCCGACCATGCCAGCGAGGTCACCGTCTCCGTGGTGAACCTGCCCAACGATGAGATGAAGGGCCGCATCATCGGCCGCGAGGGGCGGAACATCCGCTCCATCGAAAATCTCACCGGTGTGGACCTCATCATCGACGACACCCCGGAGGCCATCACGGTCTCCTGCTTCGACCCGGTGCGCCGCGAGGTCGCCCGGCTGGCCCTGGAGAAGCTCATCGCGGACGGTCGCATCCACCCGGCCCGCATCGAGGAAATGATCGCCAAGGCCCAGAAGGAGGTCAACGCCACCATCAAGGCCGAGGGCGAGCGGGCCGTGTTCGAGACCGGCGTCAACGGCCTGCACCCGGAGCTCATCAAGCTCCTGGGCCGGCAGAAATACCGCACCAGCTACGGCCAGAACGTGCTGAACCACTCCATGGAGGTGGCCCATATCTCCGGGCTCATCGCCGCGGAGCTGGGCGTGGACATCGCCACCGCCAAGAGGGCGGGCCTTCTCCACGATATCGGCAAGAGCATCGACCACGAGGTGGAGGGAAGCCACGTCACCATCGGCGTGGACATCGCCAAGAAGTATAAGGAATCCCCCGAGGTCATCCACGCCATCCACGCCCATCACGGGGACGTGGAGCCCCAGACCGTCATCGCCTGCATCGTCCAGGCCGCCGACGCCATATCCGCCAGCCGTCCCGGCGCCCGGCGGGAGAACATCGAAAACTACGTCAAGCGTCTGGAGAAGCTGGAGGAGGTGTCTATGTCCTTCCCGGGCATCGACTCCTGCTATGCCATCCAGGCGGGCCGCGAGATCCGCGTCATGGTCAAGCCCGACCAGGTCAGCGAGGACCAGATGACCCTCCTGGCCCGGGACATCGCCAAGAAGATAGAGAACGAGCTCACCTATCCCGGCCAGATCAAGGTCCATGTATTGAGGGAGACCAAGGCCGTGGAATACGCAAAATAAAGGAATATACGATACAAAGAAAAGGGCGCGCTGCGAAGCGCGTCCTTTCATTATAGAAGCCTCCCTCTGACGAGGGAGGTGGCCCGGCGAAGCCGGGACGGAGGGAGAGAAGAATAATATCTCTCCCCCAGTCACCGCCAAAGGCGGCGACAGCCCCCTCGTCAGAGGGGGCCTTTTCCTTTGCCGGCCTTACAATTCCCGCTTTTCGTACCACCGCACGGACAGGGCCCAGCTGCCGGTGAACAGGGCCACGGCGGCGATGGGCAGCGCCAGCACGGCCACGCTGCCGGCAAAGGCCCCCAGGCCGGCATCGCTGACGCCCAGCAGACTGGTCACCGCGCCGGAAACGCCGACGACGCAGACTGTGACGCCGAAGACGATGTGCCCCCTGGCCCAGCCCATGCGAAAGGTGACAGCCAGGCAGAGGGCCGCCGAGAGAAGGCCCGCCGCCGGCACGAAGGCGGTCAGCAGCCGGGCCTCGGCCCAGGTCCAGCCGCCCAGGGCGGCTTTCGCGCAGAACAGGGTGGCGCCGTAGGCCCACACGGCGCCAACGATGGCCAGGGCCTCCAGATACCGGGCGCTCACCGCCTGCCTCCTGGTGCAGGGCGTGGCCTGGACGCACCGGTCCCAGTGGGAGGTCTCGGCGGCCTCAAGATTCACCACCGGCAGCATGCCTGCCCCGGCGGAGGCGCACAGGGCGAAAGTCAGGCTGGTCACCGTAGCGGCGCTGGAGATCGCCAGCAGCATGAACAGCATCGACAGCAGCGTGAACAGACGCAGGCTCCTCCTGGACCCGTACAGGTCCGCCAGCCATATCGCCTTCATCTCACAGCTCCCGTTTTTCGTACCACCGCACGGACAGGGCCCAGCTGCCGATGAACAGGACCACCGGGACCGCCACCGCCAGGACCGCCAGCAGGGGCATGGACAGCTCCGGCAGGTGGTCCAGACTGGCCAGCCCGGCCAACGCACCCCCGACGCCGGCGGCCATCAATATCACCATGGCGATATAGATGACGCGGCCCTTGGCGCTGCCCCAGCGGAACAGGGTGGGCAGACTCACGGCAGGGGCCAGCAGCCCCATGATCAACAGCAGGACCGACTGGACCGCCATCATCTGCCAGGTCATCCGGCCCAGGACCGCCAGCACTGCGTAGAGCAGGACAAAGGGGATCCAGGTGGCGGCGAAGCTGGCCATGGTGATGGCATATTTTCCCGTTACCTGGTCCCGGCGGGTGCAGGGCAGGGTCTGGGCGCAGATGTTCCAGCGGCTGCCCTCGTCCAACTGCAGCAGGCTCATGCCCATCATGGAGCACATAAAGACCGCGTACATGGGGAAGAAGGTGCCCAGATTGTTGTCCCCGCTGGAGAAGGCCGTGATGCCCATGGCGACGATGAGAAAGAGGCCGTAGAATTTGAAATTGATCCAGAGCTGATAGAGATCGGCCAAAAACAGGGCTTTCATTGCGTATCCCCCTTTACCAGTAGCACGAAAAGCTCCTCGATGGTCACGGGCTGTACCTCTGTGCCTGCGGGCACCGCGTCCCGGCGAACCAGCGCCTCGATGTGATAGGGCGTGACCCGCTTGCCCAGCGCCGCTCCGGCGGGGAGGCCGTCCAAAAACGCCTGGCCACACTGCAAAATGCCGTATTCCTCCAGGAGCCGGTCCTTCTCCTCGCAGAGCAGGAGCCTCCCCTTGTGGAGGAAGGCGATGTAGTCGCACAGCTTTTCCAGGTCGCTGACGATGTGGGAGCTGATAAGGATGGAGTGGCCCGGGTCCCGGGTGAAGTCGGAAAAGAGGTCCACCACCTCGTCCCGGACCACCGGGTCCAGGCCGCCGGTGGGTTCGTCCAGGATGAGCAGCTTCGCGTCGTGGCTCAAAGCCGCGGCGATGCCCATCTTCATCCGGTTGCCCCGGCTCAGGGCGGAGAACTTCTTGTCCGTGGGGATGTCCAGGTCCCGCAGGTACTTTTCAAAGAGGGACTGGTCCCAGTTCTTATAGGCCGCGGCCATGATTTTCGCTATCTGGCCCGCCCGCAGGCCGGCGGGAAAGCCCACCTCGTCCAGCACCACGCCCATGTCCTGCTTGGCCTGGCGCATGTCCGGCCCGATGGGCGCGCCCAGCACCGAGGCCGTACCGGCGTCCGGCTTTATGATGCCCAGCAGGGCCCGGATGGTGGTGCTCTTGCCCGCGCCGTTCTCCCCCACCAGGCCCATGATGCACCCGGCGGGCAGCGTAAGGTCCAGAGGCCCTAAGTGAAAGTCCCCGTAGGTCTTTTTCAGGCCTTTTATCTCAATGGCGTTCATGTGTGTTCGTCCCCTTCCTCCAATATCTCGATCATGTCCAGTATGTCCTTTCTCGTGAGGCCGCAGCTCCCAGCCAGGCGGGAGACCTCTCCCAAGAGGGACTCTATCTTTTTCAGATTCTCCTCCCGCAGAAGCTCCACGTTCTTCGGCGCCACGAAGCAACCCTTGCCCGCCACGGTGTAGATGAAGCCCTCCCGCTCCAGCTCGTCATAGGCCCGCTTGGTGGTGATGACGCTGATGCGCAGGTCCTTGGCCAGGTTCCGGATGGAGGGGAGGAGCTCGTCCTCCCGCAGCTCGCCGCTGATGATCTGACTCTTCAGCTGGGCGTATATCTGCTCGTAGATGGGCGCGCCGCTCTTGTTGTCGATGAAGATGGTCATGGCGGTTCCTCACTTTAGTGTTCATATACAGTATATACAGTCATAACAGCCTTGTCAATAGGGTACTGCAAAAAAGTATATGCCGCCTCTCACGCTGGCCGGGGCATGGGCGTACCATGGTGTGAGAGGGCCCAAAGAGATTGCAAAAGGGTTACAATCGTGCTATACTGACAAAGAAAGCACCAGATCGTCCCCGGCGCGGGCCGGGAGACAGAACAGGAGGCGCCTATGGCAGAGGGTGGACGCCATCTGCGTCCGGAGGAGGGCGGCGGCAGCCGGCCTCAGAACCGGCGCGCGTCCGGTCCTGAGATGGACTGGGGCGACATGGACTGGCTGGAAGAGGAGCCTCAGCCCGAGCCCCGCCGGGAGACCCGGCAGCCGTCCCGGCAGCAGCAACAGCCAAGACAGCAGCCCCGGCCTCAGCAGCCGAGGCAGCAGACAAGACAGCCGTCCCGGCAGCGGGAATATTATGACGAATACGAGGAGGAGAGGCCCCGGCCCCGGCAGCGCCAGCGCGCGCCCGAGGAACGGGTCTATCCCAGCGAGCCCCGGCAACGTCAGAGCGCGCCCCGTCAGCGTCAGAGCGCCCGCCGGGAGGAATACTACGACGACCGCTCCCGCCGCCCGGCCCGGGAGTACTACGACGACCGGCGCTATGAGGACCCGGAGCCCTGGCGGGGCCGCCGCGGCGGCCTGGACAAACAGAGTCTGCCCCTGATCATATTGGTGGTGGTGCTGGTGTTCGGCGTGCTGTTCGCGGGCGGCAAGCTTCTGGGCATCATGCTGGACTACCGGCGGGACCGCTCGGCCTACGACGAGCTGGCGGAGAACGCCCTGTCCGACATGGCGGAGCCGGACGCCACCCCCGACCCCAACGCCCAGGCGGGCTCCGGCGACAGCGGCGCCGCCGCGCCCACCACGGTGAACTGGGACTATCTGCGCAGTGTCAACAGCGACGTGATCGGCTATATCTACTGCCCCGGCACCACCATCAACTATCCGGTGGTCCAGACCACGGACAACGACTTCTACCTGCACCGCAGCTTCTGGGATAAGCAGGAGAACGTCTCCGGCACCCTGTTCGCCGACTCGGTGTGCAACATCGGCTCCCAGTACAACAACTTCATCATCTACGGCCACAACATGAAGGACGGGTCCATGTTCGCGTCCCTGCAAAAATACGTGGACGCCACCTACTATGAACAGCACCCCACCATCTACTTCTACACGCCCCAGGGGGACTACCGGGTGGAGCTCATCGCGGCCCACATCACCGAGTCCAGCATGACCAACTACCCCTATTACTTCAACGACAGCTACGACTATCAGCTTTACCTGAACGAGCTGACAAGCCATTCCTTCTTCGCCACCCACGCCGCCGTGTCCACGGACTACCAGCTCATGACATTGTCCACCTGCGACTACTCCGGCGGCTACAACGACCCCCGGTTCCTGGTCCACGGCCTGATGATACCGGTGGAGGGCGGCTGACGCAAAAGACGCAGGGAGGTTCCCATGAAAAAAGCACAGGTCATCGTCGATAGGGATTATATCGTCGGCGGCGTGGACAAGCGGCTCTACGGTTCCTTTATCGAGCATTTGGGCCGGGCGGTCTACGAGGGGATCTACCAGCCGGAGAGCCCCTTCGCGGACGGGGAGGGCTTCCGCCGGGATACCCTGGCCCTGGTGCGGGAGCTCCGGGTGCCGGTCGTCCGCTACCCGGGGGGCAATTTCGTGTCCGGCTACCGCTGGGAGGACGGCGTGGGCCCGAAGGAGGCCCGCCCCGCCCGGGCGGAGCTCGCCTGGCAGGTGACGGAGACCAACCAGGTCGGCCTCAATGAGTTTGCCCGCTGGTGCAAAAAGGCCGGATGTGAGCCCATGATGGCGGTGAACCTGGGCACCAGGGGCGTGGAGGACGCCAAGAACCTCTTGGAATATTGCAACTTCCCGGGGGGCACGAAATACAGCGACCTTCGGAAAGCCCACGGCTATGCCGAGCCCCACGGCATTAAGCTCTGGTGTCTCGGCAACGAGATGGACGGCCCCTGGCAGATCGGCCACAAGACGGCGGAGGAATACGCCCGGCTGGCCCATGAGACCGGCAGGGTGATGAAGTGGGTGGACCCCACCATCGAGCTGGTGGCCTGCGGAAGCTCCGGCCTGACCATGCCCACCTTCGGCTCCTGGGAGGCCACGGTCCTGGACGAGTGCTACGACACCGTGGACTATGTGTCCATGCACCAGTATTACGGCAAGCGGGACGGGGATTCCGCCAACTTCCTGGCCAGCGCCCTGGACCTGGACCGGTTCATCGCCAGCGTGGCCGCCATATGCGACTACGTGAAGGGGAAGCACCACGGGAAGAAGGATATCCAGCTCTCCCTGGACGAGTGGAACGTGTGGTACCACTCCAACGAGGCGGACAAGCAGGTCGAGAAGTGGTCGAAGCACCCCCATCAGCTGGAGGACGTGTATACCTTCGAGGACGCGCTGTTGGTGGGCAGCATGCTCATCACCATGCTCCGCCATGCGGACCGGGTGAAGATCGGCTGTCTGGCTCAGCTTGTGAACGTGATCGCGCCCATCATGACGTCGGACACCGGCGCCTGGCGGCAAACTATCTTCTATCCCTTCCTCCACTGCTCCCTCTATGGCCACGGCACGGTGCTGAACACCATCGTACGGTCCCCGGTCTACGAGGCGAGAGACCACGGGGACGCGCCCTACCTGGACTGCGTGGCGGTCCACGACGAGGAAAAGGGCGAAGTGACCGTTTTCGCGGTGAATAAGGACCTGGCCGAGGACATGCTCCTCACTATGGAGCTGCGGCAGTTCCCCGGATACCATGTGAAGGAGCACATCGTCCTCCACGACGACGACCTGCTGGCGGTGAACACGGAAAAGGCCCCGGACCGGATCCGGCCGGGGTACCTGGACACAGCCACTGTCGCCGACGGGGTCCTGACGGCGAAGCTTCCCGGCAAGAGCTGGAACGTGATCCGCCTGGAGCGGGTGGAAGAGCGCTGACATCAGCATGATAAAAAGACCGGCCTGAATGGGCCGGTCTTTTTATGCCGTTTTCTTTTTTCGTTCCCAGAACCCCAGGGCGAGGCACCCCAGGACGGCGAGAGACGAGACGGCCGCGCCGGGAATGAGGCCCGGCGGGACGTAGCGCATGTCCAGGGTGTGCTCCCCCGGCTCCACGGGCAGGGCCATGAGGCAGTCCTGGACCTCTGTGGGCGACGTGTCCGCCCCGTCCAGGGTCACATGCCAGCCTGCGTCATAGGGAATGGTGAGCAGGAGCAGGGCGTCCCCCTGGCCGGTGGTGAAGCTCCCGGCGAAGTGGCTGCCGGAGAGCTTTTCGAGGGCGCAGCCGCCGGATGCCAAGGCGTCATGGTAGGCGGACAGGGCGGCCATGTCCTCCGTGGCGAAGGCGGCCCCGGCGGTGTGCAGGTCCCCGGTCACGTCCAGCCGTACGGCGGCGGTGTCCCCGGCGGTGAAGTCGCCCAGGTACAGGCTGCCGTTGGTCTGTGCTGTGCCGTAGTAGGCCCGGTACGCGCCGTTCACGTAGAGCATGAGCCCCGGGTAGTCCTCCATGAGGATGTGGGCGTACAGGGGCCCGTCCGCCCGGACGGCCAGGGTGTAGGTGAGAGAACCATTTTGGCCGTCGGCCAGGATATAGTCCCCATCCCCGGCGTCGGTAAGGCCGGAGAGGGATATGTCTGTAATGTCGGCGGGGGTGTAGATGTCGGCGTCCACCTCCGGCGCGGCGGCGGAGTAGAGGGCCTGGATATAGGCGAAGCAGTCCCCGGCCGCTATGGGCCCGGCGATGGTCTCATCCGCCGTGAAGCCCATGGGCAGGGCGGCGGTGTTTTCATACACGGTGTAACCCTCTATGGCGGTCAGGGGCGTGTAAGCCTTTGTCCCGGCCGGGCTCACCAGGTATTTCACGCCCAGGAAGCTGTCTGCCCCGGCGGTAACGCCGGCGTTATAGAGGACGAACAGGTCCGTGAACCGGGTGACGCCCAGCTTTTCCAGAAAGTCCAGGTTCTTCTGGCTCAGGGTGGAGCCGTAGTGGGACAGCCCGTCATAGCCGAAGAGCATGGGCTCGTCCCGGTCCAGCATGAAGGCGTCCTCGCTCTCGGTGCGCACATAGGTCCCATCGGAGGGCACGGCGGCCATGGCGGCGGACTTGGCGGTCACGTACTGGGCGAATTTCGCCGGGTCCGCGCTGCCGCCGGTGAGCCGGTCCAGGGTCACCGCGGCGTTGCCCCACAGGTCTGCCAGATGGCAGAGAAGGAGAAGCGCGGCGAGAAGGGCCGCCAGGCGCTTGTTTTCGGTCTTTCCGGCCAGTAGCCACAGCCCGCCGCTGAGCACCAGGACGAATATCACCGCCAGCAGGCCCGTCTGCCAGCCGATGAAGTCGTATTCCCGCCCGGCGAAAGCCAGCAGCGCCAATAGTGCCACCGCCGCCGGGGGCAGGAGAAAATGCCAGGGGCGGGTCCCGTCCCGCAAATGGGCCAGGGCCTCGTCCGCCGCGGCTATGAGGAGGAAGCTCAGAAGGAAGCTGTAGCGGTGGTTGTACCAGGTGGGCACGTTGAACCCGTGCCAGATAAGGTCCAAACCCGACAGCCAGAAGGACAAAAGCAGAATCCCAATGAGCCCGGCGGTCACCAGCTTCTTCCGCCGGGGCACGGCCCTGTTGGCAAAATAGAGCGCCGCCAGGGCCAGGGTCAGGGCGCCGCAGAAGATGTGGGGCAGGCCCTGCTCCATCAGCTCCTCGTAGTCGAAGGCCCCGTAGAAGAGTTTGGAGAACATGGCCGGGAAGGGGAAGTTGGGCGCAAGGGACAGGTCCGCCGGGGAGAAGGAGGCCTTCCCGCCGGAGAGAGACAGGAACGCGGGGAGGAGAACCACCGCCGCCAGGGCCCCTGCCAGGAGGCTGGACAGGGCAAAATTCCCCACGCGCCGCAGGGGCTTCTCCTCCGGGGCGGCGAGGAGCTGGCCCAGGAAGAACAGCACCGCGAAGAGGCACAGGATGTAGCCAATGTAGAAGTTGATGACGAGGGCTGCCGCCAGGGTCAGCACATAGAGCCACCGGCCCCGGCCCTCGGCCACGTCATGGAGGCCCAGGGCCACCAGGGGCAGCAGGATCACGCAGTCCTGCCACAGGTAGCTGAAGCTGAAGGCCACCATGTAGGCCATGAGACCGTAGGCGGGCGCGGCGAACAGCACCCGCCAGCCCCAGCCGTGGCGCCGCCCGGCGTAATAGGCCATGGCCGTCCCGGCCAGACCCACCCGGAGGATGTAGAGAAGGCTCACCGCCAGCAGCAGGTCCTCCCGGGGGAACAGGCAGGTGATGAGGTTCAGGGGGCTCATGAGGTAGTAGGCCGCGAGACCCAGCATGTTGCCCCCCAGGGCCATGCTGGGCAGATAGAGGGCGCTGGCCCGGCCGGACAGGATGTCCCGGATGGAGCTCAAAAACGCCAGGTACTGGTTGGTCATATCCTGCACGCCCAGGCTGCGGCTGCCGAAGGGACAGACGCCGCAAAGAGCCATGGCCAGCGCCGCCAATGCCGCGCTCACCAAAAAGGCCGCCGTCAATATGAGGCTTTTTCTCGGTCGTCTCGTCATAACGCCCCTCCAACAAATGGATTATAGCAGGAAAAACGTTCCGGGACAAGAGCCGGCGGGGCGGAATACTTGACATAAAATCCACGGACGAGTATAATAACCCCTGTTCCAAGAGAGCAAATCTGCCTTTACAAGGAGAAAGATATGAAAAAGATAGTGACTTTGGCGCTGGCCCTTGTGATGGTGCTGGCCCTTTGCGCCGGCTGCGGCGGCAATAAGAACGAGCCCGCCGAGCCCACCGCCGCCCCCACCGATCTGCCCTCCGTGACCGCGCCCCCCGCGGACGCCGCCCAGGGCACGGGCCTGAACTCCGCCAACGACGACGCGGCCCCCGTGGGCCAGCCCGGCCAGGGTCCCCAGCTGGACAGTGAGGAGGCTAAGACGGCCTACGGCCTCACCGGGCAGGACGTGTCCGAGCTCTACGCGGCCATCGGCCAGCCCACCAAATCGGAGTACTCCGCCAGCTGCATCGCCCCTGACGCGGGTGCCGAGGACGGCCTGCTCTACTATGACGGCTTCACCGTGTCCACGGTGCGCATGCCCAACGGCAGCGAGATCGTCATGGGCGTGTTCTGATAGAGAGAAAAACAGCAAAGAGAAACGGCAGCGCGTTATGCGCTGCCGTTTCTGGTCATATCAGTTGTCGGTGAGCTTTTTGACAGCCCGGTCAAAGTCGCTTTCCAGCTGTTTCATTTCCTGGGCGCGGTATAGCTCAAACTCCCGCTCCGCTTTCTCAATGGCATCCTTGTGGGAGACTGTTCCCTTCCCATCCAAGAGCGGGCGGCGGCTGCCCAGAAGCTGGCGGTCCAGCTCATCCGCCCAGTCTTTCATGGTCATGGCGTGCTCTTCCAACGCTTGCAGCTCGGCATAGTCCAAAAATTGTGAGACCAACAGATTGAGCACCTGCAGCTCCTTTTCCGTCAGATAGTTTTTTGCCACCCGCACATCGTCTTTTGTGACATACTTCCCTTTGAAATTGGTCATGCCCACCAGGGGCTTTCCGCTGTCTGCCCGCTGATAGATGATTTCCGCCGCTGTGTGCTGGTGGGCTGCGTAGTGCATCTTGTTCTGGACCGTGGCAAAAAACTCCCGCGTCAGCTCCGCGCGTGGGTCGTAGTCGATGGCTGTCGCGTAGATGTCCGTGACCTGCTGATACAGGTTCCGCTCGCTGGAGCGAATATCCCGCACTCGCTGGAGCAGCTCACGGAAGTACCGCCCGCCGCCGTTTTTCAGGCGTTCATCGTCCAGTGTAAAACCCTTGCGGATATATTCATTCAGACGCTTCGTGGCCCACTGGCGGAACTGGGTGCCCCGCAGGGACTTGACCCGGTAGCCCACAGAGATGATCACATCGAGGTTGTAGTAATTCGTCGGTTTGGTAGAAAAATCGGAATTTCCGATTTTTCTTTTTGAGTCGGCCTCTATGAGCTCTCCCTCAGCATAGATATTTAAGACGTGTTCATTGATGGTAGAGCGGGACTTATCGAACAGCGCCGCCATCTGGTCCAGCGTGAGCCAGACGGTGTCCTCATCCATGCGCACGTCCAGGGATACGGAGCCATCGTCCGTTTTGAAAATGATCAAGTGTTCGGGGCCCACGGGGCGTCGCCTCCCTGTTATTGGGATTTGATCATTTTAACAGAAGACCCCGGATCGGGTCGATCCGGGGTCTATGCTGTTTGGCACGGCATGAGGGATTCGAACCCCCGGCCTTCTGGTCCGTAGCCAGACGCTCTATCCAGCTGAGCTAATGCCGCATGTGCCAAAGTATAATAGCATAAGCCCGGCCGGAATGCAAGGGGGTATTTGGAAAAATCCCTTACAGGCCGATAGCGCCGGCGACGTTGTCCATCACGTCGCCCATGGACTTGAGCGCCTTGCCGATGTTGATCTTTTTCTTCTTCGGAATGGCGACCATACCCACCATGGAGCCCACCGCGAGGCCGAGCCCCATGCCCTTGATAAACGACATATTATTCATGCTTTACCCCTCTTTCACCGCTAGTATTTCCCAAGGAAACATGATATATTTAATGTAACTGACATTTTTTCGAGGAGCTACTTATGATCATCAGTATATTGGCGGTAGGCGACGTGTGCGGCGCGCCGGGACTCGCCTTCCTGGAAAAGCATCTGAAGACCATCCGCCGGGAGCGGGGCATCGCCTTCACGGTGGTGAACGGGGAGAATGCCAACGTGGTGGGCGTGACGCCGGAGCAGTGCGACCGCATCCTGAACGCCGGGGCGGATGTGGTGACCCTTGGCAACCACACCTGGGTCCGGTGGGAGCTAAAGCCCTATCTCGCGGACAACGTGCACGTGCTGCGGCCTTTGAACTTCGCGCCCCAGTGCCCCGGCCGGGGATACGGGATATACCGCACCCCCTACGGGGAGATATGTGTCGTGAACCTCATGGGCCGGTTCACCCTGGACCCCAACACGGACAACCCCTTCGTGGAGGTGGACGTGCTCTTAAAGGAGCTGGACCCCAAGCCGAAGATCACCCTGGTGGACATGCACGCTGAGGGCACCAGCGAACGCTTGGCCATGGGCTACTTTTTGGATGGGCGAGTCAGCGCCGTCTGGGGCACCCACACCCACGTGCAGACCTCGGACGCGGGCGTGCTGCCCGGCGGCACGGGCTTTATCAGCGACCTGGGCATGACCGGGGCCAGCCACAGCGTGCTGGGCATCGACGTGGACCAGTCCATCAACCGCTTTCTGGGCGACCCGCCCATGCGCTATAAGTCCGGCGACGGGGACGGGAAGATGGAGTGCTGCGTGTTCGATATCGACACGGACACCGGCCTGTGCGTGGGGGCGGAGGCCCTTCGTATCCTATGATAAAGATATTGCACGCCGCGGACCTGCACCTGGATTCCCCCTTCCAGGCCCTGGGCCGGGACAAGGCTGCCCAGCGCCGGAGCGAGCAGCGGGCCCTTCTCGCGAAGATGGGAGAGCTCATCAAAAGCGAGGGAGTCCAGCTGGCCCTGCTGGCCGGGGACCTCTTTGACGCGGACGCGCCCTTTCCCGAGACGGCGAGGCTTTTGGAGCAGACGCTGCCGGCCTGGGGCGTGCCCGTGTTCGTCGCTCCCGGCAACCACGACTGGTACGGCCCCCGCTCCCCTTGGGCCCGGCTGGACCTGGGCGCGAATGTCCACGTGTTCACCAGCGAACAAATAGAATGTATCGAAGTCCCTGAACTGAACGCCCGGGTCTGGGGCGCGGCCTTCACGGGGAAGTACCGGAAGGCGCCCCTGGCCGGCTTCGAGGCGGAAAAGACCGGGGACACCCTGGACGTCATGGTCCTGCATGGGGAGGCGGGCGACCCCTCGTCCCCCTATGGGCCCATATCCGAGGAGGACATCGCCCGCAGCGGCATGGACTACGTGGCCCTGGGCCACAGCCACGCCTTCAGCGGCCTGCGCCGGGCGGGGGATACCTTTTACGCCTGGCCCGGCTGCCCCGAGGGCCGGGGCTTCGACGAGACCGGGGAGAAGGGCGTTATCATCGCTGAAGTCGGCCCGGAGACCTGCACGGCCCGGCTGGCGGACCTGGGCGGCCGGCGCTACGAGGTGCTGGCCGTGGATCTGACGGACAGCCGGGACCATCTGAGCACGGTGCTGGACGCCCTGGGCCGGGACGCTTCCCGGGACATATACCGCGTGCTCCTGCGGGGTGCGCCGGAGACAGCCCCGGACCTGCCGGGGCTTCAGAGCGCGCTGGAAAGCCGATTCTTCGCCCTGGAGCTGCGGGACGAGACGGTCCTGCGCCGGGACGTGTGGGAGGGCCGGGAGGTGGTGAGCCTCAAGGGCCTGTTCCTGGACGGACTGTGGAGGCGGTATGAGGCCGCCGGGACGGATGCCGAGCGGGCGAACATCGAGCTGGCCGCGCGATACGGGCTGCAGGCGCTGGAGAGAAGCGAAGAGCCGCCATTGGCGTGAGAGCGCCAAAGCCTCCCTCTGACGAGGGAGGTGGCTCGGCCGCCAGGCCGAGACGGAGGGAGAGATAGACGATTGGCAGCAAAACGGGGATTCTCTCCCCCAGTCTCGCTATCGCTCGACAGCCCCCTCGTCAGAGGGGGCCTAAAAGGAGAAAATAGAGAGAATGATCATCAAGAAAATGACTGCGTGGTTCGGGACGCTGGAGGGCCGGAGCCTGGAGCTGGGGCCCGGCCTCAACATATTGAGCGCCCCCAACGAGAGCGGCAAATCCACCTGGTGCGCCTTCCTGCGGGCCATGCTCTACGGCGTGGACACCGGCCAGCGGGCGAAGCAGGGCCAGCAGCCGGACAAGGTGAAGTACCTGCCCTGGAGCGGGTCGCCTATGTCCGGCAGCATGGATATAGAGACGAGTGACGGCCCCGTGACCCTGCGCCGCTGGACCGAGCGGGCCAACCAGCCTATGCAGGCCTTCTCTGCCACTGTCACCGGCACGGACCTGCCAGCGGGGCATACCGCCGAGGAGGCGGGCCAGAGCCTCACCGGCGCGCCCCGGGAGGTGTTCGAGCGCAGCGCCTTCATTCGGCAGATGGGCCTGGGCGTCACCAACGACCCGGAGCTGGAAAAGCGGTTCGCCGCCATCGTGTCCGCCGGGGACGAGGAACAGTCTTTCTCCGAGACGGACGACCGGCTGCGCTCCTGGCTGCGGCGGCGCCGTTCCGGCCGGCGGGGCGCCCTGCCCGAACTGGAAGGGGAGCTGGACCGGCTGGGCCGGGAGATAGCGCAGCTGGACCAGGCCGCTGGGGCCGTGGGGCAGCTGGAGGAGGAGCTTTCCCGTGCCGAGGCCCGGCAGGAGGAGCTTGTCCGCCGGATGGAGGAGGCCCGGGCGGCGGCCCGGCGCAGGGCTTTGGCGGAGCTGGCCGCCGCGCGGGAGGCGGTGCAGGCACGGGAGAGCGATCTCGCCGAGGCCCGGCGGCAGAAGGACGCCGCCGCACGAGCGGTAACGGATACCCCCTTCGGGGACATGGGCCCGGAGGAGGCGGAAAAGACCGCCGCCGCGGATATGGCCCAGGCGGAGGACTTCCTGCGGCAGGCGGAAAGCCTGCCCAAGGCGTGGATCGGGATCCTGGCCCTGGTGCTGGGAGCCCTGGCGGCGGCCGCGGTGTCGCTGCTGCTCTTCCCCTACGGCCTGGCGTCGGTCGCGGCGTACGTGGGCCTTATCGTGGGCGTGGTCCTGTGGCGGAAGAGCGTGGAGCGCCGGCGGGAGGACCTGCTGGACCGGCGGTATGAGATACTGGACAAGTACGGCCTCCGGGAGCCCTCGGAGATGGAGGGGCTGCTGGAGGAGTATAGCCGCGCCTGGGAGGAGCTTTCCCGGGCGGAACGGGCCGAGACAAAAGCGGAGGCCGCTTTGGAGGCGGCCCTGGACCGGCGGAAGGCCTCCGAGGAGCCGGTGCTGAACGGCCTGGATTTTGAGCACGGGGACAGCGAGGCCGCCCGGGCCTCCCAGGCGGTGGCCCGGGGCCAGCGGGACATAGAGGCCCTGCGGGAGCGGCGGGCCGTGGCCGAGGGCCGGGCCCGTGCTATGGGAGACCCCATGGTGCTGCGCTCGGAGATGGATCGGGGCCAGACCCGGCGGCGGGAGCTGCTGGCCCAGGAGAGCGCCCTGACCCTGGCCATTGAGGCCATGGGCGAGGCGGACGCGGGCCTGCGGGAGCGGTTCACCCCCATGGTGGCGGCCCGGGCGGCGGAGATATTCGCCGGCCTCACAGGCGGCCGCTATGACGAGATCACCCTGGCCAGGGACCTGTCCGCCAAGACCCGGCGGGCCGGGGACGCGGTGGGCCGGGAGGCGGATTACCTCTCCCAGGGCACGAAGGACCAGCTGTATCTTGCCCTGCGCCTCGCGGTGTGCGACCTGGTGCTGCCTGAGGAGCAGGCATGCCCCATCGTCCTGGACGACGCCCTGGCTGCCTTCGACCAGGCCCGGATGGAGCGAGCGCTGGACATGCTGAAGGAACTTTCCAAAAAGCGGCAGGTACTGCTGTTCACCTGCCATGACCGGGAGCGGGAATATTTCGAGGGCGACGGCGACGTGACGAAGATCGAGGTGGACCATGTCTGAATTCATGGTGCCCTGCCTGTTCGGGCTGGAGGGCCCGGCGGCGGAGGAGCTGCGGCGCATGGGCTGCGAGAATGTCCGGGCGGAGAACGGCCATGTCCGCTTCACCGGGGACGCCGCCGCCTGCGCCAGGGCCAATATCCGACTGCGCACCGGGGAGCGGGTGCTCCTACGCCTGGGGGGCTTCGAGGCAAGGACCTTCGACCAACTCTTTGAGGGCGTGAGGGCCCTGCCCCTGGCAAGGCTCATCCCCAAGGACGGGCAGTTCCCCGTGAAGGGGTACTCTCTGGACTCGGCGCTCCACTCGGTGCCCGACTGCCAGAAGATCATCAAAAAGGCGGCGGCCACAGCCCTGGGCGCGGCGTATCACGTCCAGTGGCTGCCGGAGACCGGGGCGCTCTACCAGCTGCAGTTCTCCATTGTCAAAGACTGCGCGGAGATATTCCTGGACACCACCGGTGCGCCCCTGTTCAAGCGGGGTTACCGGCCCGGCCACGTGGCCGCGCCCCTGCGGGAGACCCTGGCGGCGGGGCTGGTGGGCTTCGCCTATTACCGGGGCCGGGACGCTCTCTGGGACCCCTTCTGCGGCAGCGGCACCATCCCCATCGAGGCGGCCCTTATGGCCCGCAACCGGGCCCCGGGGCTTCATAGGTCCTTCGCCGCCCAGAGCTGGTCCGGCCTGCCCACAAGGGTGTGGCGGGACGCGGCCCAGGAGGCCCGGAGCCTGGAGTACCACGGGGAATACCACATCTTCGCCTCGGACATCGACCCCAAGGCGGTGGCCCTGGCCCGGGAGAACGCCGAGAGGGCCGGGGTGGCGGCCGACATCACTTTTGATGTGGCCGACGCATGCGCCGCCCCCGCCCCCTGGGAGAAAGGGGTGATCGTCTGCAACCCGCCCTACGGGGAGCGGATGCTGGAAAGAGAGGAGGCCCAGGCCCTATACCGGGACATGGGCCGGGCCTGGCGCGGCCTGGATGGCTGGGGCAAATACATCATCAGCTCGGAGCCGGACTTCGAGCGGTTCTACGGCGCCCCCGCCGCCAAGCGCCGCAAGCTCTATAACGGCATGATTCAGTGTTATTTGAACATGTATTGGTGAGGGAAGAAAAACGATGCTGACGCCGCTGAAAAGAGAGGAATTTGACAAGTACATAGACTTTGTATACGCTCTTGCCCTGGACCCGGCCCGGTCCGGCTACCCCACCTACACGGACGGGATCAAGACCAAGGCGGATTTTGTGGACCGGGCAAAAAAAGCCTTTGAGCGGGACAACGAGGAGATCCTGCTCTATGAGCGGGAGGGCAAAATTGCCGGGTGGATACACTATTATTACTTGGCGGAGGATAAGTATCTGGACACCTGTTCTTTCTGTATCGCCGAGGGGATGGGGGACGCTATCCGGGAATTCACCACTTTTGCCCGGGAGCGCTTTCCCGGAAGCGAGCTCTATCTGGGCTTCCCCGGGGAGAACACTCAGGCGGAAGAGGCGCTGGAGGCCGGGGGTTTTGTCTGTATCGAGCGGGATTTCAACGACGTGTTTGAGCTGGACCGTTACGAGCCCCGGCAGCCGGACCCGGATGTGATACCGGTGACAAGGGAGAATTTTGACCTGTTCCGTTCCCTCCACGCCCCGCACGAGGATATGTACTGGAACTCGGACCGGCTGCTGGCGGACATGGACGAGTGGCGGCTGCTGTTGTATATGCCCGGCGGTGTGCCGGCGGGAGCCCTCCAGGCCCAGAAGGACAGCGAGATGGGGGAGATATTCGCGCTGTTCTTCGCGGATGGCTATGACGAGCGGACATACCGGGCGCTGGTGACGGCGGCCCTGAACGGGGCCAAGGCCGACGGGGCGGGGGCCATGGTGTTTTTCAATGACGACGAGACCCAGGCCGACGCCCTGGCCCTGGGCTTCCGGTGCGTGGGGGCGTACATGTGCTACCGACTGGCGCTGTGATAAGTACCAAGACAAAGACGCCAAATTTGTGCAGATTACCAGTTGAAGAAAGCATGGGGATGGGGTATTATTACCATGTTAGCACTCATAGGACATGAGTGCTAATCCCATGAAGACGTATTTATATTGCAAGGAGGCAATTTACGATGACACTGAAACCGTTGGCCGACAAGGTGGTCCTCAAGCGCCTGGAGGCGGAGGAGAAGACCAAGAGCGGCATTTACCTGGCCGCGTCCGCCCAGGAGAAGCCTGAGATATTCGAGGTCGTGGCTGTGGGCCCCGGCGGCATGGTGGACGGCAACGAGGTCAAGATGGAAGTCAAGGCCGGCGACCGCATCATCACCGGCAAGTACACCGGCACCACCGTGAAGGTGGACGGCGAGGAGTATACCATCGTGCGCCAGGGCGACATCCTGGCCATCGTGAAGTAAGCTAGGAGGCTTGATAACTATGGCAAAGCAGATCATGTATGGAGAAGAGGCCCGCGCCGCCCTGCAGCGGGGCGTCGACAAGCTGGCCGATACCGTCAAGATCACCGTGGGCCCCAAGGGCCGCAACGTGGTCCTGGACAAGAAATACGGCACCCCCCTCATCACCAACGACGGCGTGACCATCGCCAAGGAGATCGAGCTGGACGACCCCTTTGAGAACATGGGCGCCCAGATGATCAAGGAGGTCTCCACCAAGACCAATGACGTGGCCGGCGACGGCACCACCTCCGCCACCATCCTGGCCCAGGCCATCATCCGCGAGGGCCTGAAAAACCTGGCCGCCGGGGCCAACCCCATGGTTATGAAGCGGGGCATCGCCAAGGCCGCGGACGCCGCCGTGGAGGCCATCAAGGCCAACTCCCAGCCCGTATCCGGCACCGGCGACATCACCCGCGTGGGCACCGTGTCCTCCGGGGACGAGACCATCGGCAAGCTGATCGCCGAGGCCATGGAGAAGGTGAGCCAGAACGGCGTCATCACCGTGGAGGAGTCCAAGACCGCGGAGACCTACTCCGAGGTCGTGGAGGGCATGCAGTTCGACCGGGGCTACATCACCCCCTATATGGCCACCGATACCGAGAAGATGGAGGCCGTGCTGGACGACCCCTGCATCTTCATCACTGATAAGAAGATCTCCAATATCCAGGACATCCTGCCCTGCCTGGAGCAGGTGGTGCAGGCGGGTAAGAAGCTGCTCATCATCGCCGAGGACGTGGAGGGCGAGGCCCTGGCTACCATCATCCTCAACAAGCTGCGCGGCACCTTCACCTGCGTGTGCGTGAAGGCCCCCGGCTTCGGCGACCGGCGTAAGGAGATGCTCCAGGATATCGCCATCCTCACCGGCGGCCAGGTCATCAGCAGCGACCTGGGCATGGAGCTGAAGGACGCCACCGTGGCCCAACTGGGCCATGCCCGCCAGGTGAAGGTCTCCAAGGAGAACACCATCATCGTGGACGGCGGCGGCGACGCCAAGGAGATCGCGGACCGCATCCATCAGATCAAGAACCAGATCGGCGTCACCGAGAGCGAGTACGACAAGGAAAAGCTCAACGAGCGCCTGGCCAAGCTGGCCGGCGGCGTGGCCGTCATCAAGGTCGGCGCGGCCACCGAGACCGAGATGAAGGAGAAGAAGCTCCGCATCGAAGACGCCCTGAACGCCACCCGCGCGGCGGTGGAGGAGGGCATCGTGGCCGGCGGCGGCACCGCCTATATCCTGGGCGCCAAGGCGGCCGCCAAGGTGGCCGAGGGCCTGGAGGGCGACGAGAAGACCGGCGCCAAGGCCGTGGCCAAGGCCCTGGAGGCCCCCGTCATGCAGATCGCGGCCAACGCCGGGCTGCAGGGCGCCGTCATCCTGGACAAGATCATGGCCAGCGACGTGCCCACCTACGGCTTCGACGCGGCCAAGGAGGTCTTCTGCGACATGATCGCCGAGGGCATCGTGGACCCGACCAAGGTCTGCCGCAGCGCCCTGGAGAACGCCGCCTCCGTGGCCAGCATGGTCCTGACCACCGAGAGCCTGGTCACCGACATCAAGGAGCCCCCCGCGCCCGCCGCGGCCCCTAATCCGGATATGGGAATGTACTAAGTCGGAGCACGCTCCATAGGTCAAGCCCTGGCACATCGTGCCAGGGCTTGAATATTTCGCGGCTCCTCCTTTTCCCCACACGACCCGCTGCGCTGGGCTCGCGTGGGGGCCCCGAAAATATGGCACAGGGCCCGGTGCGAAAGCACCGGGCCCCATTTTATGCTGTTTTTAAGACTCCAGTCCGCCGTAGAGGGCCAGGGTGAAGCGCCGGAGCGCCCGGTCCCGGCGGCGGTAGACCTGGGCCTTCTCCCGGTCCAATTCCTCGCAAAGCTGCTCGCAGGCCCCCTTGCGCCGGTGGACGTAGAACCGGTCCAGCACCAGCCGGTCCTCCTCGTTCAGGGCGGCCAGGCCGCCGTCCGTCAGGGCCACCCAAGCCTTGACCGACTCCAGCTGCCGGGCCAGTTCCTCCCGCCGCACGATGTTGGACAGCATGGCGTCCTCCCGGCGGCTGCCGTTCCCGTGGGTAGGGATGGCGTCCACCGTCGAGGTGCGCAGGGCGGTATAGTCCTGCTCCAGCCGGCGGATCTCCGCCGGGATGTTCTCCAGGGACTGCCGTCGGGCCTCATACTGGGTCAGCTTTTCCGCCGCCTCCTGTTTCCAGTCCATTGTGTCTCCTCCTTTTCGGATGTCTCGTTCCGTTCTCGGTATCTTATGGGCCAAGTATAATCCCGTAAATGGGATTTGTCAAGAGAAAATGATTCCGAAAAGTAGATTTTATCATTGACAGGACTGCCCGTTTCGGGTACAATAGCGACAAAGACGCTATTGTACCCCAAGATACCAGTCGTGCTCCCGGCTTACGCCGGAACCGCACGACATGATACAATAGCGACAAAAGGAGGGGGAGCCATGGACATCGGAAAGCAGATCACCCGGTACCGCCTGGAGGCAGGTATGACCATCGACGAGCTGGCCCGCCGGTCCGGGGTGCCCAAGGGCACGCTGAACAAGATCACCGGCGGCGTCACCGCCAGCCCCACCATCCAGGTCATGGCGAAGATCGCCGGGGCCCTGGACCGGAGCGTGGCGGATTTCGTGGACGGGCCGAAAGCGCCCGGCCTCTCCGGGGAGGCCCTGGCGCTGGCCCGGGACTACGACGGCCTGGACGGCCACGGCAAGCGGGTGATCCGGGCAGTGATGGGCGAGGAGAAGCAGCGCATGGCGCTGAACGGCGCGGCCGCGGCCCCCGCCTTCAAGGTCATCCCCCTCATCGGCAACAGCTTCGCCGCCGGCCGGGGCGACCCGGATTTCGGCAACCCCTGGGAGGACTACCAGGTCCCGGCGGACAGCGGCGCGGATTTCGCCGTGCGCATCAACGGCAACTCCATGGAGCCGTATCTGCCCGACGGGTCCGTCGCCCTGGGCCAGAAGCGGGCGCCCCGGGACGGGGAGGTGGCGGCGCTGCTGTTGGACGGGGAGTTCCTCTGCAAGCAGGTATGCCAGGACATGGTGGGGAATCTGTATCTGTTCGCCCTGAACCGGGCCCGGAAGGACGCGGACGTGACCATCTGGAAGGACGCGGAGCGGAGCCTGACCTGCTTCGGCACCATATTGATGGAGCGGGTGCCGCTGCCAACGGACGTATGAAATGGAAAATGCCTCCCTCTGACGAGGGAGGTGTCACGGCGAAGCCGTGACGGAGGGAGAGATTTTAATTTTCTCTCCCCCAGTCACCGCTTTCAGCGGCGACAGCCCCCTCGACAGAGGGGGCCTTCCAAGGTGCAATTCGGGTCGTGTTTTTGTTGATTCGGGACAAAGCGGTTGACAACCGCCCCGGGTCGGCGGATACTATAAATATAACGCTGAAGGAGGAATTACAGCGATGACTGACGAGAAGAAAACCGTGCGGGGGGGGGTTAACCCCGGAACAAAAGGACGCCGCCCTGGATGATGCCGTCCTGGAGGCTGTCTCTGGAGGAGAAAAGAAACTGTCGTTGAATTACTGGGCAGAAAAGGCCCAGGACGATTTAGCTGTATGGGCGAACCTCCACTTGGACAACGATATGGAGCAGCAGCCATGAGCGAGGAGAAAAAGACTGTTGCTCTGGACGAGAGCACCCTGGAAGGCGTCACCGGGGGAGGCTGGTCCCCTGCGGGATACAAAGACTACGGGCCGCAGAGAGTGAACGACTCCGCGGACCAGGCGGCGAAAGACGCCAAAGACGCCTTGGAAAAATTACTGAAGTCCCAACAAGAGGATATGGAGAAGCAGCCATAAGCGAAGAAACGGCAATCCCTCAGTCATGCTTCGCATGACAGCCCCCTTTACACAAGGGGGCCGTCCAAGCAGAAGGCCGCGGCGTGAGCCGCGGCCTTATTATATACATTTCACAGCAGCGCGGCCAGCTTTTCCAGCCGGCGCAGGGCCTCGTCCATGGCCGGCTTCTGCCGGGCGAAGTGGAAGCGGATGAGGTGATTCACCGGCTCCTTGAAGAAGCTGGAGCCGGGCACGGCGGCCACGCCGATCTCCCGTATCATCCACTCGCAGAAGGCAAGGTCCGTCCAGCCCCGGAACTGAGGCAGGGCCAGGAAGTCGGAGATGTCCATGAGTACAAAATAGGTGCCCTGGGGCACGTTGTGCTTCAGGCCCAGCCGGTCCAGGCCCGCGAGAAAATAGTCCCGCTTCTCGGTGTACAGCGCCCGCAGGTCCTCGTAGTAGCTGTCGGGCATGAGGAGCCCCGCTACCGCCGCCTCCTGCAATGGCGCGGCGGCCCCCACGGTGAGGAAGTCGTGGACCTTCCGCGCCGCCTCCACCACCCACGCCGGGGCGATGAGGTAGCCCAGCCGCCAGCCGGTGGCGGAGAAGGTCTTGGACAGGGAGTTGCAGGTGATGGTGTGGTCGAACATCCCCGG
>CANPVS010000008.1 GCA_947581795.1 uncultured Oscillospiraceae bacterium
AGAGAAAGCACATATGAGGCGTATTCGGAGGGAGGGAAAACAGAATGTCGGAAATCTACGTCAAAGAGAACGAATCTCTCGATAACGCGCTCAAACGGTTCAAGCGCAGCTGCGCAAAGGCTGGCGTCATGAATGACCTCCGCCGGAAGGAGTACTACCAGAGCCCCAGCGTGAAGCGCCGCAAGAAGTCCGAAGCGGCCCGCAAGAACAAACATAAGCGGTATTATTGATCGAAACGAAGACCTCACAGCCCCGGCTGTGAGGTCTTTTGCAAAGGAGCGGCGATATGTACGAACTGAACCAAGTCTCGGAGCGGTGCTATTATATCCAGTCCCCGGCCAAGATCGGCCTGGTGCGGTTGGAGGGCGGGGAGGACGTGTGCCTCATCGACAGCGGCAACGACAAGGACGCGGGCCGGAAGGTCCGGCAGCTTCTGGACGCCAACGGCTGGCGCCTCACCGCCATCTACAATACCCACTCCAACGCCGACCACATCGGCGGCAACAAGTACCTCCAGGCCCAGACGGGGTGTAAGGTATACGCCCCCGGCATCGAGTGCGATATGACCCGCCACACGGTGCTGGAGCCGGCGTTTCTCTATGGCGGCTATCCCTGTAAGGACCTGCGGCACAAGTTCCTCATGGCCCAGGAGAGCGACGCGCTGCCCCTGACGGCGGAGGTGCTGCCGGAGGGGTTCGAGATGATCCCCCTGCCGGGCCACTTCTTCGATATGGTGGGCTTCCGGGCCCCGGGGGACGTGGTGTATCTGGCGGACTGCCTGTCCAGCCGGGAGACGCTGGACAAATACCAGATCGGCTTCATCTATGACGTGGGGGCCTATTTGGATACGCTGGAGAAGGTGAAGGGGATGGAGGCGGCCATGTTCGTGCCCGCCCACGCCCCGGCGGCGGAGAGCGTTCGGGACCTGGCCCAGTACAACATGGACAAGGTCAGCGAGATCGCGGGGCGCATCACGGACATGTGCAACCAGCCTATGAACTTTGAGCGCATCTTGCAGAAGCTGTTCAAAGACTACGGCCTTGCCATGAACTTTGAGCAGTACGCCCTGGTGGGCAGCACGGTCCGGTCCTATCTCTCCTGGCTGAAGGACACCGGCCGCCTCACCGTCCGGTTCGAGGACAGCATGCTCCTGTGGGAGCGGGCATAAGACAAAATAAAAGCGGCGCGCTCAATTGAGCGCGCCGCTTTCTCAGATTGCGTCAATCCACAACGATGAGCTCGTAGTCCTCAGTACCGAAGCCCAGGGCCGCGGCGGCGTCGATGGTGTGGGTGCCCTTGCGGGACTCCACCCGCTCCAGGAAGTGGTCCCGGCCCGGGTCCTTGGAGGCGTAGATCAGGTCCATGCAGGCCTTGTCCAGCGCCACCGGGTCCAGAGAGGAGAGGGTGCCGATGTCCGCCATGCAGGGGTCCTCCGCCACGGCGCAGCAGTCGCAGTCCACGGACAGATTGCACATCATGCTCACGAAGGCGCACTTGCCCTTGAACATCTCCACCACGCTGGAGGCCGCGTCGGCCATGGCCTCGCAGAAAGCAAGCTTATCGGCGTGGTTGTCCCAGCAGGTGGCCTGGTTGGCGTCTTTGCCGGCGGAATGGATGAGGCTCTTGCCCGCGCTGGAGGCGCAGCCGATGGACAGCTGCTTCAGCGCCCCGCCGTAGCCGCCCATGGGGTGGCCCTTGAAGTGACTCAGGACCAGCAGGGAGTCATAGTTGGCCAGGTCCTTGCCCACCCGGTTCTCCTTTAGAATCTTGCCGCCCGGCACAGGCAGGATCAAGTCCGGGCCCTCCGCGTCCAGCAGGTCCACGTCGAAATACTTGATCCAGCCGTGGCCGGCCAGGAGTTTGCGGTGCTTCTCGGTGGTGTTGCGCTCGCCGTCATAGGCGGTGTTGCACTCCACGATGGTGCCGTGGACATGCTCCACCATGGGCTTCATGAACTCGGGGCGCAGATAGTTCTGGTTGCCCTCTTCGCCGGAGTGGACCTTCACGGCCACCTTGCCGGGCAGCTGGATACCAAGCCGCTCGTACATCTCCACCACGGTCTCGGGGCTGAGTTTCTTCGTGAAATAGACCTTCGCTTTTGCCATAATTATCACCTCAAGTATAATATCGCCGCAGGGCGGCACAGTTTATTCCTCGTCCCGCATGGGCACGGCGCGGCCCTCCCGGAGGGCCAGATCGTCCCGGAGCGCCTGATAGGCCGCCGCCGTCAGCGGCACGCCCACCAGCATCCCCAGCACGCCGAACATGGCCCCGCCGATGGTCACGGCGGCCAGCACGAAGATGCCGGGCAGACCGATGGAGGAGCCCACCACCCGGGGATAGATGATGTTGCCCTCCAGCTGTTGCAGGACCACGATGAATATCAGAAACCAGATGGCCTTGACGGGGGCCACGGACAGTATCATAAACGCGCCCACGCCCGCGCCGATGTAGGCTCCGGCCACGGGGATCAGGGCCGTCACGCCCACCAGGGTGCCCACCATGGTGGCGTAGGGGAAGCGGAAGAGCATCATCCCGCCGATGCAGAGGCTGCCCAGGATGACCGCCTCAGTGCACTGGCCCACCACGTACTTGCGGAAGCAGCTGTCCAGCAACCGCAGGATATACATGGCCCGGCGCTCCCACTTCTCGGGCAGGTAGGTGG
This sequence comes from uncultured Oscillospiraceae bacterium, assembly GCA_947581795.1. Taxonomy (GTDB): domain Bacteria; phylum Bacillota; class Clostridia; order Oscillospirales; family Oscillospiraceae; genus CAJOIG01. Next base: position 2,666 of record CANPVS010000008.1, read on the forward strand.
TGATGACCCGGCGGCACTGGCGGCCCAGGGTGTCCTTGCCCAGAAGCAGATAGATGGCGAAGATGAGGCCGAACAGGACCGTCACCGCCCCGGAGAAGATGGTGCTCACCGCCCCGGCGGCGCCGCTGACCCCGGACAGGAGCACGCCCCGGATCTTGCCCACCAGGCCGGGCCAGTCCATGGCCGCCAGCTTTTCCTCGATATCCGGGGGGATGAGCTTCAGGACGTAGGGGTTCTGCAGCAGCTTGTTCACCGCCGCCGGCGCCTGCTTGATGAGGGCGTTGATGCAGGAGAGGAACTCCGGCACCACCAGCCGTATCACGAAAAACAGCACGAGTATCACCGTCAGCACCGCCGCCAGCATGCACACCGGCCGCCGCAGCTTTGCCGCCGTGCCCGTGGCTTTGCGCAGGAAGTGGCGCTCATAAAAGCTCATAAGGATGTTGACCGTGTAGGCGATGGCCGCGCCCAGGATGAGGGGCAGCATGGCCCCCAGGAGCACGCCGAACAGATGGGACACCGCGCCCCAGTAATATATGGCCAGGTACAGCAGGAATGCCGTAAGGCCGATGCGCCAGCACGTCTTTTTCGTCAGCTTCATAGGATGATCTCCTTATAAAACTTTTCCGAACACCCGCAGCTGGGCGGGGTCGGAGATGGGGATGTCCTCATACTCCGGGTTCAGGCTGTGCAGGTATACCCCGTCGGGCCGGTCGTGGAGGACCTTGATATAGCCGCTGCCCTGCCAGGAGAACAGGCCCGTCTCCCCGTGGCCCACGGAGGGGACCGCCTTCACGTATACCGTGTCGCCGTCATGGAAACGGGGCTCCATGCTGTCCCCGGCCACCCGGACGGCGAAATCCGCCTGCCGGGGCGCCCCGGCGGCGTCGATCCACTGGTAGTCGCTGTCGTCCAGGAACTGGCCCGGCCCCGCGCTGGCGGCCAGGGTGTAGAGCCGGATCGCCCGGCCCCGCTCCAGATGGGGCTCGTAGAGCCCGCTGCGGCGCAGAAGGTCCGCGTACTCCGTGAGCTTTCGCCGCCCGGCGGCGTTCAGACCCTTGGCCAGACCCTCGCCCATGAACTCCCCGGACACGTCGGACACGTCCAGGGCCAGGCACACCAGCAAAAACTGCCGGGCGGAGGGGAGGGTGGCGCCTTTCTCCCATTTGGAGAGCGCCTTGTCGGAGATAGGCTCGCCCAGGGCCGTCAGCTTGTGGGCCACTTCCTTCTGGGACAGGCCCGCCGCCCGCCGCAGAGACGCGATATGGGCGCCGATATCCTCGAACATAGCCAGTCCTCCTCTCCGAGTATTATTGCTCGCTTACAGTATATAGCAGAAAGAGAACTATTGCAAGATATTTCTCGTGTTGAGAGAAAATTACTCTTTACTTCTCCAAATAAGAGATATATAATGGGGCCCATGGAGAGGGTCATCTTACATTCGGATATCAACAGCTGCTATGTGAGCATTGAGCTGCTCACCCGGCCTGAGCTGCGGGGACTGCCGGTGGCGGTGGGGGGAGACGAGGAGGCCCGCCACGGCATCATCCTGGCCAAGAGCCAGGAGGCAAAGCGCTGCGGCGTGAAGACGGGCATGGTCCTGTGGCAGGCCCGGCAGCTGTGCCCGGAGCTCATCGTGCTCCGGCCCCATTACGATAAATATGAGGCGGTGTCCCACGCCGCCCGGACGATCTACGCCGATTTCACGGACCGGCAGGAGCCATTCGGCCTGGACGAGAGCTGGCTGGACATCACCGGCTGTCACGCCTGGAAGGACGGATACCTGGCGGCCCAGGAGGTGCGCCGGCGCATCCGCTCGGAGCTGGGCGTCACGGTGAGCGTGGGGGTGAGCTGGAACAAGGCCTTCGCCAAGCTGGGCTCGGACTACCGGAAGCCCGACGCGGTCACCGTCCTGGGAAAGGACAACTTCCGGGAGGTGGTGTGGCCGCTGCCGGTGGGCGCGCTTCTGTTTGCCGGGCCCGCCTCCGTCAGGACCCTGGGGGCCATGGGCGTGCGCACCATCGGACAGCTGGCCGCGGCGGACCCGGAGACGCTGCGCCTTCGGATGGGAAAGGCGGGCATTACCCTCTACCGCTACGCCAACGGCTGGGACGACAGCCCCGTCCGCCGGTTCGACTGCCTGCCGCCGGTGAAGAGCATCGGAAACTCCACCACGCCGCCCCGGGACCTGGTCTGCGAGGGGGACGTGCGGGCGGTGATGCTGGCCCTGGCGGAGGAAGTGGGGGCCCGGCTCCGGGGCGCGGGGATGCGTACCCGGCTCATCGAGGTGGCTGTCCGGGACGGGGAGACCCTCCATTGGACCGAGCATCAGGCGGCCCTGTCCCGGCCCACGGATGTGACGAAGGAGCTCTATGAGCGGGCCATGGGCCTTTTTCGGGAGCTGCACCAGTGGCCCGGGGCCCTGCGGGGCCTGGGTCTGCGCACCGGGGCTCTCAGCCCCGCGGATGCCCCGGAGCAGACGGATATGTTCACCGACTATGGGCGGCTGGACAGACTGCGCAGCCTGGACCGGGCTGTGGACGGCCTGTGCGCCCGATATGGCGCCCGGACGGTCCGCCGCCTGGGCGCGGCCCTGCCCGAGGATATGCCTCGGGAGAAATGCTCCTTCGCGGACAGATAAGGCGGGTGGCATTGCAATTCAGGTCGTGTTTTTGGGGATTCGGGACAAAAGTATTGACAAATGCCCCGGATGTTTCAATAATGGGATCAGGATCGCAGGCATAAATCATAAGGAGGAATATAACTATGAGCGAGGATAAGATCATCAACGAGCAGGAACTGGAAAACGTCTCCGGCGGCAGCGCCGGCTTGGACGTGCTGTTCGTCAAGGCCAATTGCGCGGGCTGCGCCAATGACAAGGGCGGGAAATGCCCCCACAAGGCGGCCATGGCCGCCCAGGCGCTGAAGCAGGGGAATGTCACCATGTGCACGTTCAGATCGTGAAAACGGCCGGACGAAGGTCAGGAAAGGAAGGATCGCGATGAAAAAACTGTCCAAACGGCTTGGGGCGCTGGCGCTGACGGCGCTCATGCTCCTGGGCGCGTGCCCCGCGCTGGGGCTGGCGGCGGAGAGCGTGTCCCCGGATGACGCGTCGGGGTTCGTCTCCCTGGCGGAGGCGGTACCCGACGTGATACTGGAGATACGATACTACTCTACATACAACTTCGTGGGCGACAGAATCGACGGCTACGAGGAGCCCTGCGCCCTTCTCACCAAGGAGGCCGCGGAGGCCCTGCAGGCGGCGGCCGCCGACGCGGAGGAGCAGGGCTACCGCCTGAAGGTCTACGATGCCTACCGGCCTCAGATGGCCGTGGACAATTTTGTGGAGTGGGCGGAGGACGTGGACGACATCCGCATGAAGGAATACTTCTACCCGGAGCTGGATAAGTCCGTCCTGTTCGACCAGGGATACATCGACGCCAAGTCCGGTCACAGCCGGGGCAGCACCCTGGACCTGACCCTCTTTGACATGGACACGGGCAAGGAGCTGGACATGGGCGGCACCTTCGACTACTTCGGCGAGCTGTCCCACCCGGACTACGTGGGGGACCTGACGGAGAAGCAGATCGAAAACCGCAATACCCTGCGGGACATCATGGTGGATAACGGCTTCCGGCCGCTGGACACGGAGTGGTGGCACTTCACCCTGGAGGAGGAGCCCTATCCGGATACATACTTCACTTTCCCGGTCACCAGCGACTCCGTCGCTGCCGGCTGACGATCTGAAGGGAGATCAAAGAGGAGCACACGGTTCGTGTGCTCCTTCTTAGACAGAGTGCTTCCGATGTACGATTGAGGAGGATGAGACCATGCGCTATACAAACCCGGTGATCACCGGGTTTTACCCCGACCCCAGCGTATGCCAGGCGGAGGGGAAGTACTATCTGGTGTCCAGCTCCTTTCAGTATTTTCCCGGCGTGCCGCTGTTCGAGAGCGCCGACCTGGTGAACTGGAAGCAGATCGGCCATGTGCTGACCCGCCCCAGCCAGGTGGAGCTGGCGCATGTGCCCAGCTCCGGGGGCGTGTTCGCGCCCGCCATCCGGTATTACCGGGGCCGGTTCTATATGGTCACCACCAACGCCACCACCCAGCGGAACTTTTACGTGTGGACGGATGACATCCGTAGCCCCTGGTCCGAGCCGGTGACCGTGGAGCAGGGGGGCATCGACCCGTCCCTGCTGTTCGACGGGGACCGGGTCTACTTCATCAGCAATGGCGAGGACGACCAGGGCCGTTCCGGCATCACCCAGTGCGAGATCGACATTGCCACCGGCCGAAAGCTCACCCCCAGCCGCCGCATCTGGCAGGGCACCGGCGGCCGCTATCTGGAGGCGCCCCACATGTACCGCATCGGCGAATGGTATTACCTGCTGGCCGCGGAGGGCGGCACGGAGTACGGCCATATGGTGGTCTGCGCCCGGTCCAGGGACCCCTGGGGCCCCTTCGAGAGCTGCCCCCATAACCCCATCCTGACCAACCGGAACAAGGCCCCGGGCGTCATCCAGGGCATCGGCCACGGGGACCTGGTGCAGGGGCCGGACGGCGGCTGGCACATCCTGACCCTGGGCTTCCGGCAGATCGGCCTTTGGGAGCCCTACCACACCCTGGGCCGGGAGGTGTTCCTCACCCCCGTGCGCTTCGGGGAGGACGGCTGGCCCTATTGCGGGAACGACGGCACCACCGAGGAGGCCTACGAGATGGCGGGGGACTTTGCCCAGGAGCGGAAGCGGGTCTATACCTTTGAGAACACCGACGCCGCGCTGGACTGGTGCTTCCTCCGCCGGCCGGATATGGAAAACTACGACTTTTTCCCCGGCGGCCTCGCCCTGCGGGGAAGCGCCGTGCCACTGGACGAGGCCGGGTCGCCCACCTTCGCGGCCCTGCGGCAGAAGGGCTTCGATTTTGTGCTCTCTGTGGACGTGGACGCGGAGGGCGGCGAGGCCGGGGTAACGGCCTATATGTGTGAGAACGAGCACTACGACCTGGCGCTGCGGCAGAGGCCCGACGGCTGGGAGGCGGCGCTGAAGCTGAACATCGGCGGCGTCCGCCATACCCAGGCGGCGCTCCCGCTCCCCGCAGGCCGGGCGCGGCTCATCATCCGGGCGGACAGCATGACGTATAAGTTTTATGTAAATCAAGACGGCACAGAGCGGCCACTGGGCGTGGGGCGGGCCAAGTACCTGTCCAGCGAGGTGGCCGGCGGCTTTACCGGCGTGATGCTGGGGCTGTACGCCGTGGGGGAGGACCGGGCGGTGTTCCGGGACCTGCGGATAGAGTATTTCTCTTAAAAGGCGCAAAGCGGCGCGGACTTCGGTCCGCGCCGCGCTGTTTCATGTATTTGTCATACCGGCAGGGGGAGGCTCTGGCCCGGCTCGGTCTCCAGGCGGAAGCTCTGTCCGTTGACCCGCAGCTCCGCCGTGCCGCCCAGGCGGGATGTGATCGTGCCCTCCGTCACGCGCCCGTCCTTCCAGGCGAAGGAGAGGAGGAAACCGCCCCGGACGCGCACGCCCTCCAATCTACCTTCGGACCAGTCCGGGGGCAGGGCTGGCAGCAGCCGGATCAGCCCATCGTGGCTCTGCACCAGCATCTCAAAAACGCCCGCCGTGCCGCCGAAGTTCCCGTCAATCTGAAAGGGGGGATGGTAGTCGAAGAGGTTGGGGAGGGTGCTCTTTGCCAGCAACGCCTGCAGATGCTCCCTGGCGGCCGCGCCGTCCCCCAGGCGGGCGTAGAAGTTGATGATCCAGGCTCGGCTCCAGCCGGTGTGGCCGCCGCCGTTGGAGAGCCGCCGCTCCAATGTCTTCCGGGCGGCCGCCGCCAGTTCCGGCGTCTTTTCCGGGTCTATCTGCCAGCCGGGATACAGCCCGTAGAGTGGGGAGATGTGCCGGTGGCCCGGCTCCCATTCCTCATAGTCCTCCATCCACTCCTGGATGCCGCCCGCCTTTCCGATCTTGTAAGGTGGCAGCCGCTCCATGAGCCCCGGAAGGGCGGCGGTCAGGTCGTCCTCCTGGCCCAGGATGGACGCGCACCGGAGGGTGACGCCGAACAGCTCCCGGATGATGGCGGTGTCCATGGTGGGCCCGGCGCACACCGAGGTCTTCTGGCCGGAGGCCGGGTCTATGTAGCTGTTCTCCGGAGAGCTGGAGGGGGCAGTCACCAGATAGCCCGTGGCCGGGTCCTCCACCAGCAGGTCCGCGAAAAAGCGGGCGCTGCCCCGTATCACCGGCCAGTATCGGCGGAGGAAGTCCGCGTCGCCGGTGTACAGATAGTGCTCGTACAAATGGCGGCAGCACCAGGCCCCGCCGCAGAGGAAGCCGCCCCAGAGCGGGTCCTGCCCCGGCGCGGTGAAGCCCCAGGGATTGGCCAGCACGTGGGCCACCCAGCCCCGGCAGCCGTACATGACCCGGGCAGTCCGGGCTCCGTGTTCCGCCAGAAAGGCGATATAGCGGTACAGCGCCTCGCCGTATTCCTCCAGGCCCGCCGCGTCCACGAACCAGTAGTTCATCTGCAGGTTGATGTTGATATGGTAGTCCCCCGTCCAGGGGGCCATCATGTCCTGGCACCAGACGCCCTGGAGGTTGGCCGGCAGCCGGCCCCAGGCGGAGCCGATGAAGAGATACCGGCCGAAGTCGAAGTACAGCCGGATGAGACCCAGGTCCCGCCCGCCTTGGCGCACCCGCTCCAGCCGCTCGTCCGTGGGCAGCGCCTCCAGGGCGGGGTCGGCGGGGAGGGCGAGGGTACAGCGGCCCATGGCCTCCTCCATCCAGGCGGCCTCCTCCGCCAGCACGGCCTCAAAGCCCATGGACCGTGCCGCGTTGAGCCTGGCCCTGCAGAGGGTCTCCGGGTCCTCCTCCCGCCGGTAGGTGGTGGCGGTGGTGGTCCAGATGATGAACGCATCTGCGCCGGTGATGGTGAGACAGCCGTCTCCCGGGGTGACACGCCCGTCCGTCTCCACGGATACGAGGGTACAGAAGGCCATGGCGCCGGGGCCCTGCTGCTGCCCCAGGACGAGGATCTGCCCGTCCTCATAGGAGACAGAGCATCCCTCCCGGACAAAGCGCAGGGTGTACGGCCCGCCGCCCTGGACGCGGCTCGCGGTCACCTCCCGCCGGTGGGAGACGGTGTGCACCCGCCGGACGGGGCCGAAGCGGGTCCCGGCCGCGCCCCGGTCCATGTCCAGCTCCCGCACATAGCCGCCCGTATCCGGCGCGGGGCCCTCCAGGATAAGGGACCCGGCGGTCTGGTAGCTGCCGTAATAGGGATCGTTGCTGCCGCCGCCCAGGCAGACCTGGTACTTCCTGCACAGCGCCTCCGCCTCCTGGGGCCGGCCGGCGAACAGGAGATTCCGTATCTCCGGCAGATGCTCCCGGCAGGCGGGCTCGTCCCACTGAGCGGGGTAGCCGCTCCAGAGGCTCTCCTCGTTGAGCTGCAGCTCCTCCCGCTCCGTGCCGCCGAAGACCATCATACCCAGGGAGCCGCCCCCCAGGGGCAGCGCCGTATTCCAGTCCTCCGCCGGGCTCATGTACCACAGCCGGCGCTCCTGCCGTATTTTTTCCATTGCCGCGCCCTCCTTTGGGTCCAGTCATCGATGGTTTTTCTGTGATGCCGCTATTATCAGCTCATTTCCGAAGAAAAGCAACCGCTGAAAGATGCTTTTTGGATAGTTCCACGAAGAACGCATGGGAAATGTGTGCAACCTGACAAAAATATAAATAGAAAGTGCATATTTTATTGACGGATTCGTGAAAATTCACTATAATCAATGAGAGAAAACGTTTTCTTTTTGTGGACCTGTGGGGAGGAGGCGGGCAGATGGTGACGCTGCGGGAACTGTCGGAGCGCTGCGGCGTGTCTGTGGCCGCCGCGTCCAAGGCCCTTAACGGCCAGCAGGGCATCGGCGCGGAAAAGGCGGAGCTGGTGCGCCGGACGGCCCGGGAGCTGGGGTATTATCCCAACGCCGCGGCCCAGACCCTGAAGACCCGGCGGAGCCTCAACATCGGCATCCTGTTCAAGAACGTGATGGCCAACGAGTATTTCTCCGCCATCCTGGAGGGCGTCCGGGACACGGCGGAGACCCGGGGCTACGACATCACCTTTCTCAGCAACCTCTCGGGGGAACGCGGGTACTATGAGCACGCCATGCGCCGGCAGTGCGACGGGGTGCTCATCGTCCAGCCCGGCTACAGCGAGGCGGAAAAGGCCGAGGCGCTGAAGCTGGCGGAGAGCGATCTGCCCGTGGTGTCCATCGATCTCATCTATCAGGGCCGTTCCTCCGTCACCGGGGACAACCTGGGCGGGCTGGAGGAGGTCGTGAACTACCTTTACGGCCTGGGCCACCGGCGCATCGCCTTTATCCACGGGGAGATGGGGGATGTGACCCGCCAGCGCCTGGAGGGCTTTACCAGGGCCTGTGCGGCCAGGGGCATCCGGGTGCCCGACGAGTACGTGGTACAGGGACAGTATCAGGAACCGGACGCGGCGGCGGAGGCCACCCGGCGGCTGCTCCAGTGCAAGACTTTGCCCACCTGTATCCTCTATCCCGACGACACATGCTGCCTGGGGGGCATCGGGGCGCTGGCGGAGGAGGGCTTGCGTGTGCCGGAGGATATGAGCTGCTTCGGCTATGACGGCAGCCACATCGCCTTCCTGGTGCGGCCCACTCTGGCCACCCACGACCAGAATTGTCACGGCATCGGCGAGCAGGCCGTGCTGGAGCTCATCCGGGCCATCGAGGACCCCAACGGCTTCGAGCCGCGGAATATCACCGTCACGGGCAGCGTCCATCCCGGCGGGAGCGTGAGGGACCTGACGGGAAAGTAACCCATGCCGGAGAGAACGTCTCCGGAAAAACGCGATGCCCCGGGGCATCGTCTGTACGGCGTAGCCGTACAGAATAAACCTTATAGGTACATAACAGGCCGGGCGGCGGCCGGCCTGACACCGCGTCATGCCGCCAATCTTGCTTTGGAGGGATGCTCATGCCATTGGAGAAGAAGAAAACCAGAGCGGACGCGCTGTACATACTGCACCGGGTCGCGATCCTGCTGGCCTGCGCCGCCGTGTTCTACCCGGGCTTCAACCCGGGCCGTATCACGACGCAGATCAGCCGCTATACCTCGCTTTTGACGTCCTGTGTGTCCTATCACGCGCTGGTGGGGAACCTGGGCCGGGTGCTGTCCAAGGGCATCGTGCAGGCCGGCACGTTCTATCTGCTCATGGGCGCCAGCATCATGATGGTGGTAGGCATTATCCTGGCGGCGGTGGGCGGCTGCATGTCCGTGGGCAATAACCTAATGCGCCGCAAGGGCCTGCGCTACCCCCTCATCGGCTCCATGCTTATGGCGGGGGGCCTGGTGGGCATCCGCGTGGCCTACACCCAGATCGTGGCGGCCGACTCCAACCGGGTCCCGCCCAACGTCTCCATGGGCTTTTACCTCTTCATCGTCCTCACCGCACTCATCCTGCTGACCAGCCTGGCGCTGTCCATGCGGAAACAGGACGAGCCGCTGGAGGAAAAGCTGGGGATGCAGGAGGAATACCACCTGTTTTTGCTGTTCCTGCCGTTTCTGGCGCTGGCATTCGTGTTCTCCTATCTGCCCCTGTGGGGCTGGCGGTACGCCTTCTTCGATTACACCGCCGGCGGCACGCTGAGCGCAGAGAACTTCGTGGGCTTCAAGTGGTTCACGTACCTGTTCCGAAACGCCGCCACCCGCCGGGACCTGTTCCGGGTGCTGCGCAACACCCTGGCCATGAGCAGCCTGGGCATCATCACCAGCTGGCTGCCCATGCTCTTCGCCATCCTGCTCACCCAGGTCAACAGCAGGCGGTTCCGCCGCATCGTGCAGACCTTTACCACGGTGCCCAACTTCCTGGGCTGGGTCATCGTGTATGCCGTCGCCCTGGCGATATTCTCCACCGACGGCTTCATCAACAGCTTCCTCAACAATTTCCTGCACATCGACGCCCACACCAACTACCTGATGAGCAACAGCCATATGTGGATCAAGATGCTGCTGTGGGGCCTTTGGAAGGGCCTGGGCTGGAGCGCCATCATCTATATCTCCTCCATCTCCGGCATCGACCCGGCCCTGTACGAGGCGGCCACCATGGACGGCGCGGGCCGGTTCCGCAAGATATGGAACGTGACCATCCCCCAGCTGATGCCCACCTTCTTCGTGCTGCTGCTCATGAGCATCGCGGGCATCCTGTCCAACGGCCTGGACCAGTACCTGGTGTTCTCCAACGCCATCAACCAGAACGCCATCGAGGTGCTGGACCTGTACGTGTACAACCTGGGCATCGGCAGCGGCCAGATCCCCATGTCCACCGTGGTCGGCATGGCCAAGTCCATCATCAGCGTGGTCCTGCTCTTCGGCGCCAACCAGGCCTCCAAGGCCCTGCGCGGCGAGAGCATCATTTAAGGAGGTGCCGGACATGAGCGACAAAGCGAAAAAGATGACGAAGGTGCGCCACACATCCACCGGCCCCCGGTATAAGTCCTCCGTGGGCGACAAGGTGTTCATGACGTTGAACATCACGTTTTTCGTGGTATTCACGTTCCTGTGCATCTTCCCGTTCTATTATCTCTTCATCAACACCATCTCCGACAACGACCTGGTGAACCGGGGCGTGATAACCCTGCTTCCCAAGGGCATCCACATCAAGAACTACCTGGCCCTGCAGAACGTGTCGGACTTCGGAAACTCCGTCCTCATCACCGTCTCCCGCACCATCCTGGGCACGGCCCTGATGGTGATCGCCTCCGGCTTCGCCGGGTATCTCACCACCAAGCGGAAAATGTGGCACCGGAGCATGTGGTACCGGCTGCTGGTCATCACCATGTACTTTAACGCCGGCCTGGTTCCCTGGTACCTGAACATGCTGGGCTTGGGTCTCACGGACAACTACTGGGGCTATATCATACCGGGCATCGTGGCGCCCTACAACATCATCCTGGTCAAGACGTACATCGAGTCCATCCCGGCGGAATTGGAGGAGAGCGCCACCATAGACGGCGCCACCAACATCCAGGTGTTCACCAAGATCATTTTACCCCTGTCCAAGCCCATCCTGGCCACCATCGCCGTGTTCGGCGCGGTGGGCAACTGGAACTCCTTCCAGGACTCGCTGATCCTGATGGCCAACTCCCCGAACCTGTACACGCTGCAGCACCGGCTGTACGTGTACCTGAACAGCTCCTCCAACCTGGCGAACGTCATGCAGTCCGGCGGCCAGGTCACGGCGGCCATGCTCAACACCAAGGTCATCCAGTACACCATCTCCATGGTGACCATCATCCCCATCATGCTGGTCTATCCCTTCATGCAGCGCTACTTTGAGGAGGGCATCATGCTCGGCGCGGTGAAGGGCTGATCGAATAACGAAAACGAAATAATAATTTTAAGAAAGGAAGGAACACAAAAAATGCGCACCAAGAAACTCATCGCCATGCTGCTCACCCTGGTCATGACGGTCAGCCTGCTGGCCGGCATGGGCGGCAGCGCCCTCGCCGACGACGAGGTCATCCCCCTGACGGTCTACAGCCAGCTGGCCAACTTCTCCGGCACCCAGGGCGGCTGGAGCTCCGTCCTGCTGAAGGACATGCTGGGCATCGAGCTGGTGATCGTGCCCGAGTCCGACGGCACCTACCAGACCCGTATGGAGAGCGGCGACCTGGGCGACATCGTGGTCTGGGGTTCCAACGACAAGGACTACCAGGACGCGGTGGCGCAGGGCCTGCTGTTCGACTGGGAGGAAGAGGACCTGCTGGACAACTACGGCCCCTACATCAAGGAGACCTTCGGCGAGGCGCTGGACGCCAACCGTGAGATAAACAACGACGGCCTGCTCCACGGCTTCGGCCACAACCTGGCCCTGTCCGCCGACAACCACGAGAACTTCTTCTACACCTGGGATATCCGCTGGGATCTGTATAAAGAGCTGGGCTATCCCGAGGTCAAGACCCTGGACGACCTGGTGGACGTGCTGGCTCAGATGAAGGAGCTGGAGCCCACCGACGACAACGGCAACCCCACCTATGCCGCCAGCCCCTGGCCTGACTGGGACGGCGACATGGTCATGTATGTGAAGAGCACCGCCCAGAACATCACCGGCTACGACGAGATGGGCCTGGGCCTGTACGACGCTGTGAACGGCGAGTATCACGGCGTGCTGGAGGAGAACGGCCCCTATCTGCAGGCGCTGAAGTTCTATAACAAGCTCTATCAGCGGGGCCTGCTGGATCCTGACTCCATGACCCAGAACTACAGCCAGATGCAGGCGAAGGTCACCAGCGGCGGCGTCATGTTCTCCATCTTTGACTACGCCGGCTCCACCCTGTTCAACACCGACTCCCATCTGGCCGCCGGCAAGTACATGACCAGCCTGCAGCCCACCGATACCACCAACATCGCCTACGGCCTGAGCTTGGCCGGCGGCATCCGCGTCTGGTCCATCGGCAACTACACCGACTATCCCGAGAAGTGCATGGAGTTCATCAACTGGATGGCCACCCCCGAGGGAGCCATGACCGGCTGGTATGGCCTGAAGGGCCTGATGTGGGATTACGATGAAGAGGGCCACACCTACTTCACCGAACTGGGCCTGAAGTGCCACAACGACCCCACTACCGACCTGACCGGCGTGGAGTGGACCAGCCCCTACACCGGCGAGACCTACACCCTGGACGGCACCTTCAACGATGGCATGATCCAGATCAACAACACCACCTGGTCCCAGTCCGCTGAGAACCCCGACTCCATCGAGGGCGAGACCTTCCACTACTCCTCCTGGGAGAGCATGAAGGGCGAGGCCGTGAACGAGGCCGAGCAGGATTGGCGCGACCACAACGGCGGCGTGAGCACCAACCAGGAGTATCTGGAGCAGCAGAGCTACAGCATCATCCCTGGCGTGAACTACTCCGCCAGCGAGCGCTCCACCGAGCTGCAGCTGACCTGGTCCCAGGTGACCACCGCTGTGAAGCAGGGTTCCTGGAACGCCATCTATGCTGACAGCGACGAGGAGTTCGACTCCATCGTGGCCGACATGATCGAGCAGTGCGAGGCCTACGGCTATGAAGACTGCCTGGCCTGGGGCGAGAACGAAGCCGCGCTGAAGTATCAGTTGCAGGTGGACGCCGGCCTGAGCCCTGCCAAGTAAAAGACTGACCTTTTGATAGCGTAAACTTATCTCCCGCGGGGAGCGGAGCCGCCCCTTGTGCCCGGCTCCGCTTCCCGCTATTTTATTCTGAGCCGAGGGGAGGGAGCGCCTGTGAATTTAAAAGTGGATTCTCCCGTCATCCAGGCGGGCATCCGTCTGGTGGACTTGCTTATCCTGAATCTGCTGTGGGCCGTCGGCTGCCTTCCGGTGGTCACCGCCGGCGCGTCCACCATCGCGGCGTTTACCGTCACCCTGAAGATGGCGGAGCAGCGGGAGTCCTCCGGCGTGTTCGCCGCCTTCTGGACGGCCTACGGGAAAAACCTGAAGCACGGCATCCCCCTGACGCTGATCTTCGCCGTGGTGGCCTACGGTATCTGGCTGGACTTACAGCTTTTCCGGAACTTGGAGGGGAACACCATAGGGTTCCTCATCGTGGCCATCCTGGCCGGGTTCTTCCTGCTGATGCATTACATCTATGTGTTTCCCCTGGAGGCCCGGTACGCCAATACGATGCTGCGGAGCCTCGCCAATTCCCGGCGCATCTTCGTGCGCTTTTTCGTCCGCACCCTGGGGCTCATGGGCATCCTGGTCATCCAGGTGCTGCTGTTCACCCAGATCAACACCGTGCTTTTGTATATCGGCCTGTTCTGCCTGCCGATTTTGATGATCTACACCACCAGCCAGGTCATCATGCCCATCTTCCGGAAGATTGAGAAGGACGGTGCCGCCAGCGACGGCTTCTCTATCGACCGGGAGGGCTATTCCATCCATTGAATGATACGGCGGGTCCGCCCGCCTGAGAATATACGGCGATATGTCCGAAGGAGGACGTTATGAAATTCCATGCCGGCGAATGGCTCCTGCGCCCGGGCGTCAGGACGTACAACTGCGAACAGATACGCCAGGCGCGCCTATCGGAGGACGGGCGGGAGGTCTGCCTGTTCGCGGTGCCCTACCGCCACGACGGCCGGAGCCTGGACGGCCCGGCCCAGGAGATCACCATCTCCTCGCCCCAGCCGGACATGCTGCGGCTGCGGTCGGTGCACTTCAAGGGCGTCCGGCGCAAAATGCCCCGGTTCGACCTGGCGGACGAGCGCCGCCCCCTGGAGGTGCGCGAGGACGGGGACACTCTGACGGTGGCCTCCGGAAAGCTGCGGCTGGTGATACACAAAAAGCCGCCCTGCACCCTCACCTATTACTACGGTGAGCGGAAGCTCACCAACGTGGGGGAGCGGTTCGGCTCCGCCATGCTCAGCTTCGTGGAGACCCCCGAGGGGCCCTTTATGAGCTGCCAGCTCCAGGTGGACGTGGGGGAGAAGATCTACGGCATGGGCGAGCGGTTCACCCCCTTCGTGCGCAACGGCCAGACCGTGGATATCTGGAACGAGGACGGGGGCACCTCCAGCGAGCTGGCCTATAAAAACGTCCCCTTTTATCTCAGCTCCAACAGCTACGGCGTGCTGGTGGACGACACCGGCCCGGTGTCCTTCGAGGTGTGCTCCGAGGCGGTGACCAAGGTGCAGTTCAGCGTGCCCGGCCACGCCCTGGACTTCGTCCTCATCGGCGCGCCGGACCGGAAGGGCGTGCTGGAGCGGTACACCGCCCTCGCGGGCCGTCCGGCGCTGCCCCCGGCCTGGACCTTCGGTCTGTGGCTTTCCTCCTCCTTCACCACCGACTACGACGAGAAGACCGTCATGGGCTTCGTGGACGGCATGAAGGAGCGGGACATCCCCCTGCGGGTGTTCCACTTCGACTGTTTCTGGATGCGGGAGAACGAGTGGTGCGGCTTCGAGTGGGACCGGGACATGTTCCCCGACGTGGAGGGGATGCTGGCCCGGCTGCACGAGAAGGGCCTGAAGGTATGCGTGTGGATCAATCCCTACCTGGCCCAGCACAGCGCCGCCTTCGACGAGGCGGCGGAGAAGGGCTACCTGCTCAAACGGCCGGATGGCGACATCTGGCAGTGGGATCTGTGGCAGGCAGGCCTCGCGGTGGTTGATTTCACCAACCCAGACGCGGTAAAATGGTACCAGGGAAAGCTGCGCCGGCTCATGGAGCAGGGCGTGGATTGCTTCAAGACCGACTTCGGCGAGCGCATACCCACCGACGTGGTATACTTTGACGGCAGCGATCCCCAGCGGATGCACAACTACTACACGTTCCTTTATAATAAGGCTGTGTTCGACGTCATCCGTGAGGTGAAGGGTGAGGGAGAGGCGGTGCTCTTTGCCCGCAGCGCCACCGTGGGCGGCCAGCGGTTCCCGGTCCACTGGGGCGGGGACTGCAACAGTACCTATGTATCCATGGCCGAGTCTTTGCGGGCGGGCTTGAGCCTGTGCCTCAGCGGGTTCGGCTACTGGAGCCACGACATCGGCGGCTTTGAGGGCACCGCCCCGGCGGACGTGTATAAGCGCTGGCTGGCCTTCGGCCTTTTGAGCACCCACTCCCGGCTCCACGGCTCCGGCTCCTACCGGGTGCCCTGGCTGTTCGGGGAGGAGGCGGTGGACGTGTGCCGCCAGTTTACCAAGCTGAAAAACCGCCTGATGCCCTATCTCTACGGCCTGGCGGCGGAGAACAGCCGCACCGGCGTGCCGGTGATGCGGGCCATGGTGCTGGAGTTCGACGACCCCGGCTGCGAGGACCTGGACCGGCAGTACATGCTGGGCGACGCTCTGCTGGTGGCCCCGGTGATGCGGGAAGACGGCGCGGTGGATTACTACCTGCCCCGGGGGACGTGGACCCATCTGCTCACCGGCGAGAGGTTGAAAGGAACCGGCTGGCGGCGGGACAGCTTCGACTTCTTCTCCCTGCCCCTCTACGTGCGGGAGGACACCATCCTGCCCATGGGAGGACGGGACGACCGGCCGGACTATGACTATACCGAAGACCTGACGGTGCGGCTCTACGCCCTGGCCGACGGCCATGAGGCCGCGCGGGTGGTCTGCGATATGACCGGGAAGCCGGTCCTTCACCTGTCCGCGGTACGGTCGGGAGACGAGATCACCCTGACCGTCCGGGGCCGTGCGCCGGGACTGCGGGTGGAGCAGGTGGGCACGGACTGCCGCCTCACTGTGAATGATCTGGAAGGATAGACCGGAGGAGAGACCGACGTGATAAAGATAGGAATGGCCTATTACCCCGAGCACTGGGACAGCTCCCTGTGGGAGGAGGACGCCGCAAGAATGGCGAAGCTGGGCGTACACGTGGTGCGCCTGGCGGAATTCGCCTGGAGCCGGATGGAGCCTCAGGAGGGGCGCTTCGACTTCGGCTGGCTGGACGACGCCATCGGCGTCATCGCCCGCCACGGGATGCGGGTGATCCTCTGCACGCCCACCAACAGCGCGCCGGTGTGGCTCTATACCCAGCACCCGGAGACGGTCCAGTGGGGCCGGAACGGCCGGCCCACGGACATCGGCATTCGGGGCCACCGGTGCATCCAGAGCCCGGTGTTCCGCCGCTACGCCGAGCGCATTACCGGGGAAATGGCCAAGAGGTACGCCGGGCGGCCGGAGATATACGCCTGGCAGCTGGACAACGAGCTGGAGAGCAACCACTGCACCTGCCCCTCCTGCCGGGCGGCCTTCCGCCGCTGGCTGGAGGAGAAGTACGGGACGGTGGAGGCCCTGAACAGGGCCTGGGGCAACGAGGTCTGGAGCGGCGAGTTCACGGACTGGGAGCAGATACAGCCCCTGCTGGCCCCGGACTGCCTGCCGGACTGGCACAACCCCGCCTTCATGCTGGACTATGAGCGCTTCGGCGCCTGGTGCACGGCGGACTTTGTCCGCTCCCAGCGGGCGGTCATCCGCAGCGTGGACCCGGACGCCGTCGTCACCACCAACAGCTGCTTCTGCGCCAACCTGCCGGACTTCCACCAGGAATTTGCCCAGCTGGATGTGGCGGCCTACGACAACTACCCGCCCATGGATCTGCCGGAGGACCCGGAGACGCTCTATTCCAACGGCTTTGCCTTGGACTTCATCCGGGGCTTCAAGGGGAAGAACTTCTGGATACTGGAGCAGCTGGGCGGGGCCGGGGGCTGCTGGAGCCCCATGGGCGTCACGCCCGAGCCGGGGATGATCGAGGGGTACGCCCTGCAGGCGGTGGCCCACGGGGCGGACCTGGTGAGCTTCTTCCGGTGGCGGTCCTCCTGCTCCGGGGCGGAGCAGCTGGGCCACGGAGTGCTGGATCACGACAACCGGGACAACCGGCGTTTGAAAGAGATAGAGAACTTCTGCCGCCGGCTGGAAAAACTGCCGGACCTGGACAAGACTGACATCCACAGCGACGTGGCGATCCTGTACGGCGCGGACCAGGAGTTCGCCCTCAAGAACCAGCGCCAGTCCCGGAATTTCGCCTACTGGAAACAGCTCAAGCTGTTTCAGGACGCCTGCATGGGCCTGGGGGTCAACGTGGACGTGGCGGCCCAGGACGCGCCGCTGGAGGGCTACCGGGTGGTGGTGGTCCCCACCCACTACGTGACGGACCCGGACCTGACGGCCCGGCTGGAAAGCTTCGCCGCCGCGGGGGGCACGGTGGTGCTCACGAATCGCAGCGGCGTGAAGGACGAGCATAACAACTGCATTTTCGGCGAGCCCCTGCCCACGGTGTTCCGAAAGCTTTGCGGCTGCCGGGTGGAGGAGTACGACGCCGTCGGCGAAAAGCGGGTCCATATCGCACGGGACAACGGGGACAGTTTCGCCGTCACCGGCTGGTGCGATGTGCTGGAACCGGAAGGGGCCCAGGTCTGGGCCCGGTACACGGAGAAGTTCTACGCCGGCTCGGCGGCGGTGACGAGAAATCCCTTCGGCGCGGGTTGCGCCTACTATGTGGGGACTGTCGGCGAGCGGGCGCTGTACCGGGCGCTGATGGGACAGATCCTCCGGGAGCGGGGCGTCCCCCTGGTGGACGGCTTGCCCGCCGGGGTGGAGGTCACCACCCGAACCGGCGAGGGCGGCAGCTACCGCTTCATCTTCAATAACACCCTGCAGGAGAAGAGTTTCGTCCTGGAGGGGGAGACGGTGCTGCTGCGGCCCATGGAGATGAAGATACGGACCGGAGAAGGGGAATGGGTATGAATTTTCTGCCGGTCACGGAATTTCTGGACGGGGTGGACGCCCGCTGGGGCGTGCCCGCCTGCGAGTGCATCGTGGCCCGGGACCACCGGGTCCTGTACCGCCACTGGGCGGGGCACATGGGCTGGGGGACGGAGAGCGCTCCCTTACAGGGCGGGGAGTGGTACTGGATATACTCCTGCACCAAGCTCATGACCATGACCGCCGCCCTCCAGCTATGGGAACAGGGCAAGCTGGGCCTGGACGACCCGGCGGAGAAGTATATCCCGGAGCTGGGCGCGCTCACGGTCCGGGACGGGGATACTGTCCGGCCCGCCCGGACGACGCTGACTCTCCGCCATCTCATGACCATGACCGGCGGCTTTACCTACGACCAGACTTTGCCCGCCATCCAAGAGGCAAAAGCCCGGGGCGCGGGGACGCTGGAGCTCATACGGGCGCTGGCCCGGGAGCCTTTGGCCTTCGACCCGGGGACCCATTTTTGCTACAGCATGTGCCACGACGTGATGGCCGCGGTGATCGAGGTGGTATCCGGGGAGCGGTTCTCCGATTACATCGCCCGGCACATCGCCGGGCCCCTGGGGATCGGGGGCGTCACCTTCCGCCCCGAGGCGCGGGAACTGGCGCGCATGCCGGCGCAGATATGCTGGCACGACCAGCGGCGGGAGTTCTTCCTGGCGGACAAGGACAACTCCCACCAGCTCACGCCGGACTACGACTCCGGCGGGGCGGGCGTCTGCTGCCGGGCGGAGGATTACCTCCCCTTCTTGGACGCGCTGGCCTGCGGCGGCATGGGGGCCAACGGCGCCCGTATCCTGGCCCCGGAGACCATCGAACTGATGCGCACGAACCAGCTCTCCGGCCAGACCCTGAAGGATTACAACGATACCATGAAGCCCGCGCCGGAGGGGTACGCCTTAGGGTTGCGGGTGCACCTGGTGGAGGACCGCTTCCCCCGGGGGGAATTCGGCTGGGACGGCGCGGCGGGTGCGCTGGCGGTGATGGAGCCCACAAGGCGGCTGAGCGTGTTTTACGTGCAGCATGTGCTCAACTACCTGCCCAACTATTCCGAGCTGCACCCCGCGCTGATGGAACGTATCTACGCGGCGGTGGACAGAAGATAAGAACAAAAAAATCCCCGCCCTGGGATGGAATCTCCCAGAGCGGGGTCGTTTTCCACGCGCTGTTTATAGCACTTGGAAAACGGCTGCTTTTATGATATGCTATTATAAGTAAATGATGTCAACAGCGGGTGATGATATGCTACACCATGTCGCACGGTTTCGCGCAGGCGGGAGCGCGGCCGGTATTTTTGGGTATAACAGCGCGCAGCGTCTGTTATGCCATCTGGCCATCGACATCGGCGCGTCGTCAGGCCGGCACATCGTGGGCTGGCGGGAGGACGGCGAGCTGAGGACAAAAGAGGTCCACCGCTTTCCCAACGGGGTGCAGGAACGGGACGGCCACCTGACCTGGGACATAGCCGCTCTGCTAGCGGAGATTCGAGCAGGCATTGAAAGGGCCCAGGCCGAGTTTGGTGCTATCGAGAGCCTGGCCATCGACACCTGGGGCGTGGACTATGTGTTGCTCCGGGGGGAGGAAGAGGTCCTCCCATGCTATGCCTACCGTGACGGGCGCACGGAGGCGGTGATCGAAAAGGTCCACGCGCTCATGCCCTTCCCGGAACTCTATCGCCGGACCGGCTGCCAGTTCCAGCCTTTCAACACCATCTACCAGCTTTACGCCGACAAACTGGCCGGCCGGCTGGAGGGCGTAACGGACATGTTGATGCTGCCGGAGTATCTTCTCTGGAAGCTCTGCGGCGTCAAGGCCCGGGAGTATACCAACGCCACCACCACCGGCATGGTAAGTGCCGCGACCGGGGAATTCGACCTGGAGATAGCGGATGCCCTGGGCCTGCCCCGGGCGCTGTTTCCCAAGCTCACCCGGCCGGGGACGGTCATCGGCGAGTATGAGGGGATAAAATGCGTCCTCTGCGCCACCCATGACACCGGCTCGGCGGTGGAGGGCATCCCTATGGAGGGGAATGAGCCCTATATTTCCTCCGGCACGTGGTCACTGCTGGGCGTGAAGACCCCAAAGCCCATTACGGACGAGGCCAGCGGCGCCGCCAACTATTCCAACGAGGGCGGCGTGGGGTACAACCGCTACCAGAAGAACATCATGGGCATGTGGCTGGTGAACCAGCTCCAAAAGGAGCTGTGCCCGGACACGCCATTCCCGGAGATCGTGAAGATGGCAGAGGCAAGCCATTTTGACCACACGGTGGACGCCAACGCCCCCGCGTTCCTGGCCCCGGAGAGCATGAAAGCGGCCTTTGACCAGGCAGCGGGCGGGGCGCTCAAAACCCCCGGCGACTATTTCCGCTGCGCCTATGAGAGCTGGCCTTCAGCTACCGGGACGCCGTCCGGGAGCTGGAACGCAACACGGGAAAGGCATACGAGAAGCTCTATATCGTGGGCGGTGGGGCGAAAAACGCCTTTCTGAACCGCCTGACGGAGGAGGCCACGGGCCTGGAAGTGGTGGCTCTGCCCATCGAGGCCACGGCCTTGGGCAATCTGAAAGTACAAATGGAGGCAGTGTCATGTTAGTCGAGACCAAAGCGAGAGTGGGTGTGTTCGCCATCGCCCTGGGGGCGTACCTGCCCCAGTTTCCCTCCCTGGTGCCCGAGTTTGAGGGACAATATGCCGACTTCAAAAAGCGCATCCCGGACTCTGTGGAGCTCATAGACGGCGGCCTCGTCACCACCAAGGAGCTGGCCATGGCCGCCGGGGACAAATTCCGGGCCGCGGACGTAGATCTGGTGATCTTGCAGCTTCTCACCTACGCCACCAGCTACAACATGCTCCCCGTCGTGCGGGACCTGGACGTGCCCGTGGTGCTGGTGAATCTGCAGAAAAAACGGGCCCCCGACTACGAGCACACCGACACAGCCACCTGGCTGGGCACGCTGTACGCCTGCGGGGCCGTGGGGGAGATGGTGGCGGACCTGGAGCGGGCCGGCAAGCGCCACGCGGTGATCACAGGCGTGGTGGAGGGCGGCGACGATCACGCCCAGGCGGAGATCGAGGACTGGTGTAAAGCCGCCCAGGTGCGTAGGCGTTTTCGGGACACCAACCTGGCCCAGATCGGCCGGCCCTATCCCGGCATGATGGATCTCTACATCGACGAGACCAACCTCTACCACCGGATGAGCCTTTACACCAAGCAGTTCGACTGGGAGAAGATGTGGGCCATCGCGGACGACGTGACCGACGAGGCCGCCATTCGGGCCAAAGCCCAGGACATCCTGGACACCTTCGAGATAGAGGGCGGCGGGACCATGGAGAAGGTCTGGGATATGGCCAAATACGTGGTGGCCTTCGAGCAGTGGGTGAAGGATGAGCAGCTGGCCCTCGTGGCCTCCCACTACGACGGTTTTGCCCAAGGCGTGGCCGGAAAGTTGGACAGCATGCTCATCCCCGCCTTCTCCATGCTGATAAAGCAGGGCACGGCCTGCGCCGTGGAGGGGGACATCAAGGTGGCCATGGCCATGAGCATCTTAAAGACCATCGCCGGGACGGGGCAGCTTTCTGAGATGTACTCCATCGATTTCGACGAGGACATCTGCATCATCGGCCACAGCGGTTCCGGGGACGCGGACATCTCCCAGGCGCGAAAGCCCACCATGAAGATCGTGCCCGTGTTCCACGGAAAGACCGGCGGCGGGTATCTGACTCAGTTCTATCCCCCCACCGGGCCGGTGACGTATCTCGGCATCACCCAGGACAGGGACGGCCACTTCAAATTTGTGGTTGCCGAGGGCGTCAACGAGCCGGGGCCCATCTTCACCTTTGGCGACACCAACATGCGCACCCGTTTTGCCTGCGGGGCGAGAGAGTTCTGCGACAGGTGGAGTGAGGCCGGTCCCACCCACCACATGGCCGCCGCTGTGGGACGGCATATCGACACCATCCTGAAAGTTGCTAAAATATTCAACGTGCCGGTCGATATCATAACAAGATAAGGAGAACGAACCATGAAAGACATCCTCACCGCGCCGTTTATGACGGAGATGATCCGCACCGCGACCAATATGTACGCCCACACCTGGGATGAGCGCAACGGCGGCAATATAAGCCTGCTGCTGGACGAGGCGGAAGTAATAGATTATGTAAACCTAAACGTTGTCATCCGCACGCTGCCCACGGGCTTTGAGGCCCCGGCTTTGGACGGGAGGTACTTTCTCGTCACCGGCACGGGCAAGTACTTCAAAAATGTGCAGTACGCCCCGGACGTGAACCTGGGTCTGGTGCGCCTCACGGATAAGGGGGCCACGGCGGAGCTTCTCTGGGGCTTCACGGACGGGGGAAAGTTCACCAGCGAGTTCCCCGCCCACATGATGAGCCACGCGACGCGCCTGGCCGTGGACCCAGAAAACCGTGTGATCATGCACTGCCACCCGGCAAACCTTCTGGCCATGACCTACGTCCACGACCTGGACGAGCGCTCCTTCACCCGGACGCTGTGGCAGATGTGCACCGAGTGCATTGTGGTGTTCCCGGACGGGGTGAACGTGCTGCCCTGGATGCTCTGCGGCACGAACGAGATAGGCGAGGCGACTGCCGGGAAGATGGCCACCGCCCGTCTGGTGGTCTGGGCCCAGCACGGCATCTACGGCGCCGGGAAGGACCTGGACGAGACCTTCGGCCTCATTGAGACGGCGGAGAAGGCGGCGAAGATTTGGATGAAGATCGCCCATCTGCCCATCAAGCAGACGCTTACGGACGACCAGCTGCGCCTGCTGGCGGAGCATTTCCACGTGACCCCCCGGGAGGGGTATCTGGCGTAAGAGCGGAAAAAACTATTTATCATATATCAAGGAGGAAACATCATGGCAAATCGCATCGTACTGAACAACGTATCCTATCACGGCGCAGGGGCCGTGGCCGAGATCGGCAATGAGCTGGCCGCCCGCGGCTGCAAAAAGGTCTTCATCGCTTCCGGCAACCATGTGGTCAAGTCCGGCCAGATCGACAGCATTCTGAACGCCCTGAAGGAAAAGGGCATGGAGTACACCATCTTCACGGACATCAAGCCCAACCCCACCATCGAGAATGTCCAGGCCGGCGTGGCCGCCTTCCAGGCCTTCGGCGCGGACAGCATCGTTTGCGTGGGCGGCGGCTCCGTCATGGATACCGCCAAGGCCATCGGCATCATCATCACCAACCCCGAGTTCGCCGACGTGCGCTCCCTGGAGGGCGTGGCCCCCACGAAGAACCACGCGGTGTTCACCATCGCCGTGCCCACCACCGCCGGCACCGCCGCCGAGGTCACCATCAACTACGTTATCACCGACGTGGAGCGCAAGCGCAAGTTCGTCTGCGTGGACGTGCACGACATCCCCGACGTGGCCATCGTGGACCCGGACATGATGCTGTCCATGCCCGAGAGCCTCACCGCCGCCACCGGCATGGACGCGCTGACCCACGCCATCGAGGGCTACACCACCGCCGCGGCCTGGCAGATGACCGACATGTTCCACCTGGAGGCCATTCGGCTCATCTCCGCCAACCTGCGCGCCGCCCAGAAGAACGACCCCGAGGGCCGCAAGGGCATGGCCCTGGGCCAGTATATCGCCGGCATGGGCTTTTCCAACGTGGGCCTGGGCATCGCCCACTCCATGGCCCACACCCTGGGCGCGGTGTACGACACGCCCCACGGCGTGGCCTGCGCTATGATGCTGCCCATCGTGATGGAGTATAACGCCGACGCCACCGGCGAGAAGTATCGGGAGATCGCCCGGGCCATGGGCGTGAAGGGCGTGGACGATATGAGCCAGGCCGAGTACCGCGCCGCCGCCATCGAGGCGGTGAAGAAGCTGTCTGCCGACGTGGGCATCCCCGCGAAGCTGGACAAGCTGAAGGAGGAGGACCTGGACTTCCTGGCCCAGTCCGCCGCCGCGGACGCCTGTGCTCCCGGCAACCCCAAGCCCGCCTCCGTGGAGGACTTCAAGACCTTGTTCCGCAAGATCATGTGAGACAAAGCAAATGACACAAAGCGCCGCCCGGCGGGACCTCCCGCCGGGCGGCTTCTTCGCTATACGTTTTTACCCTTGTTTTGCCGGAAGTCTTTTTCCCGCATATCTCTTTTTCCGCTGGGAGCGGACCACCACGTAGACCATCATAACGATGGTGATGATGTAGGGGATGGTGTTGGTGAGGTCGGAGCTGATATAGTCCTGCAATCGCAGGCCGATGGCGTCGAAGAAGCCAAACATCAGCGCGGCAATGTAGGCCATGGCGGGGTTCGCCTTGCTGAAGATGACGCAGGCGAAGGCGATATAGCCCCGGGAGTTGGCCATGTTCTCGGCGAAGGTGCCCTGGAGCTGGCCCAGGGACAGATGGGCGCCGGCCAGGCCGCAGAGCAGGCCGCACAGGATGCTGGCAAGCCACTTCATCTTCTCCGGGGCGATGCCCGCGGTGCGGAGGGTCTCCGGCTTTTCGCCGCTGGCCCGCAGCCAGAAGCCATAGGGGGTCTTGTACACGAACAGCCACATCACCAGCACCAGAAGCCAGGTGAGGTAGATGAACAGGGAGTTGTCGTTCAGGACCTGGCCCAGGAAAGGAATGCTGTCCAGGCCGGGGATGTGGACCGTGGGCAGGGCGGGGTTGCCCTTTGTGCCGGAGGCGCCGAAAATGGCCCGGCTCAGGAAGCTGGTGAGGCCCAGAGCGAAGGTGTTGAGGGCGGTGCCGATGATGAACTCGTCGGATTTGAACTTCACCACGAACAGGGCGAAGAACAGCCCCACGACCACGCCCATCAAAAGCACCAGGCCGACGCCCGCGGCGGCGGAGCCGAAGAGGTAGCTTCCCAGCACGCCGAAGAAGGCGCCCATCAATATCATGCCGTCCATGCCGATGTTCATGATGCCGGCGTGCTCCGTCATGGCGCCGCCCAGGGCGGCCAGGGCCACGGGTGTGGCCGAGCGGAGCATCTGGTTGAAGGTACCGGCGGAGAAGATGGCCGCGAGGATAGTCTTAAGCATGGCCCTCGCCCTCCTTTCGGCGGATGTCCGCCCGGGCCTTCCGGCGCTGGGACCCGGCCCGCAGGGAGGCGAAGATGCCGCTTTCGGCGGCCATAAAGAAGATAATGACCGTCTGGATGATGAGGTAGATCTGGTTGGGCACCCCGGCGGACAGCTCCATGCCCTGGGCGCCTATTTTCAGCACCGCGAAGAAGAAGGAGAGGAAGATGACCGTCACCGGGTCGTAATGGGCGATCATGGCCACGGTCAGGCCCTCGAAATAGTACTGGTTGCTGATGCTGGAGCGGTAGAGGTGCTCCACGCCGTAGACCCGGAACATGCCCACCAGGCCGCACATGGCGCCGGAGATGACCATGCAGACGATGACGATCTTGTCCGTCTTGATGCCGGAGAAAAAGGCGAAGCGGGGGTTCTGGCCGGTGAGCTTCATCTCGTAGCCCACGGAGGTCTTCTGCATGACATACCAGGTCAGGAAGGTGATGACTATGGCGGCGACGATGGCGGTGGAGAGCCCGGAGCCGGGGATGAGAGTCTTGAACCAGAACCGGGGGTCCAGCTTTTCCGTGGCGGCCACCATGTTCTTGTTGGCGTTTTTCCAGGGGCCCTTGGCCAGGTACTGGCAGATGCTGGCGGCGATGGTGTTGAGCATGATGGTGGTGATGACCTCGTTCACCTTCACTTTCACCTTCAGCCAGCCAGGGATGAGGGCGTAGAACCCGCCCACGGCCATGGCCGCGAGAGCCGCCGCCGGGATGGCGATCCAGGCGGAATAGCCAGCCAGCCACACGCCCACCTGGCAGGACACCACCGCGCCGAGAAGCAGCTGGCCCTCGCCGCCCACATTGAAGATGCCAACCCGGGAGCCCAGCACGCAGGCAAGGCCCGTGAGACACAGCACCATGGCGTATTCCAGAAAGTCGCCGATGTGCCGGGCGTTGGAGAAGGCCCCGTCCACCATGGCGGCGTAGGCCTCCAAGGGGTTGAATCCCGCTATCACCAGAATGACCGCGCCGATGGCGAAGGCCAGCAGCACGCTGATAAGAAGGCTCACCAGATAGCCCCAGTTGAATCTCTTTTTCATACCGCCGCCTCCTTTTCCGCCTGCCGGGAGCCGGTCATGCGGTAGCCGATCTCCTCCTTGGAGAAGGGGCCGGTGAACTCGCCGGTGATCTTCCCCTCGTAGAGGGTGATGATCCGGTCCGAGAGGCGGAACACCTCGTCCAGGTCCGCCGAGCACAGAAGGATGGCGCAGCCGTGGTTGCGCCTATCGATGATCTGGCCGTGGATGAACTCGATGGCCCCCACGTCCACGCCCCGTGTGGGCTGGGCCACGATGAGCACCGGCGCGTCGAAGGAGAACTCCCTCGCGATGACCACCTTCTGCATATTGCCGCCGGACATGGAGCCCGCGGTCACATCCGTGCCCGCGCCCCGGATGTCGAACTTCTCATAGAGTTCCCGGGCGTAGCGCTCCACGGTGGAGGTGCGCTGGTGGATGCCGAAGCGGTTGAACTGGCTCTGGCGCTGCTTGCCGGCCAGCAGATTCTCGGTGACGGTCCCGTCCCGGCTGAGGCCCGTGGCCAGCCGATCTTCCGGCACGTGGGCCAGGCCCATGGCCCGTATCTGGCCGGGGGACTTGCCTGTGGCGTCGGCGCCCCGGATGGTCACGGTTCCGGACTCGGGCTTCCTCATGCCTGTGATGGCCTCCAGAAGCTCGCTCTGGCCGTTGCCCTCGATGGCCGCGATGCCGAGAACTTCCCCTGCCCGGACCGAGAGGGACAAATGGTCCACGGCCAGAAGGCCCCGGTTGTCCCGGACCGTCAGGTCCCGGACCCGGATGAGCTCCTCGCCGGGGACGCCGGTCTTTTCCAGCTCGTCGTAGAGCATGGGCCGGCCCACCATCATGGAGGCCAGGGTCTTCTCGTCCACGTCGGCGGTGTCCCGCACGCCCACCAGCTGCCCCTTGCGCATCACGCCCACCCGGTCGGAGATGGCCATGACCTCGTACAGCTTGTGGGTGATGATGATGACGGTCATGCCCCTGTCCCGGACCACCCGGCGGATGACGGCGAACAGCTCCTCCGTCTCCTGGGGGGTGAGCACGGCGGTGGGCTCGTCCAGGATGAGGATCTCCGCGCCCCGGTAGAGGGTCTTCAATATCTCCACCCGCTGCTGCAGGCCCACACTCAGCTCTTCCACCGGCGCGGCGGGGTCCACCTCCAGGCCGTACTCCTCCACCAGTTCACGGGTCTTTCTCTCCGCGGCGGCGTTGTCGAAGAATATCCGGCCCCGCCGTGGTTCCCGGCTGAGGACGATGTTCTGGGCCACGGTGAAGGAGGGCACCAGCATGAAGTGCTGGTGCACCATGCCCACGCCCATGGATATGGCCGTCTTGGGGTCGAAGGCGGTCACTTCCTGCCCCCGGATGAACACCTTTCCATCCGTGGGGGTGTTGATGCCGTACAGCACGTTCATAAGGGTGCTCTTGCCCGCGCCGTTTTCGCCCACCAAGGCGAAGACCTCGCCCTTTCGGATGTCCAGGGACACGTCGTCGTTGGCCAGGACGCCGGGGAAGGCCATGGATACGTGTTCAAATCTTACAGCGATCTCATCCAAGAAGATCACCTCGCTTATCTAAGGCTTAAGAAAGGGCGCGGCAAAAGCCGCGCCCTTATGCATGGGCGGATATTACCGGGTGGTCTCCACCACGATCTCGCCGTTGGTGATGGCCTCCTCCAGGTCGGCCACCTCGGCCTTCAGGTCGTCGCTGATCTGCTGCTCGGAGCCCTCCTCGCCGTAGCCGATGCCGATGTAGCCGGAGGACATGTCTGCCACCCAAGTGGTGCCCCAGCGGGAGTCGTCACCGTCCAGGAGTTCGGAAACGGCGGCGTAGATAGAGTCGCCCACTTCCTTCTTCATGGAGCAGATGATGACATCCTCGTTGATGTACTTCTGGTCGGAGTCCACGCCGATGGCGTAGACGCCCTTCTCCTCGGCGGCCTCGAACACGCCGTCACCGGCGGCGGAGGCGATCTGGAAGATCACGTCCGCGCCCTTGTCAATGAGGGCCAGGGCGCACTCCTTGCCCGCGGCGGGGTCGTCATAGGTGTTGGAGTAGTTGTGCACCACCTCGGTGGTGGTCTCGTACTTGTCGGCGAAGTACTGGGCGCCCTGCTCGTAGCCTACGATGAAGTCGTTGATGGTGTCGGAGTCCTCGCCGCCCACGGCGCCCACGATGCCGCTCTCGCTCATGTACGCGGCGATGTAGCCGGCCAGGAAGGAGCCCTCGTTCTGGGCGTAGGTGATGTTCAGAACGTTCTCGACGGGCTCGCTGGTGGCGTTGTCGATCCAGATGAACTTCACGTCGGGATACTCCGGCGCGATGGTCTCCACATCGTAGAACTCCCAGCCCACGCAGATGACCACGTCCGCCTCGTCGGCGGCGTTGCGGATCTGGGGGGCGTGGTTCTCGTTGTTGCACTCGATGGTGATGGGCTCCACGCCGCACTCCTCGGCCAGCTTGTCAAGGCCCTCCTTGGAGGAGTCGTAGAAGGCCCGGTCGCCGAAGGTGCCGGCCACGACCAGGGCCACCTTCAGGGGCTCCGTGTCGGCCAGGACGGGGACGGACAGCAGGCCGGCGATCATCAGCACGGCCAGCAGGAGGGAAATGATCCTTTTTTTCATGGATATGTACCTCACGATAAATTTAATTGATGGATGGCGGAACGCCAAGACCATTATAATGACCCAGCGGGGAGATTTCAAGGCTTTTTGTCAGAAAATTTGGATATTATTTTATAATTTTTGTTGAAAATATCCAGTGTGTTGGTGTATAATTGGTGCATCAAGTACAAGGAGGGGACCCGTTATGAGAGAAGTTCTTCTGGTGGACTGCTGTGTAAGACGGGAACAGTCCAGGACGGCGCGGCTGGCGCGGGCCTTCGTGCAGGGTCTGGACCCGGACCGGTGGTCCGTCAGCGTGGTGCGGCCCGACGAGGAGCGGATGCGGCCGTTCGACGGGGCGCTCCTCCGGGAGCGGGACCGGCTGCTGGAAGAGGGGGCCCTGGAACGGCCCCGGTTCGACTATGCCCGCCAGTTCGCCTCCGCCGACATCGTGGTGGTGGCCGCGCCCTTCTGGGACATGAGCTTCCCGGCGTTCTTCAAGGTCTACATCGAGAACATCAGCGTGGAGGGCATCACCTTCCGCACCTCGGAAAAGGGCCTGGAGGGCCTGTGCAAAGGCAAAAAGCTCATCCTTCTGACCACCCGAGGCGGCCCCTACGGCGGCACGGACATGGACCAGGGCGTCGCCTATTGCGAGACCCTGCAGAAGTTCTTCGGCTTCGATGGATTCGTCTGCGTG
This sequence comes from uncultured Oscillospiraceae bacterium, assembly GCA_947581795.1. Taxonomy (GTDB): domain Bacteria; phylum Bacillota; class Clostridia; order Oscillospirales; family Oscillospiraceae; genus CAJOIG01. The sequence goes on from CANPVS010000008.1 coordinate 32,325, forward strand.
GCCGCCGAGGGTCTGGACCTGGGCGGAGACCCGGAGCCCCTGGTGCGAAAGGCGGAGGAAGAGGCCAAAGCTCTGGCCGCGTCGCTGTAAGAAGCTGCATACATACCGAACGCCCCGGAAGGCTCGACCTTCCGGGGCGGTATTTTATCCTTCTGTTCCCAGGCCGGCGTAGTTCTTCGTCACGTCGATGACCCGGTACACGTCCAGCCAGGGGCGATAGGCAAGCTCGTTCTCCCGGATGAAAGCGCACATGTCCTCCCAATGCTTGTTGGCTTCCGCCTGCTCTCCCCGGGCCAGCGCGGCCAGGGCCTGGGCAAGGTATCCGGCGTACCGGGCGTGGTATCCCAGGCGGCCCGGGAAGCTGTCGGGGCCGGCATCGTGTCCCTCGGCGAACCGCCGGCACAGTTCGGCGGCGCCGTCCATCCGGGCGGCCATGTCCGGGTCGGTGCGGGGCCCCTTGCCGTTCACGTAGTCGCAGCGGCTCAGATAGGAGAGAGCGGAGAGGAAGTCCAGCGCCTCCATGGCGTGAGGGCCGTAGGCGGCGGCGAAATACTCGCCGATGAGACTGTCGGCGCTGACAGAGCCGTCCAGCAGGGCCCGGCCCATGACGTAACCCGGCAGGGTGTTGGGCATCCCCGCCCGCAGCTCCTGGCAGCTTATGTAGCCGTTGAGACCCATGGCGGCCAGCCGCCGGATGTCCCCGTGGATCACCCGGGCCATGTGGACGTAGCCCAGGTCACCGTAATGGGCCCGGCCCAGGGGGTAGTCGTAGACGAAGCTGTCCCCGTCAAACACTCCCTGCCAGGCCCGGAGAAAGTCCATGTTCCGGCCCAGGTCCTCCGGCAGGGCGATGCGGTTGCGCTGGTAGAGGGGGATGGCCCGCCGGGGCAGGCGCAGGTCGTAGGACCGCTCAAAGGTCCGGCTGATGGGGGCGAACATAAGCACGAACCGGCCGGGGTTTGAAAGCCGCGCCTTTATGGGCGGCCAGAGAAGCTCCTGGTAGAGGAGAAAGACGATCTTCGTGCCCAGGCCCTTTTCCGTGAGCCGCCGGTCTATCTCATTCAAAAGCGCCACGTACTGGTCCGTGGGGGTGTTCTTTTGGCATTCGGGGCACTCGCAGACGTTGTTATAGTCGTCCGCCAGCCACACGTGCAGGTAGTCCACATTGGGGTGGGCGGCGGCATAGTCCGTTACCGCATCGGCAAAGCGGGAGACGGCCTCCCTGTTGGCCAGGCAGAGGTTGGTGTTGGCCGGGACGCCCTTGTGGAGTTCCCGGACGCCATTTACCTGGGCGGCATAGGAACGCTTGTCCTCCGCCAGAGGCCGGGGGTCAGCGTCCCAGCTGAGGGACTCGTAGCCCAGCACCTGGCCGGTCCAGCCGTGGCCCACCTTGTGGAGCAGAAGCCCCCGGCGTCGGATGGCCGCCTCCGCCCGGAGCATGATATCTTCCACGTCGAAATCCTCCGGGGGAAGGAGAGGGTCGTTGAGATGCCGGTACCACCGGGCCAGGAAGGCGTAGGGGGTCTTGAACTGGAGAAAGAAGGCGTTGAAGCCCACCTTGGGCAGCCAGTCGATGAAGTGCAGGATGTCCTCCCCGCTGTCCGCCCCCTCCAGGCACACCCCCCGGTGAAAGAGGGCCGCGGTGCGCTCATAGCGCAGCGTCAGGGCCCGGAGGGGCGTCTGGGGCACCACTTCGTTCTCCCGGCCGGGGGCCAGGAATCGGCAGCCCATGGCCCGCAGGGCGTCGTATACCCCCAGCAGCACCGCCCGGTCGGAATTGCCCCGGATGGTCCCCCCGGCGGGGGACAGGTCAACCGAGAAGGCGTCGTTGCCGGGGGCGGGCTCTGTGACCAGGTCGATGGCAAGAGCCGTGTCCGCCGGGAGCATGCGGCCCAGATAGGCGCGCAGCTCCTCCCCGGCGAAGGCCAGGGTCTCGCGTTGGGCGTGGGTGACGGTGATATACATGGCGTGTCCTCTCGGATGTTCGGAAATACGCAAGGGGGAGCTCGAGGGGGACGGGGGTCCCGCCTCGAATGGGATCTGACGCCCCGCGCGAAGCGCGGTGAGCAGCGCGAGGACTTTTGCGGAGCAAAAGTAACGGCGTCATTTAAAAGGCCCTGGGTTACCCCAGGGCCCGCGCTTATTTTACAGGATACAAGTCGGACGGTCAAGCCTTATTCGGCGATCTGGTCCAGGGCCTCCTGCATCACGTCGAACAGCACCCAGTCGCCCACGTCCTCGGCGGCCTCTTCCTCGGTGATGTTGCCGCCGGCGATCATGTCGTTCTGCACGCCTTCATAGTAGCCCTTCATGGTGCCGTCGGCCAGGGCGGTCTCCATGTCCTCGATGTTGAACCAGTGAGCGTCGCCCCACTGCAGGAGGTTGATCTCCTTGTCGGTAGCGGTCTGCTCGGCGCACCACTGAGCGACCTCATCGGCGTTGTCGGGGTTCGCGCCGTAATCCATGGCCTTGAACAGGGCGCGGCTGAAGCGGACCAGGGTGTCATGGTTCTCCTCCGCGTAAGCGGGCAGGCAGATCCAGCTGGACATGTTGGTGGAGCCGTCGGCGAACTCGATCTCATAGGAGCCCTCGCTCTGCTCCAGGCACATGGTGGTGTAGGGGTTCCAGGTCACGGCCACGTCGATGTCGCCGGAGATCATGGCGGGGACGATGTAGCCGGGATCCAGGGCGTTCAGGGTCACGTCGTCACGGGTCAGGCCCGCCACCTTCAGGGCGTTGTCCAGGGTGGTCTCGGAGGAGGAACCGGCGCTGTAGCCGATCTTCTTCCCGGCCAGGTCTTCCACGGTCTCGATGCCGGACTCGGCGGAGCAGACCAGCTTGTCGGTGGTGTGCACGGAGCTGGGGGCAAAGATGATGGCGTTGCCCAGGATGCACAGCCGGTGAGCGCCCTTGCCGATGTAGGCCAGGTCGATGGAGCCGCCTTCCATAGCGGCGATCTCAGAGGGGCCGTCGCCGAACTCGGTGAGCTCCACGGTGATGCCCTCGTCCTCAAAGAAGCCGCCGTTGATGCCGGTCATGACGGCCCAGAGGGAGGCGTAGTTGGCCATGTAGCCGACGCGCAGGGTGATGGGCTCCTCCTCCGCGGCGAAGGCCACCGCGCCCAGGCTCAGGACCATGGCCAGAGCCAGAACGATCGCGAGAAACTTTTTCATAATTATCCTCCTAAAATAATAGTTACCTTTATATTTTCCGGCGGGGCCGGTCAGGTACGGTGAGGGAATTACTTGCGGACCTCCAGGTACTCCTGGTAGACCTCGTTCCAGACCTCGGTCTTCAGTTCCAGGAAGCGGGGGTCGTTCTTGGTGGCCTGGTCCCGGGGGTAAGGGATGTCCACGTCCACGATGCGCTTGATGCGGCCGGGCCGGGCGGACATGATCACCACCCGCTGGGCCAGCAGGATGGCCTCGTCCACGTCGTGGGTGATGAAGAAGCAGGTCTTCTGCTCCTCCTCCCAGGTCTTCAGAAGCTCTGTCTGCAGCTGGGCGCGGGTCTGAGCGTCCAGGGCGCCGAAGGGTTCGTCCATCAGCAGCACCTCGGGGTTGTTGGCGTAGGCCCGGGCGATGGCCACCCGCTGCTTCATGCCGCCGGACAGCTCCTTGGGGTAGGAGTTCTCAAAGCCCTCCAGACCCACCAGCTTTATGTACTTGCGGGCGATGGCCTCGCACTCCGCCTTGGGCAGGCGCTTCATCTGGGGGCCGAACATGACGTTCTTCAGCACCGTCTGCCAGGGGAACAGGGCGTACTGCTGGAACACCACGCCCCGCTCCACGCCCACGTCGGTGATGGGCTTGCCGTCCAGGTAGCAGGTGCCGCTGGTGGCTTCATGGAGGCCGGCGATGATGTTCAGAAGGGTGGACTTGCCGCAGCCGGAGGGGCCCACGACGCACACGAACTCATTTTCCATGATGTCCAGGGTCACGCCGTTCAGGGCCACGGTGGTGCCGTGCTCGCCCTTGTATTCTTTATAGACATTGTCGATGTGGAGCTTTACTGATCTCTCTTCTCCTGCCATGACGTCAGTCTCCTTTCAATGAAATTGACCAGCATATTCAGAAGCATGCCGATGATGCCGATGATGATGATGTACATCAGCATGGGGGCCGACTCAAAGGTGCCGGACAGGGCCCGGATGCGCATGCCCAGGCCTGCCTGGGCGCCGGTGGATTCGGCGGCCAGCAGGGTGGTCAGGCCCGCGCCTAGCCCTAAGCGCACGGCGGTGATGATGAAGGGGACCGTGGCGGGCAGGGTGATGCGGAAGAAGATGTCCATGTCCTTGGCGCCCAGGACCCGCGCCGCCTTCACCAGCGTGGTGTCGATGTTGGCGATGCCGCCGTATATGGTGACGCACATGGTCATGAAGGTGCATATCCAGATGAGGATGATGGCGGGGGTCTTGCCCACGCCCACCATGATGACGATCAGGGGCGCGTAGGCCAGGGCGGGGATGTTCCGTATGAAGTTGATCCAGGGCATGATGATCTTCTGCACCGGGGTGTACCAGGCCATCAGGAACGCCATGGGGATGGCGGTGACGAAGCCCAGGCCGAAGCCGGCGGCCACGCAGATCATGCTGCTGCAGAAGTCCTTCCACAGCACCTTCCGCTCAAAAGCCATCTTGGGGAAGGACTCGATGAACGTCTTCTGGATGAAGGGGAAGCTCCGGCCGGTGGCCTTGCCCAGACTGAGCAGGTACCACACGATGAGGGCCACAATGAGGGAGAGCAGGAGCCAGACCTTGTTGCTCAGAGGTTTTTTCTTGATCTTCTCGGGCTTCTTCTCGTTCAACGCGCATCACTCTTTTCTATTCAGGATTTAGCCCACGGCGGGCCGCCGCGGCACTATGATTCGTATCTGCATACTATCATAAAAATTACACAGATGCAAGATAATTACCCGGAATTTTTTGTGGAAAATGCTCTAATCGTAGAAACTTTAGCGAAATAAAGCACAAAAGAGATAGAAACAGAGGCAGTTCTTTAGTCTTTCTTGACAAAAGACGGGGCGCTTGCTAGAATGGAAAAAAATACCCAAAAAGGAGACCGCCATGGACTTTTTCAAAATTCCCGCCTCGGAGCTGGGCAAGAACGCGAAGATCCCCGTCTACCCCTTGGGAGACCCCGGCGAGGCCTTTTATGAGCTGGCCCAGCAGATGGTGGAGGCCATCCGGGCCAACAACGCCGCCGGCAGGCGGACGGTGTTCATCCTCCCCGTGGGCCCCACGGGCCAGTACCCTGTGTTCGTGCGGCTGGTGAACCGGGAGAGGCTGAGCCTGAAAAACTGCTGGTTCTTCAATATGGACGAGTACCTGAACGACGACGGCACCTATATCGAACGGTCCAGTCCCCTGTCCTTCCGGGGGTTCATGGACCGGACCGTGTACGACAGGATAGACCCCGATCTTCTCATGCCCGTGGAGCAACGGGTGTTCCCCGACCCGATCGACCCGGAAAAAGGGGATAAGCTCCTGGAGAGCCTGGGCGGGCCGGACATCTGCTTCGGCGGCATCGGCATCAACGGCCACCTGGCCTTCAACGAGGCCAGCGAGGACCTGACGCCGGAGGAGTTCGCCCAGCTCAACACCCGGGTACTCACCCTGACCCGGGAGACCCGGACCGCCAACGCCATCACCGAGCGGGGCGGCGCCATCGACGCCATGCCCAAAATGGCCGTCACCATCGGCATGCGGCAGATCCTCTCCGCGAAAAAGGTGCGGCTGGGCGTGTTCCGGGACTGGCACCGGGCGGTGGTGCGCCAGGCGGCCTACGGGCCCGTGACGGCCCGGTTCCCGGTGACCCTCCTGCAGAACCATCCCGACGCGGCCATCTACACCAGTTCGGTGTCCGGGGCCCAGCCCTTCTGATATGGACGCGGCGCTGTTCAAAGACGGCCGGGTCTACGAGAACGGCCGGTTCGTCCGGCGGGACGTGTTGGTCCTGGACGGCCGGATAGCCGCCAGTGACACGCCGGTCCCGGCGGGATGCCGGGTGGTGGACCTGGGTGGGCACATGCTTGTGCCCGGCTTCATCGACATCCACACTCACGGCGGCGGCGGGGTGGACGTGAACGCCGCGGACGAAGAGGGCTTCGCCCAAATATCCCGGTTCTTCGCCTCCCACGGCGTCACCGGCTGGCAGTGCAGCATCCTCACGGACACGGAGGAGGCCACCCTCCGGTCCATCGGATACGCCAAAAAGGCCATGGCGGGCCCCCTCGCCGGCGCGCGGCTGGTGGGCATCCACCTGGAGGGGCCGTTCCTGGCGAAGGAGTACAAGGGCGCCATGCCCGAGCGGCTGCTGCGGAAGGGGGACACGGCTCTGTTCCGCAAATATCAGGAGGCGGCGGAGGGCGCGGTGCGCTACATGACCGTGGCCCCCGAGGTGCCCGGCGTGGTGGATATGATAAAGGAGCTGGATGGGGAGGTGACCGTGGCCATCGGCCACTCCGGCGCGGACTATGAGACGGCTATTGCGGCCATTGACGCCGGGGCCAGGGCCGCCACCCACACCTTCAACGCCATGGGCCTATTCCACCAGCACCGGCCCGCCATCATGGGCGCCGTGCTGGAGCGGGACGTGGTCTGCGAGGCCATATGCGACGGCCGGCACCTGCACCCCGGCTCGGTGCGGATGCTCCTGGCCTGCAAGGGCTGGGACAAGGTGGCGGCCATCACCGACTCCATCCAGGCCGCGGGCCTGCCCGACGGGAAGTACAAGCTGGGCGTGAACGACGTGGTGGTCCGGGACGGGGACGCCGTCCTGGCGGACACAGGCGTCCGGGCCGGCTCCACCCTTACCATGGACCAGGCCCTGCGGAACCTGGTGGCCTTCACCGGCGAGAGCGTGGAGAAGGTCCTGCCCCTCATGACGGAGAACCCCGCGAAACTGGTGGGCCTGGAGAAGAAGGGGCGCATAGCCCCCGGTATGGACGCGGACTTTACCGTCCTTGACGACGGCCTCAATGTGACCGCCACTTACGTGGGCGGCGTGTGCGTCTACGGCGGCTGAACGAGGAAAACAAAATAGAAACGCCCCCGGTCCAAGCGGACCGGGGGCAAACGCTATGTTATGGTCTTGCGGTAAGGGGGAACATCACTCGATGATGATGCGGCCGGCGCCCTCCAGCTCGTCGTAGCCGGTGACGTTGGGCAGGCCGTCGCCGTCGGAGTCCTCAAAGGACTGGACGTAGTTGGCCAGGACCATGTAGTCCTCCATCACGTAGTCCAGGATGTTGGTCGCGCCCTGGAACATGGAGAAGCCGTCGCCCAGATCGCGGAGGGTGTAGTTGTAGCCCGCCAGGTTGTAGGTGGCGTTCACGTCCAGAGGCGTGCTCTCGCCGGTGGCGGGATCCACGATCATGACGTCCTTCACCCGGTACTCGCCGTCCACGCCGGTGAACACGCCCTTGTCATCCATGGTGCAGGAGGAGGGGATGGAGGTGTCGATGGTGTAGGTGGCGCCGGAGACGTGCAGGAAGCCGCCGATCTCCTCGCCGGTGCCCACGCCGCGGGCGCCGAACTCCAGAGCGTCAAGGATCTGCTGGCCGGTGACCTGGATGAGGCACGCCACGTTGCCGAAGGTGTGCATGTTCTTGCAGGTCAGGTAGCTGATCTCGCCGGTGATGGCCTCGTTGCGGATGCCGCCGCCGTTCATGATGGCCATGTTCACGGGGTAGCCGTCCACAGCGCTGGTCTCAGAGAACAGATAGTACAGCGCGTCAGCCGCGAAGTCGCCGGAGTTGGTCTCCTGGCTGCGGACCAGACGGGTGCCGTCCTCGGTGTAGTTGTTCAGGACGCAGTCGGTGGTGCCGATGACCTGGCCCAGCTCGTCGTTGACCTGGCCGATCCAGGCGGACTGGATCTCATAGACGCCGTCCTCGGAATTGGCCTCCCCGCCGGCGCGGTGAGCGCCGTCCAGGGCGTCGAACAGGGCGACCTTCACGGCCTCCATGTTCAGAAGCTCGGTGGAGATGGTGCCGTCAGGGGCGATGGTCATGTGGCCAAGGTTGTTGAAGTAGGAACCGGTCTGGGTGAGGATGACGGTGTTGCCGTCCTTATCCGCGACTTCCTCCATGGGGACCTCGGTGTGGGAGTGGCCGTCGATGAAGGCGTCAAAACCGGTGGTGTTGGCGATGACTTCCTCGCTGGTCCAGGGCTTAGACGCGGGGTCCACGCCCAGGTGGCCCAGGCCGATGATCACGTCGGCTTCGGCGGAGGCGGCGTCGATGGCCTCCTGCACGGTGGCGTACAGGTCGGAGCCGTCCTCGCCGCCGGCGATGCCATAGATGTAGTTGCCGTTCTCATCCTGGAAGTAGGCGGGGGTGGACTTGGTGAAGGACTCGGGGGTGGTCACGCCGATGAAGGCGATCTTCTGGCCGCCGATCTCGAACACCTTGTAGGCGTCCAGGACGTTCTCGCCCTTCACGCCGTCGGCTTCGTGGTAGAAGTTGCAGGACACATAGGGGAACTCGGCCCACTCGATGGCGTTCATGGCGCCTTCCATGCCGTAGTCGAACTCGTGGTTGCCCAGGGTGGCCAGGTCATAGCCCGCGGCGTTCATCAGGTCGATGATGGACTTGCCCTTGTCCATGGAGCCGTAAGCGGTGCCCTGGACATGGTCGCCGGCATCCACCATCAGGACATTGTCCAGGGTGTCGCGGTACATGGCGGCCACGGTGTAGTTCAGATCCTTGTCGATGTAGGTGTGCACGTCGTTGGTGTACAGAACGTTCACGGTCTCGGCCTCCGCCTCGGCGGCGAGACCGGGAGCGCAAAGGCTCAGCACCATGACGAGGGCCACCAGCAGGGAGATGAGTTTCTTCAAAGTGATGTCCTCCTTAAAATATAGTGGGTGTTGGGGTCTTATGACCTAATTATATACAAGTGATTGTATATAGTCAAAAGGAAAACCATAAAAAGGAAATATTTAGTCCTTTTGTCGTTTTTCTATGGTGTTATGGAAATCGGGAAAGTATTTTTCCACAAAGGGCACGTCCGGCACGGTGACGACCATCCCCCGGAGGAGGTCAAGTGTTTCGGTGGGAGAGACAAAGTCGAATCCCAGCCGCCAGGACCACAAAAGCTGCCGGTTCTCTCCGTAACGGCGGTTCAGTTTCTCCCGGCCGTATTTGCCGTCCCCTAAGAGGGGCCATCCGGCGTGGGCCATCTGGACCCGGATCTGGTGGGTGCGGCCGGTGTGGAGCCGGCAGGTGACGAGACTGAGGCCGTCCCGGCTGGCCAGGACCTGATAGTCCGTGGCGGCGAAGCTGGTTCCCGGCTCCTGGCGGGGCTTCACATAGACCTGGTTTTTCACCGCGTCCTTGAAAAGCCACCCCTCCAGGCGGCCCTGGGCGGGTTTGGGGACGCCCACGCACACGCACAGGTACTCCTTTGTCACCTCCCGGGCCCGGATCTTCTCATCCATGTCCCGGAGAGCGGCGGCGGTCTTGGCGGCGATGACGATGCCGCCGGTGCCCCGGTCGATGCGGTTGCACAGCGCCGGAGCGAAGCTGTTCTCCGCCGCCGGGTCCCACTGGCCGGACTGGTAGACGTGGGCCTGGATATGGGCGATGAGGGTGCCGGCGGACCAGCCGTCCGCCGCGTGGCACAATACTCCCGGCCGCTTGTTCACCAGGATGATGTCATCGTCCTCGTAGAGAATGTCCAGGTCGGGCTTCACGGAGACCAGCCAGGCGTTTCCGTCGGTTTTTCTCTCCCCAAAGAACTCGTTGGGGAGAAACAGGCGCACCGTATCGCCCTCCGCGAGACGGGCGTCCGGCCTGGCCCAGCGGCCGTTGACCTTGATCTCCTTCCGGCGAAAGTATTTTTGCAGCAGGGAGGAGGGCATGTCCGGGACCTGCCGCGCGGCAAACCGGTCCAGCCGCTGCCCCGCGTCGTTTTTGGTAACGGTGAATTCTTTCATAACACTGGTAAGTGTAACATGAAAATTTAAGGTTGACAACGCCCCGCGCATAATTTATAATACTTTGGCGACTGTAGAGGTACGTCCAATGATCTTAGACCTGCGCGAGATAATCGAGGTGCCGGGAAAGAGCGTCCCCTTCCGGTGCGAGCTGGACCGGGACAGGCTGTCCTTCCCCATGCTGGAGTCCTTTGACGGGCCGGTGACGGCCGAGGGCTCCGTGCGGAACAAGGCCGGCATCCTGGAGCTGGAGGCAGACGTGACGGCGGATATGACCGTCCGGTGCGACCGGTGCGGAAAGCCCTTCCGCCGGCGGCTCACGCCCCGCTTCACCGCGGTGCTCCAGGCCGACGCGGAGGACACGGACAGCGAGAACGTCTTCCCCCTCGTGGGGGACGGCGCGGATGTGTCCGACGTGGCGGAGACCCTGTTCATCCTGGACCTGGACCAGAAATTTCTCTGCCGGCCGGACTGCAAGGGGCTCTGCCCCACCTGCGGGAAGGACCTGAACGACGGACCCTGCGATTGCAAAAAAGAGATCGATCCGAGAATGGCGGCCCTCGGGCAGCTGTTGGATGATATACAGGAGGTGTGACCCATGGCAGTCCCTAAGAGAAAACAGTCCCATGCCCGAAAGAGCAAGCGGCGCTCCAGCGTCTGGAAGCTGGGCCTTCCCAAGCTGGTGGCATGCCCCAACTGCGGCGAGTACCACATGCCTCACCGCGTCTGCCCGGCCTGCGGCCAGTATGACGGACGCACCGTCGTCACGGTAGGCGAGGAGAAGTAATTACCGGCAGGATAAGGGGGGCTGCGCGCCTCCCTTTTTTGCTCGGCAGGAAGGGATAACGGTATTTTTTCGGGGCGGCGGCTGCCGTCCCTATATCGCTATATAAATTCGTATTTTCGGACACCTTAGAGACAGGAAGGAGGCGGCTGTATGGCGAGACCCCTGGTGGCCATCGTGGGCCGGCCCAATGTGGGCAAGAGTATGCTCTTCAACCGGCTGGCCGGGCAGCGGCTCTCCATCGTGGAGGACACCCCCGGCGTGACCCGGGACAGGCTCTACGCCCCCTGCGAGTGGACGGGCCGGACCTTTGACATCGTGGACACCGGCGGCATCGAGCCCAACACCGCCAACGAGATCCTGCTGTTCATGCGGGAGCAGGCCATGATGGCCATCGACAGCGCCGACGTGATCGTCATGGTCACGGAGATCGGCACCGGTATCACCGCCGCCGACCAGGAGGTGGCCGGCATGCTCCAGCGCAGCGGCAAGCCCGTGGTGCTGGCGGTGAACAAGATGGACGCCATCGGCCCGGACGACCCGGGCATATACGAGTTCTATAACTTGGGCCTGGGCGATCCCATCGCCGTCTCCGCCGTCCACGGCCACGGCACCGGCGACCTGCTGGACGCCTGTGTGGCCCACTTCCCGCCCCCCGAGGAGGAAGAGGAGGACGACGGCCGCATCCGGGTAGCCGTCATCGGCAAGCCCAACGTGGGCAAGTCCTCTCTTATCAATTTCATCCTGGGGGAGAAGCGGGTCATCGTGGCGGACATGCCCGGCACTACCCGGGACGCGGTGGACACCCCCGTGGACAACGAGTCCGGCAGCTATCTCTTCATCGACACGGCGGGCATCCGCCGCAAGAGTAAAGTCAACGACCGGGTGGAGAAATTCTCCGTTATGCGGGCGCAGCTGGCCGTGGAGCGGGCGGACGTGTGCCTCATCATGCTGGACGCCCGTGACGGGGTCACCGAGCAGGACACGAAGATCGCTGGCCTGGCCCATGAGGCCGGGAAGGCCAGCATCATCGTCGTGAATAAGTGGGACCTGGTGGAAAAAGAGACCAACACCATGGAGGACATGCGCAAGCGCGTCAAGCAGGACCTGTCCTTCATGGATTACGCGCCGGTGGTATTCATCTCCTGCTTGACGGGACAGCGAACTGGGCGTATATTTGATATGATAAACGCGGCCAACGAGCAGGCGTCCCTGCGCATCTCCACGGGCAAGCTCAATAACCTGCTGGCGGACGCCCAGGCCCGGCAGCAGCCGCCCACGGACAAGGGCCGCCGCCTCAAGGTGTTCTACATGACCCAGACCGGGGTGAAGCCGCCCCATTTTGTCATCTTCTGCAACAGTAAGGAGCTTTTCCACTTCTCCTATCAGCGATATATAGAGAACCGCATCCGGGCCACCTTCGGACTGGAGGGGACCCCCGTCAGGATCACGATCCGACAGAAAGGAGAAAACGAATGAAAGTCACGCTGCTTCTCATCCTCATCGCCATAGTGAGCTATGGCCTGGGCGCCCTGAACAGCCCCCAGCTTCTCAGCACCTTCGTCTTCCACAAGGACATCACCAAGCAGGGGAACAAGCGGCCGGATTACAACAATTTCGTCCGCGTCTTTGGCAGCAAGTGGGGCATGGCGGTCATCGCCGTGGACGTCCTGAAGAGCGCCATCGCGGTGTTCGCGGGCGGGCTTATCATGCTCATCGTGAACCGGGAGGGCAATTACGTGACCGTGGGCAAGCTGTTCGCTGGCTTCTGCGTGATGCTGGGCGGCATGTATCCGGTTCAGCACCAGTTCCGGGGCAACAAGGGCGTGCTGGCGTGCCTCGTGGCCTACTGGCTGGCGGACTGGCGCATCGGTCTCATCGCCACGGGCGTATTCGTCATCGTGGTGGCCTTCGCCCAGATGATGTCCCTGGCCGTCATGGCCGCCGCCGTGGCGGGGCCCATCGCCGCGTGGATCTTCGTGGCGCCCCAGAATCTGAAGGGCCTGTCCGGGGCGGTGGCGCTGTTCATGGCGCTGGCCATCCTGTGGCGCCATCGGGGCCACATCATCCGCATCCTCAACAAGCGGGAGCCCAAGGTCAAATGGGGCCGGCCCTCCAGCAAAAAGATGGACGACGATTTTTGATATCCGATGACAGGACCGCTGCCAGAACGGCAGCGGTCTTTTTATGCCGGGTCATGAGATTTTCTGGTTGACACAGGATACTTTTTTCTATATAATAATGCAGTTGCCAACTGACGGCGGCATTGGATGCCGCCGATGAGTAATACGAAAAGAAAGGACGAGAAAAACCATGCTGAGAACCTATCAGCCCAAGAAGCGCCACGCCCAGAAGGAGCACGGCTTCCGCAAGCGCATGTCTACCCGCAACGGCCGGAAGGTGCTGTCCGCCCGCCGCGCCAAGGGCCGCAAGAAGCTGAGCTACTGAGGGTCTGAGGGAGAAGAGGCAGACCATGCGCTTCACTTCCTCCCTGAAAACGAATCGTGACTTTCACCGCGTCTACCGAAAAGGGACCAGCGCCGTGCGGCCCTGCCTCGTGGTATACGCCCGCCGGAACGGCGGGAACGAAAACCACCTGGGCTTCACGGTGACGGCGAAGGTGGGCAAGGCCCACACGCGCAACAAGGTGCGCCGCCGTCTGCGGGAGATCTACCGCCTGCACGAGGAGGCCATCCGTCCGGGCTATGACCTGGTGGTGGTGGCCCGGACACGGGCGGCCAACGCGGCATACGGAAGACTGGAGGCGGAATTCATGTCCGCGAGCAAAGAGCTGGGGGCGGCGCAATGAAGCGCCTGCTGCTGGCCGCTATCCGTTTTTACAGAGAGCACATCTCCCCGTATACCAAGCCCAGCTGCCGCTTCATCCCCACCTGCAGCCAGTACGCCATGACCGCCATCGAGCGGTACGGCGCCTGGAAGGGCGGGTGGCTGGCCCTGAAGCGCATCTGCCGCTGTCACCCCTTCCACCGGGGGGAGCACGATTTTTACGACCCCGTACCGTAAAATTTAGGAGAAGAATATGTTACAAGCTATTGCGAAGCCATTTGGCGTTCTGATGCTTTGGCTTTACAACCTGGTTGGCAACTACGGCGTGGCCGTCATCTTGTTCGCCCTGGTGGTAAAGCTCATCATGCTGCCCTTCCAGCTGAAGAGCAAGAAGAGCATGATGCGCATGAGCCGTATGACCCCCAAGCTCAAAGAGCTGGAGAAGAAATACGGCAACGACCAGCAGCGCTATCAGCAGGAGATGGCCAAGCTCTATAAGGAAGAGGGCGTCAACCCCATGGGCGGCTGCCTGTGGACGCTGATCCCGTTCCCCATCCTGATCGCCCTGTACAACGCCATCCGCTACCCCCTGACCACCATGATGGGCATCCCGGCGGCGGAGCTGGCCGAGGGCGGTGCCATCTTCCAGAAGCTGGCCGCTCTGGGCTACCAGACCGCTACCGGCCGGAGCCAGTTCTACGACCAGATCTTCCAGTCCAAGTTCATCACCGAGCACTTTGACGCCTTCGCGGGCCTTTCGGACAAGCTCCAGGAGCTGAGTTACCGGTTCCTGGGCCTGGACCTGAGCCAGACCCCCAGCTTCGCCTTCTGGCGCTGGGATTTCAGTCAGACGTCCGCGTGGCTGCCCGCTCTGGGCCTTTTCATGATCCCGGTGCTGTCGGCCCTTCTCAGCTGGCTTTCCATGAAGGCCGCCAACGCCGGCACTCCCCAGACCGAACAGCAGCAGGGCTCCATGAAGACCATGAACCTGATCATGCCCCTCATGAGCCTTTACATCTGCTTCACCATGCCCGCCGTCATGGGCATCTACTGGATCGCCCAGAGCGTGTTCGCCATGGCCCAGGATGTCATCCTGAACAAGGTCTACAACAAGCAGCTGGACATCGAGGACGCGGACCGCATCGAGCGGGAGAAGGCACGTGAGGCCGAGCTGGAGGCAAAGCGCCAGGAGACCGAGCGGCTAAAAGCCGAGGGCGCCACGGTGGAGAACCGCAATACCTCCAAGAAGAACAAGCGCGCCGTGGCCGCCCAGAAGGAAGTGGAGCGGAAGGCCGCCGAGGTCCGGGCCGCGAAGCTGGCCAAGAAGGGCCTGACCGAGGAGGATATCCCCGCCTCTCAGGTGGGCGACCGTCGGTATGCCCGTGGCCGCGCCTATGTGCCCGACCGGTACACCAACCCTGACGAGGCGGAGGCCAAGACCGCCGCGGCCGCGGCGGAGAGCGAGGGCTACGAGCCCCCCGAGGAGACGGAAGCCGAGGCTCCCGTGGAGGAGACCGCCGCCATCGCCGTGACCGCTGGGGAGCCTGTCCCCGAGGCGGAAACGAATACTGAAACTGAAACTGAAACGGATACTGTGACGCCCGAGGCGGAAAGCGAGCCCGCCGAGGATGAGGATAGTACGGAGGATAAAGCATAATCATGCAGAGATCTGTGGAATTCCGCGGAAAGACGACGGACGACGCCCTGGCGGCCGGCTTGCAGCAGCTGGGCCTGGAGCGGGACGACGTATCCGTCGAGATCGTAGAGCGGGGCAAGAAGGGCGTGTTCGGCATCGGCGCCGTGGACGCCGTGGTCCGCATCACCTACGAAGGCCCCGGCGAGGAGCCGAAAGAGAAGCCCGCCCCCAAAGCGGAGCCGAAGGCAGCCCCTGCCGCGCCCAGGGCGGAGCGCAAACCGGCCCCGGCCCCTGTGAAGCCGGCGCCCGCCCCCGTCCCCAAGACCCCGGTCCCCAAGGCCGAGGGCAGCCAGGCGGAGCGGACCGAGCAGTTTTTGACCGGCCTTCTGGAGCGCATGGGCGTGGAGGCCGAGATGGAGATCGCCCCCCGTGAGGGCGGCGGTCTGGACGTACAGCTCACCGGCAGCGGCATCGGCGCCGTGATAGGCCGGCGGGGCGAGACCCTGGACGCTATCCAGCACCTGACCAACTACGTGGTCAACCGAGGCGGCGACCGCAAGGACCACATCAACGTGGACGCGGAGCACTACCGGGCCAAGCGGGAGGAGTCTCTGGTCCATCTGGCGGAGAAGATGGCCGATAAGGCCGTGAAGTACAAGCGGTCCATGGCCCTGGAGCCCATGAACTCCTATGAGCGGCACGTCATCCATACCGCCCTGCAGGACTATGAGGGCGTCACCACCAGCTCCATCGGCACGGAGCCCAACCGCCGCGTGGTGGTCTCCTATGTCCGGCCCGAGCCGGAGAAAAAAGAATCAGCGTCAAACAGCTATAAAGAGTGGTGCTGACACGATGAACGATGGGACGGTTCCTGCC
Source organism: uncultured Oscillospiraceae bacterium (assembly GCA_947581795.1). GTDB lineage: Bacteria > Bacillota > Clostridia > Oscillospirales > Oscillospiraceae > CAJOIG01. The sequence goes on from CANPVS010000008.1 coordinate 48,346, forward strand.
GTCCCATCACTTTTGAAAGGAGGTCCGGCGAGATGGTCCTGTCCAGCGCCATATTCCTGTTCGCCTTTTTCCCGGCGGCGTTCGCCATCTATCACGTGACGCCGGGCATCCGGGCGAAGAACGCCGTTTTGGCGGTCATCAGCCTGTTTTTCTACTGCTTCGGAAAGCTGACCTATCTGCCCCTGCTGGTGGGGTCCATCCTTCTCAATTGGGGGGCGGGGCGGCTGCTGGGCCGCCTGGAGGATAAGCGGGCCCGCCGGGCCGTGGGCGTGACGGCGGTGGCCCTGGACGTGGGAATCATGGGGCTATTCAAGTATCTGGATTTCCTCATCGCCAACCTGAACGCCCTGCTGGGTACCCATATCCCCCCGGCGGGTATCCCTCTGCCCCTGGGCATATCCTTCTTCACTTTCACCGCCATCAGCTATGTGGTGGAGGTGTGGCGCAAGCCCGCCAATATGGCAAGAAATTTGATTGATGTGACGGTGTACATCTCCTTCTTCCCGGCCATCGTGTCGGGGCCCATCATGCCCTGGAAAAAGGCCGCGCCCCAGCTCCAAGAACGCGCATGTACGGCGGAGCGGACCGCCAGGGGCATCCGCCGGTTTTTGGTAGGCCTCGCAAAAAAGCTTCTCATCGCGGACATCGTGGGCAAGGTGGTGGACGGGATCTACGCCGGCGCGGTGCTGGACGCCCGCCTGGCCTGGCTGGGCGCGGCGGGCTACGCCGTGCAGATCTTCTTCGACTTCGCCGGCTATTCCGACATGGCCATCGGGGCGGGGGAGGTCTTCGGCTTCACATTGCCGGAGAACTTTGACCGGCCCTACCGGGCTCTGGGCCTCACCGATTTTTGGAAACGGTGGCACATGAGCCTCACCGGCTGGTTCAGAAACTACGTCTACATGCCCCTGGTCATGAGCCGGCCGCTGCAAAAGCTCTATAAGAAGTGGTCAGCCAGGTACGGCCGGGCTAGGGCCAACAAGCTGTCCATCCTCATCCCCATGGCTGTGGTGTGGCTGCTCACCGGTCTGTGGCACGGCCCGGCGTGGCACTATGTCTTTTGGGGCCTGTGGCACGGGCTGTTCTGCGCTCTGGAAGGGCTTGGCCTCATCCGCACCAAAGGCCTGGAGAAGTCTGCGGGCGGGCGATTTGTGCTGCGGCTCTACACCTGGCTGGTGGTGCTGGTGGGCGTGGTGCTCTTCCGGGCGGACAGCATGGCCCAGGCGGGGCGGATGCTGGCGGCCATGGCTGCCGGCTGGCGCTTCACCGCCGAAGGGACCTTTGCCCTGCAGCTTCTCTGCACGCCGCTGGCGGTCTTCGTGCTGGTCCTGGGTCTTGCCCTCAGCGTCCTGCCTGACGGCGGGGTGAAAAAGCTGGGCGCGCAGAAATGGGCGGAGCCGGTGGGCTTCGCGCTGAGCCTGGGACTGGGCGTGCTGTGCGTCATGGCCATGGCTCAGAGCGGCTTTGCGCCCTTCATCTATCTGCAGTTTTAAGGGGGGAGGCGCGAGATGAAAAAATTCTGGTATGGTCTTTTCACGGCGGTCTTCTTCCTGGCCTGCCTCATCCCCGGCGTGGGCATGCTCATCAAGGGCCCGGCCCCTGCGGCGGCCAACGAGCTGCCCGTGACGAAGCCCCGGCTCACCAACGCGGACGGATCCTTCAATACCGCGTACCTCTCCCAGCTGCAGAGCTATATGGCCAACGGCTTTTTCCTGCGCCTGGAGGGCATCACCGCCTGGGACACGCTGGCGGCGAAGGCGTTCCACACCTCCGCCAACGAGGACGTGCTCCTGGGCCCGGACGGATGGCTCTTTTACGGCGCGTCCGCCTATGACATGGCCGGCGCGGAGCAGATGACGGACCGGGAGATCTGGTGCGCCGCCCGGGGCCTCGCCCTCATGCAGGAGTACGCCGAGGGCCAGGGGGCGAAGTTCCTCTTCACCGTCCCCTGCGGCAAGTACACCCTCTACCCGGAGCACGCCCCGGCCTATGCGACCGTGGCGGAGGGAGGCAACCGCACCCGCCTGGAGGCGGCGATGGCAGAGCAGGGAGTTAATTATGTAAACTTATACGACGCCTTCTCCGCTGTGGACGAGGAGCTCTATTGGAAATACGACAGCCACTGGCACAGCCGGGGCGCGGCCCTGGCGGCGGACGCCATCCTGGCCGGGGCGGGCGTGGACACGGACTACTTCGCCAGCCCCTTTGCGATCGCGGCGGAGGGCCACAAGGGGGACCTTTACGACATGCTGTTCCCCACAGGGACGGCGACGGAGGCCGACTACGCCTGGCAGCCGGGGTTCACCTTCTCCTATCTCTCCAGCTTCCACACCGCCGACGACATCTCTATCGAGACGGAGAACGCAGGGGCCGAGGGGAGCCTCCTCATGTTCCGGGACTCCTCGGGAAGGAGCCTCTATCCCTACATGGCCCAGAGCTTCGGCCACGCCTTCTTCTCCCGGCTGAACAATTATAGACTAGATTATGTAAATCAATATGACGCCACCCTCGTGGTAGTGGACCTGGCGGAGCGGACGCTGCCCTACCTGCTGCAGTACCCGGCGGTGTACCCGGCCCCGGCCCGGGAGGCGTCGGTACTGGAGGGCGCCCTGCCGGTAGAGAGCGAGCTCACCGCCGAGGAGCCGGGCAAGACCATGGAGGGCTGTACGAAGCTCACGGGGACCCTGCCGGAGACGGCGGTGGACGCCGCGGTCTATGTGTCCGTGGGCGGGGCGGTATACGAGGCCATCCCCGGCGAGGGAAGCTTCACCGCCTATATTCCCCAGAACGCGGACGCGGAGAGCGCCCAGGTGTATGTGACGGACTGAAAGGAGCATATAAATGGAACTGAACGAGGCATTGGCGCGGCTGGACGCCGCGGAGAAGAAGCTTTACGCCTACAATACCGCCAGCTCCGCCCTCTATCTGGACGGGGACACGGTGGCCCCCAAGGACACGGCGGAGGGCCGGGGCGTGGCCCTGGGCATCCTAGCCGGAGAGCAGCATAAGCTCATGACCGACCCGGCCCTGGACGAGACCCTCGCGTTCCTGAAAGAGCATAAGGATGAGCTGGATCTGGCCAAAAACCGGGAGGTGGAGGAGCTCTCCCGGGCGGTGCGCCAGCTGAAGCGCATCCCGGCGGAGGAATACATGGCCTACGCGGAGCTGACCAACCAGGCCAGCGACGTGTGGCACCGGGCCAAGGAGACCAGCGATTTTGAACTGTTCCGGCCGTGCCTGGAAAAGCTGGTGGCCTATAACCGGAAGTTCGCCGGATACTATGACCCGGATAAGGCCCCTTACGACGCGCTGCTGAACGAGTATGAACGGGGCGTGGACAGAGCATATCTGGACGGCTTTTTCGCCGCCCTGCGGGAAAAGCTGGTGCCCCTCATAAAGGCCGTGGGAGAAAAACCCCAGCCGGACGTTTCTTTTCTGCACCGGCACTACCCCGTGGAGCAGCAGCGGAAGTTTTCCGACTACCTCATGGAGGTGATGGCCCTGGACCGGGCCCACTGCGGCATCGGGGAGACGGAGCACCCCTTCACCCTGAATTTCAACAGCCAGGACGTGCGCATCACCACCCACTACTACGAGGACGACCTGGCCAGCTCCATGTACTCGGTGATCCACGAGGGCGGCCACGCCCGCTACGAGCTGGACGTGGACCCGGCGCGGGACTATACGGTCCTGGCCGGGGGCGTGTCCATGGGCGTGCACGAGAGCCAGAGCCGGTTTTATGAGAATATCGTGGGCCGGTCCCGGCCCTTCATAGAGGCCATATTCCCCAAAATAAAGGAGTTCTTCCCGGAACAGCTTGCCGGCGTGACGGCGGAGATGTTCTGGCGGGCGGTGAACAAGGCCGAGCCCAGCCTCATCCGCACGGAGGCGGACGAGCTCACCTACTGCCTGCACATCATGGTCCGGTATGAGATAGAAAAAGCCCTCATCGCCGGGGACCTGACGGTGAAGGATGTGCCGGGGGAGTGGAACCGGCTTTACAAAGAATACCTGGGCCTGGACGTGCCCGACGACAGGCGGGGGTGCCTCCAGGACTCCCACTGGTCCGGCGGCAGCTTCGGCTACTTTCCCTCCTACGCCCTGGGCAGCGCGTACGGCGCCCAGATGCTGCGGAACATGGAGCGGGACATGGACGTTTGGGGCCCGGTGGGCAGAGGCGATCTCTCCGGCGTCACCGGCTGGCTCAAAGAGAAGGTCCACAAGTACGGCGGCCTTCTCACCCCCGCCCAGGTGGTGGCCAATGCCTGCGGCCAGTTCGACCCAACCGCCTATACGGACTATCTTACGAAGAAGTACACGGAGCTCTACGGACTGTGATGGACAAGAAGTACGCCATCTTCGATATGGACGGGACCCTGGTGGACTCCATGGGCTACTGGGACCGGCTCACGGAGGAATATCTGCACCGGAAGGGCGTCACTGAAGTGCCCCAGGAGATACTGGACCGGACGGCGGTGATGCCCGCCCGGGAGACATTGGAGGTATTCAAGCGGGAGCTGGGCGTTCAGGACACGCCCGAGGCCATGGAACAGACCCTCTGGTCCGCCATGGAGGCGCATTACCGGGAGCATATCCGGCTGAAGCCGGGGGTGAGGGAGTACCTGGAGGCCCTGCGGGACCGGGGGACGGAGATGTGCGTGGTGTCCGCCACGCCCATGCCCCTTATGGAGCTGTGTCTCGCCACCGTGGGCGTCCGGGACATGTTCCGGTTCCTCCTCACCTGCAACGACCTGGGCGTGGGGAAGGACCGGCCGGACATATACCACACCGCGGCCAAGAAGCTGGGGGTGGAGCGCCCGGCGGACGCGGCGGTATTCGAGGATGCCCTGGGGGCCTGCCGGACCGCCAAAAAGGCGGGTTTCTATGTGGTGGGCGTATGGGACGAATACGCCGCCGCCGGCTGGGAGGAGATCAAGGCCCTGGCCGATGAGATCATAGAGAGCTGGGAATAAAGGTAAAGGGACGCGCTTCACAGCGCGTCCCTTCAGCATTGAAAGCCTCCCTCTGACGAGGGAGGTGTCTCGGCCATTGGGCCGAGACGGAGGGAGAGATAGATTCTTCTCTCCCCCAGTCGGCTCCGCCGACAGCCCCCTCGGCTGAGGGGGCCTTTATCAGGTTATTCCTGTATGGCCTGGATGAGGCCGGGCAGGCAGGTCTCGAACTTGACCCCGTACCAGTGCTCCTGCTTATCGGGCATGGTGGCCTTGATGGACTCCACGGTGTAGTCCACCGCGATGCGCAGGGCGGCCTCCATGGGCTTCCCCAGCACCACCGCGCCGGCGAGGGCGGAGGTGAAGATGTCGCCGGTGCCGTGGAAGGACACGTCGATGTTCTCCCGGAAGTACTGGAAGAACCGGTCCTCTTTGGCGTCGTAGGCCACGGCGCCCTGGTAACCCTTGTCGTAGACCACGCCGGTGACCACCGTGAGAGGGCAGCCGAAGGCGGCCAGGCGCTTCAGAACGCCGTGGATATAGTCTTCGTCATAGCCGGAGGCCACGTAGGGCTCTTTCAGCATATAGGACGCCTCGGTCAGGTTCGGCACGATCACGTCCGCCATGCCGCACAGCTTTGTCATGCCCGCGGCGTATGTCTCGTCAAAACCGGCGTAGAGCTTGCCGTTGTCGGCGAACACCGGGTCCACGATCTTTTTCGCCCCGGGGAACAGCCGGAAGTAGTCCGCCACCATGTCGATCATCTCGGTCGTGCCCAGATAGCCGGTGGAGATGCCGTCGAAGGTGAGGCCCTCCTTCTTCCAGTGGGCCGCGATGGCGGGCAGATCCGCCGCCAGGTCCCGGAAGGTCCAGCCGGTGAAGCCCCCCGTGTGGGTGGACAGCACCGCCGTGGGGATGGGGCATACCTCCAGCCCCATGGCCGACATGATGGGGTGGGCCACCGTCAGCGAGCACTTGCCGAAACAGGAGAGGTCCTGAATGGTCATGATGCGCTTTTGTCTCATAATAGTCGCCTCCCGCGTTGAAGTATGTACACTATAACACGAACTGGGTATATAGCAATACGCAATTTTGAAATTTTTTATAATACCAAATTAGGCATAAAAGGCCGCGCGGAGCATCGCTCTGCGCGGTCTCACTGGTCATATTCGATGATACACCGCTCGTAGGCGTTGATGACCACCGTGTCCCCGTATTGGCACTTCTGGGGGATGTCCCGGCCGTAGGTGAGGTGGATGTGGCCGTGGATGAAGTACTTGGGCTTGTACTGGTCCAAAAGCTCGTTGAAACACTCGAAGCCCCGGTGGGGGAGGGTGTCGAAGTCGTTGAGGCCCCGGGCGGGGGCGTGGGTCAGGAGGATATCGAAGCCCTTGTTTTTCCGCAGCTTCCGCCGCAGGCGGAACAGACGATGGCGCATCTGCTTTTCCGTGTACATGGTGTCGCCGGGCTTATAGCGGTAGGAGCCGCCCAGGCCCAGGATGCGCACGCCCTTGCACACCACGATGTCGTCGTCGGCGCAGATGCACCCCTCCGGGGGCTTATCTATGTACTGCTCGTCGTGATTGCCCCGGACGTAGACAAGGGGGCAGTGGGCCATGGTGACGAGAAATTCCAGATAGGCCTTTTTCAGGTCCCCGCAGGCCAGGATCAGGTCGAAGCCGTCCAGGCAGCCGGGGGTATAGTAGTCGTAGTAGGCGGCGCAGGGCACATCGGATATGGCCAGGATCTTCATGCCTCGTCCTCCCGGTGAGTCATTATCCCGGCGATGCCAACGGTCGCTTTGCCCACGTCGGTCAGGTCCTCGTAGGCGGGGATGGAACCACGGACGTTCTCATTGAGCCAGGTCATGTCGATGATCTGCTCCGGAGTGAGGGCCCCGTCCCTGTCCACGATCCGGGCGCCGTGCTGGTCATAGAGAGGACCCCGGAAGGGGTCGCACAGGCCCGCCCGCAGCGTGCGCTCCAAAAGGCCCGCCAGCTTTCTCGTGGCGGCGGGGAGCTTATCCGAGTAACGCATTTCCACCACCCCGGCGCTCATGCCCCAGTAGTAGTTGAGGGCCTTGGGGCTCTCGCTGGACTCGGCCTGGAAGCTCCTGTCCTGGATGCGCCGCAGGAGGGACTCGTAGTACACGCCCCACTGCCACACGGGCATGGCCAGGTTGGTCTGCCCCGCGTCGGAGATGATGGAAAGGCCAAAGGGGGCGTGGCCTTCGTCGGCCAGCCGCGCCAGGTCCTGGGAGGAGATGAGGCGGATGCCCCGGTCTGTGAGGCGTTTGGTGGCGGCCTCCACGCCGCCCACGCCGGACCACTCCAGGTATACCTTGGCACGGGGATTGGAGCTGGAGGCCCCCAGGGCGAAGGCGTTGATGCCTGCCACCTGGCCGTAGATGGGGTAGTCGCACACGTAGCCCACGTCGTTCTCTCCGGCGAGGGAGCCGGCGATGGCCCCGGCGATGAACTTGGCCTCATACATCCGGGCGTAGTAGGTGCGGATATAGCGGTGGGACTGGTTGAGGGAGCAGTTGAGGATGACGGTCTTGGGGTGGTCCACCGCCGCCCGGAGGCTGGCGGGCATGAGCCGGGGGGAGGTGGTGAACAGGACGGAGCAGCCGTCCCGGATGGCCAGCTCGATGACCTCCCGGGGATCCGCGTCCAGGGCGTTGAAATAGGCCGCCGTCTCGATGCGGCCGCCGAAGACCCGCTGGACGTGCTCCCGGCCCAGCTCGTGGCCGTAGGTCCAGCCGGAAAGGGCCGGGTTCTTGTCGTGGATGAAGCCCACCTTCAGCTTCTTGGGCTCCGCCTTGGGCAGGACCTTGGAGAGGATGCTCTCGGGCTTTTCCTCTTCCGGATCCAGCTTCACGGCGATGGGCTCCCGCTCCTGCAGGAGAGCGATCTCCTCCCACATCTGGCCCACGGCCTTGTTGAGGTCCGTCTGGCTGGTCCCACGCAGGCTCTGGTAGCCGTACAGCTCCATATACGCCAGCATGGCGTCGCCCACGGTGATGGCCAGCTTCTCCCCGCCGTTGGCGTTGAAGGCCTGGCGGAAGAAGAAATAGGACGCGTGGAACCGGGACCGGTCCTCGTCGGTCCAGACCTGGTTCGGGCTCTTGCCCAGAAGCTGCTGGAGCCGGACGTAGCCGCCCGGCCGGGAGAATTCGATATAGTTGACCTTCGCGGCCCGGTAGAACTCCACGAACTCGAAGTAGAGGGCCGCCTCCCGGTTCTCCCGGTCCGCGGGCATGATGCGGGTGACCCGGGCCTCCACGGCGTCCGCGTCGAAGAACTTCAGGACGCTGACCCGCTTGTTGCCCTCCTCGATGTAGAACCGGTTCATGTACTCCCAAGCCTTCACCGGCTCCCGGATGCCCTCCTCCAGATGGGCCTGGCAGAGGTTCTGCCACTTGGCGGCGAACTCCGAGCCCTCGTCCATGAGGGGCATGAAGTTGCGGGCGAAGGCGTTGGTGCGCCCGGCGGTGCGGGTGCCCACCACGAACTCCAAAGGGACGGACACCAGTCCCAGGTCGATGCCGCCGGAGAACTGTTCTCCGCTGAGGAACGCGTCCAGGGCCGGCGGATAGGGGTATTCGCCCGCCGCGGTGCAGCGGCGGAACTCTTTTTGGGCCAGCTTCAGCGCTTCGGCATATTCAGCAGTCAGCACGGCGGGAGCTCCTTTCATAAAGGTCATTGGTCATTCGTTGGAACAGTCATGCCATGTCGTGCGGTTCCGGCGTCAGCCGGGAGCACGACCGGCATTTTAAGGTAATAAGGTAGAATACCGCTCGCAGGCGGTATTTTACCGTATTTGTAGCCAAGGTACAAGGGGGAATATACCCAAAAAGCGGTATGTGTACCTATTTGCCTCTTGACAAGTGTGCGTGGCGGTGCTATATTGTGAACACTCTAAAATATAGAGTATTCCTGAAAGGAGAGTATACTATGGACGAACGGCTTTCCTCCGCCAGGGAGGACCTTTCCCTCATCCGCTCCATGCTGGCCCAGACCATGACGGGACTTCGGGAGCTGGCGGGGTTCTTCACCGCTTACGGCTGGATATGGCTGGGCTACGGGGTCGCCGTCACGGCGGTGAACGCGGTGACGGCGGTGCTGTACGTCATGGGGACGCCCGAGTACCGGCTGGGGTATCATATCTCGCTCCTGAAAGGGCCGCTGCTGCTGTGCCTCTATGGCGGGCTGGGCGTCACCTTTTTCCGCTGGCGCGGCCGCGCCCGGCGGGAGGGCCTCAACGCCCTGGCCCGGAAGCTGCTGGACGTGTGGGGCGTGTGCCTGGGGGTATTCGTGTGCGTGAGCCTGTTCAGCGACGTGGTGGTGGCGATGATGAACTATGTGTTCGTGACGGACTCGTCGGTGATATCCGGGAGCGTATATGTGTCCCGGGTGCTGTGGTGCCTGTTCCCCGCGCTGCCGCTGCTGTTGACGGCGGCGTTCGCGGAAAACAGGGGCATGCTTATCCTGGGCCTCGCGGCCTTCGCCTTCGGCCTCGCGCGGATGGCCATGCCCTTCCAGTGGCTGAGCATCGGTATCGAACGGCTGGGCCAGCTCCTATGGGCGGTCCCGGTGTGGCTGATCTTGCAGGGCTTTCCCGGACTGCTCCTGCTGGCCTTCGGATATCTCTTGAAAAAGGACAAGGCCCATGGAGCTGCATGAGATACCGGCGGCGTTCCAGTCCAAGCTGCGGCTGGGAGCCGTGGCGGCGCTGATGGCGGGGCCGAGGGATTTCACCACCCTGCAAAAGCTCACGGCCGCCACCGCCGGGAACCTGGGCAAACAGCTAGAGACGCTGGAGTCGGAGGGGTATATCGCCAGCCGGAAGGAATTTCTCTCCCGGCGGCCCCGGACTACCTATGAGCTGACGGACCTGGGCCGGGAGACCTTTTTGGCCTACGTGAAGCTCCTGGAGAGCATCGTGTCCGGGACCGGCGATAACTGAGACTATCCATATCCATGAACAGAGACAAAAAAGGCCCCCTCTGACGAGGGGGCTGTCGCCGCTGAAAGCGGTGACTGGGGGAGAGAAATGAATAATATCTCTCCCTCCGTCACGGCTTCGCCGTGCCACCTCCCTCGTCAGAGGGAGGCTTTTTCATATTGTATGCTTATATCATGCTCAGATAGAGCTGGCCGTACTCATACGCCCAATTGTCGCAGGAGTAGTCCACGGCCATGGCGTTCTTGATGAGGCCGTTCATGGCCTCCTTGTTCCCGTAGACCCACAGGGCGCGGCGCACCGCGTCGGCCATGTCGTAGCCGTCCATGCGGGCGAAGGTAATGCCGGTGCCCTCGCCGGTGTACTGGTTGTAGGGCTGCACCGTGTCCCGCAGGCCGCCGGTCTCCCGGACGATGGGGAGGGTGCCGTAGGCCATGGCGATGAGCTGGGAGATGCCGCAGGGCTCAAACCGGGAGGGCATCAGGAAGAAGTCGCACCCGGCGTAGATGTGGTGGCTCAAATCGTCGTCGTAGCCGATCCAGGCGCAGGCCCGGCCGGGGTGGCGCTCCTCCAGGCCCCGGAGCCAGGACTCATACTTCTTGCTGCCGTCGCCCAGAAGGATGAAGGCGCAGTCGTTGTCCCAGAGGATCTGGTCCATGGCCGCCATGACCAGCTCCAGGCCCTTCTGCTCGGCCAGGCGGGTGACCATGCCGATGAGGGGCCGCCCCGGGACCACCTCCAGGCCGGTCTCCTCCATGAGGGCCAGCTTGCAGGCCTTCTTGCCGCTCATTTTGGAGCGGGTGTAGTTGGCGGGGATACGCTTGTCCGTGCCGGGGTTCCAAACCGCTTTGTCGATACCATTGACGATGCCGTCCACGTCGCCCCGGAGGCTCAGCACCGGGTCCAGGCCCTCGCCGTACTCCCAGGTGCAAATCTCCCGGGCGTAGGAGGGGCTCACGGTGTTGACCCGGTCCGCCATGACGCAGCCGGCTTTCAAAAAGTCCGCCATGCCGTAGCGCTCCATGAGGCCCAGGCACCCATCGGGGATGGAGAGGAAGTCCTGCACGAAGTCGAACTGGCAAAGGCCCTGGTAGGCGATGTTGTGGATGGTGAGGAGCGTCCGGGTGCCGCCCATCTCCGAGTCCACATACTGGGTCTTCAGAAGCAGGGGCAGCATGCCCACATGCCAGTCGTTGCAGTGGATGATGTCGGGGATGAACTGGAGCCTGAACAGCGCCTCGATCACGGCCCGGGTGAAGTAGGCGTACTGCTCGCCCTCCCGGTCGGGCATGTAGATGGGCCCGCCGAAGTATTCTTCGTTCTCGATGAGCCAGATGGTGACCCCGTCCAGCTCCAGCTTGTTCACGCCCACGAACTTGGTCCGCCAGCCCAGGGAGACATAGAAGCTGAACAGGTATTCCACCCGGTCGCCGTACTTCTCCTTGATGATGCGGTGGTAGGGGATCATGACCCGTGCGTCGAAGCCCAGCTTATTGAGGTACTTGGGCAGGGTGCCCACCACGTCGGCCAGGCCGCCGGTCTTGGCCAGAGGGGCGCACTCGGAAGCGGTGAGAAGGATGCGGGCCGGGCGGTCCAGTCCCTTTTCCGCCGCCATGGCGGCTAGCTGGTCCCTGATCTCTTTGACAGTCATTTCGCGTTCTCCTCCGTAAACGTATAGTATTGCACGCTCAGGGGCGGCAGGGCCAGGTGGACCCGGTTGCTGAACTCCCGGAAGCCCTTGGCCTCGTACTTCTTCCGGCCCAGGGGCCGGCCGTTGCCGCCGTATTTCTTGTCGTCGCTGTTCAGGATGAGCTTCAGCTTGCCCTTGCCGGGCAGGCCGATGACGAAGTCCTCATGGTACATGGGGGTGAAGTTGCACACGCACACGATGGGCAGGGCGTTCTTCCTGTCCCGGGGCCAGCGGATGAAGGCGATGGAGCTCTTGTCCCTGTCGTCGGGATTGAGCCAGGTGAAGCCCTCCCAGCTGTCCTCGATCTGCCAAAGGGCCGGCTGGTCTATGTAGAGGCGGCCCAACGCGGCGCTGAAGTCCTGCAGGCCCTTGTGCTTGGGGTAATCCAGCAGCAGCCAGTCCAGGCCCTGCTGGTAATTCCACTCGATGAACTGGCCGAACTCGCCGCCCATGAAGTTCAGCTTCTTGCCCGGGTGGGCGAACTGGTAGCCGTAGAGGGACTTGAGGGTGGCGAACTTGTCGTCATAAAGGCCCGACATCTTCTGGAGCATGGAGCACTTGCCGTGGACCACCTCGTCGTGGGAGTAGGCGAGGATATAATACTCCGAGAAGGCATACATCATGGAGAAGGTGAGCTTGTCGTGGTTGAACTGGCGGAAGTAGGGGTCTAGCTTGAAGTAGTCCAAAGTGTCGTGCATGAAGCCCATGTCCCACTTGAAGGTGAAATCCAGGCCGCCCTCCGAGGCGGGAGCGGTGATGCGGGGGAAGGCGGTGGACTCCTCCGCCACCGTGAAGGCCCCGGGGCACCGGTCGTGGACCGCGCCGTTGAACTGCTGCCAGAAGGATACCACGTCGTAGTTGATGTTGCCGCCGTCCTTATTGGGGACCCACTCGCCGGCCTTCCGGCCGTAGTCCAGATACAGCATGGAGCTGACCGCGTCGCACCTAAGCCCGTCCACATGGTACTGCTCCAGGAAGAACAGCGCAGAGCTGATGAGGAAGCCGCGCACGTCGGGGCTGGCGTAATCGAACACCAGCGTGCCCCACTCGGCGTGCTCGCCCATGCGGGGGTCGGCGTATTCGTAAAGGGGCGTTCCGTCGAACTTGGCCAGACCGTGCTCGTCCCTCGGGAAGTGGGCCGCCACCCAGTCCACGATGACGCCGATGCCGGCCTGGTGCAGGATGTCCACGAAGGCCATGAAGTCCTGGGGCGTGCCGTAGCGGCTGGTGGGGGCGAAGTAGCCCGTCACCTGATAGCCCCAGCTGCCCACGAAGGGGAATTCCGTGATGGGCAGCAGCTCCACATGGGTATAGCCCATCTTCTGGCAGTAGTCCGCCAGGATGGGCGCGATGTTCTTGTAGTTGGGGAATACCTCCCCCTCGTTAAGCCGCCAAGAGCCGATGTGCACCTCGTAGATGTTCATGGGCGCTTGGCGCAGGTCCTGCTTGGGCCGGGCCTTCATCCAGGTTTTGTCGCCCCACTTGTAGCCGCCCAGGTCCCAGACCTTGGAGGCGGTGGCGGGGCCGGTCTCGGCGTGGAAGGCGAAGGGGTCGGCCTTCAATACCTGACGGCCGTCCGGGCCTACCACGGCGTACTTGTAGACCTGGCCCTTCTCCACGCCGGAAAGCTCCGCGGACCAGTAGCCCTCCCAGTCCTTCGTCATGGGCGCGGCCGCGGCGTCCCAGTAGTTGAAATCCCCTACCACGGATACGGCCTGGGCGTTGGGCGCCCACACCCGGAAAACGTAGTTCTTGCCCGCCTTGTGGCAGCCCAGATAGTCCTGGGCGCGGTATGTGCAGTCGTTCAGTACGCTCATGGCGTTTCCCCCTGATGGTGTTTTGGCAGATATGTCTAGCTATATCATATACCATCCGGGGATTTTTTTCAATAATTGACAATAAGCTTTTGATATAATAAAATGAAAAATGTTCCTTTACAGGGGAAAAATGTCCGCGGCGGACACCTCAAAGGCCAGCCGCTCCTCCGCCCGGCCGTCGATGACCTTGGTGTAAGTCCGGCTCTGGAGCCGGCCCCGGACGGACAGCTTATCCCCCACGGCGCACTGGGCGATGTCCCGGGCCTGCTGGCCCCAGGCGATGACGGGTATGTAATCGCTGCGCCGGTAGCGCCTCGCCACGGCCAGGATGAGGTCGCAGATCTCCCGGCCCATGGGCGTGACCCGCAGGATGGGCGGCTTGCACAGATTCCCGGTGAGGGCGATGTGGTTCTCGTCTGCGCCGCCGGGGCCCAGTTCCCTTGCCAGGACCGTGAGCACCAGGCGGTTGCCCACGCCGCTTTTGTTGTTGAACGACCGCAGCTCCCCTGTGACGCGCAGGGGCCCCGCTTCGGTCATGTCATAGTCGGGCAGCATGCTCTCCCGCAGGACGATGTTCACCGTGTCCGGCGTGCCGCTGAGGCGGCAGGTGGTCAGGGGGAACGTGTAGAACCGGATGCCCCGGCTCTCGTGGGAATAGCGGGGGAGGGCGGCCGCCGTGCCGCACAGCTCCGCCCGGTTGGCGGCGAATACCTCGTCCATAGCCGGCACCTCACAAGCGTTGATATTCCAGCTTATGAGGGCCCGTGGGCGGATATGATATCAAAAAAATACGCGGGACCATCCTGTCCCGCCTGAGGAGGTAGACCCATGGAACTGAGAGAGATCCTGAGCCGCTGCGACCACACCCTTCTGAAGCCCGAGTGCACCATGCAGCAGATACGCGACCTGTGCGACGAGGGCATCCGCTATGGCTGCGCCAGCGTGTGCATCCCGCCCAGTCATGTGGCCGGGGCCAAGCGCTATGTGGGCGCCCGGCTGCCCATCTGCACGGTCATCGGCTTCCCCAACGGCTACGAGACCTCTGCCATCAAGGCCGCCGAGGCCAAGGACGCCATCGCCAACGGCGCGGCGGAGATCGACATGGTGGTGAACCTGGGCATGGTGAAAGACGGCTGCTGGGACGACGTGATGCGGGACATCCTGGCCGTCCGGGACGCCACGGCGGGCCATATCCTGAAGGTCATCATCGAGACCTGCCTGCTCACCCAGGACGAGAAGATCAAACTCTGCGAGATCGTCTCCTCCTCCGGGGCGGACTACATCAAGACCTCCACCGGCTTTTCCACCGGCGGGGCCACCCGGGAGGACGTGAAGCTTCTGCGGGACAACTGCGGCCCCCACGTGAAGGTGAAGGCCGCCGGCGGCATCGCCACATTGCAGGACGCGGAGGACATGATCAAGCTGGGCGCGGACCGGCTGGGCACCAGCCGCATCGTGAAGCTGGCCATCCAGCTGGAGAAGGACGCCGCCAATGCGCCAGCCGAGGCCGCACCTGTGGAGACGCCCGCCCCCGAGGCGGAAGCGCCCGCGGCGGAGGAAAAGCCCTCCGAACCCCAGGAATACTAATAGACGGAAATTAACAGAATCCGGCCCCCTCGTCAGAGGGAGCCATCAACGCTAAAGGGGTCCCCATGAAAGCCCAGCGAAGCGGGTTTCATGGGGAAAAGGAAGAACGGCTTTGGCCGATGAATGGGTCTGGCTTGCCAGGGCCATGAATCTCCAAAGCCGTTCTGACGTGCATTTCAGGTCGTGTTTTCTGCAATTCGGGACAAAGTTATTGACAATGGCCCAAGTTAGGCTGATACTATAAACATAACGCTGAAGGAGGAACAACAGCGATGACTGACGAGAAGAAAACCTTGCGGGGGGGGGTTAACCCCGGAACAAAAGAACACCGCCCTGGATGAGGACACCCTGGAGGCCGTCTCCGGCGGGATGACGTCGCGCGACTGGGCGGAAAGTTCCTGGGACTGGTTAGAGGAGATGCTCGGCGCGAATTATGATAAGGAGCAGCAGCCATGAGCGAGGAGAAAAAGGCTGCTGCCCTGGACGAGAGCGCCCTGGACGCCGTGACCGGCGGCACCAATGGGTTTGGCCCGCTCAATAGGTTTTCCGGGAAAAGCCAAGACGAAATAATGCGGCAGCTCGGGGACCAGGCCAATCAGCAGCTGAGGGATATTCTCCAGCGTCAGGGCGAAGAGAACGAGCCATAAGCGAGGATAAACATAACGCTGAAGGAGGAACAACAGCGATGACCGACGAGAAGAAAACCCTGGGGGGGGGTTAACCCCGGAACAAAAGAACACCGCCCTGGATGAGGACGCCCTGGAGGGCGTCGCCGGGGGGATGACGTCGATGGGCTGGGCAGAAGACGCCTGGGACTGGGTAAAGGGTAAATTCACCGACGATGATGATACGGAGCAGAAGCCATGAATGAGGAAAAGAAACTGACCGACGAGGCCGTGAAGGACGTCGCGGGCGGCGCCTACAGCGATTGGGCGATCGAAAAAACTGAGGAGCAGAGCCCAAAATTCGCAGGATTTAAAAACAACAATTGCGACAGATGCGGGAAATACGGCACGAGCTATTGTCCCTATAACAGCATCCTTGTGGCCTTTATGCGGTTGCGCGGGGAGGATTGCCCCGAGAGGGGATGACCGCCTGCCCCAAAAGGGGAAATTCAGTCTTGACAAAGAGCCCGGTAACTGGTATATTATTCAGGCACAAAGCGGGACGACTGGTATCCGTCCTCGCCCGGCCGCCTTATGCGCGCGCCGCGGCAGCAGACCATTTTCCTTTGGGAGAGATGAGTATTGCGCGGATACGTCCTGTATCCGCGCTTTTGTTATTTATGTTAGGAGGTGCTCTGGCAATAGCGAACATGACACATCCTCTCAACGAGGATATCCGCGAGCCGCAGGTACGCCTGATCGGCGAGGATGGCGAGCAGCTGGGGATCATGTCCTCGGAGGAGGCCCTGCACATCGCGCTTGAGCGCGACCTTGACCTGGTGATGATCTCGCCGGCGGCGAAGCCCCCGGTGTGCAAGATCATGGACTATGGCAAGTTCCGTTTCGAGCAGGCCAAGCGGGAAAAAGAGGCCAAAAAGAACCAGCACGTCATCGAGGTCAAGGAGATCCGTATGTCGCCGTCCATCGGCGAGAACGACTTCTTGGTGAAGCTTCGCAGTGGCCAGAAGTTCCTGGCCGAGGGTGACCGCCTGAAGGTAACGGTGCGGTTCCGCGGCCGCGAGATGGCGCACACCGACCTGGGCAGGCAGCTTTTGGAGCGGTATGCCGAGGAGTGCGCCGAGATAGCCAAAGTAGACAAGGGCGCGAAGCTGGAGGGCCGGCTCATGACCGAATTCCTCTCGCCGAAGGCCCAGACCCCGCCAAAGAAACAGCCCAAGCAAGAAAAAGCAAAGGAGACGAACTGATATGCCGAAACTGAAGACCCACAGCGCTTCCAAAAAGCGCTTTTCCCTGACCAAGAACGGCAAGGTCAAGCGTGCCCACGCCTTCAAGAGCCATCTGCTCAACGGCCACGGCAAGACCACCAAGCGTAAGCGCGGCCTGCGCAAGGGCGCCTACGCCGACAGCACCAACGCCGCTACCGTCAAGCGCATGATCCCGTACAAATAAGGAGGACAACGAAAGATGGCACGTATCAAGGGCGCGATGATGACGCGCAAGAGAAGGAATAAGATCCTCGGCATGGCCAAGGGTTACTGGGGCAGCAAGTCCCGGCATTATAAGATGGCCAACCAGGCCGTCATGAAGAGCCTCCGCTACGCCTATGTGGGCCGCAAGCAGCGCAAGCGCGATTTCCGCCAGCTGTGGATCGCCCGTATCAGCGCGGCCTGCAAGCTCAACGGCACCAACTACTCCCAGTTCATGCACGGCCTGAAGCTGGCCGGCATCAACATGAACCGGAAGATGCTCTCCGAGACCGCGATCAACGACCCCGCCGCCTTCACCGCTCTGGTGGAGAAGGCCAAGGCCGCCGCGAAGTAAAAACGATAATAGAAAGCCCGCGCTCCTCCGCCAGGGGAGCGCGGGCTTTTCTGTTGGGAACAAAAGAGCTTTACGCCTTGTCGGCCAGCGAGCTGATGCAGCTGGTGCAGACGTTCTTGCCCTTGTAGGTGATGATGTTCTTGGCGCTGTCGCAGAACACGCAGGTGGGCTGATACTTCTTCAGCATGATCGTGTCCTCGGACACGAAGATCTCCAGCGCGTCCCGTTCCGCGATGTCCAGCGTCCGGCGAAGCTCGATGGGCAGTACGATACGGCCCAGCTCATCCACCTTGCGGACAATCCCAGTCGACTTCACATTGACCCCCCCCCTTATATCCCTGGTTTCCCTGAGGATGAAGGTATCATATGCACCAGAAATTGTCAACAGGGCAACTGGGGGGTATTGGTAAATTTTAGTACATTTTCACTATATGTTAATTCCAGTTTTTGTCAAGAAGTTCCAGATTTTACCGATTTAAAGCCCATTCCTGTCTTTCCGGCAGGAATGGGCTTTTTCTCACATGGATTCGGGAGCGGTGACGCCCAGGATGCCCAGGGCGTTTTCCAGCACCTGTTTCACGGCGGCGGCCAGGGCCAGCCGCGCCTCGGCCACGTCCTTTTCCTCGCCGCGGATGCGGCAGGCGTTGTAGAACTTGTGGAACCGGGAGGCCAGGTCCGTGGCGTAGCGGTTGATCCGGGAGGGGTCCAGCTCCGCCGCGGCGGCGCGTATCTCCCCGGGGAAAGAGGCCAGGGACCGGATGAGCTCCCTCTCCTGGGGGGAGGCGAGCTTTGCCGCGTCCGGATGGGCTGCGGGGGCGAGCCCGTCGTCGGCCAGGGTGGCCAGCAAAGAACAGATGCGGGCGTGGGCGTACTGGACGTAGTACACCGGGTTCTCGCTGTCCTGGCGCACGGCCAGGTCCAGGTCGAATTCCAGGTGGCTGCCGGGGCTGGCGTTGAAGAAGTACCGGCAGGGGTCCCGGCCGATCTCGTCCATCAGGTCCGCCAGCGTGAGGGCCTTGCCCGTGCGCTTGGAGACCTTCACGGTCTCGCCGTTTCTGGTCAGGCGCACCATCTGCATGATGAGGAAGTCCAGCACCCGGCCGTTGAGGCCCAGCTCGGGGCAGGCCATGGTCTTGCCGAAGCGGACGGTGTGGCCGTGGTGGTCCGCGCCCAGCACGTCGATGACCCGGTCGAAGCCCCGCTCCACGAACTTGTTCCGGTGGTAGGCGATGTCCACGGCGTAATAGGTCCAGGTGCCGTCCGCCCGGCGCATGCACTCGTCCTTGTCCGCGCCGAAGTCGGTGTTGCGAAGCCAGAGCTGGCCGTCCTTCTCATAGGTGTGGCCGCTCTTTACGAGGATGCCTATGGTCTCGGCCACGTAGCCGGACTCGTGCAAGTCCGTCTCCAAAAACCACTTGTCGAAGGTGATGCCGTAGCGGGCCAGGTCGTCCTTCATGCGCTGGATGTTCCGGGGCAGGCCGTAGGCCACGAAGGCCGCCTGCCGCTCCGCCGGGGCCATGGTATCGTACTTGTCCCCCTCGGCGTCGTATATTTCGCGGGCCAAAGCCCTGATGTCGTCCCCGTGGTAGCCGTTGTCGGGGAATTGGACCGCGTCCTCGCCGTGGATGAGCTGCAGGTACCGGGCCTCCAGGGACTGGCCGAACAGTTCCACCTGGTGGCCGGCGTTGTTCACGTAGAACTCCCGCCACACGTCCCAGCCGGCCCAGTCCAGTACGGCGGCCAGGGTGTCGCCCAGCACGCCGCCCCGGGCGTTGCCGATGGTCATGGGACCGGTGGGGTTGGCGGAGACGAACTCCACCATCACCCGCTTGCCGTTTCGCTCCTCGGCCCGGCCGTAAGCCGCGCCCTCGGAAGCCACCGCGTCCAGCACGGCGGTATACCAGCCGTCCGACAGCCGGAAGTTCAAAAAGCCGGGGCCTGCGGCCTCGGCAGCGGTGAACCATGTGTTCTCCAGCGCAAGGCCGGAGAGGATATCCTCCGCGATGGCCTTGGGGGCGGCGTGCAGGGTCTTGGCCCCGGCCATGGCGTGGTTGGCGGCGAAGTCGCCGTTTTTGGTGTCCTTGGGGATACTGACGGAGCCGGGGGCGTCTGCCAGCGCCGGGACCGCCGTCTTGATGAGGGCGTCGATGCTCTGCTTCGCCCGTTCGATCAGGTCAGCCATTTCGTTTCTCTTTCACGTTGATCTTGAATTTGTTCCGGCCCACAGGGGTGTGGTTGAAGTCGATGGCATAGTCCAGCTCCATGGTGCCGCCGTGTTCGTCCAGCCGCGCGTCGATGCGGCGGGTGTCCACGCCCATGGTGGCGCTGCCGTAGGGGGTCTCGTAGAGGAACAGGTCCTTCTGCCCCTCCCGGAAGACCATCTCGGAGTTGAGATTGCCCTCGCGGCGCATCACGACTCCCATAGGGCTGATGGTGAAGGTGGTGCGGGTGCCGTCCAGACCGGTGAGGTCGCTCTCCTCGTAGATGAAGCGGCTCTCCCCGTTCTCAAAGCCGTACTTTCCGGCCGTGACCAGCTCGACCGCATCCTTCTGCCCCGTGGGGTCCTTCTGGATGCCTGTTATGGAAATGATAACGTCACGCATATTCATGTACCCTATCATACCCTAAATCCGTCCCCAAGACAAGAAAAAATTCGCGTTTGCAAAAATATTGTAGTCCCCACGGGGCAGATATGGTATAATGGCATTATAGAGACAAGCACATCGCGGCCATTTCACGCTATAATGCGTTTGAGAGATAAAAGGGGGGTGAGCGTCATGACGATCGAGCTTACCGAAAAAGAATTCAGAAGACTGCTGGACATGGTGTACGTGGGGGACTGGGTGCTGAACTCCGCCCGGGGTGACGACCGGTTCGAGGACTATGACCTGCTGCAGGAAAAGATATTCGCCCTGTGTTCCCAGCTTGGCATGCGCTCTCTCATCGAGACATGGCAGGGCCATGTGTTCCCCTCCAAGGCCTATGAGGAGGGGGGCATCCATGAGGCCATCGCCGATTACGAGGACGCGGTGTTCTTCGACATCCTGGCCGAGGAGCTGGCCCGCCGGGACATGGAGGGCGAGGGCCTGGACGCCGGCGACGAGACGGAGCTGGCCAGCCGCATGGAGGAGTACTACAGCGAGTTCGAGGCGCACGGGATAGACAACCTGACCGTGGAAGATATGTAAGACATATCATATTAGTAAAGCACCGGGGGCCATTTCGGTCCCCGGTGCTTTACCATCAACATAGAAGAAATCACAAGTGCAGGATCATCACCGCGAAGCGGAAATAGATGAGCAGGGAGAGGGCGTCCACGATGGTGGTGATGAAAGGGGAGCTCATGACCGCCGGGTCGAAGCCCATCTTTTCCGCCAGCATGGGCAGGGTGCAGCCCACGAACTTGGCCACCAGGATGGTGCACACCATGGTGAGGCATATCACCGCCGCCACGGGTACGGTCACGTCCGGATTGTGGAACAGCATCCGGTCCACCAGCATCAGCTTGACGAAGTTGGCCGCCGCCAATGCCGCGCCGCACAGCACCGCCACCCGCATCTCTTTCCAGATCACCCGGAAGAAATCTTTAAACTCGATGTCCCCCAGGGAGATGCCGCGTATGACGGTGACGCTGGCCTGGGAACCGGAGTTGCCGCCGGTGTCCATGAGCATGGGGATGTAGGCGGTGAGCACGGCGGCTACGGCCAGGGAGTTTTCAAAGCTGGTGATGATCTGCCCCGTAAAGGTGGCGGAGATCATCAGGAGCAGCAGCCAGGGGAACCGGGCTTTGAAGGTCTCCCAGATGGAGGTCTTCAGATAGGGCTTGTCGGTGGGCGTGACGCCGCCCATGATCTCGATGTCCTCGGTGGCCTCGGTCTCCAAGACGTCCAGAGCGTCGTCGACGGTGATGATGCCCACCAGGCGGTTTTCGTTGTCCACCACCGGCAGGACGGTGAGGTCGTACTTGCCGAAAACGCCGGTCACGTCCTCCTGGTCCGTCAGGGTGTTCACGGAGATGACGTTCTCCTCCATGATCTGGGAGATGGCCTCGTCCTCCTCGGAGAGGATGAGGTTGCGGATGGAGACCGTGCCCAGCAGGTGGCGCCCGTCGTCGATGACGTAGCAGATGTTGATGGTCTCCTTGTCCGTGCCCGTGCGGCGGATGCGCTTGATGGCGTCCTCCGCGGTCATGGTGGGCAGCAGGTCCACGAACTCCGTGGTCATCAGGGAACCGGCGGAGTCGTCGGGGTACTTGAGGATGTTGTTGATGAGCTTGCGGGTCTCCGGGTCCGCCTGTTTGAGGATGCGCTTCACCACGTTGGCGGGCATCTCCTCCACCAGGTCCACCGCGTCGTCCACGTACAGCTCGTCCACGACCTCTTTGAGTTCGCTGTCCGAGAAACCGTGGATGAGGAGCTCCTGGCTGTCCGGGTCCATCTCCACGAAGGTCTCCGCGGCCATGTCCTTGGGCAGGAGCCTGAACAGCAAGGGAAGCAGCCGCTCCTCCGTTTCGTCGAAGAGGGCGGCTGCGTCGGCGGGATTCATGGTCACCAGGATATCCCGCAGGGTAGAATATTTTTTCTGTTCCGCCAGGGCGACGATGGTGTCGTCCAGGGTGACGTTGCGCTCAGCCATTCGTCCTTCCTCCTTTTTATAGGTGTTCGGAAGGCACAAAAAGGCCGTCAAGAGTCAGCGGGCGATGGGCGCCCGCCGCGTTCGGCCTCGTTTTGTGCCGGTACTGTCGCCAGCGTCCATTTTTCCGCCCCCTTCTTGTTAGTTTTTAGTTTAGTATATGTCAGGCCAGCAGCAGCCGGCCCAGGTCCTCCACCGTCTCGGCGATATAGTCCGCCCCGGCGGATTCGAGTTCCTCCCGGCTGCCGTAGCCGTACAGCACGCCCACGCAGGGGATGGAGCATTCATGGGCACCCGCCACGTCGTAGCTCCGGTCGCCCACCATCACGGCCCTGGTCATGTCTATGCCGAACTGGTCCCGGGCGGCCCGGATCACGTCCGCCTTGGTGCTGTCCGGCTGGGCCGGGTCGCTGCCGGAGATGGTGACGAAGTACCTGGCCAGGCCGAACTTCTCCAGGATGCGCACGGACATGAATGTGGGCTTGGAGGTAGCTACATAGAGCTTCAGCCCCGCGTCCCGGAGGCTTTGGAGCATCTCCGCCATGCCGGGATAGGGCTCGTTTTCAAAGAGGCCGATCTCGGTGTAGTGCTCCCGGTAATAGCGCAGGGTAGTGGCCGCGTCCTCGGGGCTCATGCCCCAATAGGTCTCGAAGCTCTTGGGCATGGGAGGACCGATGAACTTATAATAGTCCTCATTTTTGCCGGGGTCAAGCCCCCACTTTTTCCGGGCGTAGATGATGGCGTTGGTGATGCCCAGCGCCGGGTCGGTCAGCGTCCCGTCCAGGTCGAAAAAGATGTGTTCAAAGCGCATGTATGCAGTCAGCCTCACAGATTTTCTCTTCTCAAAAATTCTTTCTTTGTCAGGGGATATCGGCGGAAATAAAATAACGGGCAGCCCGAGGGGGCCTGTCCGTCATTCTTCAAAGGTGATGCCGCCGTCTGTCATGGACGCGATGCGGGCCAGGGACTCGATACGCAGACCTTCCCCGCGCAGGCGCCGGCCCCCCGGCTGGAAGCACTTCTCCACGGCGATGCCCGCGCCCACCAGGGTGGCGCCCGCCTGGCGCACCAGGTCGCACAGGCCCTCCAGGGCGGCGCCGTTGGCCAGGAAGTCGTCGATGAGCAGGACCCGGTCCGTGGGCAGCAGGTACTCCTTCGCCACGATCACGTCGTAGACGCTGCCGTGGGTATAACTGGCCACGCGGGTGGAGTAGACGTCGCCGTCGATGTTCTTGGTCTTTGTCTTTTTAGCGAATAAAACAGGGCATCCGAACTCCTGGGCCGCAATACAGGCCAGCCCTATGCCGGATGCCTCTATGGTCAGTATTTTCGTTACATTGTCAGCCTTATAGGCCTCGTGCCACTGCTTTGCCAGCTGGGCGAACAGCTCCACGTCCATCTGGTGGTTCAGGAAGCCGTCCACCTTCAGGATGCCCCCTGCGCGCACCTTCCCATCCCGCAGGATACGCTCCTCCAGCAGTCTCATGGGGAATACACCTCCGTCGGCCAGCGGCCCTTCGATGATCCATTCTACTATGGAGGCGGACCGCTTTTCAAGTGACATTTGCGAAAATGTTTTCCAGTTCCTTCACAGTTTTTTCGACGACCTGGACAAAGGCCCGGAATTGGAAGTATTTTGGAATTCTCCAATATTTTCCAGAGGAAACTGGCGGCCTGTCACCAGGGGACATTGCCTGTTTTGGTGACGAGAAAGGCCCTCTCGGCCAACTCCGCCATGGGCGTATCGGAGCGGGAGTCGGACCAGAAGCCCTCCACGGGGGCGTCACCGTAGGCCTCCCGGAACCGGCGAACCTTCTCCGTGCCGTGGCAGTTCTCCCCCTTGTAAAGGCCCGTGGCCTGTTCCACGGGGGATGCCAGCAGGGCAAAGCCCACCGCCCTGGCCGCCGGGCGCAGCAGAAACTCCGGCGACGCGGAGATGATGAGATCATCCGGCCGCTTCTGGGCCAGGTACCAGGGGCATATACCGCCGATGTGCTCCCGCCAGAAGGTCTCCGGCGCGGCGGCGGGCACGTGGCGCAGAAAGCGGTAGAATATCTGCTTGCAGGCGGTCTTGGGTTTCAGCTTCAGACCCATGCAGAAAAAGGCCCAGGCCGTGCAGGGCATGGTGAGCCAGGTTTTTGGATACCGCCGCAGGCACCAGAGATAGAACTGGGCCGTGCTGTCCCGGGGATATATGGTCTTGTCGAAGTCGTATACGTTCATAAAGACAGTTCCTTTAAAACAGCGCCGCAGACAAAGGGCTGCGGCGCTGGGTGGTGTTATTGTTTTCGAAGGAGCTCCTCACAGGAGTGCCGCAGGGCAGGAATATCCCTGTTGAGAGTCTCCCATACGGAGGGGATGTCGATAGCGCCGTAGGCGTGCACGTAGAAATTTCTCGTGTCTTTTATCACCCGCCAAGGCACAGCGGGCGCTTCCGCCTTGACTTCGTCCGAGAGCTGGGATACAAGCTCGCCGATCTGCACGATGCACATGCAGCAGGCGTCCTGGAACAAGTGGTCGTTCCGGAAGACCTGGGGGTCCCTGCCGCAGCGGGACAGGTCCTCGTCTATGCGGCGGCAGTAGCTGACGACCTTTTCCAAAAGCATTCTGTCACGGTTCAGGATAGAGCAACACCTCCTCCTTTGCGATGGCGCCCAGAAAGGCCGGGTCGGAGGCGTCACTGGTGACCAGGTCCACGGGTAAATGGAGGGCGTCCTCCAAAGCGAGGCGAAAGGCGCAAAGCTGATAAAGCGTCTCCAAAGCGCCCTTTTCGATCTTCAGGTCTACATCGCTGGCGGCGGTAGATTCGCCCCTGGCGTAGGAACCGAACAGAGAAACGCTTTTTATCCCATGCTGCCGTGCAATGGGGTCTATGATCTGCCGGAGCTCGTCAACGGAATAGGGCATACCGCTCACCACCTTTCAAGTAAAGTATATCATGCCAGGAGCAAAAAGAAAAGAGGGCTTTGCCACGCCGCGGGGGTTGTCAATAAAAGACCGCCCCGGGGTCCGGGGCGGTCAGTTTACATTGGTGTCTTTAGACGTGGAAAGTAACCCCCGGTTTTACCGGGGGCGAATAAAGAGCTTTAGCATGAGAAAAACCT
>CANPVS010000009.1 GCA_947581795.1 uncultured Oscillospiraceae bacterium
GGCTCGTCCCACACGTACAGATGGGCCTGCTGGCAGAGGCTGCGGGCGATGAGCACCTTTTTCTTCTGCCCGGCGGAGTAGTCGCCCATGTCCTTATCGAACTGCTCCCGGTCAAAGTCCAGCTTCCGCAGGATCGCCCGGAACAGGTCCCCGTCGACGCCGCACCGGTCAGCGTAGTCCGCCAATCGCCCGGCCAGGCTTGCCGTGTCCTGGGGCACGTAGGATATGCGCAGTCCCTCGCCCCGCTCCAGCACGCCGGTATAGGGGACATCCTCCCCGCAGATGAGCTTCAGGAGACTGGACTTGCCCGCGCCGTTGCGGCCGATAAGGGCGATCCGGTCCCCCCGCTCCACGGTGAACGTGACGGGCGGGCACACCGGTCCCCTGCCATAGTCCACCGTGAGGTCCCGCAGCAGCGCCAGCCGGGGGCTGTGCCACGTTAGCGGCGTCAACTTCAGGTCCTCGGCGCTCTCGATGTTTTTCAGCAGTTTCGACTTCTCCTCCACCGCCCGCTGCTGCCGGGCCTCGATGGCCTTGGACCGCTGCATCATCCGGGCGGCCTTGTGCCCGATGGCGCCCCGGTCGCAGGGGCCGTTGCCGATCTTGGTGGCCTCGACCCGGTCCGACCAGTCCGCCTTCTCCCGGGCGGTGGTCTTCAGGCGCTTGATCTCCTTTTTCAGCCGGTCGTTCTGCTCGGTCTCGAACCGGTCCTGGTTCTGTTTGTTCTCCCACCAGGTGGAGAAATCGCCCCGGCACACTTGGATATCCGTCCGGTTGATGGACAGGATATGGTCCACGCACCCGTCCAGGAAAGCCCGGTCGTGGCTGACCAGGATGAAGCCCTTTTTCCGCCGCAGATAGCCGCTCACCAGTTCCCGGCCCCGCATGTCCAGGTGGTTGGTGGGCTCGTCGATGAGCAGAAAGGCGTTCTCCCGCAGGAACATGGCCGCCAGCAGCGCTTTGGTGCGCTCCCCGTTGGACAATGTGGAGAACGGGCGGTACAAAACGCCCTCCTCCACGTCCAGGGCCGCCAGCTCCCGCCGCAGCTTCCACGCCGGCGCGTCCGGGCACACCGCCTCCAACACGTCGGCGGTGTTCCCGTCCGGGTCCTGAACGGGATAGGGAAAATACTCGAATTCCACCGGGGCCGTGATGGTCCCCTGGTACTCGTACCGGCCCATGAGCAGCTGCAGAAAGGTGGTCTTGCCCCGGCCGTTGCGGCCGGTGAAGCCCAGGCGCCAGTTGGTGTCCAGCTGAAAGCTCACGTGCCGGAAGATGTAGTCATAGCCCCCGCCGTAGGCGAAGGACAGGTCGGAAACGTCTATCAATGCCATAAAGTCATGCCCTCCTAAATGTAAAAATATCGGCCGCGGGAGAACGCTCCCACAGCCGACGGAGGGCATAGTCATCGCCTATGCCGCTTATATCGGATGAAAAGAATGCCGCTCCCCGCAGGACCGGCATGACGAAACGGCGGCTTTCGCCGCCGGGCCTATGGTGAGCCCGTCATGCCAAATGTCAGCAGGCAGCGTTGATCATCTTTTCACCTCAAATCATTATCAGATGAGCAGAGTATAGCACGTCTCAGCCCAAAACGCAACACCGCCGCGGAGGGTTCTCCGCGGCGGGCCGTTATTTTTACGCTTCCGTGATGTCCCTGGTGAGGCACACGAGCTCCCCGTTCTCCACGTCCACCGTCAGGGTGGCCCCGGCGGGGATGTCGCCGGACAGGAGCTTCTTGGCGATGAGGGTCTCGGCGGCGGACTGGAGATACCGCTTCAGGGGCCGCGCGCCGTACACCGGGTCGAAGCCCCGGTCGATGATGAGCTCTGTGGCGGCGGGGGTGAACTCCAGGCCCAGGCCCTTGTCGGCCAGGCGCCGGCGGAGGCTGTCCGTGAGGATAGCGATGATGCCGGTGAGGTTCTCCTTGGTGAGGGGCTTGAAGAACACCGTCTCGTCCAGCCGGTTCAGAAACTCTGGCCGGAAGGCCTTTTGCAGCTCGCCCATGACCGCGGCCTTCGCCTGGGGCGTGATGTCCCCGTCCGGGCCGATGCCCTCCAGCAGGTAGGGACTGCCCAGATTGGAGGTGAGGATGATGACGGTGTTCTTGAAGTCCACCGTCCGGCCCTGGCTGTCGGTGATGCGCCCGTCGTCGAGAATTTGCAGCAGGATGTTGAACACGTCCGGGTGGGCCTTCTCCACCTCGTCGAACAGGACCACGGAATAGGGCCGGCGGCGCACCGCCTCGGTGAGCTGGCCGCCCTCGTCATAGCCCACATACCCCGGAGGGGCGCCGATGAGCCGGGAGACGGAGAACTTCTCCATGTACTCGGTCATGTCGATGCGGACCATGCTCTTCTCGTCGTCGAAAAGGGCCTGGGCCAGGCTCTTGGCAAGCTCCGTCTTGCCCACGCCGGTGGGGCCCAGAAAGAGGAACGAGCCGATGGGCCGGTTGGGGTCCGCGATGCCCGCCCGGGAGCGGAGGATGGCCTCGGTCACGAGGCGCACCGCCTCGTCCTGGCCCACCACCCGCTGATGGAGGATGTCCTCCAGGTGCAGGAGCTTTTCCCGCTCGCCCTCCATGAGCCGGGCCACAGGGATGCCCGTCCAGCGGGCCACGATGCCGGCGATCTCCTCCTCGGTCACCGCGTCCTGGACAAGGCTCTCATCCTTTCGGGGCGCGGCCTCCGCCTCGGAAAGCTTCTTCTGCAGGGCCGGGATGGTCTCGTATTTGAGCCTCGCGGCCTTCTCATACTCATAATTCTGCTGGGCCCGCTCCATCTCGGCGGTCTGGCGCTCCAGCTCGGCCTTCAGGCCCTTCACCGCGTCAACGTCCGCCTTCTCCGCCTCCCAGCGGGCCTTCATCTCGGCGAAGGTCTCCTTCTCGGCGGCCAGCTCGGAGCGCAGCTTTTCCAGACGGTCCTGGCTCAGCCGGTCCGTCTCCTTTTTGAGAGCCATCTCCTCGATCTCCATCTGCATGATCTTCCGGCGCACGTCGTCCAGCTCGGAGGGCATGGAGTCTATCTCCGTGCGGATGAGGGCGCAGGCCTCGTCCACCAGGTCGATGGCCTTGTCCGGCAGGAACCGGTCGGTGATATAGCGGTTGGACAGCGTCGCCGCCGCCACCAGGGCGGCGTCATGGATGCGCACGCCATGGAAGATCTCGTACCGCTCCTTGATGCCCCGGAGGATGGAGATGGTGTCCTCCACCGTGGGCTCTTCCACCATCACAGGCTGGAACCGGCGCTCCAGGGCCGCGTCCTTTTCGATATACTTGCGGTACTCGTCCAAAGTCGTCGCGCCGATGCAGTGGAGCTGGCCCCGGGCCAGCATGGGCTTTAAGAGGTTGCCCGCGTCCATGCTGCCCTCGGTCTTGCCCGCGCCCACGATGGTGTGCAGCTCGTCGATGAAGAGGAGTATTTTGCCTTCGCTCTTGGCCACCTCCTCCAGCACGGCCTTCAGCCGCTCCTCGAACTCGCCCCGGTACTTGGCCCCGGCCACCAGAGCGCCCATGTCCAGGCTGAATACGGTCTTATCTTTGAGCCCCTCGGGCACGTCTCCCCGGACGATGCGCTGGGCCAGCCCCTCGGCGATGGCGGTCTTGCCCACGCCGGGCTCGCCGATGAGCACCGGGTTATTTTTGGTCTTCCGGGACAGGATGCGTATCACGTTCCGTATCTCCGTGTCCCGGCCGATCACCGGGTCCAGCTCGTTGTCCCGGGCCCGCTGGACCAGGTCCGTGCCGTACTTCTGGAGCGCGTCGTAGGTGTCCTCCGGGCTGTCGGTGGTGACGTGGCCGGTCTTCACCTTGGCCAGCTCCGCGGTGAAGCCGTCCTTGGTGATGTTGTATTGGCGCAGGATGTCCCGGATGGCGGGAGTTGGGTTTGCGAAGATGCCCAGCATCAGGTGCTCCACGGACACGTACTCGTCCTTCAGCTTGTCCGCTACCTTCTGGGCGAAATCCATAATCTTCCCAAACTCGTTGGAGGGGTAGATGCTCTGGGCCCCCTGGACCTTGGGCAGCCTGCCGATGGCGGCGTCCAGCGCCCCCAGGACCCCGTCGCAGTCCACGCCCATCCGGCCCAGCAGCGTGGGGATGAGCCCCCCGTCCGCGTCCACCAGAGCGTAGAAGAGGTGCTCCGGCGTCAGGTATTGGTTGTCGTTCTCCCGCGCCATGGCGGTGGCGTTGTTGATGGTCTCTATGGTCTTCTGTGTCAGCTTATCGCTGTTCATGACAGGTCACTTCCTTATTGATAATTCTTTATGTGGTGTAAGGGCGGCCTCGCCCGACAGTATCCCTGCGCTAAGGCTCGCTACGCTCGTCAACCGCGTCCGGGACACTGCCGGTTCTCGCCGCCCGTCGGGTGGGAGCGCCATGGCACCACGCAGGTTAGCGCAGTTTTTGCTCCTTACAAAATCACATTCCCCGCCCGGAGCCAGTCGAGGTATTCCGCCTCCACGTCCCGGGGGGCCATGTTACCGGCCAGGTATCCCTTCATGAGCCGGTCAAAAAGCCGCACATAGGCGCTGATGGCCGCGGCCACGTCGGCGGTGGCGTAATCCCGCCGGCCGGCAAGCTCCAGAGAACGGGTGAAACGGCCGGGGTACAGGGCGTACTCCACCGGCGTGGCGTGATAGGCCGCCACCAGTTCGTCCTCCACCTCTTTCCACAGCCGGAAGAAGCCGCCCATGGCGTCCAGAAGCTCCTGGGACTGGGTGCGGAACACCACCGCCAGCTCCCCCATGGCGCCCTCCCGGTCCCGGTACAGTTCCACAGAGTACTTCACCGTGGGCCGGTAGCGGTACTGCAAACTGGACTTCATGCTCATAGTGGTGGCGTTGGGGGCCACGAAGGGCACCAGATCCGAGTCCGCGCCCAATATCTCCCCGATCTGGCGGAAGATGTCCTGGACCCGGCGCTCCGGCGTCACCATATCCGTGTACTCGGCCAATATCTGGTTCACCAAGGCAGAGCGGTTGGTGCCCATCCGGTGGGCCAGGGCGTCCACCGCCCGGACCACGTCGTCCGAGAGCATCAGGCTGTACAGGGTCTTTTTCATATCTCTCACCTCGGAAAATATTTTACCGCGTCTCATTAAATTTGTCAAGTGATTTATATAAAAATTCCGCACATATTTTTAGTTTTTCCCGCAAAAAGCCGCCCTATCCCATGAGGGACAGGGCGGCGCATATCGCAGAATAATAAAACGGGAGCGAAGCCCGGTCAGGGCGAGCCGCGCGGCATTCCCGCGCGTGAAGTCAAAAGCCGTTGTACGACAGGCTTTTGACTTCCTGCCGGCGGGATCCATTCTCGCCGAGCAGTTTTAATCAGCTTGTTATCACGTAGGAGTCCCCCACCTCGGGGACGATGCCAATGAAGGGCACGAACCGCACGTCACCCTCGCCGGCGTTCATCTTGTCCAGGGCCAGCTCCATGTCATTGGCCAATATGGACGGGTCGGTGGGGCAGTACAGCCGGGCGAACAGCCGCCAGAAGATGCCGATGTCCTGGCCGGTCTGACTGCCCAGCCCCTGGCGCAGGGAGGTGCCGTTCAGCCGCACGGACACCGCCGTACCCGTCCCCTCCAGAGCCAGGGCCACCCGCCGGCCCATCTGGCACACGGCCACCACCGGGTCGGGGCTGGTGCGCAGCTGGGTGGTATAGGTGAAACCCGTCTCCGAGTCGGTGGTGGGATGCTCCAGGTCCGCCAGGATGATCTCGTCAAAGCCCATACCGGCCAGCTCCTCGGCCAGGTCCGTGATGTAGGTGCGGACAGTCTGGTTATAGGGGTCCACCCAGCTCCGGCCGTCCCCGTCCTGATAGGACATGCCGTCCTTCACCAGGGCAACGGTCCAGTTCCGCTGGGCCAGCAGGGCGTCGGTGAAGCAGCTGATCTGGGCCACGGCGGACTTGCCCGCGTCGTGCAGGGCCGCGACGGCCGCCGACACGTCCGTGACGCCGGAGGTGCCGTAGGACACGGCGGTGGCCGCGGCGGAGGGCCAGGCCAGCCGCCCGCTTGCGTCCTTCAGCTGCAGAACCGCGGCGTTATAGTCCCCCGTGACCACGGAGTTCACCGCCGCCTCCAGACCGCCGCCGGTCACCTCGGCGATGGGTATGAACCGGCCCTGGATGGGCTTTAAGTCCTCCCAGCCGCCCAAGTCCACGTCCTCAAAGTCCGGGTCCTCCCAGATGACCTGCACGTCCACCGGCTCAAAGGTGGGGTCCGGCTGGACCACCGCGGGGTCCTCCTGGGGGGCTTCCTCTTTCCTGCCGAAGGGCAGCTCCAAATGCGCCCCCTCGTCGTCGTACACCGCGTACTGCTGCAAAAAGTAGAACAGCGACACGGCCCCGATGAGAAGGAACGCGAACACGAACAGGAATATGTTCAGAGGCACCTTGAATTTCCGGCGGCCCCTGTATATGTCCTTGGGACGGTAGGGCATTTATTTCTCCATATCGCGTATCTGGCCGATACGCCGGATGTGGCTCTCCCCGTTGGAAAAGCCCGTGTCCAGATAGGTGTCCACGATGCGCTTGGCAAGCTCGGAGCCCACCACGCGCCCGCCCAGGCACAGGACGTTGGCGTCGTTGTGCTGGCGGCTCATCTCCGCGGAGAAGCAGTCCCCGCACAGGGCCGCCCGGATGCCGGGTATCTTGTTGGCGGCGATGGACATGCCGATGCCCGTGCCGCAGACCAGGATGCCCCGCTCATAAGTTCCGTCCGCTATGGCCCGGCAGAGCTTATCGGCGTAGAGGGGGTAGTCCACCGGCTCGCCGCCGCAGCCCAGGTCCTGGACGGGGACGCCCCGCTCGTTCAGATGGTCGATGATGATACCTTTCAGGGCATAGCCCGCGTGGTCCGACGCAATAGCGATCATGATAACGCTCTCCTTTTAAAGTGGGATGAATTCCGGTTTCCGCTGGGCGAACACGGTCAAATACTGAAAGCCGCACGCCTTCAGGACCTCCTGGCCCTGGT
This sequence comes from uncultured Oscillospiraceae bacterium, assembly GCA_947581795.1. Classification (GTDB taxonomy): domain Bacteria; phylum Bacillota; class Clostridia; order Oscillospirales; family Oscillospiraceae; genus CAJOIG01. The sequence continues at coordinate 6,981 of CANPVS010000009.1, forward strand.
CCACGCACTTGGCCGCGTCCTGGGGCTTGTGGGCGTCGGAGCCCACGGTGACGATCTCGCCGCCCAGGGACTTATAGAGCTTCAGTATCTCCTCCGAGGGGAAGGGGCCCACCCCGTCCCGGATGCCGGAGCAGTTGATCTCGATGCCCCTGCCGTTTTGGATGAGGGTCTTCAGGAGGCGCTCCACTCTGTCCCCGTGCTCCCGGAGGGTCAGGCCCGTGTCCACCCCCTGCCAGGAGGCGTAGCGCCGGAAGTAGCCGATGTGGGCCATCACGTCAAAGTAGTTCAGGTCCGCCACCCGCTGCAAGTCCCGCAGGTAGATGTCTATGAGCTTCCGGCGGAAGGCCGGGTCCCGGTAGTCCTGGAAATAGTAGTCCCCGTGCTCCCGGGAGATGTGATAGGACCCCAGGATGAAGTCCAGCCCTGGCGGGGTGGACAGCTCCTCGGCCAGCTCCGGGTGGAAGATGAGCTCGGCCAGCTCCATCCCCTTGCGCAGATGGAGGTCCCTGGGGATGCGGTCCTTCACCGTCTCATAGGCCTCCCGCTCCCGCTCTGCCACGGTGCGGCAGGCCGGGTTGAGCTCCAGCGTATGCCAGTCCACCGTGTCGCAGTGGTCCGTGATGCAAAGGTACCGGACCCCCGCGGCGTACTCCGCCATGACCATGTCATAGTAGGGCGCGCTGCTGTCCTGGGATATATTCGTATGGCAATGGAAATCCACTAAAACGGCCATGTGTCTGCAAACCACCTTAAGAAGATACGGCAGTACTCCGTGCTGACCTCGGTGCCGGCCAGGACGGGATAGAACATGCCGAAGAGCACGACCGAGACGGCCGTGAAGCCCCCCACCGAGGTCTTCCAGCTGGCGTCCCAGCGGCGCAGGTCCGCGAAAATGTAGCCGATGGCCAGCACCAGGAACACCCCGCAGGGGAAGTAGTGATAGGCGAAGGTGAGCCGGCTCACCAGCACCCAGGGCAGCAGATTGGCAAGATACCCGACGAGGATGAACAGGGCGTTCTTGTCCCGCTCCCGGACGGCCAGCCAGCCCATGCCCACCATGGCGGCCAGACCACCCCAGGCGACCATGGGGTTATTGAACGCGCCGAAGCGGATGGTGGTGCCGGCGCCGGGGTTATCCATATAGTACAGGATGGGCCGCACGTCGAACAGCCACTGGTACCATTTGGAGGCATAGGGGTGGGTGGCCACCAAGTCGGAGTGGTAGTCCCACATATAGGTCTGGTTGTCCAGCACCACCTGCAGGTACTGGGGCGAGAACCACCGGAAGGGTCCGTCCGCCCCCTGGCTGGGGCCGTAGGCCCAGTAGCTGCAATAATAAACGGTGCAGGGAACCAGCACGAAGAAGATGAGACACCAGCCCACGTTCTGGAGAAACTCCCACTTGACCGCCTTCTTCTCCTTCACGAAACGGCTGATCCAGTAGGCCAGCCACAGCACGCCGAGACCAGCCCCCGCATAGACGCCGGTCCACTTGCTGGCCGCGCCGAAGCCGAAACTGAGTCCCGCGAGGCCCAGCCACAGCAGCCGCTTTTTCTCTTTATCCGGCGGCTCTGTGAGCCACATGTACATAAAGAGGTACATGAGGATGGTGAAGAACACCCCGTAGGAGTCGATGGTGGCCAGCCGCGTCTGGACAAAGTGCATGAAGTCGAAGGCGAACACCGTGCTCCCGGCCAGGGCCACGGAGAGATAGCCGAACATGCGCTTCAATAGCAGGTACAAAAACGGCAGCATCAGCACGCCGAACAGCGTGCCCATGAACCGCCAGCCGAAGGGCGTCATGCCGAACAGCCGGATGCCCAGGGAGATGATCATCTTTCCCATGGGCGGGTGGGTGATCTCGTAGGGCCAGCGCTCCTGGATGTGCTCCAGGGCCGTGCGGGGGAAGTATATCTCGTCGAAATAGGTGCCGTTTTTATAGCTGTAGGCGTCGGGGATCACGTCCTGCTCGTCCAGAAGCATCTCGCAGCCCGGGGCGGCGGTGATCTCCGACGCGTCTATCAAAAGCCCGTCCTCGCCGTAGACGGCCACCTCTCCCAGGTACTCCTCACCGCCGGAGACGATGCGGATATACCGGCACTCGCCCCGGTTCCCGTTGAGGATGGCATCGTTCCAGCGGAACAACTGGGTGTACTGCTGGGTCATGCCCGAGGTGCCGTTGGCCTGTATCTGGTCGGTCCAGGTCTCCCCGTCCATAGAAAGCTGCAGCTCATAGTCCGCCGTGCACAGGCCGGACCAGTAGCGGATGCCGCTGATCACCTGAGGATGGGCCAGCTCCAGCTGGGCGTAGGTATTGCCCTGCTGGAAGTGGAGGTAAGTCTGGGGCGCCTTGGTGGAGCCCAGGCCCACGAAGGCAACCACGGCGTAGACCGCCGTCAGCGCGCCCACCGCCAGCCAGTCCTTTTTCTTCATGGACCGGTCTGGCTCGGGACGCGTTTCCCCCGCCGCCGGGACCGGGGCGTTTTTCCGATGGATATCCGCCCAGCGCCAGCACCAGAGCAATATCCCTAAGGCCACCGCCAGGGGGAAGATGATCGTCAGATGGGATGTGATCTCGCTCAAGGTCATATATCGGGATTCCTTTTCCGAAAGTCCGCATAAGTAAATAATCGTAGTTATTATATACCAAAACCGGGGACACTTCAATGTCCCCGGTAAAGATTAAGAGAATGTTCGTTTTTAAAACCGCTTTTTCCGCTTGCCGCCCGTCTTCTCCCCCGCCAGGTCCGCGAACTCCTGCAGAAGCTCCTTCTGCCGGTGGCTCATGTTCTTGGGCGTGGTCAGGTCTACGGTCACGAACTGGTCGCCCTTGAGGCCGGTGCGCACGTTGGGCACGCCCTTGCCCCGCAGGCGGAACACCAAGCCGGTCTGGGTCCCCTCGGGTATGTTCAGGCTCACCTGGCCGTCCAGGGTGGGCACCTGGATCTCCGTGCCCAGAGCCGCCTGGACGAAGCTGACGGCGGCGGTGGTGTAGAGGTTGGTGCCCTCCCGCTGGAAGGTGGGACTGGGCCGCACCTGCACCGTCACCAGCAGGTCTCCGGCGGGGCCGCCGTTGGCCCCGGCGTTGCCCTGGCCCCGGAGGGAGACGGTCTCCCCGTCGTCGATGCCCGCGGGGATGGACACGTTCAGCTTCCGCTGGGCCCGGATGGAGCCCGCGCCCCGGCACTTGGAGCAGGGGGAGTGGATGATCCGGCCGGAACCGCCGCACTTGGGGCAGGGCCCGGTGGACTGCATCATGCCGAAGGGGGTGCGCTGCTGGCGCATGACCGTGCCGCTGCCCCGGCAGTCGGGGCATATCTCCGGCGTGGTGCCGGGGGCGCAGCCGGTGCCCTTGCAGTCCGGGCACTGGTCCACCTTGGTGATGTTGATGTCCTTCTTGCAGCCGAAGGCCGCCTCCTCAAAGGAGATGGTCAGCCGCACACGCAGGCTCTCGCCCCGGCGGGGGCCGGTGCGGTTCTGCTGCCGGGCGCCGCCGAAGCCGCCAAACCCTCCGAAGCCGCCGAAGATGTCCCCGAAGATATCCCCCAGGTCCCCGAAGTCCCCGGTGAAGCCGCCGGCGTTGGCGGCAAAGTTGGGGTCTACCCCGGCAAAGCCGAACTGGTCGTACTTGGACCGCTTCTCCGGGTCCGACAGCACGGCGTAGGCCTCGTTGGCCTCCTTGAAGCGGGCCTCCGCGTCCTTGTCTCCCGGATGGAGATCCGGGTGGTTTTCCTTGGCGGCCTTGCGGTATGCTTTTTTGATCTCCTCGTCCGTGGCGCCCTTTTTGAGCCCCAGGACCTCATAGTAATCCCGTTTGTCTGCCATTTATATCACTTACCTCTTAGGCCCCCTTGTGTCGTCGATGCACGCCAGCCAGGTCTCCCTTTGCCGCAAAGCGGCAAAGCTCGAATGGCGGCGGCATCTCCTCTCCCCAAAAGACTGACAGCCTTTTGGGGACCCCTGGGGGCTGTCAGCGCCGCCAGGCGATGACTGAGGGAGAGACAAGACTTAGTATCTCTCCCTCCGTCCGCCTTCGGCGGCCACCTCCCTCGTCAGAGGGAGGCATTTAACGCCTTGGGTCTATCGCTTACTTGTTGTCCGGGTCGACCTCGGTGTAGTCCGCGTCGTAGTAGGTCTGGCCGTCGCCGCCCTGGCCGGGGTTCCCGCCCATGTCGGGGCCGGGGCCGGCGTTGGGACCGGCGCCCTGGTTGGGGGCCGCCTGCTGGTAGAGCTTCTCGGACACCTTGTAGAAGGCCTGGGTGAGCTGGTCGGTAGCGGTCTTGATCATGCCGCTGTCGGAGCCGGACAGAGCCGTCTTCAGGTCGGCCAGCTTCTTCTCCACCTCCGCCTTGTCGGCGGCGTCCAGCTTGTCGCCCATCTCCTGGAGGGTCTTCTCGGTCTGGTAGACCATCTGGTCGCCGGCGTTGCGCACGTCCACCTCTTCCTTGCGCTTGGCGTCCTCGGCGGCGTACTGCTCGGCGTCCTTCACGGCCTTGTCGATCTCGTCTTTGGAGAGGTTGGTGGAGGCGGTGATGGTGATGTGCTGCTCCTTGCCGGTACCCAGGTCCTTGGCGGACACGTTCACGATGCCGTTGGCGTCGATGTCAAAGGTGACCTCGATCTGAGGCACACCCCGGCGGGCCGGCGCGATGCCGTCCAGATGGAACCGGCCCAGGCTCTTGTTATAGGCCGCCAGCTCCCGCTCGCCCTGGAGCACGTTCACCTCCACGCTGGTCTGGTTGTCAGCCGCGGTGGAGAAGATCTGGCTCTTGCGGGTGGGGATGGTGGTGTTGCGCTCGATGAGCTTGGTGCACACGCCGCCCAGGGTCTCGATGCCCAGGCTCAGAGGCGTCACGTCCAGCAGGAGGATGCCCTCCACGTCGCCGCCCAGCACGCCGCCCTGGATGGCGGCGCCCACGGCCACGCACTCGTCGGGGTTGATGCCCTTGAAGGGCTCCTTGCCGGTGAGGGCCTTGACCTTCTCCTGCACGGCGGGGATACGGGTGGAGCCGCCCACCAGCAGGACCTTGGAGAGCTGGCCCGCGGAGAGGCCGGCGTCGGACAGCGCCTGCTGCACGGGGCCCACGGTCTTCTCCACCAGATGGGCGGTCAGCTCGTTGAACTTGGCCCGGGTCAGGGTGATGTTCATGTGCTTGGGGCCGGTGGCGTCGGCGGTGATATAGGGCAGGTTGATCTCCGCGGTGGTCATGCCGGACAGGTCGCACTTGGCCTTCTCGGCGGCCTCGCGGACGCGCTGCATGGCGGAGCTGTCGGTGGTCAGGTCCACGCCGTCGGAGCGGCGGAACTCATCCACCAGCCACTTGGTGACGGCCTCGTCGAAGTCGTCGCCGCCCAGGCGGTTGTTGCCCGCGGTGGCCAGCACCTCGATGACGCCGTCGCCGATCTCCAGCACGGACACGTCGAAGGTGCCGCCGCCCAGGTCGTACACCATGATCTTCTGGTCGGTCTCCTTGTCCAGGCCGTAGGCCAGGGCCGCGGCGGTGGGCTCGTTGATGATGCGCTTGACCTCCAGGCCCGCGATCTTGCCTGCGTCCTTGGTGGCCTGGCGCTGGGAGTCGGTGAAGTAAGCGGGCACGGTGATGACCGCCTCGGTGACGGTGGTGCCCAGATACGCCTCCGCGTCCTTCTTCAGCTTGGACAGGATCATGGCGCTGATCTCCTGAGGGGAGTAGCTCTTGCCGTCCACGGTCACACGATAGGCGGAGCCCATCTCACGCTTGATGGAGGAGATGGTCCTGTCGGGGTTCAGGACGGCCTGGCGCTTGGCCATCTGGCCCACGATGCGCTCCCCGTCCTTGGAGAAGGCCACCACGGAAGGCGTGGTGCGCGCGCCCTCGGCGTTGGTGATAACGGCCGCCTCGCCGCCCTCCATGACGGCCACGCAGCTATTGGTAGTACCCAGGTCGATACCGATGATCTTTCCCATTTCAATATTCCTCCTGTATTATAAGTCGTAAATTATTTTTATCCTGAAGTCCCTTCCGGGACGGGTATGCGCTTTAATTGGCTACCTGGACCTTGGCGAAGCGGATCACCTTGTCGCCCAGCATGAAGCCCTTTTCCAGCTCCAGGACGATCTCGCCCTCGCCGTACTTGTCATCCTGGATGTGTAGCAGCGCGTCGTGGAGATTGGCGTCGAACTTCTTGCCCACGGTCTCGATCTCCTTTACTCCCAGTCCCTCCAGGATGGACCTGAGCTGATTGAAGATGCCCTCCACGCCCTTGCGGGTCTCCTCGTCCGTCTCGTGCTGGATGGCGCGGGCCAGGTTGTCGTACACCGGCAGGAACTTCTTCACCGTGTCCGCCCGGACGTCGGCGTAGATGCTCTCCCGCTCCTTGGCGCTGCGGCGGCGGTAGTTGTCATACTCCGCCAGCATACGAAGGTACTTGTCGTTGGTCTCGGCCAGGCTGGCCTTCAGCTTGTCGGTCTCGCTGGGCTCCGACTTGGTCTCTTCAGCAGGAGCTGCCGTCTCAGGGGCCTTTTCCGCGGCCTTTTCGGCCTCTTCCTTCTTCGGCTCCCCAGGCTTCTGGGCGTTATTCTTTTTCTCTTCCTTCTTGCTCATAATGACCACTTTCCTTCAATACCAATTTGTTGTCCAGCCCCCTGGGGGCGTCCGTCCCCGCCAGCATCCGGCTCAGGCCGGCGGCGATGTAGCTCAGCTTGGCGGCCACGCCGGAGTAGTCCATTCTGGTGGGCCCCACCACGCCGATGTAGCCCCGCATACCGTCCCCGGCGTCGTAGGAGGCCATGACCACGCTGGAGTCTTTGAGCTCTTCCGCCATGTTCTCCGGCCCAATGGTCACCCGCACGCCGTCCGTGCCCATGCCCGCCGGGGGCAGGTCGTCCATCAGGTGGCTGCCGTCTGAGATGAAGCTCATAAGGGCGTGGGCCTTGTCAGGGTCCCGGAACTCCGGCTGGTCCAGGAGCCTGGACTGGCCGGCCACCCGCAAAGGCGCGGTCCGCGCCGCCGCCAGGCACTCCATGGTGAAGCTGGCCACCACGGCCACCAGGCCGTAGGTGTCGCCGGCGGCCCGCTCCGTGGAGCGGATGATGGAGTCGGTGATCTCCCGGTCCGTCACGCCGGTGAAGTTGGCGTTGAAGAGGCTGGAGAGGGTGGTGATCTGCTCCTGGTGGACGGAGAAAGGCAGGTGGATCAGCTTGTTCTTCACCGTGTTGTCCGTCAGAAGGGCCACCACGATAAAGGTGTTGGCGTCCACGTAGATGAAGTCGAAGCGCTTCACCGCCACCGGCGGCTTCATGGTCAGGGCGTAGGCCGGGTACTGGGTCATGGAGCTGGTCAGCTGGCCCACCTCCGCCATGAGCTTTTCGATCTGCTCGTCCTTTCGGGCCAGCTTCTCGTTGATGGCGGCGGTCTCCGCCTCGGAGAGCTTCTGCTTCTCCATGAGCTCGTTGACGTACAGCCGGTAGCCCGCCGGGGAGGGCACCCGCCCCGCGCTGGTGTGGGGCTGCTCCAGATAGCCCATGGCGGTCAGTTCGCTCATCTCGTTGCGGATAGTGGCGGAGGAGCAGCCGATGGTCTGGGCCAGCGCCTTGGACCCCACCGGCTCCGCCGTGGCGATGTAGCCCTCCACGACGGCGGTCAGTATCCTCTTTTTCCGCTCGCTCAGTTCCATGTCCGCCTCCTGGCATTCCCGGCTCTGTGCTGCTAGCACTCTTTCTATCCGAGTGCTAATTTACCACGTCTTTCAGTATATGTCAAGGGCCCCTTCCTTATAATTTGTAATTTGTTCATATTCCGGGAGGGTAAAACAAAATGCCGCGCCGGACTTGACATACAGTCCCTGCGCGGTCTATAATAGGCATACAAAAAGGGCGCTGTGACAAGCGGTTAGCCCCTGCTAGTTAAAGTTCTTTTGGAGAACCGTCACCGGCCAGGGTGGCGGTTCGTCCTTTTTACGGTCAGCGTTATCGTATATCTTCCGATATGTAACGTCAACGTAATAGGCATACGCCTCACCCCCTTTCGGGGAGTGTGACTAACCGCCCGCCGTTGTTCAGCGCCCTGGTGCCGAAGCACCAGGGACAGAATATCACACCATTCGGCAAAACGCAACTCCCCGGGACCGCCGTCCCGGGGAGCATTTATTCTTCTGACTTGATATACATTTCCTCCGCATCGCATTGCGCCTGTCGGAGAATGTCAGCGGCCGCATCCGGCGCATCCGACCCCAGCTCCTCCAGCGCGTCTGTGATGGCATTGAACAGCAGATGATACATCCTCTCGTAGTCTGTCATCCTATTCTCCTCCGTACACCAAGTGTTGTATTCAAGGCATAATAATACATCGTTTGATGTATTTTGTCAACATCATTCGTTGTAATGAGGCATAATAACGCCATCAATACAAGGGGAGGGATGGCGTCTGTATTACAGAAGGATACGGGACTTGCGGGAAGACGCCGACCTGACCCAGGTGAAGCTGGCGGAAAAGCTGGGCATGCACAAGACCACCTACACCAACTATGAGCAGGGCAAGCGGGAGCCGCCCTTTTCTTTCATCATCCGGCTGGCTGATTTTTACGGCGTGAGCTGCGACTATATCGCCGAACGGGACCCCCGCAGAAAGAAATAGAAAAGTGGATTGTCAAACTAAGTGCAACAGTAAGAGAGTTCAAGATCCCACAGATCAGCGGGAGAACGGAAGTTAAGAACCTTACGAGGCCTGGCGTTGAGAAGCGCCAGGTTTCGTTTTAGGGTGGCAGGACTAACGCGCGAGAGATTCTTTCCCTTGGGATAGAACTCCCGAAGAAGGCCGTTGGTGTTCTCATTCGTTCCCTTCTGCCATGCACAATATGGGTCCGCAAAGTAGACGTCACAGTGAAGGCGTTCCTCAATGTTGCTCCAATTGGCGAACTCCGAGCCTCTGTCACAGGTAATGGTCTTGACCAGAGAAGAAGGGAACTGAGACAGCATGCCCACCAGCGCGTTCTCCATGGTCTCCGCCCGCCGGTCCGGTATCTTCATGGCGATGTAATAACGGGTCTTTCTCTCTGCCAGTGTGGCGAAGCATGCCTTACTTTTGCCCAGACCGCTCACTACCGTGTCCGCTTCCCAGTGTCCTGCCTCGGCACGGCTGTATATGCTCTTGTCCCGTTTTCGTATGGACTTGCCCTTGTTGTATTTTCCTCGCGTCTCCACCTTTCCATGGCTCTTTCCCTTCCGCCGCAGCACTTTCAGGTTCCCGTTCACCAGGTACTTCTCGTATATCCAGCGGTAGATGGTCCTCCAGCTGGGCATGGGCAGTTCACAGGGCGTACATGCGATTTGCTCCGGCGACCATGTCGCCAGAAGCTTCTCGTTTATGTAGTCAAGGACCTCCTGCGAGTGGTACATCCCCCGGTGACAGTATGAGCGGCGCAGCAGATACTTCTTTTGGGCGGTATGAGGGTAGTACGTGGGAACGTCGTACATATGGGTACAGTTCCGCCGCAGTTCCCGGGACACGGTGCTCACATTTCGCCCTATGAGTCGGGCGATCTCTCTGTAACTGAGCCCATCCACGTAATATTTTCGTATACAACTGCGCTCTTCTATGCTAAGATGTTGGTAGTTCATACATTTCTCCTCTGTAGCTTGTTGGTTTGGTCACTTCCATTCTACACGAGATTTGTATGAACTTCTTTATTTTTCCCTCCTGTTGCACTTGATACTATAATTCACCAGAAAAGTAAAAACTCCTGAGACGCAATGTCTCAGGAGTTCTTGCATCAATTGAGGAAGTCCCGCAGTTTCTTGGACCGGGAGGGGTGGCGCAGCTTGCGCAGGGCCTTGGCCTCGATCTGGCGGATGCGCTCACGGGTGACCTGGAACTCCTTGCCCACCTCCTCCAAGGTGCGGGTACGGCCGTCCAGGATGCCGAAGCGTAGCTCCAGCACCTTCTTCTCCCGGGGGGTCAGGGTGTCCAGCACGCTCATGAGCTGCTCCTTCAGGAGGGTGAAGCTGGCGGCCTCGGAGGGTTCGGAGGCCCCTTCGTCCTCGATGAAGTCCCCCAGGTGGGAGTCCTCCTCCTCGCCGATGGGCGTCTCCAGGCTCACCGGCTCCTGGGCGATCTTCAGAATCTCCCGGACCTTTTCGGCGGGGATGTTCATCTCCTCGGCGATCTCCTCGGCGGAGGGGTCGTGGCCCAGCTCCTGGAGCAGCTGCCGGGACACGCGTATGACCTTATTGATGGTCTCCACCATGTGCACCGGGATGCGGATGGTCCGGGCCTGGTCGGCAATGGCGCGGGTGATGGCCTGGCGTATCCACCAGGTGGCGTAGGTGGAGAACTTGTAGCCCTTGGTGTAGTCGAACTTCTCCACGGCCTTGATAAGGCCCAGGTTACCCTCCTGGATAAGGTCCAGGAACAGCATGCCCCGGCCCACATAGCGTTTGGCGATGGACACCACCAGCCGCAGGTTGGCCTCGGCCATGCGGCGCTTGGCCTCCTCGTCCCCCTCGGCCATGCGGGCGGCCAGGGCCACCTCCTCCTCCGGGGTCAGCAGGGGCACCTTGCCGATCTCCTTGAGGTACATGCGCACAGGATCGTCGGTGGAGAAGCTCTCGGCCACAGCGTCCGTGTCCACGATCTCCTCCTCGGTGACCTCGCTGATCTCCAGGTCGGCCAGCTCCTCCAGCTCCTCCAGCTCCGGCAGGGCGTCGTCCTCCAGAGGCGGCAGGAACTCGTCCCCGGCGGTGTCGATGCCCAGGTCCTCCAGCTGGTCGTAGACGGCGTCCACCTCGTCGGGGGTCAGGCCCATGTTGTCCAGCACGTCGGAAAGCTCCTTGCTGGTGAGCTTGCCCGCCTTCTTGCCCTTTTCGATGAGTTCGGCGATCTTCTCTTCGTTGGTCTTCTCCTTGGGCTGCTCCGCGGGCGCGGCGGCCGCCTCCCCTTCGGCGGTTTCTGCGGGGGCCTCCGCCGGGGCGGTCTTCTTCGTCCGTTTCTTCGCCGGCTTCTTCTCCGCGGGCGCGGCCTCCTCGACGGGGGCAGCCGCCTCAGCGGGGGTGGTCTCCTCCGTCACGGGAGCGATCTCCTCCACAGGCGCCGGGGTCTCCTCAGTGGGTCTCTTTTTCTGTGCAGCCATCCTTATGAACCATACCCTTTCGTTTGTTTCAGCTTTTCCGCGTACCCCCGCAGGTCGTCGCCGGCGGTGGTCTTGTCTCTCTGGGCGCGTATTTTGTTTATGTAGTCCGCCATGGCCTTATCCGCGGCCGCGGCGGTGATCTCGTCCCGCTGCAATATGCCCGCCAGCAGGGCCGTCTCCTCCGGGGAGAACTGCTGCTCCAGGGACGCCATGGTCACGTGCTCGCCCTGACGGGCCCGGGCCGCCACGGCCTCGTAGAGCCCGCCCAGGGCCGGGGACGTGAAGTCCTCCTTTGTAAGCGGCAGGTCCCGGAACTGCTCCGGGAATCGGCAAAGCAGGTTCAGCACACCCTCCTCCGCCACGGCGCTTGGTACGTCCGTGTACCGAAGGCTCCGCTCCGCGGGCTGGGCGGCGCGCAAAGGCGCGGCGGCCTCCCGCTCCCGCTTTTTCCGGGCCGCGGCGGCGTTCTGCCGCCGGACCTTCTCCACCTCCAGCAGGAAGGCGTCCTTGGACACGTTGGCCTTTTCCGCCGCCCGCATGCCGTATATCTCCCGCTCCACGCTCCCGGGCAGGGAGGCGATGAGCCTGGCCGCGGCCCGCAGGTAGTTCAGCCGCCCATCGTCGGCAGTGAGGTCGAACTGGGCCGCCGTCTCCTCCAGGCGGTACTCCATCTGGTTGCCGCTGCGCTCGATGAGCTGGCGGAACTTGTCGGGGCCGTTGGCCTGAACGAACTCGTCCGGGTCCTTGGCCCCCGGTATCTTCACCACGTGGATCTTCAGGTCCAGGGGCTGGAGGATGCCGATGGCCCGCTGGGCGGCCTTCTGGCCGGCGGCGTCCGCGTCGTAGGCGATGACCACCTTCTGGGTGTAATTGGATATCAGCCGGGCCTGGTCCGCCGTGAGGGAGGTGCCCAGACTGGCCACCGCGCTGTCGAACCCGGCCTGATGGAGGCTGACAACGTCTATATTTCCCTCCGCGAGAAGAATATATCCGCTTTTGGACTTTTTAGCCAGATTCAGGGCGAATAGGCTCCGGCTCTTGCTGTAGACCAGGGTGTCGGGGCTGTTCAGGTACTTGGGCTCCCCGTCCCCCAAAATGCGCCCCGAAAAGCCTATGACGCTGCCCCGCACGTCGATGACGGGAAACATGAGCCGATTGCGAAAATAGTCGTAAAGGCCGCCGCTCTTCCCCACCCGGCAAAGACCCGCGTCCACCAGCTCCTGCCGGGTGAAGCCCTTGGCGGTCATGGCGTCGGTGAGGTTCTGCCAGCTGTCGGGGGCCAGCCCCAGGCCGAAGCGGATGACCGTCTTTTTGCTGATGCCCCGCTTCTGCACGTAGGCCTGTCCCGGCCCGCCGGCGGGGCCCATGAGCTGGGCGTGGAAATACCGCGCCGCCTCCCGGTTCAGGGCCAGCATCCGCTCCCGCCGGTTCCGGCGGGGGTCCGGGGCGTCCTCGGGCACCTCCATACCCGCCCGCCTGGCGAGAAACCGCACCGCGTCCGGGTAGTCCAGGTTCTCGATCTCCATGATGAAGCCGATGACGCTGCCGCCCTTGCCGCAGCCGAAGCAGTGGTAGATCTGCTTTTCGCCGTTGACGGCGAAGGAGGGGGTCTTCTCCCCGTGAAAGGGGCACAGGCCGAACAGGTTCGCGCCGCTGCGCTTGGTGAGCGCCACGTAGGAGCTGACCACGTCCACGATGTCGCAGCGCTGGCGCAGTTCCTCGATGAATTCCTCGGAAAATGCCATGGACGGGTTCCCCCCTTCACTGGGCTCTTGGCCTGTTTATACTTACTTCACCGACCAGCTGGCCGGGATGAAGAGATTCTCAAAGGCGTAGATGGCAAAGCTGTCGGTCATGCCGGAGACGTAGTCCGTCACGGCCACGGCCACGCCCTCCCCGTCCGCGATGGCCCGGAACTCCGGGGGGAGCTTGTCCGGATGCTTGCCGTAATACTCCATGATGGGGGCCAGGATGCCCTTGACCTTGGACTCCTCCCCCTTGGCGGTGGGGTTGTGGTATACCGCCTGGTACATAAACTCCTCGAAGGCGGTGTAGACCTTCTCCATCTCGTCGGAAAACCGCACGACGCCCTCCCCGCTGGACCGAATCATATCCGTGACCATGGCGTTGATGCGCCGGGAGTTGCGGGTGCCGATCTTCGTTCGTATGAGAAGGGGCACGTCCGTGGCCTGGACGATGCCCGCCCGCTCCGCGTCGTCCAGATCGTGATTGAGGTAGGCGATGTGGTCGGCGAGGCGCACCACATCCGCCTCCAGGGTGTCCCTGGGCCTGCCGGTGGTGTGGTTCAAAATGCCCATGCGGGTCTCCTGACACAGGTTCAGGCCCTTGCCGTCCTTCTCCAGCTTGTCCACCACCCGAAGGCTCTGCTCATAGTGGTGGAAGCCCCCGGTGATGTCCCGCAGGGCCCGCTCCCCGGCGTGGCCGAAGGGGGTATGGCCCAGGTCGTGGCCCAGGGCTATCGCCTCCGTCAGGTCCTCGTTCAGCGCCAGCGCCCGGGCGATAGTCCGGGCGATGCGGGCCACCTCCAAGGTGTGGGTCAGGCGGGTGCGGTAGTGGTCCCCCTCGGGCCGCAGGAACACCTGGGTCTTGTGGCGCAGGCGGCGGAAGGCCTTGGAGTGGGTCACCCGGTCCACATCCCGCTGGAAGCAGGTGCGCACCTCGTCCTCCGGCTCCGGCACGGGCCGGCCCTTGCTGTTTACCGACAGGGTCCCGTAGGGTCCGATGATGAGCTCTTCCTGCTGCTGACGTATCTGGCGAAAGGTGGGCGTATCCGACATATTCGTTTACCCCATATGTAAAAAAGGTATCGCAAAATCACTTTGCAATACCTCTATACGCCGCATTTTTGTTTTTTCCCTTTTTTGTTTGAAAAAATTTTTTATGACGTTTTCGGAATCAAACCTGACTTTTACGCGATGTCCGCCCCCGCCCGGTTGACAGACGGGGCGGCGAACTTTAAAGTAGAATAAGCTCTATGGAAAGGCGGTGCTCTCATGGCGGACTGGCATGAGAAACTAGATGGATTCGTGGCACAACACAGTGAGGACTATGCCCAAAAGCGGGTGGATTATCTGGGCGTCAATATCGGCGGAGAAGAACCGCTGTTCAAGATATACTACAAAAATGACTATACCAGCGCCCGCAGCGAGGGACGGCAATCTTCCCTCATTGACCTTCTGCGGGAGCGGGATATGATAAACTTTCTCACCCTGGCGGAGGACACGGGCGGCTGTCGGCGGTACCGCTACGACATCGGCCTGAAAAACCGCACTGACGAGAATATGGAGGCCCTTTTTGCCTGGCTGAAGGAACACGTCGGCGTGTTCTCCCAGCGGGAGGACGAAATCAGAAAGCTGGCCGCTATGCGGGTATACAGTGAGGAGGAATTCCGTCTGGCCGCCATGCACTTTCTGGGCTTCATCGACCAGGCCGGCCAGGTCACCGCCCTGAAATGCCACTATCTCTGCTGGATGCAGAAGGACCTCTCCTCCCGGCGGGGCCATTTCCCTGACGACTTCTATCTGTCCTGTCTGGAGCAAAGCGGCATACCCGGCTTCCAGCGCCTCTGCCCCCTGGTCCGGGACGTGCTCGGCCGCTGCGGCGGGCACGTGTTCATGGCGGGGACGGACTACTGGCTCACCGGGGAGCGGAAAGATAAAATTTACATCACCGACCCGGTATTCCTCTATCAGGGTCTGGCGGAGGCGTTCGGGCAGGAACAGAACCCCCGGCTGCTCCGGCAGCTCGAAGAACTGATGCGCTGGGACGACGCCCGCCCTCGGTTTTACTGCGCGGGGCTGGCCCTGGCCCTGGACGACTGGGACCGGCTGACCATCAATTTCTATTACCGGGAGACATAATGATGCTCTCCCAGTCGGGAGAGCTCTGCTTGGAAGGCCCCCTTGTGTAAAGGGGGCTGTCGCCGCCGCCAGGCGGTGACTGAGGGATTGTCGTTTTACAACCCCTCCGAGCGGCTATCGCCGCCCACCTCCCCTTACACAGGGGGGCATATCATATGACAAGGGGCTGTCACGGGAGTGGCAACCCCTTGTCATAGTTTGGAGTTATTTCCCAGTCATCGGATTCCCAACACGTCTTCGGCAAACCATTCATTGAAATATCTGCCCCCGGCGACGGCCTCTACCGCGTCGTCGGACAGTTCGCCGGCCACGGAGTTCTTCACCCGGTCCAACAGGGCCTGCGCCTGCTCCAGGGTCAACTCTTTGCCGTGCTCCTTCGCGATGGCGACCACTTCTTCAGGAGTCTTTACCCCCCCAGGAGCTCTTTCAGCATTTTCTCGTTCATGGTGTGTCTCCTTCTGAAAATGTATTTGAAACGCACATGCGTCGTTTCCCCACTTTTTGTTCCGTCTCTTTATACGTTTCACCGGGGCAAATGGGCCAACACGAAATAAAATTCCTTCTGAATGAAATTTTAACACGTCAGGGCCGGCGTCTTCAACGCGCCGGCCCTGACGTTTTCGGAATCAAACCTGACTTTTACGAAATCCCAAGCCTTTTCTTATCGTTCTGACGGCGTTGCCGCCGCTCGTCCATTGGTAGCATCCGTCACCCACCGGGAGAAATCCTCCGTCTTATCCGCCAGGAGCCGCACGGTGAGCTTTGCCCGGTCCGGGTCGGACTCATAGTCGCTCTCCAGAAGCGCCCCCTCGTACTCCCGGATCAGCCGGTGGACCCGGTCCACGCTGTCCCAGGGGCAGGCCACGGTGAGCTCCGCCGTCTCCGGGTCAGGCTCGGTCCCCGCGTCCGCCAGGGCCAGGCTGGCCGCCCTGGAATAGGCCCGGACCAGGCCGCCGCTGCCCAGCAGGGTGCCCCCGAAGTACCGGGTCACCACGCACAGCGCGCCGTACAGGTCCGCCCCCTTCAGCACCGCCGCCATGGGCCCGCCCGCGGTGCCGCCCGGCTCCCCGTCGTCGGACCAGCGGGTCGCCCCGTCGGGCATCACCCAGGCCCAGCAGTGGTGCCGGGCATCGGGGTATTTTTTCTTTACCTGGGCCAGATATTCTTTGGCCTCGTTCTCATCGGCCACAGGGAACGCCTCCCCGATGAACCGGGAGCGCTTTTCCTCGTACTCCCCGGTGCCATAGCCCCGAAGGCGCATCCGCTCACCCATGGCGCTCCACCTCATAGGGGCGTACCGCGTCCCGCAGCGCCGGCCGCACCACGGCCAGCACCTCCGCGCCCTCGTCCGTGTACCGCACGTCCAGGACGTTCGCCTCCCGGCGCAGCCGTTCCACCAGCCCGCTCTGATCGTAGGGCACCCGCAGCTCCACTCTTGTCAGGTCCCCGCTCAGCTTCCGGCCAACGGCGTACAGCAGCGCGGCGGTACCCTCCCCCGTCCGGGCGCAGACGCATATCTCGTCCTCGCCGGAGGGCAGGCGCCCGAAGTAGGCGTCACATTTATTATATACCCGCAGGCAGGGGGTCTGCCCCGCCCCCAGGCGGACGATCAGGTCGTCCACCACCCGGGCCTGGGTCTCCCAGTCTGGGTTGGAGATGTCGATGACGTGCAGGAGAAGGTCGGCGTAGGTCAGCTCCTCCAGCGTGGCCTTGAAGGCGTCCACCAGCTCCGTGGGCAGCTTTCGGATGAAGCCCACCGTGTCGCTGAGAAGAGCCTGTCCCCCCTCGGCCAGGTCCAGCCGCCGGGTAGTGGTGTCCAGGGTGTCGAAGAGCCTGTCCCCGGTCTGGATGCTGTCCCCGGTGAGGGTATTCAAAAGCGTGCTCTTGCCCGCGTTGGTGTAGCCCACCAGGGCCACCACGGGCACGGCGTTTCGCTCCCGCTGCCGCCGCTGGGTGCCCCGGACCCGGCGCACCTGCTCCAATTCCTCGGAAAGCTTCTGGATGCGCCGGCGGATGTGCCGCCGGTCCGTCTCCAGCTGTGTCTCGCCGGGGCCCCGGGTGCCGATGGGGGCGGATGTGCCCGCCTGGCGCTTTAAGTGTGTCCACATGCCCGTGAGCCGGGGCAGCAGATACCGGTACTGGGCAAGCTCCACCTGCAGCTTGCCCTCTCTTGTATGGGCCCGCTGGGCGAAGATGTCCAAAATGAGCCCGGTCCTGTCCAGCACCCGGACCCCCAAAGCCTCCTCCAGCACCCGTGCCTGGGAGGGCGTCAGGTCGTTGTCGAACATCACAAGGTCGCAGCCCTCGTTCTCCACCAGGTCCTTCAATTCCTGGACCTTGCCCATTCCCAGAAAGCTGTGGGGGTTCGGCTTGTCCCTGGTCTGGAGCACCGCGCCCACGGGCTCGGCCCCCGCCGTCTCGGCGAGCCGCCACAGCTCGTCCATGGACACGTCGTCGCTGCGCTCCGCCTGGTCCATGCTGGCCGCCGCGAGGCCCGCCAACGCGGCCCGTTCCTTTTTTACCGTCGTATCCTGTATGGCTGTATCTCTCCTTCTTACTTGACCACTACGTTGGACTCGCCCAATGTCTCCTTCAGCTCCTCCACCAGGGCCGGATGGATGAGGCACCGGGCGCCCATGCGCTTTTTCGTGTCCTCGAAGTACACCACCATGCTTTCCGTGCCGGGGAACATATTGAGCACCAGCTCGATGTGGTGGAAGGCCGGATGGCTCCGGCTTGGCACCTTTGCCCAGAGGGTCTGCCCGCCCCCGCTCATGGGCGTGACAGGCGCGGGCACCGGGGCCGGCGTCCGCCGTCCGGCGTAGCCTCCGTCCCGGGCGGCGTTTTTGATGGCGGCGATGGCGTTGTCCTCCAGGCCGTCCAAAGGGTAGGCCGCGTCCAGCATGAGCTGGGGGTCCTTCTCGTCCCGGACGGAGATGCGCCCGGCGCAGCACACCGCCGCGTTTTCACGGAGGTACGCCCCGCCCTGGTCCAGCGCCCGCTGGAAGGCCAAAAGCTCCATGGAACCGGAGTCATCCTCCAGCGTCACATAGCTCATCAAGGTATTGTTCTTTGTGGTCCGGGTCCTGGCGGCGGACACCACTCCCGCCAGGATCACGTACTGTCCATCGTGGAACCGGCTGGGACCCTCCTCGCCGGTGAAGTCCTCCATGATGGCGCCGATAGAGGCGGCCCCCAGCTTCCGGGCGGTGCCCCGGTAGCCGTCCATGGGGTGGCCGGTGAGGTACAGGCCCGTGGTCTGCTTCTCCATCTCCATCTTCTCCCGGTCCGTGAACTCCTCCACGTCGGGCAGCTCCAATGTGGAGGCGGGCTCGCCCCCATCCATATCCATGGAGAACAGGTCGAACTGGCCCTCCACGTTCTTCCGCCCGGCGGAGTTCACCCCCTCCAGGACCTTGTCCAGCACCTGCAGGAGGACCTTGCGCTTGTAGCCCATGGAGTCAAATGCCCCGGCCCGGATGAGGCTCTCCACCGGCCGGCGGTTCAGCTCCTTGCCGTAGAGCCGGCGGCAGAACTCGTCAAAGGCGGTGAAGGGGCCGGAGGCCTCCCGCTCCGCCATGAGTTCGTTCACGAATCCCCGGCCCACGCCCTTCACGGCGGCCAGGCCGAAGCGGATGTTGCGCCCCGCCACGGTGAAGTCCGCGTCGGACTCGTTCACGTCCGGGGGCAGCAGGTCGATGCCCATGGCCTTGCACTCGGCGATATACTCCGCCACCTTCCCGGGCATGTCCAGCACGCTGGTGAGGAGCGCGGCCATGTACTCCCGGGGCCAGTGGCGCTTCATCCAGGCGGTCCGGTAGGCCACCACGGCGTAGCACACCGCGTGGGCCTTGTTGAAGGCGTAGGAGGCGAAATCCAGTATCTCGTCGTAAATGCTGTTGGCGATGTCCTCGGAAACGCCGCTCGCGAGACACCCGGGGATGCCCCGGGCCGGGTCGCCGTAGACGAAGGCCTTCCGCTCGGCGTCGATGACGTCGTGTTTTTTCTTGGACATGGCCCGGCGGATCATGTCCGCCTGGCCCAGGGAGAACCCCGCCAGGCGCTGGAAAATGCTGATGACCTGCTCCTGGTAGACGATGCACCCGTAAGTCACGTCCAGGATGGGCCGCAGCAGCTCGTGCTTATAGGTCACCCGCTCCGGGTGGGAGGCGCACTCCAAAAACCGGGGGATGGACTCCATAGGGCCCGGCCGGTACAGGGCTATCACGGCGGTAATGTCCTCGATGGACCGGGGTTTCAGGCCCGTACACACGCCGGTCATACCCGCGGACTCCAGCTGGAACACCCCGCTGGTATGGCCCTCGGAGAGCATGCGGAAGGTCTCCGGATCGTCCTCGGGAAGCTGGTCCGCCCGGAAGTCCGGCTGCGCACGGCGCACCAGCGTTTCCGCGTCCTTCAGGACCGTCAGGTTCCTGAGGCCCAGAAAGTCCATTTTCAGAAGGCCCAGCTGTTCCAGCGTCACCATGTCGAACTGGCAGACGATGGACTCGTCGTTCCGGGCCAAAGGTACATAGTTGGTGAGGGGCTTGGCCGAGATGACCACGCCGGCGGCGTGGGTGGAGGCATGGCGGGGCATGCCCTCCAGCGCCCGGGCGGTGTCGATGAGGTTTTTGATCCGCTCATCGGAGTCGTACATCTCCTTGAGGGGCTTCGACAGCCGCAGGGCCTCGTTCAATGTCATGCCCAGGGCCCAGGGCACGTTTTTCGCCACCGCGTCCGTCTCGGCGTAACCCACGTTCAGCACCCGGCCCACGTCCCGGATGGCGGCCCGGGCCGCCATGGTGCCGAAGGTGACAATCTGGGCCACGTGGTCCGCGCCGTACTTCTCCGTCACGTAGTCTATCACTTCGCCCCGGCGGCGGACACAGAAGTCCATGTCGATATCCGGCATGGTCACCCGCTCCGGGTTCAGAAACCGCTCGAAGAAGAGTTTATATTTGATGGGGTCCACGTCGGTGATGTGCAGGGTGTAACTCACCACGGACCCGGCGGCGGAACCGCGGCCCGGGCCCACGGGGATGTCCCGGCCCTTGGCGAAGGCGATGAAGTCCCAGACGATGAGGAAGTAGTCCACGAACCCCATCTGGCGGATCACGCCCAGCTCGTAGTCCAGCTGTTTGGTGTGCTCCTCCCCGTAATCGGGGTACCGCTCCGCCAGACCCTGGTAGCACAGCTTTTTCAGGTACTCGAAGCTGTCCGTCTCCCCGGCGGGGAGTTGGAACCGGGGCAGGTGGTAGTTGCCGAACTCAAAGTCGAAGCTGCACAGCTCCGCCACCTTCACGGTGTTGTCGTACGCCTCGGGGAAGTCCGGGAACAGGGAACGCATCTCCTCCTCGGATTTGAGGTACATCTCCTGGCCGGTGAACTTCATCCGGTCCGGGTCGTCCACGGTCTTGCCCGTCTGGATGCACATGAGCACGTCCTGGATGGGGGCGTCCGTCTTTTTCAGGTAGTGGGCGTCGTTGGTGACCACCATGGGGATGC
This sequence comes from uncultured Oscillospiraceae bacterium, assembly GCA_947581795.1. Lineage (GTDB taxonomy): Bacteria > Bacillota > Clostridia > Oscillospirales > Oscillospiraceae > CAJOIG01. Next base: position 27,473 of record CANPVS010000009.1, read on the forward strand.
CCGTCTCCTCATGGATGCGGATAAGGCCCTGGGCGGCCCGGCGCTCCTCCGGGATGCCGTGGTCCTGCAGTTCCAGGTAAAACCCGTCCTCGCCGAACAGGTCCCGCAGCTCCAGGGCCCGGGCCTTGGCCGCCTCGTACTGGCCGTTCACGATCTTCTGGGGGATGTCCCCGGCGAGACAGGCCGACAGGCAGATGAGCCCCTCGGCGTGTTCATGCAGAAGGTCCCAGTCTATCCGGGGGCGAATATAAAAGCCGTTCACGAACCCCTCGCTCACCAGCTTGCAGAGGTTATGGTAGCCCGTCTCGTTCCGGCACAGGAGGATGAGGTGGGAGTAGTTGTTGTCCACGCCGTACTCCTTGTCCGTCCGGCCCCGGGGCGCCACGTACACCTCGCAGCCGATGATGGGCTTCACGTCCGCCTTCCGGCAGGCGCGGTAAAAGTCCACCACGCCGTACATGACCCCGTGGTCGGTGACGGCCAGGGCGTCCTGGCCCATCTCCTTGGCCCGGACCGCCATCTCATCGATGCGGCAGGCCCCGTCCAGGAGGCTGTACTCACTGTGGACATGAAGGTGTACGAAGCTCATATCTTCTCCTCATTGACGGCGCGGGCAAGCTCCAGGAGCTTTCTCAGCCGGTGGTTCATGCAGCTTTTCGTCACGGTTGGATAGGCCAGCTGGGCCAGGTCCGACAGGGAGCAGGAGGGGTTCGCAATGCGCAGCAGCGCCGTCTCCTGCAGCGCCGGGGGCAGGGCGTCCAGCCCCGGTCCCGCCTCGATGGCCCGGATGGCGGCCAGCTGCTCCGCCGCCGCGTCGGTGATCTTGTCGGCGTTGGCCATGTCGCAGTTGGTGAGCCGGTTCATGGCGTTGGCCATGTGCTTTTCCGCCTTGGCCTCCATGATGCCCATGGCGGAGACGCTGGCCCCAAGAGTCACCAGAAAGTCCTCGATGACCCCGCTGCGCTTAAAATACGTGATCCATGTCCGGCCCCGCACCGCGTCCCGGGGCTCGAAGCCCATCTCCAGGAGAAGGGCGTGGCTCTCCCGGCACACGCTTTCGTGGCCGGTGGCCAGTTCCAGGTGGTAGCTGCGGCGGGGGTCCGTGACGCTGCCGCCGGCGAGAAACGCTCCCCGCAGGAAGGACACCCGGTCACACTCCTGCTCCACTACCGCGAGGTTGATGTGGTGGGACACCGCCCGGTCCGGGTCGTAGCCGAAGGCGGTGAAAATGGCCCGGAGCTTGTCCGGGTCGGTGATGAGAAAAGACCGCTTTCCCGCCCCGTCCTCGGGGGGCAGCACGTCGAAATCCACGTTGAAGGCCCTGCGGAACAGCTTGGGCAGCCGGGCGGCAAAGGCGTCGCTCTCGGTCAAGATCCGGATCTGTCCCAGGGAGAAGGTGTTGGCGTACAAGAGCACCCCGTAGGCCTCCGCCAGGGCGCAGCACCGGCGGGTGAGCCCCGCCCGGCACAGCTCCGCCTTCACATCCGATGAAAAGCTCATGCCCCGCCGCCCAGCTCCCGGTGTATCACCGTCACGGCGGCCTTGTCCTTCAGCGCCTCGGCCAAGGCCTGGGCCATGGCCACGCTCCGGTGGCGGCCGCCGGTGCAGCCCACCGCCACGGTGAGCTCCCGCCGGTCCGCCTCAAAGAGGGGGATGGTCAGCTCCATCAGTTCCGTGAGCTTCGCCAGCATGGCCTGGGCGTGGCCATTTTTAAAGACGAAGTCCGCCACAGGCTGGTCCAGCCCGGTGAGCTCCGCCAGGTCCGGCTCGTAGTAGGGGTTGGGCAGGCACCGCACGTCGAAGACCATGTCCGCCTCCGGGGGCAAGCCCCGCTTATAGCCAAAGCTCATCACCGTCACGGCGAAGGGCAGTTCCTGCTGGTCAAGGCACCGGCATATCTTCGCCTTCAGCTGATTGAGGGGGGCCGCGTCCGTGCAGATGATGTAGTCCGCCCGCTCGCGGACAGGCGCGAGAAACTCCCGCTCCCGCTCCACCGCCTGGGCGATGGTCTGGCCCCGTCTTCCCAAAGGATGGGGCCGGCGGGACTCCTTATACCGGCGGATGAGGGTCTGCGTCTCCGCCTCCAGGTAGAGCATCTTTACGGTGCAGTCCAGCTCTTTGAGCTCGTCCAGCGCCTGGGTGAGCTCGGAGCAGTCCGTCACGCTCCGGGCGTCCATCACCAGGGCCACCCGCTCATACCGGCCGTGGGTGGCCAGGCACAGCGCCGCGAACCTGCCCAACAGCGCCGCCGGCAGGTTGTCCACGCAGTAATAGCCCAGGTCCTCGCATATGTCCGCGGCCCGGGTCTTGCCCGCGCCCGAGAGGCCCGTGATGATGAGAAATTCCATTTCTATCTCCCCAGTACCAGCACTTCCGGCTCCAGCAGGATGCCGTTTCTGGCAAAAACCGTCTTTTGGATGTGGTCCATGAGCCGCAGGATGTCGGCGCAGGTGGCGCCGCCCGCGTTCACCACGAACCCCGCGTGTTTTTCCGATACCTGGGCCCCGCCTATGGTGAAGCCCCGCAGGCCCGCCTGGTCGATGAGGGCCGCCGCGTAGCCGCCCACGGGCCGCTTGAAGGTGCTGCCCGCCGAGGGCATATCCAGGGGCTGGCTGGCCCGGCGCTTCGCGGCCAGCTCCCGCATTTTGCCCTGAATGGCGTCCCGGTCCCCGGAGGACAGGGCGAAGGAGGTGCGCAGTATGACCACCTCCCGGCCCGAAAAGGCGCTGTGCCGGTAGGCGAATTCATGTTCCTCGCCCTTGGCGGTCCGCAGGACCAGTTCCTCGTCCAGATATTCCGTCTCCGCCACGGCGTCTTTCAGCTCCCCGCCGTAGGCGCCCGCGTTCATGACCACGCCGCCGCCCACGCTGCCGGGGATGCCGTGGGCGAATTCCAGGCCCGTGAGCCCGGCGTCCGCCGCGGCCATGGCCGCCGCCGCCAATGTGGCGCCGCAGTCCGCCGTGACGGTATTGCCCTCCACGGTCACCTGCCCCACGCCGGGGCAGGAGGCCACCACGAACCGGTCCAGCCCCTCGTCCGGGGGCAGGATGTTGGTGCCGTTGCCGATGATGAGGGGCTTCACCCCCCGCTCCCGCAGCAAGCGGCAGAGGGTTTCCAACTCCGCCGCCGACCGGGGCAGGGCCATGGCCGCCGCGGGGCCGCCCACCCGGAAGGAGCAATGCTCCGCCATGGGCTCCCGCTCCCGCAGGTCCAGCTCCGGCATTGCCGCGCGTATGTCGTTAGCCAGCTTTGAATAGTCCATAAAGCCTCGCAGAGTTTGCGCCCGCAGGCGCAAATAAAGTGGGATGATTTTTCCGGGGGCGTGTACCTCGGAAAAATCTCTTATCGGCCCGCAAACGTGAACGCACCGTCCATCGGACGGGGCGCTTTGCGCTGCAGCGGGCCGCCGCCTTCTCGTTTGAAAGGGTCTCCCTTTCAAACGACTCAAAAGCCCAGTCCAAGATCCACGCTCTCGTCCACCCGGCGGGCCAGGTCCTCGGCGGCGTTGTAGCCGGTCTTCTTCTGCCGGTTGGTCATGGCCGCGATCTCCAAAATGACGGCCAGGTTCCGGCCGGGCCGGACGGGGATGGTCACCAGCGGCACGTCCACGCCCAGATACTCGGTGGTCCGGGTGTCCAGGCCCAGGCGGTCATAGTGCTTCGACTCGTCCCACAGCTCCATCTGCACCACCAGGTCGATCTGGCAGGAGGGCTTCACCGCGCCGATGCCGAACACGCTGGGCACGTTGATGACGCCGATGCCCCGCAGCTCCATGAAGTGCTTGATGATGGACGGGGACCGGCCCTCCAGGTGGAAGGAGGATGTCCGCAATATCTCCACCGCGTCGTCCGCGATGAGGCGGTGGCCCTGCTTCAGAAGGCCCAGGGCTGTCTCGGACTTGCCCACGCCGCTGTCGCCGATGATGAGCATGCCCTCGCCGTAGACCTCCATGAGCACCCCGTGGATGGTCTCCCGGGGGGCCAGGTGATAACGCAGGGAGTGGATGAACCGGGCGGAGAACTCGGAGGTGTCCACCGTGGTGGTCAGCAGGGTCACGCCGTACTTCCGGGCCATTTCCAGACACTCGGGCAGCACCACCTCGTCGTGGGCCACGATGACCGCCGGAGGCCGGCGGCTCATGATGGCGGCGAAGCCCGCGGTGCGCTGCTGGCTGTCCTGCTCCTCCATCATGGCGTTCTCGCTGCGGCCGATGACCTGGATGCGGTTGGCGTCAAAGTGCTCCAGATAGCCCATGAGCTGAATGCCGGGACGGTTGATGTCCATGGAGCCGACGCGGATGGACTCATAGTCCGGGGAGGCGTAGACCACCCTCAGCTCGTGCTCCTTCGCCAGCTCCGGCAGGCTCACAAAGTATTTCTTCTCCAAGCGGACCACTTCCTTTGCATTTTATGTCTATTGTATTTTAATACAGAACCGCCTTCGGCGCAATCGTTCCCGCCGGATTTTTTCAAGTTTTTCCCGGCCGTGAAAAAAATGCTTGCATTTTGTCTTAGGCTCTGTTATTATATTGAGGCTGTCCGCCGGACAGTAGGAAGGAGCTGATTACGATGGCAAAATGTGAGGTTTGCGGAAAAGGCGTGACTTTCGGCATCAAGGTCAGCCACTCCCACCGGCGTTCCAACCGCATGTGGAAGCCCAACGTAAAGCGCGTGAAGGCGGTCGTGGACGGAAAGCCCCAGCATGTGTATGTCTGCACCCGCTGCCTGCGCAGCGGCAAGGTCCAGCGCGCCGTCTGATTTTCCGTAAATACAAGAGCCCGGAGCATCGCTCCGGGCTCTTTCCTTTTTGTGAAGGAATCTCTCCCTCCGTCCCGGCTTCGCCGGGCCACCTCCCTCGTCAGAGGGAGGCTTTGCCTTCGCTGCAAAGAGGACGGCCCCCTCTGACGAGGGGGCTGTCGAGCGTCAGCGAGACTGGGGGAGAGACCGACGGACGACCAGGTCAATGTGTTCGCATACGCCGTAAAAGTTCCGGTCAATGTCCAGATTGCTGACTCTAAGAACTTCTACCCCCTGCCTCTGTAAATCAGACGTTCTTCTGGCATCCTTTTCTGTCTGGTCAGTGCTATAGTATCCACCGCCATCAAGTTCTATGACGAGCTTCGCCTTGGCGCAGTAAAAGTCAGCAATATAGTCTCCAATCGCTTTTTGACGCTGAAACCGGATGGGATACTCTTTCAAAAACTCGTACCAGAGCTTTCGCTCCCAAGGTGTCATGTTTTTGCGCAGTTGCTTTGCCAGTGGGATGTTATCCCGATTGTAGGGCTTCATATCTCTCCTTCCGTCTCGCCCTGACGGGCGAGCCACCTCCCTCGTCAGAGGGAGGCTTCCGAGCAGAATGCGCGGGGCCAACGCCCCGCGCATGTATTATTCTTTCTCCTCTTCTTTTTTGCTCCGGGTGACCCGGACCTTTTCCACCCGCTTGTCGTCCGCCTCCAGGACCGTGATGTTCAGGTCCTCATAGGTGACGGCGCTGCCGGCGGAGGCGTAGCCCTCCATGAGCTCCATAACCCAGCCGCCAACGGTCTCGCTCTCGAAGTCGAACTCCTCGCCGTCCAGGTCCACCAGCTCCAGAAAGTCCTCGATGGACAGGTCCCCGTCCAGCTCCCAGCTGTCCTCGGAGGTCTGGACCACTTCCTCCTCCACCTCGTCGGTCTCGTCCCAGATGTCGCCCACCAGGTATTCCAGCACGTCCTCCATGGTGATGACGCCGGCGGTGCCGCCGTACTCGTCCGTGACGATGGCCAGGTGGGTCTGCTGGGCCCGGAGCTTTTCCAGCACGGCGGGCAGCTTCACGGTCTTGTACACCCAGCAGGGTTCCGTGAGCAGGTCCCGGATATCCACATCGCTGCTGTCCAGCAGGGCTCTATAGAGCGTATTGAGGTGCAGCACGCCGATGATGTTGTCTGTGTCGCCCTCGTAGACAGGCAGCCGGGAGTGAGGGCAGTCGCTGACCTCCTCCAATATCTTCTCCAGGCCGTCGTCGATGTCCAGGGCCATCATGTCCACCCGGGAGGTCATGGCCTGGCTGGCGGACACGTCGCCGAAGTCCAGGGCCGCCTGCAGAAGTTCGCTCCGGTCGTCGTCCAGCACGTCCTCGTCCTGGGCGGTCTCAATGATGGACTGCAGCTCCTCCACCGCCGCCTCCTGGGCGTCCTCCTGGTCCTCGCCCTTCAGGGCCCTGCCTACCAGGTGAGTAAGGGACACGGCGCACCACACCAGCGGGGACAATACCACCGCCAGGGCCCGCAGGGGCCCGGCCACGGCCAGGGAGAAGCGGGTGGCGTTCTTTTTCGCTATGATCTTGGGCATGGTCTCGCCGAAGATGATGACCAATATGGTCACGCACACGGTGGCCGCGGTGGAGGCCAGGCCGTCCGTCACGCCGGTGCGCATGGCGATACCGATGGCGATAACGGAGCTGATGGAGCTGGCCGCCACGTTCACCAGGTTGTTGCCGATGAGGATGGCCCCCAGGGCCTTGTCGAAGTCGTCCAGGAGCTTGAGCGCGCTCCTGGCGCTGGCGTCGCCGTCCTCCGCGGCGTTTTCCAGGCGCAGCCGGTTGGCGGAGGACAGGGCCATCTCCGACGCGGAGAAGAACCCGGACAGGGCCAGGCACACCAGAAGGGCCAGAACATAGCCGATCATTCCGCTACGCCCCCTTTCTCCGTCTCCTCCGCCTTGGGCAGGCGGCGGACCGTGAGCTTGCGGATGCGGTGCTGGTGCACGTCGGACACCGTGAACTCCAGGTCGTGGTAGGTGAATTTATCCCGCTGCTGGGGCATGAGGTCAAAGTGCTCCAAGGTCCACTCGGCCAGGGGCTTGTGGACCAGCTCCTCGTCGTGGTCCGGGTCCTCCCAGTCCAGCTTTTCAAACAGCTCGTCCACGTCCAGCCGGCCGTCTGCCTCGTAGCGGCCGCCGCCGATGGGCTGGAACAGCTCTTCCACCTCGTCCTCCTCGTCCCAGATCTCGCCCACCAGTTCTTCCAGGATGTCCTCCACCGTCACGATGCCCAGGGTGCCGCCCCAGGGATCGGTGACCACGGCCATATTGGAGCGGTTGCGGCTCAGCTCCGGCAGGAGGTCGTCCACCTTCGTGGTGGAGGGGACGAAATAGGCCACGTCCAGCAGGCCGCGGAGGTCCGTATCGTCCCCCTGGCTCAGCCAGGCCTTGATGTACTTGCGTATCTGCAAAATGCCGATAATCTGGTCGATCTGCCCCTCGTAGACGGGCAGGCGGGTGTGCCGCTGGGAGCGGATGAAGTCAATGACCTTCTCCGCCGGCCAGGCCACGTCGATGGCCGCCATGTCCACCCGGGCGGTGAGCACGTGCTCCACGGTGATGTCGCCGAATTCCAAAGCGGACTGGACCAGGTCCCCCTGGTCCTCGTCCAGGCTGCCCGCGTCGGTCATATCCTCGATGAGATCGTAGAGCTCATCCTCCGTCACGGACACCTCGCCCTCCCCCTTGGAGAGCCTGGCCGCCGCCTGGCCGATGAGAGTCAGCACCGCCGCCACGGGGGCGAAAAAGTGCATAAAAAAGCACAGCGAACCGGCGGTGCCCAGGCAGAACCGCTCGCTGTATTTTTTCGCGATGGACTTGGGGAGCATCTCCCCGAAAAAGAACAGGACCAGCGTCGTCGCCAAGGTCCCCCAGGCCACCGCGCCCATGCCGAAGTGGTGGGTCACCAGCACGGTGACCACCGCCGCGGCGGACAGATGGGCGATATTGGTGCCGATGAGGATCGTGGTGATAGCCCGGTCGAAATTATCAAGCACCCACATGGCCTTCTTGGCCCTCGCGTCCCCCTTTTCCTGGCGGACGCGGATGCGGGTCCTGGACACGGAGGCGAAGGCCGTCTCCGCGAAGGCGAAGTACATAGCCATGCCCACGAGAGCGATCAGAAACAGGATAGACAGCCAACTGCCATCATCCATCTGGAAAAACCACCTCTTGCTTTCCAATGTTAAATCGATTTGGTATTATAGCATATCAGAAAATTTTCGTCAACTGAGCGAACCGTTCGGGGTCTCGCGGCGATATACAGGCGTACACACCAGCGGAGAAAGGGGGCATGTCCGTGGACGGCTTGCGCGCGAAAGTGGATACGGACGGTCTGGCGGACCGGTACGGGCCCATGCTCTACCGCTTCTGCCGGAGCCTGGCCTTCTCCAAAGAGGACGGGGAGGACCTTTTCCAGGATACCTTTTTAAAAGCCCTGGAGCGGCCCCGGAAACTCATGGAGGACCCGAAGAACTTCCTGTTCTCCATGGCCCTCAGCCTGTGGCGCAGCCGCCGGCGGAAATACGCCCGCCGGGAGCGCATCGCCCCTTTGGAGCCCCTGGAGGACCAGGACCTCCCCGGCGGAGACGACCCGGAGGCCAGTTTGCTGGTCCGGGAGGAGGAGCGGCGGGTGCGGCAGGCGGTGGCCGCCCTGCCGGAGAGATACCGCCTGCCCCTGGTGCTGTACTATTCCATGGAGATGAAGGTAGCCGACATCGCTTTGACCCTGGGTCTTCCTGTGGGGACGGTGAAACGCCGTCTGCACACGGCCCGGGCCCTGGTGGAGAAAGGACTTGGGGAAGATGAAAACTGATACCGATGTGCTGCTCCGCCGGGCGCTGGCCCCGGAAGCCCCGGACCCGGCCCTGCTGGGGCGGGTAAAGGCGGTCATGAGAAAGGAGCAGGATATGAGAACACACAAATATACGAAACGCATCGTCACGCTGGCCCTGGCCGCCGCGCTGGTACTGGCATTGGGCGTCACCGCCTACGCGGCCCTGGACGGGGCGGAATGGTTCAAAAGCTGGTTCGCCACAGCGAGCCAGACCGAGCTCACCGAAGGGCAGAAGGAGTACATCGACCGGGCCGCCGCGGACGTGGGCCAGTCCGTCACCGCCGGCGGCTGGACCGTGACGCTGGAATCGGCTATGACCGACGGAGAGCATGTCTTTATGACCCTGACCGCCCAGCCCGCGGACGGGGAGACAGAGCTTCACGATACTATCCTGTACGGCCGGCTGACCAGCGGGGACCCGGATGTGCCGGAGGATCTGTTCACCGGCGCCGGGATGAGCCAATTCGACCGGACGGACGAGACGCTCACCCAGGTCATGGAGGCGACCGTCCACTCCAAATACCTGGACCGGGACGTCGACTTCTCCTACTCGCTGACGCTTACGGTGGACTATCTGAAGAACGGGTATGACGGCGAGGAGACCTATATCGAGGGCCCCTGGGTGTTCCAGTTCACCCTGACGCCCGGGGAGAACGGGGAGATGGAGCTGGTGGACGAGCCCTTCACCGCCACGGCCCGGTTCGCCCACGATTATCTGAACGGCGAGCCCTTCGACAGGACCACCCTGGAGCCGGGCACCATGATCGACAGCGCCGACGGCTTTGAGGTCCGGTATGAGGAGGTGGACGTGACCGTCACCAGTCTGAAACTCAACTCCATGGGCGCCGTGTGCACCTTTGTGTACGAGGGCGAATATGCCGAGGGCGAAGGCCCGGAGAGCGGCCCCGACATAGGCATGGACCTGGACATCGAGCTGGCCGGCGGCAGCGGCCGGGCGGAGATCGTGGGCTCCGGCGGCGGCTGGCGGGAGGAGCTGCAGGCCCACGTAAATCACTACGAGTTCGCCGCGCCCATCGACCTGGACGAGGTGACCGCCGTCACCTTCCAGGGCCGCGAGCTGACGGTCCCCGCCGCCTGAGCTGTTAATAAACCATTCATCTTTTGTTTACAAATCATTACAAATTTATTCACCACTTCCCGGGAGGGGTGCGGTATCATACAGTCACAAGGTCAAGGGAGCGAGCCGACGCCCCCGGGACCAAGACAGCAGAGATCACCCATCGACATTTTCATTTTTCACTCCTCTCTTCTTTGTTGCGGAGCCGGTCACCCTCGGGTGGCCGGCTTTGCACTATCGGCGGGCGAATAAATTTTTATTGACAAAAAAACGAGTCGGCGCATATGATGCTCCATAGGAAAGGAGGCGGCGGTATGTTTCGGTTTTTGGCGTCCCGGTTCATCAAGGACTGGGACAAGACGGACCGGCCCCAGGTCCGGGTGGCCTACGGCCAGATGGCAAGCGTTCTCGCCATCGTATCCAACGCCGCCCTGTTCCTGTTCAAGCTTCTCACCGGTCTCGCCGCCGGCTCTGTGGCCATCGTGGCGGACGGCGTGAACAACCTGTCCGACGCGGCCAGCAACATCATAACCTTATTGGGCTTCCGGCTGGCGGCCCGGCCCGCGGACGCGGAGCACCCCTACGGCCACGGCCGGTACGAATACCTGGCCGGGCTCACCGTGGCGGTGCTCATCCTGGCGGCGGGGCTGGAGCTATTGAAAAGCGGCGTGGAGCGCATTTTGCACCCCCAGACGCCCGTCTTCTCCTGGGCCATGGCCGGGGTGCTGGCCGGGTCTATCCTGGTGAAGCTGTGGATGATGGCCTTCAACGCCGACGCCGGAAAACGCATCGCTTCCGGGACGCTGGCCGCCACGGCGGCGGACAGCCGCAACGACGCCATCGCCACGGGCGTAGTGCTCCTGGGCATGGGTGCGGCCCGGTTCACGGGCCTGGACCTGGACGGCTGGCTGGGCGTGGGCGTGGCGCTGTTCGTGCTCTGGAGCGGGTACGGCCTTATCCGGGGCACACTGGACCCCCTGCTGGGGCGCATGCCCGCGCCGGAGGTCATCGGGGCCATCCGGGCACGGATCATGGCCTGCCCCGGCGTGCTGGACACCCACGATCTGCTGCTCCACGACTACGGCCCCGGCCGGCGCTACGCCAGCGCCCACGTGGTGGTCTCCGCAGACGAGGACATCATGGCCCTGCATCGGTCCCTCATCGCCCTGGCCGACGAGTTTCTGGAGAAGGACGGGCTGCACATCCTGTTCCAGCTGGACCCGGTGGCCCAGGGGGATACCCCGGAGAATCGCCTGCAGACCTGCGTCATGGGCCGCATCGCCCCCCTGGATCGGCGCTTCACCATCCACGACATGGACGTCTCCCAGGAAGGGGGCCGGACCCGGGTCCGCTTCGACTGCTTCGCCCCGCCGGACACGGACATCCCGGAGGCCGCCCTGCGGCGGGTGCTGGAGGACGCGGTCCGGGAGCAGTACCCGGAGGCGGAGGTAGCCATCACCATAGACCGAGACTATATGGCCCCCCGTAGTTGAGGCTCGCTTCAGAGGACTCGTACAAGGCCACGATATAGCACACGCGCCGGTTGTTTTTTGACCGGCGCGTGTGTTATGATAAAAGTGAGGTGAGTACCTATGCCCAAGAATATCCCCCCGTTTGAGGGGTTTCCCAAGGACCTGCCCGACTTTCTGTGGGGCTTGTCCTTCCATAACGAGCGGCCCTGGTTCAACGCCCACCGGGAGGACTTCGACCGGTGTCTGAACATCCCTATCCGCGCCCTGGCGGAGGACGTGAAGGCCGCCGTCCAGGAGCGCCACCCGGGCCTGGCCCCCGCGCTGCACGTGTCCCGCATCTGGCGGGACGCCCGGCGGCTTTACGGGCGGGGCCCCTTCCAGGACCACATGTGGTTCTCTCTCGGCCTGTCCGGGGAGATATACACCCCCCTGCCCCAGTTCTGGTTCGGCGTGGACGCCAAGAGCTGGGAGGCGGGCATGGGCTGCTGGAACATGAAGGGGGAGCTTCTGGAGCGCTGGCGCAAGGCCATCGACCTGGCCCCCCAGCGGCTCACCCCCATCGTGCGGGCCCTGAAAAAGCGGCCGGACCTGGTCCCTTACTGGGAGGTCTACAAGAAGCCCAAGGGCGACCCCGGGCCGGAGCTGTACGACTGGTACAACGCCCGCAGCGTGGGCCTGGGCACCACGATGTACTTCGACCCAGACCCTCCGGGGAAGGAGCTCCTGGACCAGGTGCTGGACGTCTTCGAGGCCCTGACGCCCCTCTACCAGTACCTCACCACCATCTGAACGGTTGACAATCCTTGCCGGGGCATGTATAATATTTTAGGAATCAATCCTAAAAGGCGGTGAGACCGTGACCCGGCAGAGACAGCTCATCTACGACATCATCATGGCCGAACCGGAGCACCGGACGGCGGAGGAGATATACGACCTGGCCAGGGCGCAGATGCCCTCCCTGGCCCGGGGCACCGTGTACCGCAACCTGGGCCTGCTGGTGGGAGAGGGACAGATCGGGAAGCTGGAGATGCCCGACGCCCCCGCCCGGTATGACCGGGAGCGCCGCCCCCATCCCCATCTGGTGTGCCAGAAGTGCGGAAAGGTGGAGGACCTTACCATGCCTGACGACCTGCTCCGCCCCTTCGCCCTGTCCCTGGGGGAGGACATCACCGGCTATGAGCTGAAGCTCTACCACATCTGCCCGGCCTGCCGGAAGCGGGCATGACCCGCCCGTAACGGCATATACTGTAAAGGTAAATAGCCGCCCCCGCCGGGCGGCTATTTTGGACGACGAAAGCGAGGGCGCTCCATGAAGAACATGTCCAAAATGGATAAGCTGCGCTGGGCCCTGGGCGAATACGGCCGCACCAACCTGTGGCTGTACGCCACCAGCGGGGCTTATTACCTGTTCTTCTCCCTGGGCCCCCTGCTGGTGATCCTGCTGGGCCTGCTGCCCTACATGCCCTTCACCGAGGAGGCGCTGATGGACGCGGTGCTGGGCTACGCGCCCGGTCCTTTTCGGGAGCTCATAGAGGGCCTGGTGGACGGGCTGTACGCCGGCTCCACAACGGCCATCGGCGTGGGCGCTTTGGTGGAGCTTTGGTCCGCCGGGAAGGTGTTCAGCCTCATCCTGCGCACCATCGAGCAGATCTACGACGGTCAGACCCATGGCAGTTTCCTGCGCCGCCGTCTTCTGGGCGCGGTCTATACCCTCGCTCTGATCGTGCTCATCCTGGGCAACATGATCCTGCTGTTCATGGGCGAGAAGATACTGGACTCCATCGGGCTCATGTCCAAGTGGTCTGCACTGTGGACCCTGCTCATCCGGGGCCGGGAGATATTCTTTTTCCTGGTGGTGACGGCGGTGAACGCCCTGCTTTTCGCCCACGTGCCCCAGCGGAAGCTGAGCTATATCCTGCAGCTGCCCGGCGCGGCCTTCTCCGCGGCGGCCTGGCTCATCTTCTCCCACATCTACTCCTGGGCCGTGTCCAGCTTCGGGTTCTACAGCATCTACGGCGGCCTGGCCGTGGTCATCATCTCCCTGTTCTGGATGTACGCGTCGCTGTTTCTGCTGTTCCTCGGCGCCTGGCTCAACACCCTCATCGAAAAGTGGCCGCTGCTGGAACAATGAAATTGAATAAAGAAGCGCGGTCCTGTAAAAGCAAGCCCGCGCTTTTTCTTAGCATGAAGTATAATCTGTCATAGCTTGACATATAGTATTATATATGATACTATATGTCCGGGAGGAACCGGCCATGGAAATAAGACTGGAAAAACAGCCGCAAAAGTACCTGGCATCGGCCGACGCGGCGACACGGAAGAAACTGGAGAAAGCGCTCGACGGCATTACACGGCTGGAGGGCAATATTGTAAAGCTGGGCGGCACAAAAAACATGTTTCGGTGTAAAATAGACCACTACCGCATCATATTTTCCTACAGCGGCGGTCAGATCATCGTCGTAGAGACGATAGACGCCCGCACAAACATCAAGTACAGGAGGTTCAAATAATGGATGCTGCTGAATTTGAGAAAAAACTGAACGCCCTCCCCGTGGAGGAGCCAGACGAAATAGACAAAGCCATGTTGGCCGACGCCGCGACCATCAACGATGGGACTACCATCCCGCTGGAAGACCTGGAGGAATATAGTGGAAAGCTGGTCCTTCGGATACCCAGAAGCCTCCACAAGTCGCTGAAAGAGGCCGCCGCCGCCGAGGGCGTGAGTCTCAACCAGTATATGCTCTATAAGCTGGCGCGATAAGAAAAAGCAAAAGAATAGATGCCCGGACCTGAAAAATCAGGTCCGGGTCGCTCTATCTCATTCACTTGCTCCGTAACATTCTCCCCGAGTTCAATATCGCGATGACGGCCACGCCCACGTCGGCGAACACCGCCTCCCACATGGAGGCAAGACCAAAGGCGCCCAGGATGAGGAACAGAGCCTTCACCCCCAGAGCGAACACGATGTTCTCCCGGACGATGCGGCTGCACTTGCGGGCCACGTCCATGGCCACGGCAAGCTTCCCCAGATCGTCGTCCATGAGCACCACGTCCGCCGCCTCCAATGCCGCGTCGGAGCCCATGGCCCCCATGGCCACGCCCACGTCCGCCCGGCTCAGCACCGGCGCGTCGTTGACGCCGTCGCCCACATAGGCCAAGGCGTCCTTGGGGTCCTTTTTCGCCAGGATGGCCTCCAGGCAGTCCACCTTGTCCCCGGGCAGGAGCCCGCCGTGGACCTCGTCCAGGCCCAGCTGGGCCCCCACCGCGTCGCCCACGGACTGGGCGTCGCCGGTGAGCATGACGGTGCGGATGCCCCGGTCCTTCAACTCCCGGATGGCGGCGGGGGTAGAGTCCTTCACCCCGTCGGCGATGAGGATATGGCCCAGATACTTCCCCGCCCGGGCCACATGGACCACCGTGCCGGCGGCGCTGTCCTCAGGAGCCGTGAGGCCCTGGGCCGCCATGAGCCGCCGGTTGCCGGCGGCCACGGCTGCGCCGTCCACCAGGGCGGTGACGCCCTGGCCGGCGGTCTCGGCCACGTCAGATACCCGGGCCGGGTCGGCGGGCTTTCCGTAGGCCCGCAGCAGGGACAGGGCGATGGGGTGGGTGGAATACTGCTCCGCCAGAGCGGCGCATTCCAGAAGCCCGGCCTCGGTCACGCCCGGCTCCGGATGGACAGAGGCCACCTCGAACTCGCCCTTGGTGAGGGTGCCGGTCTTGTCGAACACGGCGATCTTCACCTGGGCCAGCTTCTCCAGGTAGTTGCCGCCCTTCACCAGGATGCCCCGGCGGGACGCCCCGCCGATGCCCCCGAAGAAGGCCAGGGGGATGGATATGACCAGGGCGCAGGGGCAGCTGATCACCAGGAAGATCAGCGCCCGATGGACCCAGGTGGACCAGCCGCCCACGAAAAGCGGCGGGAGCACGGCCAGGCACACCGCGCTGAGCACCACGGCGGGGGTGTAGACCCGGGCGAAGCGGGTGATGAAGTTCTCCGCCTTCGCCTTCTTGCTGGCGGCGTTCTCCACCAGCTCCAGGATCTTCGCCACGGTGCTCTCCCCGAAGGGCTTGGTGACCCGGACGGTCAGCAGGCCGGACAGGTTCACGCACCCGGACACGATCTCGTCCCCCTCGGCCACCCGCCGGGGCACGCTCTCGCCGGTGAGGGCGGCGGTATCCAATGTGGAGGCGCCGGTGAGCACCACCCCGTCCAGGGGCACCTTCTCGCCGGGCCTGATCTGGATGATGTCGCCCACCTGGACCTCGTCCGGGTCCACCTCCACGAAGGCGCCGTCCCGCTCCACGCTGGCGGTGTCGGGGCGGATATCCATGAGGGAGACGATAGACTTGCGGCTCTGGCCCACGGCGTGGGTCTGGAACAGCTCGCCCACCTGATAAAAGAGCATGACACCCACGGCCTCGGAATATTCTCCTAAGGCAAGGGCCCCCACGGTGGCCAGGGCCATGAGGAAGTTCTCGTCGAACACCTGCCCGTGGGCGATGTTCCGCACCGCCTTCCACAGCACGTCCCAGCCCACGACGGCGTAGGGCACCAGATAGGCCGCCAGGGCGATATACCCCTCCGGCTTCCAAATGCTCACCGCAATGAGCAGCGCCCCGGCAACCAGGATGCGGGCCAGGGCCTTCTTTTCCTTACGGGTCACAGCCCCCGCCCCCTCACTTCAGGATGATCCTGCAGTCGGGCTCCACCTTTTTGCAGCACTTGACCACCTGCTGCATGATGTCGTCGAAGCGGGCGTCGTCCGCGTCGATGGTCATCTTCTGGGTGAGGAAGCTCACGGTGGCGTCGGCGACGCCGTCCAGCTTCTTGATGGCGTCCTCCATCTTCCGGGCGCAGTTGGCGCAGTCCAGGTCCTCCAGCTTGTAAGACTTTTTCATGATGTATATCTCCTCTCAAATATAATACACTTTCCTCTTCGGCCCCCTCTGACGAGGGGGCTGTCGGCGGAGCCGACTGGGGGAGAGAAATAGTCTGTCTCTCCCTCCGTCGCGGCTGTCGCCGCGCCACCTCCCTCGTCAGAGGGAGGCGCTGGGGAGGCGTCATTCCTCCACGTGTTCCATGCCCTGGGCGATGAGCGTTCTCACGTGGTCGTCGGCCAGGGAGTAGAATACGGTCTTGCCCTCTTTCCGGGGCTTCACCAGGCGGCCGGACTTCAGCACCCGCAGCTGGTGGCTCACCGCGGATTGGGTCAGGCCCAGCAACTGGGCGATGTCGCACACGCAGAGCTCCGCCTCGAACAGGGCGTAGAGGATCTTGATCCGGGTGGAGTCCCCGAAGACCTTGAAAAGCTCCGCCAGGTCGTAGAGCTTCTCGTCCGCGGGCATCTCCGAGAGCACCCGCTCCACCGTGGCCTCGTGGACGCACAGAAAGCCGCACCGCTCGATGATGTCGTTCATGTCCGCCATGATCCGTCCCCCTTTTCGCAAACATATGAATTGTTGTTCATATGTTATCATATGCATCTGCATCTGTCAAGGCCACGGCGCATATTTTTTCCTGTCGCCCGCCATTTGCCAGGGCACTTGATTTTTCCCGAAAAACATGGCACTATTATATGATGTAACAAATAAACGGAACAGGAGGAGAGGATATGCCCGACAAAGAGCCCGTTTCCCGCAATACGAAGCCCCGGCGCGGAGTTTTCAGCGTCGTGTTCGGCCGCGGCGCCGTGGCGGCCATATTGGTGCTGATCCAGTTCTTCTTCCTGTTCGTGCTCTTCTTCCGGCTGCAGCGGTCCAGCATTTATCTGTCCTGGGCGGTGAGCCTGTTGGCGGGGCTGTTTCTGGTGTATCTGCTCAACACCGGCTCCGAATCCACCATCAAGCTGACCTGGTGCGTCATCATCGCCCTGGTGCCGGTGTTCGGGGTGCTCCTGTATCTTTTCATCTCCTTCGATTTCGGCCACCGAGCGGAGCAGCGCATCTTCCGGGTCCAGGTGGCGGAGAGCGCCCCCTATATGCCCGCCCAGACCGAGCTCATGGAGCGGCTCAAAGAAGCGGAGCCGGAGCTCTACCCTCTGGCGGTGTACGCCGCCCGGCGCAACGGCTTCGCCGTGTATGAGAACACCGCCGCCCGGTACTTCCCCCAGGGGGAGGACAAATACGCCGCCATGCTGGAGGAGCTGGAGAAGGCGAAGGAATTCATCTTCCTGGAGTACTTCATCGTGGAAGAGGGAGAGATGTGGGACGCGGTGCTGGACATCCTGGCCCGGAAGGTCCGGGAGGGCGTGGACGTGCGGATGCTCTACGACGGCACCTGCTCCCTGCTGCGCCTGCCGGCCAGCTATCCTAAAAAGCTCCGGGCCCTGGGCATCCAGTGCAAGGTCTTTGCCCCCATCCGGCCCTTCATCTCCACCAGCTACAACAACCGGGACCACCGGAAGATTCTGGTCATCGACGGAAAGGTGGGCTTCACCGGCGGGGTGAACCTGGCGGACGAGTACATCAACCGCCGGGAGAAGTTCGGCCACTGGAAGGACGCCGCCGTCATGCTCTCCGGCGACGGGGTGCGCAGCATGACCCTCATGTTCCTGCGGCTGTGGAACGCCGGGGAGAAGGTGCAGGAGTACGCCCCCTATCTCAACGATCCCACGCCCCCTGCCAATGACAGCCAGGGCTACGTGATCCCCTACGGGGACAGCCCGATGGACGACGAGCGCACCGGGGAGATGGTCTACCTGCACATGATCAACACCGCCCGGGAGTACGTGTATATCATGACCCCCTATCTCATCCTGGACGGGGAGATGGCCACCGCCATCACCTTCGCCGCCCACCGGGGGGTGGACGTGCGGATCATCCTGCCCGGCATCCCGGACAAGAAGTACGCCAACCTCCTGGCCAAGGGCCACTACAAGGCCCTCACCGAGGCGGGGGTAAAGCTCTACGAATACACCCCCGGCTTTATCCATTCCAAGGTGTTTTTGGCCGACGGCGTCTCCGCCGTGGTGGGCACCATCAACCTGGACTACCGGAGCCTCTACATGAACTTCGAGTGCGCCGCGTACCTCTACAAGTCCCCGGCCCTGCCGGATATCCTCAAAGACTTCGAGGACACCTTCCCCCAGTGCCGGGCCGTCACCATGGAGACGGTAAAGAATATGAAGCTCTCCACCCGGCTGGCCGCGGCCCTTCTGCGGGTCGCCGCCCCCCTCATGTGAGAAAGGAACCGTATATGATCGTTTTACCGCTTGCCATCGTCTCCGCTCCATGCAAGGCCGACTAGGATAGGGGCTGCATGGAGCGATATAGCTGACGGGAGGCGAACACACATCAGCTATTCCTATCCTGCCGGCTTTGCTTCTCTGACCTACACAAGATCAAAAAGGAGCAAAGCAAATGAACAGAATATCCCGGGGCCTCAAGGATATGGGGCCCTTTCTTCTCCTGTGGAGCACCCAGGCCCTCTCCGGGCTGGGCAGCGCCATGACCAGTTACGCCCTGGTGCTCTGGTCCTACGGCGAGCACGGCTCGGCCCTTCGCACCGCCCTTTTGATGGTGTGCTCCTACACGCCCTATGTGGTGTGCAGCGTCTTCGCCGGGGCTCTCTCGGACCGGTGGGACAAAAAACGCACCATGCTCTGCTGCGACGGTCTGGCCGCGGCGGGCACCATGGCGGTGGCCCTGCTGCTGCGTACAGGCCGCCTCCAGGTGGGGCATCTCTATCTCATCAACGCCCTCATGGGCCTGATGAACACGGTCCAGCAGCCCGCCTCAGAGGTGGCTGTGACCCTGCTGCTGCCGGAGAAATACTACCAGCGGGCCGGGGGCCTGAGCCAGCTTTCCCAGTCCGTGACCAGCCTCCTCACGCCCCTTCTCACCACGGCGGTGATGGGCCTTTGGGGCATGGGCGCGGTGCTGGTCACAGACCTGGCCACCTTCCTTCTCGCGGCGCTGGCGCTGCTCTTCTTCATCCGCATTCCCTCAGCCCCCAGCGCCGGGGAGAAGCGGGAGAGTCTGTGGAAAGAGGCGGGCGAGGGGCTCGCCTATCTGCGCCGGGAGCCGGGCGTCGCCCACATGATCGTCTTTCTCGCCGCCGTCAATCTGGTGGCGTCCATGTACGACGCCGCCTTCCCCGCCATGCTCCTGTCCCGGTCCGGCGGCGGACAGCGTGTCATGGGCCTGGTGAGCGCCGCGGCGGGTCTCGCCACTTTGATGGGCAGCATTCTGGCCGCGGCCCTGCCCGCGCCGAAGCGCCGGGTCCCGGTGATCTGGTGGTGCCTGCTGTTCTCCCTGGGCACGGAGAACTTCCTCCTGGCCTTCGGAAAGAGCCCGGCGGCGTGGTGCCTGGGGTCCTTTCTCGGCTGGGCGCCTATCCCCCTTATGAACGCCGACATGAGCGCCCTGTTCCGGCTGCGCATTCCCCTGGCCGTCCAGGGCCGGGTCTACGCCGTGCGCAACTCCCTGCAGTTTTTCACCATCCCCGCCGGGTACCTGCTGGGCGGGGCGCTGGTGGACCGGGTGTTCGAGCCCTACATGGCCGGACCGGGGGCGGACGCCCTGCCGGCGGTCCTCTTCGGCACAGGCAAGGGCAGCGGCGCGGCCATGTTTTTCGCCCTTCTGGGCGTGCTGGGCGTGAGCGTGTGCCTCTGCTTCCGGCGGGACAGGGCCATGGAACATTTGGACGAAACAGAATAACCTTCGCGGGGCCGGGTTTTCGGCCCCGCTTTTTTTGCGCCGCGCCTGTCCGCACAAACAAGTCCCTCTCTGTATAGAATGGAGCGAGGCAATCAAGCCTCACTGAATTTTACAGAGAGGGGTATACACATGAGAATACGTCGTATCGTGACCGGGTGTATAGCCGGTCTCTATTTATTTCTTCGCGCGGCCTCCGGGTCCCCCGCCGTCCCCGGCAGCGGGCCGGTGGTCATCGACAGCCCCGACGCCCTTATCGCCTTCAGCGAGGCGGTCAGCGCCGGGCAGACCTACGCCGGCCAGACCGTGGTCCTGGCCGGGGACATCGACATGGCGGGCCGGGCCTTCGGCCCCATCGGCCAGCGGCCGGGCGGGGACGGGTCGGGCGCCTTCCGGGGCGTCTTCGACGGCCAGGGCCACGCCATCCGGCGGCTCACGGTCACCGGCGGCAGCGGCGAGGCGGGCCTGTTCGCCATCCTGGACGGGGCCGTGGTCAAAAACCTGCGCCTGGAGGTGTCCGTAAGCGGCCAGGGCCAGACCGCCGTGGGCGGACTGGCGGGCCGGATGGTCAACACCGGCCTCTTCAATGTGGCCGTGGACGGCAATGTGACCGCCGGGTCCTGGGCTGTCCCCGGGGACGGGGTCCTGGCCGCCGGCGGCATCGCCGGCCGGGCGGAGGGCCGGACCGTGCTGGACCGGTGCGCCGCCCGGGGCTCCCTGGGCGCGGCGGGCTCTTTCAGCGCCGCGGTCTATGCCGGCGGCGCCTTCGGATACCTGCAGGGCGCCACGGTCACCAACTGCTACTCCACCGCCTACCTTTTCGTAAACGACGCGGGGATCACCGCCGGCGGCTTCGCCGGGTATCTGGCGGACAGCGCCCTTCGGGACAGCTACGCCGCCTCAGGCATGGTCACCGGCGCCAACACCGCCGGGGCCTTCGCCGGTCTGACGGCGGGCTCGTCTTTCAGCAACGTCTGGCACGATGGGGAGCTGACCGCGCCCCTGCCCGGCGCGGGCGGCGTCTTCAGCGGAGTCATACAGGGCGCGCCCACCGCCCAGATGCAGAGCGCTCCCTTCCCCGGCCAGCTCAGCGAGGCCTTCTATCAGGCCGCCCCGGGGCAGAACAACGGCTATCCGGTCCTGGACTTCGAGGCCATCATTATCCCCACGGAGGCCCCGGCCCCCACGGAGGAGCCCACTCCTGTCCCTACCGACACGCCGGCTCCTACGGAGGGACCGACGCCAGTCCCCACTGACACGCCAATTCCTACCGATGAACCAACGCCGGTCCCCACTGACACGCCAATTCCTACCGATGAACCAACGCCACTCCCCACCGACGAGCCTATTCCTACCGGGGAACCGTCGCCCGTCCCCACTGACGAGCCTATTCCCACCGGGGAACCGTCGCCCGTCCCCACTGACGAGCCAATTCCCACCGGGGAACCGTCGCCGCTCCCCACTGACACGCCAATTCCTACCGATGAACCGATGCCAGTCCCCACTGACGAACCAATTCCTACCGATGAACCGTCACCCGTCCCTACCGACAAACCAATTCCCACCGAAGAGCCGTCGCCCGTCCCCACTGACACACCAATTCCTACTGATGAACCGTCGCCACTCCCCACTGACACGCCAATTCCCACCGAAGAGCCGTCGCCCGTCCCCACTGACACACCAATTCCTACTGAGAACCCGTCGCCAGTCCCCACCGACACACCGGCTCCCACGGAGGCTCCGCTGGAGAGCCCGGTCCCGCCGGTGACCAGCGAACCCTATGACCCCACAGCGGCCACCCCCGCCCCCACCGGGGCCCCGGCGCAGCCCGCCGGGTCATGGTCCGGCCCCACAGGACCGGACGCGTCCACCACTGCCGCCGGGCCCACGGCCCCCCGGACGGCGGATGACGCCCACGCCCTGCCGTGGCTGGCGCTGTTCCTGGCCCTGACAGCGGCCTTCACTGCCATTGTTCGGAGATACAGAAGATAAAAATAAAGCCTCCCTCTGACGAGGGAGGTGGACGCCGAAGGCGGCCGGAGGGAGAGAAAACAAATATCTCTCCCCCAGTCACCGCCAAAGGCGGCGACAGCCCCCTCGTCAGAGGGGGCCGTCTTTTACGTCTTTCAATATTTAAAATTCCGCATTCCCTACGGTCCGCGGGTGCAGCTCCACGTCGCGGATGTTGCTGACGCCGGTGAGGTACATGACCATCCGCTCGAAGCCCAGGCCGAAGCCCGCATGGCGGCAGGAGCCGTACCGGCGCAGGTCCAAGTACCACCAGTAGTCGGCCTCCTTCAGGCCCAGCTCCTGCATCCGGGCGGTGAGCACGTCCAGCCGCTCTTCACGCTGGCTGCCGCCGATGATCTCGCCGATGCCGGGCACCAGGCAGTCCGCCGCGGCCACGGTCTTGCCGTCGTCGTTCAGGCGCATGTAGAAGGCCTTGATATCCTTGGGGTAGTCGGTGACGAACAGAGGCTTCTTAAATATCTGTTCGGTGAGGTACCGCTCGTGCTCTGTCTGCAGGTCCATGCCCCACTCCACGGAGTACTTGAACTCCGCGCCGGACTTCTTCAGAAGGTCGATGGCGTCGGTGTAGGTGACCCGGCCGAAGTCGCTGCCCGCCACATGGCGCAGCCGCTCCAGCAGGCCCTTGTCCACGAAGGAATTGAAAAATTCCATCTCCTGGGGGCACTTTTCCAGCACGGTGTTGATGATGTGCTTCACCATGCCCTCCATGCACTCCAGGTCCCCTTCCAGGTCGCAGAAGGCCATCTCCGGCTCGATCATCCAGAATTCCGCCGCGTGGCGCTGGGTGTTGGAGTTCTCCGCCCGGAAGGTAGGGCCGAAGGTGTACACGTCGCCGAAGGCCATGGCGAAGTTCTCCGCGTTCAGCTGGCCGGACACGGTCAGGTTGGTGGGCTTTCCAAAGAAATCCCGGGTGTAATCCACGGTCCCGTCCTCGTTCCGGGGCGGATCGCTGATATCCAGGGTGGTCACCTGGAACATCTCGCCGGCGCCCTCGCAGTCGGAGCCGGTGATGATGGGGGTGTGCACGTACACAAAGCCCCGGCTCTGGAAATACTCGTGGATGGCCTGGGCCGCCACGGACCGTACCCGGAAGGTGGCGTTGAAAAGGTTCGTCCGGGGCCGCAGGTGCTGGATGGTGCGCAGGTACTCCACCGTGTGGCGCTTTTTCTGCAGGGGATAATCCGAGGCGGATATGCCCTCCACGACAACGGATGCCGCCTTCACCTCGAAGGGCTGCTTGGCCTCCGGGGTCAGCACCAGTTTGCCTTCCACGATCAGGGCCGCGCCCACGTTCAGCTTCGCGATCTCGTCGTAATTATCCAAAACGGCCCGCTCGAACACGACCTGCACGCCCTTGAAAGAGCTGCCGTCGTTCAGGTCGATGAAGCCGAAATTCTTCTGGTCCCGGATGGTCCGCGCCCAGCCGCAGACGGTGATGGTCTTATCGGCATAGGCGGCCGCGTCCTTCCAAAGTGCCGCGATCTTCACTCTCTCCATGTCTGTTTCCTCCGTTTCCGCCAAATAAGCCAAATAAAAGTATAGTGGCTGCGTTGCAGCGCCTATGCCACGTTTTGCGGTTCCGCCGGACAGGCGGGAGCAAAAAGGCATAAAAAGTATAATGGCTGCACAGCAGCCATTATACACATCTGATTTGATTTTTTCAATATTCGATGTAAGGACACCGGAGCCAATCTGTCCAGGTCCGGTCCGCCACCCGGGTCTTCACCACGCCTCCGGCGTGGGATATGGCCTCGATGGCCCAGCCGCCGCCGATGTACACGCCGATATGCCCGTCAGCGTAGACCAGCAGGCCCGGTATCTCCGGGATGGTGTCGATGGGTCCCTTTTCCACGGCGTTGTCGTAGAATTCCTGGGTGCCCCAGTCGGGCATGTCCCCGGCGTTGTAGTCCACACCCTCGCCGGGCACGTACCAGCCGTAGCTCTTGATGAGCCCGGCGCAGTCCACCACCCGCCGGCCGAGCCACTTTTCCCGGATGATAGCCTCGTACTCCTTCACGTCGTCGCCGAACTGCTCTATCTTAAAGGCCAGAAAGTCCTCCGTCAGCACAGTGCCGAAGGTGCCCCACACGTAGCCCCACTGGTTGTCCCAGGCCATCTGGGCCCATGCCACCAGGTCCGCGGCGGTCTTTTTGTCCGGGGTGGCAAAGATGCTCTCGTCGATGATGTTGGAGTTGTGCTCGCCGTACTCCACGTGCACATACTGCCCCGGCTTCCACTCGAACATATCCGGCGGGATGGGCGAGGGCTCCGGCGTGGCCGTGGGCGAGGGTTCAGGGGTGGGCGGGGCACTTTCCCCGCCGACATGCACCCATATGATGGATACCGCCGCCGCTAGCAGGATCACCAGCCCCGCCAGCAGGAACGGGCCATATCCGGTCCGCTGCTTCGTGGTGTTCGGCCTGCTCATGGTCCATCCCTCCTCTTGCGCACGGTCCGCGCGCCTTTATCATATCAATAAGAGGAGCAAACTACAATACTGTTTTTTTAAGTTTTTCTTAAGCCTTTCTTAATTTCCGTGCCTCTTACAATTCCTGCCAAATTTCGGCCGATTGCATAGGTTTGGGACTTTTGCGGATAATAAATCCTGCGAGACAAAAGACTTACAGGAGGATAAAGATGAAAGCAACTGGGATCGTGCGCCGCATCGACGACCTGGGGCGCGTTGTCATCCCCAAGGAGATCCGCCGCACCATGCGCATCCGCGAGGGTGACCCGACACTGATAATATTGACACCGTAAACCTTGTCCACATGCTGTTTTGACGCCTGGACTATCCGGGTCTGTAAGCTATCCACGGTGCCGGACTTAAAATTTGCCGCGTCCTCCCCCGGGAGCATCCCCGTGCGCAGAATACTGTCCACATCCGCCTTCAGCTGCACGTCGATGTGGTCCTCGTAAACGGTGATACGCTCCACGATGAGGGCCAGGTCGTTCTTGTCCAGCTTGGGCTTGTGGAGGATGTCATCGAAGATGTCCATGGCCGTTTTGGCCGCCCGGTTCACCCGGATGATGGTGTTGCGCCGGTCCGCGCTCATCTCGATCTGCGTCGTGATGGCCTCGATGCGGCGGAGCAGGTCCGTCTCCATCCCGTCGTAGGTCTCCTCCAGCAGCGCCTCGTTCTCCGGGTGCTTCATGATGTCCCGTATCCGCTGGCGCTTAGTGGCCTTCAGCTCCTCCTGGAGCTGTTCCCGGACCTTCTCCAGGTTCTCCATGGCTGTCTCCACCCGGGATACGTCATGCTCCTCGTTCTTCAGGTCCGCGTTCAGCCGTGCCAGTATGGCGTCGGAGCTGTCCATCACCTTCCGGATGTAGATCTTCAGTACTTCGTCCAGCTTATCTCCCCGGATGTGGTGGCTGGTGCAGCCCTTCAGGCCCCGGCGGTGATAGAGCCCGCACCGGTAGGCCTCCTTGAGTTTGGGGTTGCTCATGGCGAACATGGGGCTGCCGCAGTCCCCGCAGAAGAGGAAACCGGAGTACATATTGTCGTACTTCTTATTGCCCCGGTAGCAGTTGGTGGAGCGGCGCTGCCGGGCTTCCCGGGCCGCGGCGAAGGTGCGGTAGTCGATGATCGCCTGGTGGTGGTTTTCAAAGACCAGCTGTGCCGTCTCGTCCTGGCGCATGTCCCGGCCGTTGATGAAGCGGCGTGTGAACTTGCCCTGCCGGAGAGTGCCGATGTAGAAGTCGTTGTCCAGGATGGTCTGTACGGTGATGATGCTCCACTCAGGCTTCACTTCCCGGCGGTACTCGGCGCCCTCCGCCTCCTTGCGCTCCCGCTCCGCCATCCTGGGCGTGGGTATGTGCTGGTCGGTGAGATAGTTCGCGATCTTCTTGTAGCCCCAGCCGTCCAGGTAGAGCTGGAATATCTGCCGGACCACATCCGCCTCCACAGGCACCACCTCGAACCCCTTGCCCTTGACGATGTATCCATATGGCGCGGCGCAGATCCACTCCCCCTCCTGCTGCCGGCGGGTGATGACCGACCGGACCTTCCGGGAGGAGTCTGTCACCGGCATCTCATTGAGGAAAAACCGCAGGATGATGTTCTCCCACTGGTCCGACTGAGGGAAGTCGATATTGTCATCGATGGCGATGATCCGCGCCCCCGCGTCCCGCAGGTCCTCCAGCTCTACCAGCCCCCGGCTGGTCCGCCGGGAAAACCGGGAGAAGTCCTTGACCACCAGGATGTCGTATTGGTGGCTGAGCAGCTTGGGCCGCATGGCCTGGTAGCCCTCCCGCTGGGTGAAGGTGTACCCGGACCGGTCACGGTCCTCATACATGGTGAGGGTGCTTCCCGGGAACCGACGTCTGACAAAGTCCTCGATGATGGACTTCTGGTTTTCGATGGACACGTTCTCCCGTCCCATGTCCTCATCCACCGATATCCGGCAGTACCCGGCGATGTCATAGTGTTCTATCAATGTTATCACCAACTTATATTCCTTAATTTTTCTGTAATTGTATCACACCCTCTGCTCTCATGCAAGTGTATGGATGGGGGTAGCAGAAAAAACGGGAGGACGAATCTCATCGTCCTCCCGCCTAGTTATTTGAGCTCAACGGTCTGTCGCGATATCTCCGCTGTGATACCGTCCGGCCAGCCTTCCAGGAAGTCTGTGTTCTCCGGGATAGCCGCTGAAAGATCATATCCCCTGCGGATCTCGATCTGCTCGGAAAAGGGGATCGGATCTTTTATGAACGCGATCTCCCGCCCTCCTGCATAGAACACGATACCTCTCGTGAGCCACACATCATAGGTCTGTTCACAGTATGAAAATGTCTTTTGGTTCTCGTTTATCAGTACGATTTTGTCCACCGGCGCCCCTACAGGCGTGTCTGTCTGCTCCGTATCGTCAAAATATGAGCGGATACGGTCGGCCGAAGTCTCAGAGATCCTGAACACGGCGCAGTCCTCCGGGGTGCCGAAATAATCTACCGGCTCTTGTTCGTTCCTCAGTTCAAAAACTCTGCCGCTGACAAACAGGCCTGCCGTTGCCGTAACTGTATCGGTGTACAGGAATGTATCGCTGCGATACTTTTCAAAAATCTGTCCGACCAGACTGTGGACCAGCCGCTGATCAAACCGCATATCAATCGTTTTCACTATATGCCCGCCTTTTTTGCAAATCTTGTCACTTGAGCAATATGACCTCACGGAAGCATTCGGGTGTGTAGCCTTCACTGTCTTCCCACTCCTCCAGAAAGTCTTTCGTTGGAGTAAATTCCTTTACAAGATCGTATCCGCGCCGAATAGTGATCATTTCAGAAAACCATGTACCGATTTCAAAGGAGACCTCATTCCCGCTTGCAAGGTGGAATATTACGCCTTTTGTAGAGTGGAGCGTTCTTCGATCTCCGCTATGCGTAACAGTTTCAAAATCATTTACAACTTCTATGCTGCTGATGGAGTCTCCCACGGGATTGTCAATCAGTTTTCCATCATCCATCATACTGCCTATCTCGTGAGGTTTGCACTCCGCAAACCTCATAACGGCGTTATCATCTGTATGGAAAAACCGCCTCACCGCTTCGAGACCGCTGGTCATTTTATAGCTCTTTCCCCCGATTCGAAAGCCAACGACGCCAAACGCATTTGGCGAAAAAACAAATGAATCGCACAAATATTTCTCAAACGTTTTTCCAATCATGCATTTGAGTGTTTCCATCGTAACACTGTCAAAAGAAATATCAACCATGTTTTAGCCTCTCACAAAATGTCCCCCTTGTGCGGATTGGAAAGATATTCCCTCGCGCACTCTGCCCATTCTTTGCTGTCCACGTTCAAAAACGCATTTTCAAGCTCGTCTCTCCCCAGCGAATCGATATAGTTCCGTGCAATGCCATAGCTTTCTTCTATCTTGATCGTTTCCGGTACTGCCTGGCAAAAGCGCTCATAGGCAGACGGTTCGGCTGAGCCAATATCGGCAAATGCAAAGGGATTCATCTCACTGAGGAAATTACCGAGCTCTTCGTCCTTCGTTTCATCCCACTCTGCGTCCAGGACATAGAATATCATACAAAACAACTCGAACCGATTCATTGTCATCTTCTCCTTCTTCTCCGTGATGACTGCAAGAACATCATATATAATCAGCCCCAAATAATCAAGACAATATGTAAGACCGGGCAGGGGTATCCTGCCCGGTCCTCAGTTCAGCCCCGGTTGTGCCGCAGAAGGGCAAGAGTGCTGTCGTACAGCGGTTCCTGCCCGGAGCGGAACACCACCGGGGTCAGCTTTTGCCTGACCAGCGATTGGATGATGCCGGGAAGCTCGGCCATGCACTGATCGTTTGATTGATCCTCTCTTGTCAGCCAAATCGCCGCGATGTTATTTGCGGGACCGGTCTGAACGATCTCCATGGACAGCCCCCCTTTCTTGCTTACGGTCCGTCACCGGGATTATGGCCCGCGAGGGCGGGCGATATACCGGATATGCCATGTTCGCGCCTCCGGGATTCAGCGGGCGTCCCTGTCCCGCTGACGGCGGAGATACTTGGCGTAATACTCGCAGGCCTTGACGATGAACTCCTCCCGGTGCTTGGCGTCGTAGTCCTCCGGCACCGCGCCCCGGAGCCGCTCCCAGGGCACGCGCACCGCCTCCCGCTGGTTGGGTTTTTCCCGGGCCATCATCTCCGCGGCCAGTTCCCGCGTCAGCCGCCCCGCCTGGCTTTCCTCTTTCAGGTGGTATGCCTGCCCCACGGAGGGGGTGCAGGCGTTGGCCTCCACCTCTTCCAGCACCCAGCTCTGCTCCTCCGGCTTCAGATAGGACAGGCTCACCGCGGGCGTGAACGCGATCCGCCCCTGGTCCACCATGTCCAGCAGTTCCGGGAGGAGATAGGTCAGGCGGATGAAGCGCTGGATTTGTCGGCTGCTATCATCCCCGTTTTCTGCCATTTGGTCCCGTGACCACTTCTGGCCAACTCGGCCAGAAGTTTGTCCCTGATGATTCAAAGCCTCTAATTTCATTTTGTAAGCAAACGCTTTTTCGCTGGGGAGGATGTGCTCACGCTGGAGATTGGCGTCCACCATGGCGATCACCGCTTCGTCGTCGGTCATCTCCCGGACGATCACGGGCATGGTCTCCATGCCCAGGCGCCGGCATGCTTCCAGCCGCCGATGGCCGGAAACCAGCTCATAGCCTCCCTCCTCCAAAGGCCGGGCCAGGGCCGGGGTAATAGAGCCGAACTGGCGGATGCTCTCCGTCAGCCGCTCCATCTCCTCCCCTTCCAGATTCTTGAACGGGTGGTCTTTGAATGGGCGCAGTTCCTCCAGCGGAATGATCCGCACCCGCTCCAGCTGCCGGTCGTCCCGCTCCTCCTGGGTCGTGAACAGGTCGTCCAGCGACGTCAGCATGCTCGCTACCGATTTTTGTTGTCTGCTCATCGTACAGCCTCCCTTCTCCTGTTGCCGTTTCTGTCAATTCGTTCCTGTCCGGGCGTCCGCCCGTGGCGCATGTCCCGCTCCACATGGAGCTGCCGCTTCATTTCCCCGCTCGCCGCCAGGATGTCCCGGGCCGTTCTGTTCTGGTCACGCAGCACCTTGATTTGGGTGGTCAGCCTGTCCCGCTTGGCTGTCAGTTCCTTCTTCTCCTCCGGGTCCGAACAGCGCCGCAGCCGGTTCCGCACCTTCTCCCGCTGGGCGGTGAGTTCGGTCACCTTTTCGCCTGTCACCTGAATGAACGCCTCCACGTCCGGCACGGTCTTAAGCCTGTACTGGGCCAGGACCTGAATGCGCTTGGCGTATACATCCAGCTTCCGGCAGGCCTCCCGCATCTCCGGGCTCAACGGCTGCTGTTTTGGCTTGTGCCGGTCAAACACCCCCAGCAGATAACAGTAGTGATAGCACAGCGCCATGAAGCCCGTGACCTTTTTGGCCTTTTTGAAACTGCCGTGCATCCGCATGGGCTGGGCCGGTATAGTTGTCCTCCGCTGGGCCGGCTGGTATCTCTCCTGCTGACGATACCGCACCTTCCCGCCCACATCGGCCCACACCCGCTCCATCACCTGGGGAAAATCGTAACCTTCCCCCAGCCGGAACATCCGGGTGCTGCGGTCGCTGCCGATCGGGCGGATGGTGGCATACTTTCGGTTGGGGCCCGCCTGCACGATATAGCCCAGGCGCTTCATCTCGTCCACGAACTCCTGCCGGCTGATGCTTACAGCGGCGGCTTCGTCGATGGCCTCCCGCATGAGGTTGTACCGGGTGGGCAGGCCCTCCTTCTCGGCTAGATAGATGTTCCGGGGCGTTCGGTTCTGGGGCTTTTCGATGACCGTGAGGCAATGCTCGGCGCAGAGCTTGTCCGACAATTCCCGGAATCGGTAATAGGCCCGCTTGTTGCAGTCGAACTTCTTTCCGTCCCAGAGGCCCACGGAGTTGACGACAAAATGGTTGTGATAGGTGCCGGTGTTGAAGTGGGTGGCCACCAGCACCTGGTAGCCGTCGCCCCACATCTGCCGGGCCAGTTCCACCCCCAGCCGGTGGCACAGCTCCGGCGTGACCTCGCCGGTCTTGAAGCTCTGGTAGGCGTGGTAGGCCACGTCGCCGCCGGTCTTGCCGAAGCAGCTCTGCACCGCCGCCATCTCCTCATAGGCGGTGGCGGCCTCGCAGTTCACACCGGTGACGAACACGGCCGACTCCTCCCGGACCTTCTCCCCGTTGGCGGCGTAGTGGAGCACCGCCTTCAGGTTTTTCAGCTCCGTCTTCTCCGGGTCTCTCGCGTAGTCCAGCACCCGGACCAGCTTATCCTTCACCGGCCATATCTTCGTCACGCCCACGGTCGTCGCTCCCCTCTCCCCGGCAGAGCTCCAGTATCCGGCTCTCGATGGTCCGCATCGCCACATCGATCTGGATAGGCGCCAAAGTCTTCGCATTCCGCCGGACGTTCTCCGCAGCGTTGTATATGCCGCGAAGTGCCTCCGGTCCCAGCGGCTTCACCTGGTGTCCCATGGCCAGCTCCCGCAGGTATGCGGACAGGCCCAGCCCGCAAAGTCTGGCATTGCGCTCCATCTTCCGCTTCTCCGTCTCTGTCACCCGGATATTGACGGCGGCGGTCCGCTTTCTAGGCATGGCGCCCTCCTCTCCTGCCGGGGTCCCAGGGGCGGCGCCCCTGCCGGCCGCAGGCCTCCGGGTTTGTGGCAACACAAACCCTATGCTCGTTACACCTGCGTACGGTGTAGCCCCGTAGTGCCACAGGTCGCACCTTCCTGCGGCTGCCCATCGGCTGTCTCGATCTGGTTTTCCCTCTCATTGGATGTCCTCCTTCCGAATTATTTGCTAAACAATTTCGTTTAGCTTCGTTAAGTATACTAAACATTTTCGCTTGTGTCAAGGCTGCACCCAGGAAAAAGTTAAACAAAAAAGTTCATGTCACCTTGACATGAACTAAACATATTTGCTATAATCCAGGCAGATAATGCAAAAGGAGCGATCATATATGGCTATCGGCGAGAGGATACATTACTTCCGTGTCAAGCGCGGGATCACCCAAAAGCAACTGGGCCTGGGGCTCGGTTTTCCGGAGCGGTCTGCCGACGTGCGCGTGGCGCAATATGAGTCCGGCACCCGCACACCGAAGGCGGATTTGATGGCCGCCCTGGCCTACGGCCTGGATGTGGCGCCGGAGGCTTTGAACGTGCCGGACATCGACAGCCTTATCGGCCTGATGCATACCCTGTTCACCTTGGAGGACGTCTACGGTCTTTCCGTGGAGGAGGCGGACGGAGAGGTGTGTCTGCGCTTCGGCAGGGACCCGGACAACAAAACGCCTGCGGATCTCTTGACTGCCGTGAGGGAGTGGCGGCGCCAGGCAGTCAGGCTGGAGGCCGGCGAGATCACCCGGGAGGAGTACGACCGCTGGCGGCATTACTTCCCCAAGTTCGACACCTCCCAGCACTGGGTACACGTCCCCTCCAAGCAACTGAGCGACGCTCTGACCCCTGCATTCCTCGACCGCCTGAAAGATAAATAAAGAACAGCCATCCGATCTTGCTGATCGGATGGCGCTTCTTTCTGGTGGAGCAGATATATCATCCGGCGCTGAAAACCGGGCAGGGTTCCCTTTGAACTAGTTATCAAAAGTGTCCCATGGGCAACTAGTTTCTATATTAATCCTATCAACTGTAACCACATCTGAAGATACAGCCTCACAATCATCTGGGTTAAACAGTACCACATTTACCCCTCCCGCATGAAGAGAACTTTTAAAGCGTAGGCCATCAAACCCCATTTGTTTTATTTCTTCAGCTAAAAACTGTGTTGGTATGTATGTCGAAACGTCCCCGTTATGCGGTTTAGAAAACCGATTGCCGATGGAATCATATAAACGAGGAAGTACTTCCTGCTTCTTGTCGTTCCAACGTTTAGACCACTCTAACGTCAAGTCATATAGTTTTATGCTTCGTTTCAATTTAAACTTTGCAATATTGATTCTTTCTCCTATTGTCGGGCGAATTTCATATATTGGTGTAACTTTATCCTCTGATAGATATAGATAACGAATATGATCTGGATTCGCTCTTCCACTCTTAATTTTATCTGCCTCTGGTGCAGTTGAATCTTTCTTGTTGTATCCCTTAAACTTAACTTTTTTCCATCCCTCTATTGCCCTCTTCATTTCATTCGTTATGGGGTACTTCGACAAATTCTCCGGCGAATAGTCAACCGTCTTATATAGAAGAGGAACCAACATTAATTCACTTTCTGATGATTGCTCTAATATTCTTTTTATGTCTCTTTCCGTATAATTATATACTTTCAAATAATACTTTAACAATTTGTCCCAGCCGCTCATATGAAAAGATCTTGCTCGATATAGCGGTGTTTTAGGATTCATTGTAATCGTCGCCATTTCTGCACATGTATGCAATTCTTTAACCACCTCATGTGTAGATGAAAAGCGATTCTCATATATCAATTGATGTTCAAATTCTTCCCATTTCTTATCTCGTTCCTTTTCATCCTGTATGTACAAATATAGGATCATCAGCAGTAAATCATTCTCGCTGAAACTATTAATGTTCTCATTCATACCCTTTCACACCTCGCAAATCCTTATCTTTATCAATGGGCAACGATTGTTTTCAAGAAAGTCACAGTCCTATTTCCTTTCCAGACGAGTTTCGTTGGATTCCCATTATTGTTATATTCCTATGCCAAACACTTCAGTCTTTTTAATAGTATACTACAATATGACAACACTTGCAAATGGATTAACTGAAGATCGCGTATCTTTGATCCCACAGAGCTGTCAACGGCATTACCACCTTTCAAAAAGGATAATTATAAGCATCGAAAAGTTCATAAACCCGGTCCTCTTTAACTTCTTATAATAGCTACTCCCGGCTGATCCAGCCGGGAGCGTCATCATTTTTCTTCTCCATCTTCACTTTCAGTCGGAGGGTCCGTCTCCTTCAAGTACTCCTCCTCGCATTCGCGCTGGGCTTCCACCAAAATGTTGATGGCCTTCTCCATGGCCCGGTTCATCTTGTAATACATCTCTTGATAGTCAACCACTGTTCCACGCCTCCTCTTTAGGCTATGTATAGCCTAATAGTAGCACGGGTAGCCTACTTTGTCAAGGAATCTCCCCTACAATGGAGGCGAGGAGCGTGATGCCTTATGACAGCACAGGAAGCCGTACGCAACCGCATTTTACAGCTTTGCGGGGAGAGAAATATCACCATCAACAAGCTGGCAACCTTGGCGGCCCTTCCGCCTTCCAGCGTGAAAAACATCTTGTATGGGAAAAGCCAGAACCCAAAGCTGCTGACCATCAAGCTGATTTGTGATGGCCTTGGTATCACATTGAGTGAGTTCTTTGATACCGACGACTTCAACCAATTGGACTCTGATACATGAATATGAGGCGCACCGGGAACAAACCCGGTGCGCCTCTCGTTATAGTCGTCGTTTATTACCCCACCATCAGCTTGTTGGTCTTCTTCAAATACTTCGCCGGGATGGGGGCGTCCAGCTTCCACGTGATGTTCATGGGACGGGAGCCCTCATGCTTGACATAGCTCGCCGTGCCGAGATAGGTATACGCCGCCGCGGTGTTCAATATCCGGTCCGACTTAAACTCCCGGACGAACAGCAGCACACGGCTCCCTTGCTCTCGATGATGGATATACCGCTGGCCGGTGGCTGAGTTCTCCGCCGTCGTGCTCTGGCTCTGCCAGTGGAACAGCTCGCTGTTGATGGAGTAGTCGTTGTACATCGTGGTCGGCGAATAGTCCTTATCGGCCTTGTTGAGCGTCACAAAGAACACATCCAGCTTCTTCTCCGGCAGCCACTTCACGCCCTCACGCACGGTCGCCGGCTTCATAAAGTCCAGCGCCAGCAGGATCTGATCACGGGTGTATGTACAGTGCAAGTCCAGGGGGCAGTTGAAACCCACGTCCACCGGCGCGTCGATGAAGTCGATATGGTCATACTGATACTTCAAAAGCTCCATGAGCTCGCCCAGCATGACCGGCGAATCCGCGAGGGAGCGGAGATTGGCCCGCACCTCCTCGCTTCTCCAATCCTCCGCAGCCTTCAGCCAGATGCTCACATAGAGCATCTGCATCATGCGCTGCTCGACGGGCGCCATTGCCGCCACATCCACATCGCCTATGCGCGGCAGCACCTCCAGCAGAAATGCTATCCACCGGCGGGAATCGATGGTCGCCAGCCGCGGGAAGGCCTTTTTCATGATCTCCTCCGCAGACTCTGTGAAATCCTCTATCACATCCGCCCGCGCGCACAGCCGGGAGAAGGTCTCAAATTTATAGATGGAGCGCGGGTCAATGCGGTAGTGCTCCAAGAAGTTGGCCAAGGTCAGAGGCCGTCCCGTATCCTCCTCGAAGCTGGCGATCCGCGCGATGAGCCCAGCGCTGTTCCCATAGGACGCCCGGATGTTGTCCAGGATATACTTCGCCGCCTTCTTCTCCAGTTGGACGTAGCAGCCCTTGGGAAGCGATACGAACCCGTCCTTGATCTCCCGGCTAACGCTTCGCGTCGTGTTGGAGAGCAGCGCCGAGAACTTGTCCTCAAAATTATACTTCCTGTTTGCCTGACCGATGAAATCCAGCACGGTCAGGCATTCCTTATTCTCCGCCAGGCGAAGGCCGCGGCCAAGCTGCTGCAGGAAGATGGTCAGCGACTCGGTGGGTCGCAGGAACAGCACCGTATTGACCTCCGGGATGTCCACGCCCTCGTTGTAGATATCCACCACGAAGATAAACCGGATCTCCCCGTCGATGAGCTTTTTCTTAGCCGTCTGCCTGTCCTCGTCTGGGGATCTACCGGTCAGAAATATGGACGGGATGCCGTGTTCGTTGAAATAGTCCGACATGAACTGGGAATGCTCCACTGTCACGCAAAAGCCCAGCCCTTTCACATCGTCGATGTCCGTGACGTATTTCAGCAGAGACGACACCACATGGTCCGCCCGGCGCTTGGCCACTACCTCATTCATGGTGTAGAGGTTGGACAGCTCATTTCTATCATACCCGCCGGCAGACCACTTCAGCTGGTCCAGGTCCACCGTATCCGTTACTCCAAAATACTGGAACGGGCACAGCAGCTTCCGGTCGATGGCCTCCGGCAGCCGGATCTCCGCGGCGATGCGGTTGTTGAAATACGGCAGGATACTCTTGCCGTCCATTCGCTCCGGCGTCGCGGTTAGCCCCAGAAGGATTTTGGGCTGGTAGTAGTCGAGCAGCTTCTGGTACGTCGGGGCCGCCGCATGGTGGAACTCATCGACGACGATATAATCGTAGAAGTCCGGCGATGTCTTTTCCGTGAAGTCTTGGGAGTTGAAGGTCTGGATGGAGATGAACAGATTATCGATGCTCTCAGGCCGGAAGCTGCCCACAAACATCTCTCCGAAATTGGCGTCCTTCAGCACCGCCCGAAAGGTATACAGGCTCTGCCGGAGGATCTCCTCACGGTGGGCGACAAACAGCAACCGGCAGGGCTTTCCCGGGTTCTGCCTGCGGAACCGTTTATAGTCCAGCGCCGAGATGACCGTCTTTCCCGTGCCCGTGGCCGCCACCACAAGATTTCTTGTGTACCCCCGCACGGTGCGCTCTGCATTCAGCTTGTCCAATATCTCCTGCTGGTAGGAGTAGGGCAAAATGTCCAGGGTATAGGCCTCGGCATTGTTGCTGTCAAAGTACTTCTCCGCCTTCAGCGCCCTTGCCAGCCGCTCCTTCTGCCCCTCATCGTAGTACTCAAACTCGTTGGAGTTCCAGTAGCTCTCAAATGTCGCCGCAATCTTGTCGATGGTCTCCGGCAGGTCGCTTTTCGTGATCTTCACATTCCATTCCAGGCCGCTGGACATGGCGGCGTTGGATAGGTTCGATGAACCCACGTAGGCCGTGGTAAAACCGGTATCCCGATAAAACACATAGGTCTTGGCATGCAGGCGTGTCCGCTTCGTGTCATAGCTCACCTTGATCTGGGTATTGGGCAGTTGGCGGAGCTCCTCGATGGCCTTCACGTCGGTGGCACCCATATAGGACGTGGTGATGATCCGCAGCGTGCCGCCGCGCTGGGTGAACGCGGTAAGCTCATCCATGATGAGGCGCAGGCCGCTCCACTTGATGAAGGAGACCAGCATATCGATCCGGTCGCTGGTGACGATCTCCTTTTTCAGTTCGGTATACATCTGCGGCTCATGTACTGCGCCGGTGAAAAGGGAGCTTTGCGCAATGGATGTCACAGGCCGGATGATTTCCGCTTTTTCATCCAAGGCGAACATGCTGTTTTGCCTATCCAGGAGCGCGAGAAGCTGCTCCGCGCGCTCCGCCACAGAGAGCTCGTCGAAGCCGGCTTCAGACGTCTCCGCGATGATCGTGGATACAATGCGGTTGACCAGCTCCACCTGAGAACTGACGTCGCCGCCGTTGTCCTGGACATTTTCAAGGCCTTTCTCCACCACGGCAGCCACATACTTTGCCAGGACCTTTGCCGCCTCCGCAGCGTCAATGGGCGCGGTTTGACTGAGCTTATCCGTTGCGGCAAGCTCTCTGTCCAGCGCCTTATTGATGACCTGTTCGTATATCCCGTTGTGCAGCATGCTCATTCCTCCGTCCACTTCACATCCGCACTCTCTACTAGCTCCCGATACCGGAAACACTCCCTCACATGGTCGTTGATGATCCCGCAGGCCTGCAGGTGGGCGTAGACGGTCACGCTGCCGATGTACTTCATTCCCCGCTTCTTCAGGTCCCTGGCGATGCGGTCGGAGAGGTCGTTGGACGCCGGGATATGGCCCAGCTCATGGCCCTTGTAGAGCATCGTCTTCCCGCCGGTCCATCCCCAGAGATAGTCCGAAAATGTGCCGAACTCCGCCCGGATGCGCTGTACGCACCGGGCGTTGTTGATGACCGCCTCGATCTTCCGCCGGGAGCGGATCATGCCGGGCACAGCCATGATGCGGTCCACGTCCTCCTCGGTGTAGGCCGCCACCTTGTCATAGTCGAACCCGTCGAAGCAGCCGCGGAATATCTCCCGCTTTCGCAGCACTGTGTCCCAGCTGAGGCCGCACTGCATGGCCTCCAGCATGAGAAACTCGAACTGCTTGCGGTCGTCATGGACCGGCACGCCCCACTCCTCGTCGTGGTAGCGCGTCTGCCGCTCGTTCATCAGGCACCAAGGACATCTCTGCATAGCAAAACCTCTCCCGCTGCATTATCATTTTTTCCGCAGATATTAAGAAAACTCTTAAGAAAACTCTAAAATCTGCCGAAGTTTTCACCCAGCCCTCACGCCAGGGTACTCCACGTCCACGGCTACGCCGAACATATCTTCCACCTCGCTGGCCAGGGTGATCTCTGCCGCCAGGCCGGGATCCGCCGCCAGCTGCTCCGTCATGTACCGGGCCGCCTCCTCATGGCGGGCGCCCGTGATGACATATACGCCGTCCTTTGCGCCGATCCGGCGCAGGGGCAGGCGTGTCACCTGGTCCGGCCCGGCTTCTGCCCGCAGCGCATCCCGCCACACCTCACGATAGCTTCTCAATATGATGCTCATTTTTCGTCCTCCTTCCGTATTTTACCGCAAAGCCGCTTATCCGGCAATGCCAAGTTGGCCGCAGTCAGTCATCATCCCACAAAAAGTCGTAAAACATTATCTCCCCGATGCTGAAGGGGCGGTCCCGCTCGGCCTTTTTCATCTTTCTGTACGTCTCGCCGTCCACCGTGATGGTGCGCTCTTCAAAGACCTTTTTCTTGCCGAACAGGCCGTATTTCTCCACCTGGACCAGCGCTCTGACCTTGTGATTCATAAAAACACCTCCCAGTATCCCCATCCTACGCGCATCGCTGTCCCATAAACCGGTCAGTCAAAAAGAAAGCGGACCGCGCCTCCCTGCACGGCTTATAGCATATCAGGAATATCGCCCACCAGTCATAGCAGGCTGGTCACCTCGTTCCGGCAAAGTAAGCTGCACTTGCTTTTTCAGCAAAGCCCCTTATAATATAAGTATAACATGCCTACCACACGAAAAGGAGAATTAGCAATGCTGGATTCTAAAAAGATCGATGCTATGTGGGATGACAATCCGGTTGATATTACGTCTGAAGCTAATTTCATTTGGGGTATTGCCAATAAGCTGCGGGGATCTTATATGCCGGACAAGTACGGCGATGTGGTCATTCCTATGACCATCATTCGCCGGTTTGAGTGCGCTTTAGCTCCCACAAAAGCAGATGTGGTCGGTACATACAAGAGGAATCCCAACTATCCGGCAAAAGCTATGCAGCGCATTTCCAAGTATCAGTTTTACAACGTAAGCGAGTATACCCTTTCCCGGCTGTGCGATGACCCTGACCATCTCAGGGCAAATTTCCTGGAATACATAAACGGTTTCTCCGCGAATGTCCAGGACATTTTGAATGAGCTTGAGATGAATAAGCACATTGAGAAGATGGACAAGGATGGCTGTCTCTACAGTGTGGTAAAGGCTTTTTCTGAGCTGGATCTGTCCGTTGAGACATTTGACAGCATCAAGATGGGGTACATCTTTGAAAATCTGATTGGCCGGTTCTATCAGAACGTGGACGCCGGTCAGTTTTATACTGGCCGTGACATTATCAAGGTCTTGGTGTCTGTTCTGATTGCCGAAGGATGCGATGATATATTTGATCCGGGCAAAGTCATCACCGTTGGTGACCAGGCTTGCGGGACCAGTGGTATGCTTTCTACCAGCTATTCCTATATCCGGCATCTGAATCCCTCTGCGGATGTGCGCCTGTTTGGGCAGGAGCTTATGGGCCAGTCCTATGCCGTCGGTCTGGCCGAAATGCTGATAAAGAATCAGAACGCGGATAATTTCCGCCATGCCGACACACTGAAAGAGGATTGCTTTCCGGATGTGAAGATGCGCTTCATGATCGAGAATCCCCCGTTCGGTACGCCGTGGAGTGGCAAAGACGCAAAAGCGGGACAGGAAGAAGCGGTAAAGGCCGAGTACACAAAGGGCATGGCTGGCCGCTGGGGTGCTGGTCTTCCGAGCGGTGGTGATTCTCAGCTTTTGTTCTTGCAGTCTGCCGTAGCAAAGCTGGACGATAAGCAGGGCCGGATGGCGATTATTGAGAACGGTTCGCCCCTGTTCACGGGAGGCGTTGCCTCCGGGGAATCTCAGGTGCGCCGTTGGCTGCTGGAGCAGGATTTGCTGGAAGCGATAATTGCCATGCCTACGGATCTGTTTTACAACACCGGCATCGCCACTTACATCTGGGTCATTTCCAAGAATAAACGCGCTGAGCGCCGGGGCAAGGTCCAGCTGATTGATGCGACTGGCATTTATCATAAGCTGCGGAAGCCCCTGGGTAACAAGAAGAATGAGTTTACCAAGGAGGACCGGGCGGAGATCACGCGGCTATATGCCGATTTTGAGGAAAATGAGCTTTGCCAGATCTACGCCAACACAGAGTTTATATACCGTGAGTACACGGTCATGCAGCCGCTCCAGAGAAGCTATGCTATCACGCTTGATAGGATAGACGCCATGCTGACCAGCGGCTCCATGAGTTCCCTCTATGACGAGGCCAAGGTCTATGCGCTGGAGAACAGCAACGAGAAGCTGACGGCGAAGGACGAGAAGAACCTTGAGGAATACAGAAAAGCAAAACCCCTCTATGACGCTATCATAGAGAGGTTGAAGCAGAATGTTTCTGATTCTGTGTATGTGTCCCCTGAGGCTTTCATGCCGGAGCTGAATAAAGTGCTGACGGGATTGGGGATCGACAAGAAACTGGTGGAAAAGATCGCCGATGGCCTGTCCGTCATGGACAAGAACGCAGAGGTCCAGAAGGACCGAAAGGGCAATATCATCTATGATAAGGCCACGAAGGACACCGAGACGGTGAAGTTCGAGGAAGATATCGACACATATATGCAGCGGGAAGTGCTGCCGCATATCCCCGATGCACAGTGGTTTTGGGAAGAAAATGTGGGCGCCAAGAAGCCCGTCATCAAGACTGGCGCGGAGATCCCGTTCACGCGGTATTTCTATAAATACCAGCAGCCCACGCCCAGCGAGGAACTGGAGGCTAAGTTCATGGAGCTGGAGCTTTCCGTGTCCGAGCGTGTGGCAAAGCTGTTTGGGTGAGGTGACGGATAATGCGGGAAATGAAAGATAGTGGAATCGGGGGATTTGGCTTAATACCGCAGTCATGGAATATCTATAAATTGAAATATATTTTTTCTCTTCGAAACGAAAAAAATCGCGGAGATGGGGAGCTTTTGTCAGTGTATCTTGATAAAGGTGTTATTTCCTATGCTGATTCATCAGGGATGCAAGTACACAAGCCAAGTGTTGATATGTCCAACTATCAAAATGTATACCCTGGAGATTTTGTCCTAAACAATCAACAGGCGTGGCGCGGGTCTGTTGGTGTCTCTACCTATTATGGCATTATAAGTCCAGCGTATTTTGTGTATTCTATGGACGATAGATGTTTTCCTCGATATATGAATTACATCCTTCGTGATGGAAGTATGGTTCAGCAGTACGAAACCGCTTCGAGGGGTGTTGGAACAATTCAGAGAAATATATATCCTCCTTGGTTGCTACAATGCAGTATTGCTCTTCCACCATTTCCAGAACAGCAACGTATCGCATCTTTTCTTGATGCCATGTGTGCAGAGATTGATGTGCTGGCCGCTGACATTCAGGCCGAAATCGACACGTTGGAGCAATATAAGCGTTCTGTTATATTTGAAACAGTTTCACATGGAATTAACAGTTCCAAAATGAAGCAGACAGATTCTGATGTGTGGGTTTCAATTCCAGAAGATTGGGAGTTAATTGATATTAAGTATCTATTCAGAATCGTTAAGAGAATTGCAGGAAAAGAAGGCTATGATATACTAGCCGTCACTCAAAAGGGGATTAGGATTAAAGATATTTCAAATAACGAAGGTCAGATTGCAAGCGATTATAGCGGTTATCAATTTGTTTATCCGACTGATTATGTTATGAACCATATGGACTTGCTTACGGGATGGGTTGACTGTTCTAACTACTTTGGCGTAACAAGTCCAGATTATCGGGTGTTTTGTCTGCAAGATAAAGAGGCCCACGATTTGCAGTATTATAAGTATATTATGCAGTGCTGCTATATGTGCAGAATTTTTTACTCTTTGGGACAGGGAGTTTCAACGCTTGGCAGGTGGCGATTACAGACTGAATCTTTTTTGAATTTCAAAGTTCCTGTCCCGCCATTGCAGGCCCAGAAAGATATTGCCAAGTATTTAGATGGTATTATTACTGAGGCGGATCTGCTTATTGATAAGAAGAAAGAACAGATTTCGTCTCTTGATTCCTACAAAAAATCCCTCATTTATGAGTACGTCACAGGGAAGAAGGAGGTTCCTGTTGCATGAAAGTTGAATATGGGGAATCTTCTCTTGGTTTTGGGCAGGAACTCCGTATCGCGGCGGCTGATTTTCGGCAAGCAAACAGTAAGAACGGATGGGACGATCATGAAGCACTTTTGTTTGCGGTGCAATCTTTTTTACATGAGCATGACTGCATAAACGACATCGCAATACGGGATTTGGAAGAGGCCGCCCGCCATATAAAGAAAGATGGTAAGATTATCCTGGTAGCAAAGCGTGATGAATATGATGTGTGGTGTGAAGTTTACGCTATAGCGGATAATATTGCTACTGCCGTAATAAAAAGAGATAGTGACGGAGGTTTCGTGATCCACTATTCACAAAAGACATTACGGGAAAAAGAGGCATTGGCAAGCAGAGAGAGGGGAAAATAGATATGAACGACATCCTTTCTGAAAAGCAATACCAGCATGAGATCATGGACTATCTACAGTCCAGGAACGGCTATCGTATCCGCAAGGCAACCGATTATGACCGGCACTTTGCGATTGACCGCGGGATGCTGTTTGAGTTTCTGAACGCCTCCCAGCCGGACGCGATGACGGAGCTTGCAAAAATCTTCAAGGCCGACCTGGAGGAAACGGTCGTGAACGTCATCAACCAAGCTGTGACCGCCGACAAGTCCAGCCTTGTTGAAGTGCTGAAAAGCGGCGTGGAGATCAGCAGCCGGCATTTGGACCTGATGTACACGAAACCGGCCACGACGTTCAATAAGACGCTGCTTAAGCAGTATGATAACAATATCCTCTCTGTGATGGAGGAAGTTTGGGCTTCCGACGACGAGAGGATCGACCTTGTTATCTTCCTCAATGGCTTTGCAGTTATGTCTTTTGAGTTAAAATGCAACGCTGCGGGACAGTCCTATCAGGACGCGATTTATCAGTATCGGCATGACCGTGACCCGAAGACCCGCCTGTTCCGGTTTAAGGCCGGCACCATCGTCAATTTCGCTATGGATCTGAACGAAGTCTATATGACGACGCGGTTGAACGGCGATGCGACTGTGTTCCTGCCGTTCAACATGGGCAATGGCGAGGGCGTGGACGCCGGGGCCGGAAACCCCATCTATGATGACCGCTACAGCGTTTATTATATGTGGGAGGATATTCTTGCAAAGGATACCGTTCTGGACCTGATTTCCAAGTTCGTTTTCATCGAACGGAAAGAGGAAGTTGACGAGGCAACGGGAAAGAAGAAGCACTCCGAGACGCTGATTTTCCCGCGGTATCATCAGCTTGACTTGATCCGCAAACTGCTGGCGTCTGTATATGAGCATGGCACAGAGCTGAATTATCTGGTGCAGCACTCTGCCGGTTCCGGGAAGACCAACAGCATCGCATGGCTTACATATCGGCTGGCGTCTTTGCACGATGCCAACAATCAGGTCATCTTCAACAGCATTATTATTGTGACGGACCGTGTTGTAGTCGACCGGCAGCTCCAAAAAGCTATCCTTGGCATGGACCACAAGGCCGGTCTTATCCGGGTCATGGATGACAACTGTTCGTCTGCTGATTTGGCATATGAGCTGACGCATGGCACGAAGATCATTGCAACCACGATTCAGAAATTCCCTTATATCGTGGATGCTGTTGCCAATCTGCAGGGGAAGCGTTTTGCCGTCATCATCGACGAGGCACATTCCTCTACGGCTGGCAAGGATATGCAAGCCGTGACACAGGCTCTCGGCTCCGGCGATCAGGAATATAAAGACGCCGATGATATGATAAACGACCAGATCGAGAAGTCCGGGAAGCAGCAGAACGTCAGCATGTTCGCGTTCACGGCAACGCCGAAGGATAAGACGCTGCGGCTCTTTGGCCGTTTGAATCCGAAGGGACAGTACGAGGCGTTTCATCTGTACTCCATGAAGCAAGCCATCGAAGAAGAGTACATACTGGATGTGCTGCAGAACTTCACGGAGTACGAGACGATATACAAGCTGAATAAGGAGATCGAAGAAGACCCGGAGCTGAAAACGGACGACGCCAAGAAACAGATCGCCCGTTTCATAGAGCTGCATGAGACGAATATCGCCCAGCGCGTCGAAGTCATTGTAGAGCATTTCCGCAATGTTGTGATGGGTGAATTGGGCGGCATGGCAAAGGCAATGGTCATCACGGCGTCCCGCCAGTCTGCGGTGAAATACCGTCAGGCTTTCGAGGATTATATCAACCGGAAGGGTTACAAAGGGATCTCGGCGCTGGTAGCGTTCTCCGGCAAAGTGAAGCTGGAAGGTGACGATACCGAATATACGGAGCCGGGGATGAACGGATTCCGGGAAGAACAGCTGCCGCTTATGTTTGATTCGGATGCTTATAATGTGCTGATCGTAGCCAATAAGTATCAGACCGGATTCGACCAGCGGAAACTCTGTGCCATGTACGTTTTAAAGAAACTGAAAGGCGTCAATGCCGTGCAGACGTTCAGCCGTTTGAATCGTATCTGCCCTCCTTTTGATAAGAAGACGTTTATTCTGGATTTCGTCAACAAGTACGAGGATATACAGGCGTCGTTTGCGCCGTTCTATACTACGACGCTGCTCTCCGGGAATTTGAATCCAAAGCATATCTATGATTTGGAAGCGAACCTGGATGCCTTCATGGTGTTGGACCCCATGGATATTGAGGACTTCAACAACATCCTTTTCAAGCAGCGGACAGGCAGCATTACACCCGCTGAGAAGAAAAAGCTGACCTTCTGTTTGGGAAAGGCAGAAAAGGCTATCAAGCAGTACAGCGCTGAACAGCAGAAAGAGATCCGTTTCAGGATGCGTGGCTTTGTCCGATTCTACGAGTTTTTGCTGCAAGCGAGCTGTTTCAAGGACGTGGACATCCATAAGAAGTATGTGTTCCTTACTTACCTTCTGCCCTATCTGAACACATCAGGCGCGGGTGGCGGTTTTGACCTTACAGGCAAAATTAAAGCAAGCCAGTTTGTCCAGAAGAAAGGCGAGACTTTCACGGACGAGAAGCTGGTATCCAGACCGGTGACAAAGCTGCCGCAGTCTGACGGATTCAATCTTACTGAGGCCAAAATAGAACGCCTGAGCCAGATCATAGATGAAATCAATTCCCGGACTGGAAAGACCTATGATAATGATGTGGCTGTCAAGGCTATGCTGCAAATCCGGGATATCCTTTTGAAGTCGGATCGGCTGAAAACGTCGGCGAAGAATAA
Source organism: uncultured Oscillospiraceae bacterium (assembly GCA_947581795.1). GTDB lineage: Bacteria > Bacillota > Clostridia > Oscillospirales > Oscillospiraceae > CAJOIG01. The sequence goes on from CANPVS010000009.1 coordinate 72,431, forward strand.
TAGCGAGAAAGATTTTGAGTTTTCTTTCTACGATGATATTGACGACGCTCTGATCGAAGGGCTTGAGCAGAATCAGGATTTCTTTACGCTCCTCCTGAACAATGCCGAGATAAAGAAAGATGTCCTTGGGATCTTTGCCAGCGAGATATATAAGAGCCTCAAACAAGCTGGGACCTGACAGCACTTACAGTTATAATCCTAGAAAACTACTCCGGCAGAAAGCATCTGCCGGAGTGGTTGTTATCATACTTGTTCCTCGAACAGACCGTATTTCTCCACCTGGACCAGCGCTCTGACCTTGTGATTCATAAAAACACCTCCCGGTATCCCCATCTTACGCGTATCGCTGTCCCATAAACTGGTCAGCAACAGCCCCATCGAAACGATGGGGCTGTTGCTTATTTCTTTTATGGGGTGCTTATTTGAAATAATCCGCGATCTCACGCATCCTGGCTGACTGCTCCACATGGAAGGGGCAGCGGCCGTCGCAGTGCCCACAGCCAACGCAGTCCGCGGCGGTCTTCGCGAGCGTATGATAGTGCTCCGCCGCCAGGGGGTCTCCCGCCTTGGCCAGGTCGTAATACTTATTGATAAGACCCACGTTCAGGCCCGCCGGGCAGGGCGCGCAGTGGTTGCAGTACACGCACCGGCCCCTGGATTCCTCCGGGGTGAGACTGGCGATGACGGAATAGTCCCGCTCCTCGTCGGATGCCTCCAGATAAGCGAGATTCCGCTTCAGCTCCTCCACATTGGCCGCCCCGGGCAGTACCGTGAGCACACCGGGCTTATCCAGCGCGTACTGGATGCACTGGGCCGGCGTCAGTGCCCGCTTGAAGGGAGACTGCTTTGCATCCAGAAGTTGCCCCGCGTTAAAGGGCTTCATCACCGCGATGCCCACGCCCTCCGCCTCACACCGGCGATACAGGGCCTGCCGCTCCTGTATATTTCGCTCCAGGGAGTCCACCTGCACGGAGAAATAAGTCCACCATGTCGGGAAAAGCGGTCCACTATCACGGCGAAGAAGTCCACCCGGTCCCTGGCTTGTGTCGAGGACCGGGTGGGGAA
>CANPVS010000010.1 GCA_947581795.1 uncultured Oscillospiraceae bacterium
GCCGGAGGACATGGTGACCTCCCGGTCCAGGGCGCTGACCATGCCGTGGGTCAGGGAGAAGGTCAGCTCGCCCAGGGGGTTGCCGATGGCCACCACGTCGTCGCCCACGCGCAGGTCGCCGGCGCTGTCCAGGGTCAGGTAGGGCAGATCGTCCGCGTCCACCTTCAGCACGGCCATATCGTCGGAGGAATCATAGCCGATGAGTTCCGCGTCGTAGGTGTCCCCGTTATAGCAGGTGATGGTGATGGACTCGGGGTTCTCCACCAGGTGGTAGTTGGTGAGGATGTAGCCGTCGCCGGAGATGAAAAAGCCGGTGCCGGCCACGGCGGCGGGGGTCTCGTAGCCCCAATAGTTGGTGGTGGTGGTCCGGGTGGTCACGCCCACCACGGCGTTCACGGACTGCTCGTAGATGTCCGCCGCAGACATCTCTTCCCGGGCGGGCTCGTCCTGGGCGGCCAGGGCGGGCACGGCGGCGAAGGCCAGGCACAATGCCAATGTGAGGGCCAGGGCCAGAAGGCGGCCGGCCTTATGTTCCGCAAAAGTCTTCTTCATAATTCAAGACGCTTCCTTTCTCGCTTAGGGTCCTTGACCCTGTTTGCAAAACGTATTGTAGCCCCCCGCGCCAAAAAGATGTTAACGAAGGGATTAACATTTTTTGAAGGAAATGTGAATTTGAAAACGGGCGCAAAGAGCCCCGGACCGTCAGGTCCGGGGTGCCTGGGCGTGTGACCGTTACGCTTCCTCCATTGCGTCCGTTTTGGGTAGCTTGTGGAAGAAATGGACCAGGAAGGGGATGGATATGAGCCCGGCCAGCACGTCCGCCAGAGGCTGGGAATACATGATGCCGGGAAGGCCCCAAACCCGGGACAGAATGACCACCAGGGGGATGAAACAGGCCCCGCTGCGCAATGTGGCCATGAAGGTGGCCCGGCCGGAGAAGCCGATGGACTGGAACTGCATGTTGGCGCACACGGAAAGGGGCATGAACAGCAGCGCCAGGCACTGGGCCCGCATGGCGGGGGTGGCGATGGCGATGACGGCCGGGTCGTCCCGCATGATGGCGGCGACGGTGGGCGCGCCGAACCAGCCTGCCAGGGCGAACAGGGAGATGAGCCCTGTGCCGAAGCCCAGGGTGAAGAAGAACCCGCCCCGGACCCGGGAGTAGAGCCTGGCCCCGTAGTTGAAGCCGGACACGGGCTGGAAGCCCTGGCCGATGCCCAGCCCTACGCAGAACAGCAGATTGCACACCCTCGCCACGATGCTCATGGCGGCGATGGCCGCGTCGCCGAAGGGCTTGGCCTGGAAGTTCAGGACCATGGTGGAGATGCTGCTCAGGCCCTGGCGCACCAGGCTGGGCAGGCCGGTCAAAAGGATATTGCCCACGGTGGCGAAAAAGAGCTTCGCCCCGGGCGCGGGCATGGGGCCGTGGTTGGGGGTGCCGTCCTCAGGGGGCTGGCGGAAGGGGAGATACTTTAAGGAGAAGACCGTCTGAGTCCTCTTCCGCAGGAACATGGAAAGGAGGATGGCCGCGCTGATGTACTGGCTCAGCATGGTGGCGAGGCCCGCCCCCGCGATGCCCATGTGAAAGCCCATCATGAAGAGGGCATCCCCGGCAATATTGAGGAGTCCGCCGCTCACAAGCCCCACCATGGCGAAGGCCGCCCGGCCCTCGTAGCGGAGGATGTTGTTCATGACGCAGCTGGTGACCATGGCCGGGGCGGCCAGGAGGATGAACGTGGCGTAGACCCGGGCGTAGGGGAGGATGGTGTCCGTGGAGCCCAGAAGGCGGCACAGGGGCGTGAGCAGGCACAGGCCCACCGCCCCGATGAGCAAGCCGCAGCCCAGGGACACGAAAAAGGAGGTGGAGGAGAACTGCCGCGCCCGGCGCACGTGCTTCGCGCCCAAAAGCCGGGAGATGTTGCTGCCCGCGCCGTGGCCGAACATGAAGCCCACCGCCTGCAATATCGCCATCATGCCGAAAACGACCCCCGTGGCGCCGGAGGCGCTGGTGCCGATCTGCCCCACGAACCAGGTGTCCACCACGTTGTACAGGTTGGTGATCATCATGCTGATGGTGGTGGGGATGCCCAGCTCCAGGATGAGGGAGGGGATGGGCTGGCGGGTCATCTTCTCATATTGGCTGGCATAGGCGCTGGCGCGAGGCATGGGGCGGCCCCCTTTCCCGGGAATTTCATAGAATACATATAAGTATTTATATTTTATACCTATTCCGGCAAATTGCAATAGGGCATGTCGCACGAAAAAGGGCCGGGCCGGCGGTTGCCATCGGCGGGGACATCTGCTATACTGGGCCAAAACGCGCGGAGGGAGGGAGAACCATGATCCGGCTGGTGGCCAGCGACATAGACGGCACGCTGATGCCCTACGGGGAGACGGAGATACGCCCGGCCGTGTTCCGCCAGATAGACCGGCTGGCCCAAAAGGGGATCATGTTCTGCCCCGCCAGCGGCCGGCAGTATAAAAGCCTGCGGCAGCTGTTCGCCCCGGTGGCGGATAAGCTGTACTTTATGTGCGAGAACGGGGCGACCCTCTTCGGCCCCGGGGACCCGGGGCCCCTGCTGGCAAAGACCGCCATGGACCGGTCAGAGGCGGTGGCCCTCTGCCGGGCCATCGTGGCCCACCCGGACTGCGAGGTGCTCATCTCCGGCCAGAACACCAGCTATCTCTGCCCCAAGCGGGAGGATATGGTAGTGCTCATCCGGGACTTCGTGCGAAACGACGTGGTGATCGTCCCAGACCCCGGCGACGTGCCGGAGGACATCGTGAAGATCGCCGCCTTCTGCCGCCGGGGGGCGGAGAGGGAACTGAACGGCCCGCTGGCCCGGTGGGGAGCAGTGTTCTCCATGGCGGTGGCGGGCGCGCCCTGGCTGGATTTCACCCTGGCGGACAAGGGCACGGGCCTTAAGGCCCTCTGCGCCGCCACGGGGGTGGACCCCGGCGAGGTGTTGGCCTTCGGGGACAACTTCAACGACGTGCCCCTCCTGAAGGCGGCGGGCTCGGCCTATATGATGGCCGGGGCGGACCCGGAGCTGCTGGCCATGTTCCCGAACCACTGCCAGCGGGTGGAGGATGTGCTGGCAGCATTATAAGTTTACATAATACTAGAAAGAACTTTTTGCGGGAACTATGGAAAATAGGCGAACGGTGGTATATAATGAAGTATCTGATAAAAACCGACTGACAAGGAGGCCATACATATGAGACGAACGAAGATCATCTGCACCCTTGGTCCCGCGGTGGACAGCGAGGAGATGATTCGCAGCCTGATCAAGGCCGGCATGGACGGGGCCCGGTTCAACTTCTCCCACGGCACCCATGAGGAGCACCTGGAGCGGCTCAATATGCTCAACAACGTCCGGGACAGCATCAGCCGTCCCGTGGCCACCATCCTGGATACCAAGGGCCCGGAGATCCGTATCCGCACCTTCGCGAACGGCCCCATCACCCTGGCTGCGGGCGACACCTTCACCCTCACCACCGAGGAGGCGGAGGGGGACCAGAGCAAGGTGGCCGTGACCTATAAGGACCTCCATAAAGAGGTGTCCGTGGGCCAGGAGATCCTCATCGACGACGGCCTGGTGGCCATGCGGGTGGAGAAGATCGAGAAGCGGAACATCGTCTGCACCGTGGAGAACGGCGGGGCGCTGTCCAACCACAAGTCCATCAACATCCCCGGCGCCAGCATCCACCTGCCCGCCATCACCGAGAAGGACATTGACGATATCCGTTTCGGTGTGGAGCACGACTTCGACTACATCGCCGCCTCCTTCGTCCGCAAGGCCGCGGACGTGAAGGAGATCCGCAAGGTCCTGCACGAGTGCGGCGGCGACATGGTGAAGATCATCGCCAAGATCGAGAACCAGGAGGGCGTGGACAATCTGGACGAGATCATCGCCGCCGCCGACGGCGTCATGGTGGCCCGGGGCGATCTGGGCGTGGAGGTGCCCGCCGCGCGGGTGCCCATCATCCAGAAGAAGATGATCGACAAGTGCCTTCTGGAGAGCAAGCCGGTGGTCACCGCCACCCAGATGCTGGACTCCATGATCCGCAACCCCCGGCCCACCCGGGCGGAGGTGTCCGACGTGGCCAACGCCGTGTTCGACGGTACCAGCTGCGTCATGCTCTCCGGCGAGACCGCCAGCGGCAAGTATCCAATCGAGGCCCTCACCGCCATGAACGACATCGTCACCGAGGCGGAGGCCGCCGCCGGCTATTGGCGGAAGTTCAAGGAATTTGAGCTCGTAAAGGCCCCCAGCATCAACGACGCCATCACCCATACCTGCACCCTCACCGCCAAGGACCTGAACGCCAAGGCCATCCTCACCGCCACGGCCTCCGGCAGCACTGCCCGGTACATCTCCCGGTTCCGTCCGGGCTGCCCGGTGGTGGCCCTGACCATGCACGAGAAGGTCCGCCGGCAGCTGGCCCTTTGCTGGGGCGTGGTGCCGGTGCTCACCGGGGAGGTCACCTCCACGGACCGCATCCTCTCCATGGCCTGCCAGGTGGCCGTCCGGGAGAAGCTGGTCAAAAAGGGCGACACGGTGGTCATCACCGCCGGCGTGCCCTTGGGCCGGAGCTCCAGCACCAACCTTCTGAAGGCCCACGTCATCGACGAGGACGACCTGCTGTAAAGCAAAAATAACAGAGCGCCCGCCGCGTGTACCGCGGCGGGCTTTTACTATGCCTTACGGTTCTTCCGCCGGGGGGCGGACGGCCCGCTCCAGGGTAAAGCCCCGGCCCCGGACCTCCTTCACCTGGGTGATGGTGATGAACGCGGCGGGGTCGATGGCCTGGATGAGCTCCGTGGCGGCGTACAGCTTCCGCCGGGGGATGACGCAAAGGACCCCCTGCTGCCTCTGGGCCAGCTGGCCCGTCTCCACCTGGATCATGGTGACCCCCGCCTCCAGACCTGTGAGCAGCGCCCGGCGGATGGCCTCGTAGGAGCCGGATATGACGAACAGCTGGATCTGGGCGAGCCCTAAGATCATCACCTTGTCCAGCAATATGGACTCCAGCACCAGCACCACCATGCCGTAGAGGATGGGCTCCACAGGGGAGAAGATGGCCTGCCCGCCGATGACCAGCACGTCCATGGCGTACACGCACAGGGACACGGGGATGTGGGTCCACTTGTGGAGCACCAGGGAGGCGATATCCATGCCGCCGGTGGAGGAGCCCACCCGCATGACGACGCCCAGGGCCGCGCCCATGAGGGCCCCGCCGAACAGCGCCGCCATCAGGGCGTTGTCGGTGAGGGACGTGACGCCGGGGATGCGGTGGATGATGGCCAGGAGCCCGGGGTAGAGCAGGGAGCTGGCCAGGGTGGTGGTCACCAGCTTTTTCCCCAGGACCACGCCCCCCAGCACCAGCAGCAGGGCGTTCAGGATGAACACGATGGCGGCCATGTCCAGGGGCAGGACCCGCTCCAGGACGATGGCGATGCCGGTGGTGCCGCCCATGATGATGCCGTGGGGGACGATGAAGGCCTCCACCGCGAAGGCCAGAAGACCGTTGCCCAGCAATATGGCGGCGCAGGTCCAGAGGATGTCCCATATCTTCTTTTTCGCGGACGCCATGGACAGGCCTCCTTTCCTTGTTCTATTAGAATTATACGCCGGAATATGAGCGATTGCAAACGGTTTCTTATTTTGTATATTCCCGCTGCGGCCCAGGCAAACTAGGCACGGGTGAATCAATTATGAATATGACCAACAGCGAGTACAATGATTATATCAAGGACATGGCCCCCGGCTCCCCGGTGGCGAAGGACCTGGTGAAGGCCTTCGTAGTGGGCGGGCTCATCTGCTGCCTGGGCCAGGGGCTCAGCGTGGCCTATACCCAGTATGCCCATCTGCCCCGGGAGGACGCCGCTACGGCGGTGAGCATGACGCTCATCTGCCTCTCCGCGCTGCTGACCGGCCTGAATGTCTATGACAAGATGGCCCGGTTCGCCGGGGCGGGGACCCTGGTGCCCATCACCGGCTTCGCCAACGCCGTGGTGAGCCCGGCGCTGGAGTTCAAGACCGAGGGCTTCATCCTGGGCACGGCGGCGAAGATGTTCACCATCGCAGGACCTGTCATCACCTTCGGCCTCACCGCCTCGGTGATATACGGCCTCATCCTGTGCCTGCTGCAATAAACGCGCCCCGGCCGCCTTTTTAGGCGGCCGGGGCTTTGCCATGACCTGAAATGCGGAAAATCCGACCTGAAATGGAGTTGCAATCCGCCGGACAGGGGACTAAAATTACAGTAACAAGTCATTTGAATAGAGGATAAAACAATGGACATGCAATATCTGCTCCTGCTGCAAAAGTTCCGCGAGGCCACGGGCGGCGTGCTGAACGACTTCTTTGTCCAGATCAGCGACCTTTCCTACGGCGTGTTTATCTGGATGCTGGCCTGCATTCTCTTTTGGGCGGCGGACAAGAAGTCGGGAGCATTCCTGTTCCTCAATATCGCGGTCAGCCGATTTTTGATGCAGCTTTTGAAGCTGACGTTCTGCGTGTACCGGCCCTGGATCCGCGACCCGGGGATCGTGCCTGTGGAGACGGCCTCCGGCTATTCGTTCCCCAGCGGCCACAGCGTGACCGGCGCGTCCAATTACGGCACGGTGCTGGACCGGTACGGGAAAAAGCACAGGGGCCTGGGCGCGCTCATGATCGTCATGCTCCTTCTGACCATGTTCTCCCGCAACTACATAGGCGTCCACACGCCCCAGGATGTGGCCGTGGGCGCGGCGCTGGGCCTGGCTGTGGTGTTTCTGGGTACCCGCGCCTGGGCGTGGATCGACGAAAAGCCCGGCCGGGACTGGATCGTCCCTGTGGCGGGCGCGGCGCTGACGGCGCTGTTCCTCGTCTATATCTCGGTCAAGAGCTATCCCCTGGACTATGACGAGGCAGGCAAGCTGCTGGTGGACCCGGCCAAGATGATGAAAGATGGATACAAGGACGCCGGGCGGCTTCTGGGCGTGAGTTTGGGGTGGTATCTGGAACGGCGGTACGTCCGGTTCTCCACGGATGTGCCCGTGCTGACAAAGGTCACCCGCTGCGGCGTGGGCGCGCTGGTCCTGCTGCTGTACGAACTGGCATTCATGCCCGCCGTGACGGCCGCGGTGAGCCTGGGATGGATCGGCTTTGCGCTGACCTTCGGGGAACTGATGGTGCTGATGGTAATCTACCCGCTGTGCTTTGCCCGGCTGGAGGCCGGGAAGAGCGCCCGTACGGCTTCCGCTGTCTGACGGCAAAACGGTGTTTGATACTATAGAAATGCTGACCGCCTTTTCAGGCGGCCAGCATTTTTACTTGAAATTGGGGAACATTATGGTATAATAAAAAACAAAAAAGTTCCCCATGGGAGAGCGGCATGAATAACAATTATCCTCAGGTGCAGGAATTTCTGCATCAAAGAGCGGATCTGCAGATAAGGCTCAACCTGCTTCCATACGACGGCAATCCGGAGATCAAGGATCGGGACGGGAAAAAGTACCTGTATGTTCGCAAACGTATTGGAAGCCGGCTCACATCCACGTATGTGGGAGAGTATTCCGATGGGCTGTATCAGCTGCTCCTAAGAAATGCCCGCGAGGCGAGAGAGCTGAAAAAACATATCCGCAGGTTGGACAAGGAACTGGCCGAACTGGGATATTCGGAGGCGGAGCTCTCTGCCAGGGTTATGCTGAACCTGGACTATGCCAGGGCCAATATGAAGTCGAATATTTATGACCAGGCTGTACTGGAAGGCGTGGCCACCACGTTCCCCCAGACGGAGGATATTATTGAAAACGGCCAGGTCAGCGGCATGGTCGCCTCCGATGTGCAGAAGATACTGAACCTAAAACACGCATGGGAGTTTATCCTGGACAGGGATGTGATCAGTTATCCGACAGATTACTCCATTTTGTGCCACATCGCGAAGCTGGTAAATGAGGGTTTTTATCAGGACGGCGGGCGCATCCGCGGAGTGCCTGTCACCATCGGTGGAACGAGCTATATCCCTCCGTTGCCCATTGAAAGCGTAGTGAAGGAGAATCTGGAGGAAATATTAGAAAATGAGATGCCGCCCGAGGAAAAAGCGATCGCCTTGTGCCTATACTGCATGAAGGCCCAGGTCTTCAATGACGGCAATAAGAGGGCGGCAGTGATATTTGCGAACCACTACATGATCTCTCAAGGGGCAGGGATGATCATTATACCTGAAAAAGATGTGCCGGCATTCAAAAAGCTCTTGGTGGCGTATTATGAGGACAATGACATAAATGAGCTCATGCGCTTTATGAAAGACAAGTGCGTTAAAACGTTTTAAGGCTCAGGTGGCGGTTCGTGCCCTATCTTGTGCCTGTCGCAACAGCAACGCCCTCCGGCATTGCCGGAGGGCGTTGTTGTTTTCAGGTGCGTTATTCCACGCTGATCATGTAGTAATACACCGGCTGGCCGCCCCGGATGAGGCTGGTCTCGGCGTCTCCCAGGTTGGCGCCCAGGGCGTCGGAGAAGCTCTCCGCGTCCTTTTCCGCCACATCCTGGCCGTAGTAGACGGTGACGAACTCCGGGTCAAGTTCGGAGATGGCCGGTTCCAGGCCGGACACCAGCGCGTCCGTGTCCGCGAAGGAGCCCACCAGCTGGCCGTCCATGAGGGTCAGGTACTCCCCGGCCTTGATGGTGTGGCCGTCGAACTCGGAGTCCCGGGCCGCATAGGTGACCTGGATGGTATGCACGCTCTGGAGGGCGTCGTTGAACTCCGCCTCCAGGTCCTTGGGGTCCATATCGGGGGACAGGCGCATCATGGCGCTGATGCCCTGGCACACGGAGCGGGAGGGGATCACGACGACCTTCTTGGTGGTCATGGGGATGCACTGCTCGGCGGCCATGATGATATTCTTGTTGTTGGGGAAGACGAACACGGTCTCCGCCGGGGTCAGGTTCACCGCCCGGAGGATATCCTCGGTGGCGGGGTTCATGGTCTGGCCGCCGGAGACGATGCCGTCCGCGCCCAGCTGGCGGAACAAGTCCTCCAGCCCGTCGCCGGCGCACACGCACACCGTGCCCACCGGCTTCTCCGCGGGCACCGGGTCAGGGATGGCGTAGGAGTCTTCCTCCGCCGCCGACTCCCCGGCAGGGACGGCCTGCTGCTCGCCCATGGTGGTGTGCTGCTCCCGCATGTTCTCGATCTTCACAGTGATGAGCGCGCCGTAGGTCAGGGCCTGGGTCAGGACCTTGCCGGGTACGTTGGTATGGACGTGGACCTTGATGATGTCGTCCTCGTCTACCAGGACGATGCTGTCGCCGATGTTGCCCAGGTAGGCCCGGAGCTGGTCGGCGCTCTTTTTCCGGTTGGCCTTGCGGACGATGAACTCGGTGCAGTAGGTGAACTTGATCTCCTCGTCCGTGATGGCGGAGAAGTCCGCCTTCGCCTTGGCGGCGCCGGGGGTGGGGTTGGCGGTGACGCGGCCCTCCAGCCAGCCCAGCATGGCCTCCAGCATCAGGATGTAGCCGTAGCCGCCGGCGTCCACCACACCGGCCTTCTTCAGGACCGGGTTCTGGTTCACCGTGTCGGCCAGGGCCTCCTTGCCGGCCTCCAGGGCGGCGTAGATGGTCTCCTCCATGTAGGGGGAGTCCTTGGCCTTGGCGGTGGCCGCCTCCGCCGCGAGACGGCTCACGGTGAGGATGGTGCCCTCGGCGGGCTTCATGACCGCCTTGTAGGCGGCCTCCACGCCGGAGGTCATGGCTCTTGCGTAATCCTCCGAGGAGGCGGTCTCCAGACCCTTCAGACCCTTGGACAGGCCCCGGAACAGCAGGGAGAGGATGACGCCGGAGTTGCCCCGGGCGCCCCGGAGCAGGGCGGAGGCCGTGGAGGCCGCCGTCTCCGCCACCGTGCCCACGTTCTTTTTCTGGCGCAGGTCCGTGGCGGCGGAACCCATGGTCAGGCGCATATTGGTGCCCGTGTCGCCGTCGGGGACGGGAAACACGTTCAGATCGTTGATGGCCTGTTCGTTCGCTTCCAGCGCGTCGTATGCGCACAGGAGCATCTCCCGCAGCGCGGCGCCGTCGATATGTTCTCTCAAGATCAGTTACCTCAATCCATAAACGGAAGTCAGTCCATATTCATCGAGTCGATGAATACGTTCACACGGTTCACGGGCACGCCGGTGCTGGCAGTGACCTTGTAGCTGACCTCCGCGATGATGCTCTCGCAGAGGGCGGATACGTTCACCCCGTGATCCACTACGATATGAAGATCCACAAGAAGGGAGTCGTCTTCCCCAAAATCCACATGCACACCCTTGGACATGGACTCCCGGCGCAGAAGCTGCCAGACTCCGCTCTCCTTGGAGCGGCTGGCCATGCCCTTCACGCCGAAGCAACTGGAGGCTGCGTCGCCCACGATGCTTGTGAAAACGTCGTTAGTGATTTCGATGACGCCTTTTTCGCTGGCTTTCCTGACCAAATCAATGACCCCCTTCGTCCAATCCGAGTATCCGGCCCCAAAACGAGCAGGATACACTATAGTTAAGCCTAGCCATTATACAGCATATTCACCAGTTTCACAAGAAAAAATTTTCCGACCTGATTCATGAAAAAAGGAAATAAAAACGCTTTTCAACAGGCGGTGTTTGTGCTATAATGCCCAATGGCAAGGCGCGTGGCGTCTTGTCTATCGATATGGCCTTGAAATTTATTACATAAAGGAGAAGCGCCTTATGTCCAAAGTTGTAAGAAGCAAAAAGACGATGGACGGCAACAACGCTGCGGCTCACGTGTCCTACGCGTACACGGAAGTCGCTGCCATCTACCCCATCACGCCGTCCAGCCCCATGGCCGACTTCGTCGACCAGTGGGCGGCTGCCGGACAGAAGAACGTGTTCGGCACCACGGTGAAGGTCCAGGAGATGCAGGCGGAGTCCGGCGCGGCCGGCGCCGTGCACGGCAGCCTGAACGCCGGCGCCCTGACCACCACCTACACGGCCTCCCAGGGCCTGCTGCTGATGATCCCCAACATGTACAAGATCGCCGGCGAGCTGCTGCCCTGCGTGTTCCACGTGTCCGCCCGTGCTCTGGCCTCTCACTCCCTGAGCATCTTCGGCGATCACACGGACGTGATGGCCTGCCGTCAGACCGGCTTCGCCATGCTGGCCGAGACCAACCCCCAGGAGGTCATGGACCTGTCCCCGGTGGCGCACTTGGCCGCGCTGAAGGGCCGCGTTCCCTTCATCAACTTCTTCGACGGCTTCCGCACCTCCCACGAGCTGCAGAAGATCGAGGTCTGGGACTATAAGGACCTGGCCGACATGCTGGACATGGCGGATGTGGACGCCTTCCGCGCCCGCGCGCTGAACCCCGAGCGGCCCACCATGCGCGGCAGCCATGAGAACGGCGACATCTTCTTCCAGAACCGCGAGGCCATCAACAAGTACTACGACGCCGTCCCCGGCATCGTGGAAGAGATGATGGCGAAGGTCAACGACAAGCTGGGCACCGACTACAAGCTGTTCAACTACTATGGCGCTCCCGACGCCGACCGCGTCATCATCGCCATGGGCTCCATCTGCGACGTGGCCGAGGAGGTCATCGACTACCTGACCGCCAAGGGCGAGAAGGTCGGCCTCATCAAGGTCCGCCTGTACCGTCCGTTCGCGGCCGACCGTCTGCTGGCCGCCATCCCCGCCACCTGCAAGAAGCTGGCCGTTCTGGACCGGACCAAGGAGCCCGGCGCCCCCGGCGAGCCCCTGTACCTGGACGTGGTCACCGCTCTGGCCGACGCCGGCAAGACCGACATCAAGGTCGTGGGCGGCCGTTACGGCCTGGCCTCTAAGGACACGCCTCCCTCCACGGTGGTGGCCGTGTACAAGGAGCTGGCCAAGGCTGAGCCCAAGAAGCTGTTCACCGTGGGCATCGTGGACGACGTGACCCACCTGAGCCTGGTGGAGGACGAGTCCCCCAACACCGCCGCGGAAGGCACCATCGAGTGCAAGTTCTGGGGCCTGGGCGGCGACGGCACCGTGGGCGCCAACAAGAACTCCACCAAGATCATCGGCGACCACACCGACAAGTACATCCAGGCCTACTTCCAGTACGACTCCAAGAAGACCGGCGGCGTGACCATCAGCCACCTGCGCTTCGGCGACAAGCCCATCAAGAGCCCGTACTACATCAACAAGGCCGACTTCGTGGCCTGCCACAACCCCTCCTATGTGGATAAGGGGTTCAAGATGGTCCAGGACGTGAAGCCCGGCGGCGTGTACCTCATCAACTGCCAGTGGAAGCCCGAGGAGCTGGCCAAGCACATCGACGGCGCCTCCAAGCGCTACATCGCCCAGAACAACATCCAGCTCTACACCATCGACGCCATCGACCTGGCCCTGGAGATCGGCATGGGCAAGCGCACCAACACCATCCTCCAGTCCGCTTTCTTCAAGCTGGCCAAGGTCATGCCCGAGGCGGAGGCCATCCAGCACATGAAGGATGCCGCCACCAAGAGCTACCGCAAGAAGGGCCAGGACATCGTGGACATGAACCACAAGGCCATCGACCTGGGCGCCAATGCCTTCGTGAAGATCGACGTGCCCGCCGACTGGGCCAGCTGCACCGACGACGCCGCGCCCGCTGTCCATGAGGACCGTCCCGCCGTTATGAAGATGGTGAAGGACATCCTGAATCCCGTGGGCAAGATGGACGGCGACAGCCTGCCCGTGTCCGCCTTCGTGGACCACGTGGACGGCACCTTCCAGCTGGGCGCCGCCGCTCACGAGAAGCGCGGCGTGGCCGTGACCGTGCCCCGCTGGGATGCTGCCAAGTGCGCTCAGTGCAACCAGTGCGCCTTCGTCTGCCCCCATGCCACTATCCGTCCCTTCGCTCTGACCGAGGCCGAGGCCAAGGCGGCCCCCGCCGAGGCCAAGCTGGTGGACTTCAAGGCCGGCAAGGGCAAGGGCGTCTACAAGTACACCATGGCCGTGAGCCCGCTGGACTGCATGGGCTGCGGCGTGTGCGTGGGCGTCTGCCCCACCAAGGCCATCACCATGGTGCCCCGCGAGGAGGAAGCTCCCCAGGAGGCCGTGTGGGATTACATGGTCACCAAGGTGCCTCAGAAGGACGAGCTGTTCGGCATGACCGTGAAGGACAGCCAGTTCCATCAGCCGCTGCTTGAGTTCTCCGGCTCCTGCGCCGGCTGCGCCGAGACCAGCTACGCCCGCCTGATCACTCAGGTCTGCGGCGACCGCATGTACATCTCCAACGCCACCGGCTGCTCCTCCATCTGGGGCGGTCCGGCCGCTACCAGCCCCTACACCGTCAACAAGGACGGCCACGGTCCCGCGTGGGCCAACTCCCTGTTCGAGGACAACGCCGAGCACGGCCTGGGCATGTATCTGGGCCAGAAGGCCGTCCGCGACCGCCTGAAGGGCCTGGTGGAGGAGATCGCCGCCAATGGCAAGAAGGAAGACGTGAAAGCCGCCGCCCAGGAGTATCTGGACACCTACGACGACGGCGCGAAGAACGACGCCGCCACCAAGAAGCTGGTGGAGCTGCTGGAGAAGCAGGACTGCGGCTGCGAGCGCCGGGCTGAGCTCCTGAAGAACAAGGAGTACCTGTCCAAGAAGTCCGTGTGGATCTTCGGCGGCGACGGCTGGGCCTACGACATCGGCTTCGGCGGCCTGGATCACGTGCTCGCCTCCGGCGAGGACGTGAACGTCATGGTCTTCGACACCGAGGTCTACTCCAACACCGGCGGCCAGGCCTCCAAGGCCAGCCAGATCGGCCAGGTGGCGCAGTTCGCCGCGGCCGGCAAGTCCGTGGCCAAGAAGAGCCTCGCCCAGATCGCCATGACCTACGGCTACGTTTATGTGGCCCAGATCGCCATGGGCGCCAACCCCGCCCAGGCCCTGAAGGCCATCACCGAGGCCGAGGCCTATCCCGGCCCGTCCCTGATCATCGGCTACGCCCCCTGCGAGATGCACTCCATCAAGGGCGGCATGACCAACTGCCAGGCCGAGATGAAGAAGGCTGTGGACTGCGGCTACTGGAACCTGTTCCGGTACAACCCCGCCCTGGCCGCGGAGGGCAAGAACCCCTTCTCCGTGGACTCCAAGGCGCCCACCACCTCTTACCGCGACTTCATCATGAACGAGGCCCGGTACTCCGCTCTGACCATCAACTTCCCCGAGCGTGCTGAGAAGCTGTTCACGGAAGCTGAGAAGAAGTCCAAGGAGCGCTATGCCAACCTGGAGCTCCAGAAGGCCATGTTTGAGCAGGAAGTCTCCGCGAAGTAATTCCCAATCCAACGCACCGCGCCCCCGGCCACGAGCCGGGGGCGTTTTTTATCCCCGCCCTTGACATCCGCCGCCGGGGCGGTCATAATTGACTATGACAAGAGGAAGAGAGAAGACCCCGCTTTGAAAAGGAGGTCCGCCATGGACGAACAGGATAGGAACGTTCAGCAGCCCGAACAGCAGGAGCCCCAGCCGGAGCAGCCCAGCCCAAAAAAGGGCGGCTCCAAGTGGATCATCATACTTGTCCTCCTGGTGCTCATCGCCGCCGCGGCGGCGGTGGTGACAAGGGTGGTCATCCCCAACAACCGCTATGCCATCGCGGAAAAGGCCCTGGCGGGCGGGGATTATGAAGAGGCCATCGCCGCCTTTGAGGCACTGGGAGACTTCAGGGACAGCCCCGACCGAGCGGCGGCCGCGAAGGACGCCCAGATCGAGGCCCGGAATGCCGCGGCGTATGACGCAGCGGCGAAGCTTATGGACGACGGAGATCTGGAGGGGGCCCTGGAGGCCTTTGAAGCCCTGGCCGATTACGCCGACAGCGCTACCCAAGCGGAGCTTGCCGGGCAGAGGATAGAGGAGCGCAACGCCGCGGATTACGCGGCGGCGGAGGAGCTTTTGGAGGTCGGGGAGTACGAGAAGGCCATTGCCGCCTTTGAGGCCTTGGCGGACTATAACGACAGCGCGGACCGGGCCGAGGAGGCCCGTGCGGCGAAGATCGACGAGGAGAACGCGGAAAGCTACCGCGAGGCGTCGGAGCTGTTCGCCGCCGGGGACTATGTGGCCGCGGCGGCCGCCTATGAGGCCCTGGACGGCTACGCCGACAGCGCCCAGCGGGTTCCCATGGCCCTCTATTCCGCCGCCACTGCTCTCGCGGACAGCGGACGCAGCGCCGCGGCCGCCATCGGCTACTACGCCCTGGGGGACTACGCCGACGCCCAGGAGCGGAGCATGAAGCTGTGGGCCCGGGCCGCGGGCCAGACCGTGGACGCCGCGGGCGGCATGGCTGCCGCCGTGATGGACGGCGGCAAGCGGGCGGAATGCCTGGGGGAGGGCGGCTCGATCGGCTCCACCAACGAGGTCAGCCCCATCACGGCTGTGGCTCTGGGAGACGGCTGGATGGCCTGTCTTTCCAAAAACGGCGCCGTGCAGATCGCCGGTGATGGCGGACACATCGACACGGCCCGGTGGGCGGATATCAAGGCCATCTCCGCGTCCGCCTATCTGTTGGGGCTCAAGTCCGACGGCACCGCCCTGACCGCCGGCCAGTCCACCCCGGAGGAGCTGGCCCCCGACGTGAGCGGCTGGAGCGACGTGGTGGCCGTGGCGGCGGACCCCGCCTACGCCCTGGGACTCAGGGTGGACGGCACGGTCGTGACCGCTGGCACCGGCGCGCCCGAAGTGAGCGGCTGGTCGGACGTGATCGCCATCGACGTGGGGTCGGATTACGCCCTGGGCCTCACCGCTGAGGGCAAGGCCGCGACCGCCAGCGTGACGCCTGGGAAGGACGCCCCGGACGTGAGCGGGTGGACGGACATCATGGCGGTGGCCGCCGGGAATGATTTCGCCATGGGCCTCACCGCCGACGGCACCGTGGTGACCGCCGGGGAACTGGCCCCTGATGTGAGCGGCTGGAAGGACATCGCCGCCATCGCCGCGGGAGCCGGCTTCGCCCTGGGGGTGAAGACCGACGGAACTGTGGTGACTGCCGGAGACAACGCCCCGGACCTGAGCGGCTGGACCGGCGTGGTGCTAAACTGAAAAAACCGTTGACAAAAGGAAGAAAATAGGTATAATAAAAAGGCTTGGCACTTGACCGCAAGGTCAGGCTGCCGAGCCTATTTCCTTGCTCCTGGGGACAACAGGGGCCATTAGACCAGAAGGAGGTGCTCAAATGGCGAAAACAAGCGAGAAGTACGAAGTGATGTACATCATCGACCCCAATCTGGAGGAAGATGAGCGTACAGCCATCGTAGACAAGTTCAAGGCGCTTGTGGAGCAGCACGGCACAGTCGATGAGATGGAGGTCAAGGACAAGCAGAAGCTGGCCTACCCCATCAACTACATCGGCGAGGGCTACTATGTGCTGGTGAAGTTCACAAGCGACCCCGCCTTCCCGGCGGAGCTGGACCGTGTGCTGGGTATCACCGACGGCGTTATGCGCAGCCTGATCACGCTGCGTTACGACTGACGGAGGGGTAAAATGCTCAACCACATCGTTATCATGGGCCGGCTCACGAAGGATCCCGAGCTGCGCTACACCCAGACCCAGACGCCGGTGGCGTCCTTCCGTCTGGCGGTGGATCGGGACTTCAGCGGCAGCAACCAGGAACGTCAGACCGATTTCATCGACTGCGTGGCCTGGCGGAAAACGGCGGAGTTCGTGTCCAAGTACTTCCAGAAGGGGAGCATGGCCATCGTGTCCGGCCGGCTTCAGATGCGCGAGTGGACCGACCGGGACAACAACCGGCGGATCAGCGCTGAGGTCGTGGCCGACAACGTGTACTTCGGCGAGAGCAAGCGCTCCCGCGAGGACGGCCAATATGCCGGCGGCTCTTCCGCTTCCGGCGGCTACTCTTCCAGACCCGCTTCCGGCGGCCTGAACGCCGGATACAGCGGCGCCCCCGACGGGGGCAGCGCGTTCGCCGAGCTGGATGACGGCGACGGCGAGCTGCCATTTTGATAAAGGAGGATAAGCGAAATGCCTTTCGATAAAGCCAACGCGGCCGAGACCGGCAATCGTGCGCCGGCGGCCAAGCCCCGCAAGCGCCGCAAGGTGTGCCAGTTCTGCGTGGACAAGATGACCCACGTGGACTACAAGGACACCGCCCGCCTGCGCAAGTATCTGTCCGAGCGCGGCAAGATCCTGCCCCGCCGGACTACCGGCACCTGCGCCATGCATCAGCGCCAGCTGACCACTGCTATCAAGCAGGCCCGTCAGATCGCGCTCCTGCCCTACGTGGGCGACTGACGTCAGAATGTTCCTGAAGATAATGGCGAGCCGTTAACGGCTCGCCATTTCATCTGTCAGGGACATTTTCTTTTTCTCTGCGATACAACTATTGGTTGAAAATATGCAAAATAGCCTCCATTGTATCCAACTAATATTTGTGGCATAATTCAACCAGAAAGGCGAAAGGACGGTGCCTGGCATGGCAAGCAAACTGAGCGAGCAGATCGCCGCGCTGCGAAAAGAGCGGGGCCTCACGCAGGAACAATTGGGGAACATGGTGGGCGTATCGGCCCAGGCTGTGAGCAAATGGGAAAAGGGCGGCACGCCGGATGTGGAGTTGCTGCCGGTGCTTTCACGGCAGCTGGGCGTGACCATCGACGGCCTGTTCGGCATGGAGGGCGGGGAGCAGGTGGCCGTGGAGGACGCGGTGGGCCGGTGGCTGCGGGGGTTCCCGGCGAAGGACAGGCTGGATAAATTCTGCCGGCTGGTCTGGAACTCCATTGACTACTTCGCGCCGGTGGATCTCGTTCTGCCGGATATGAGCTATCCAACATCCTGCAAGATCGACGGCGACGACGGGATCGTCCAGCTGTTTTTGACCCAGGTGCTGGGAGAGGGCGGTATGCTGCTGGACGTGCACGCGGAGGACCTGTCCTTCGTGACGCTCTGGCCGAAGCCCAAGGGCGGCTGGGCCCAGTGGCTGGCCCCCATGGAGGAATACCGAAAGCTGTTCGCGGTCCTGGCAAAGCCGGGGTGCCTGGAACTGCTGGGCTGTCTTTACAGGCGAAACGCCAATTGGTTCGCGCCGGGCGTTGTGGTGAAGGAACTGAAAATGCCGAAGGAAGCGGTGGTGGAACTGCTGGAGGCCTTGACGGAGCGGAAGATCCTGACATCTATGGAACTTGAACTGGAGGACGGCCAGGCGAGGGTCTATCAGGTGACGGAGCCGATCAAGCTGGTCCCGTTCCTCCTGCTGGGGCGGGCGCTCATGCAGTTCGATTCCAATCTCATGCGGCTCGGCGACGGTTTGCCGATCTTAGGGCCGGACGAGGTTTGGGCGGAGACAGGAAAGGAGAAGTGAAGATGCGTTATTATCTGAAAAAATATTGGGGAGCCAATCTTTTGGCGGTCTTGCTGGCGCTCGTCGTGTGCGCGTTGCAGACCGGGAACAATCTTCTGTTGATGCAGACTTTCCAGGGCATCATCGATCGGGATCTGCGCAGCTTTTTCTTCTGGATGGCGCTGTTGACGGGTTCTTGGTTCGTTCTGATGTGGATCAACGGCCTGCAGGAATATTGCCAGGGCCGGGCCGTGCGGCTGATGAACAACGCCGTCCGGCGGGACATGACGGCCACGCTGCTCGCCAAGTCCCATGTGCAGTTCCACGAAAGGGACACGGGGGAATACCTGTCCTGGTTCACGAACGACGTGAACCAAATCGAGACCCTTGCCTGGCAGCCCTTTTACCAGTGCGTCGCCTGCGGGGCCAGCGCCCTGTTCAGCGCCGTCGCGCTGCTGACGCTCCACTGGTCCCTGCTTGTGGCGGCGCTGGTCAATGTGGCCGTGATGATGCTGGTGCCCCAGCTATTTAATAAGCGCATGGAAAAGCTGGGCAAAGATTGCGAGGCGGGGCAGGCCCAAGCCACCGGGCGGCTCAAGGATATTCTGGCGGGCTATGACGTGCTGCGCTCCTTCGGCCGGGAGCAGCGGTTCCGCCAGGGGGCGGCCGAGGCCAGCGAACAGATCGAAAAGCCCAAATTCAAACTCACCTATGTGAAGGGCTTTGTCAGCGCCGGGTTCGGGTGCGCCAACATCGCGGTGCAGATGCTGATCGACGTGTTGATCGGCATCCTGTCCATCCGGGGCGTCATTCTGCAGAGCGCGCTCATGGGCGGCGGCAATCTGTGCGGGAGCCTGTCCAACGGCATCGGGACCATGGCCCAGCTGCTGCTGTCCTTCTCCGCCACGAAGCCATATTTTGACAAGATCACCGTCCGTGCCGACGACGCACAGGAGGGCGAAAGCGGCGGCCTTCACGCCCTCAACAATGCCATCACCGTGCAGGACCTGACCTTCCAATATGACGAAAAGCCTGTCCTGTGGGACTTGTCCCTCACCTTCAAAAAAGGCGGCAAGTACGCCCTGACCGGCCCCTCCGGGTGCGGCAAGTCCACACTTTTGAAGCTTCTTTTGGGCTGGCTGCCGGACTATGGCGGCACCATCCGCTTTGACGGTGCGGATGCCCACGGCTTCACGCCGGAGCAGCTCCAGCAGCAGATGAGCTACATTGAGCAAAACGTGTTCCTGTTCAACTCCACCATCCGGGACAACATCACCCTGGGCGAGGATTTCACTGACGCCCAGATGGAGAAGGCCCTGCGGGACAGCGCCCTTCTGGGGGACCTGGCCGCCATGCGGTCGGGCCTGGACACCCCGGTAGGCGAGGACGGCAGCAATCTCTCCGGCGGACAGAAGCAGCGCGTGGCCATCGCCCGCGCGCTGATCCACGACCGCTCCATCCTCCTGGTGGACGAGGGCACCAGCGCCCTGGATCAGAAAAACGCAGGGCTGGTGGAGGAGAGCCTGCTTGCAAACCCGGAGCTGACACTGATCCTCGTGAGCCACCACCTTGCCCCGGAGCGGAAAGCCCGGTTTACAAGCGTGTACGATCTGGAGTCAGTGGCAGCCCACCAGCAGATAGCGTGAGTCCTGAGTGTGATGTATAAGCGAACGCCCCGCCATTTGGCGGGGCGTTGGTGCGTTTATTGGGATCATTATATGGCCTCTTTGGCCTTTTCCAGGGCGGCGATCACCCGGTCGCACCAGGCGTCGAACTCCGGGTCCGGCTTCTGGCATTCCTCCGGGTGGGACAGCACGTAGTCCAAAGCGATACGCACGCCCACGTGGAAGGGAACGGTGGTCCTCATGTCCGGGGCCAGGCGCTTGAGCTTTCGGTTATCGAAGCTGACGCAGACTGCCTTGTCGCCGATGAGGTTGCCCGTAAACTCCAGGCCATACTTGTCCCCCACGGCGGCCAGAAATTCGCTGGACACGTGGTAGGCGTGAAGAGGCACGCCCAGGGCGTCCGCGATGGTCTGGTAGATCTGGTCCCAGGTCAGGACCTCGTCCCCGGTGATCTGGAAGGCCTCGCCGATGGCGTGGCGGTTGCCCATGAGGGCGGTGTAGCCCACGGCGAAATCCCTGTTGAAAGTCACGTGCCACAGGCTGGAGCCGTCGCCATGGATGATGACCGGCTTGCCCGCCAGCATCCGGGCGATGACCTGCCAGGAGCCGTTCTTCCCGTGGACGGCCAGGGGGACGTTCCGCTCGTCATAGGTGTGGCTGGGCCGGACGATGGTGACGGGAAAGCCCTCCTCCCGGTACTTGCCCATGAGAAACTCCTCGCAGGCGATCTTGTTCCGGGAGTACTCCCAGTAGGGGTTGGCAAGAGCCGTGCCCTCGGTGAGGATGTGGCTCGCGGCGGGCTTGTGGTAGGCCGAGGCGGAGCTGATGTAGATATATTGGGCCGTGCGGCCCCGGAACAGCCGCCAGTCCCGCTCCACCTGCGCCGGGACGAAGCCTACGAACTCGCCCACCACGTCGAAGGTCGCGTCCCCCAGGGCCCGGAGCACGGCGGCCTCATCGTTGATGTCCACGGTGATCTGGTGTACGCCCGGAGGCGTCACATGGGAGCGGCTGCCCCGGTTGATGAGCGTGACGTCCCAGCCCAGCTCGTTCACCAGCCGCCGCACGATGGCGGCGCTGATGGTGCCGGTCCCGCCGATGAACAGTGCTTTCATAGCTGCGCCTCCCAAATAATTATTTCCCCACGCAGAAGCGGGAGAAGATGCCGTTGGTCACGTCCTCCCGGACCGTGCGGCCGGAGAGTTCTCCCAGCGCGCCCAACGCGCCCTCGATCTCCGTGAGCACCGCGTCGGGGGCGAGACCGTACTCCATGGCCTCTTTCGCGGCCCGGACATAGTCCAGTGCCCGGCCCACGGCGTCCGCCTGGCGGGGATTGGTGAGCATCTCCCCGGCGGGGATGGGCTCATCATCTGTGAACAGGGCGGCCACGGCCGCCTCCAATGCGTCCAGCCCCGCGCCGGTGAGGGCGCTGACGGATATAGCCCCGTCCATGTCCCAGGCAGCGGGCAGGTCGGACTTGTTCTTGATAAGGATGTGCCGGGGCGCGGCTTTCGCCGCGGCCAGGACCTGATCGTCCTCCGCCGTGAGAGGGGCGGAGCCGTCCAGCACCGCAAGGACCAGGGCGGCCCCCTCCGCGGCGGCGTGGGCCCGGAGCACGCCCTCTTTCTCCACCGGGTCGGCGGTGTCCCGCAGGCCGGCGGTGTCCAGAAGGCGCAGCAGCGTCCCGCCCAGGACGGCCTTCTCCTCGATGGTGTCCCGGGTGGTGCCGGGGATGTCGGTGACGATGGCCCGGTCGTAGCCCAGAAGAGCGTTCAGAAGGGAACTCTTGCCCGCGTTGGGCCGGCCCAGAATGGCGCAGGGCACGCCGTTTTTCAGCACGTTCCCCCGCCGGAAAGTGGCCAGCAGGCGGGAAAGAGACGCCTCCGCCCGGCTGAGTGTCTCCCCATATTGGGCCAGGGTGAAGGGCTCGATGTCCTCGTCCGGGTAGTCGATGACCGCGTGGTAGTGGGAGCATATGGCCGTGAGCTCCTCGTAGACGGCGTCGGTCTTTTTGCGGATGGCCCCGTCCAGCTGGGCGGCGGCCAGCTCCGCGATCTGGGGCGTCTCGGCGTCGATGAGGTCGATGACCGCCTCCGCCTGGGTCAGGTCCATGCGGCCGTTCAAAAAGGCCCGGCGGGTGAATTCCCCGGCCTTGGCCTGGCGCGCCCCGGCGGCGAAGAGGCTGTCCAGCACAGCCCGCAGCACCACGGGGGACCCGTGGCACTGCAGCTCCGCCGTGTCCTCGCCGGTGTAGCTGTTGGGCCCCCGGGAGACGGTGGCGAGGCATATATCCAATACGGCCCCGTCCGCGGCGGCCAGCTTTCCCAATATGAGCCGCCGGTCGGCCCGCTGGCTCATGGACGCGCCGGAGAGGGGCGTGAACACCCGGTCCACAACGGCCAGGGTGTCCGGTCCGCTGACGCGCACGATGCCGATGGCGGAAAGGACCTGGCCGGTGGATATGGCGGCGATGGTGTCAAAGGCGCCGCCCTCCCGGGCGGCGCAGGGGTGATTTTTGTCGTTGCTCATTTCTTTTCTCCGTCGTCCAGCTGGGCCAGGTGGTAGGTCAGGACCAGCAGGCTGTCCGAGAAGTGGATGCTCTCCACCAGGGGGCCGTTCTCGCCCACCTCCAGCTCGGTGTTGGTAAAGTTCCAGATGGCGCGGATGCCCGACGCCACCAGGGTGTCGGTCAGCTCCTGCGCCGCGTGCCGGGGCACGGTCAGGATGGCGATGTCCACCTTCTTCTCCCGCACGAAGGGGCCCAGGTCCTTCACGTCATAGATGGGGAAGCCGTCGATGTCCCTGCCGATGACGGAGGGGTCCACGTCGAACGCGCCCAGGAAGGAGTAGCCCTCGATGATGAAGTCGAAGTTCTGCACCAGGGCGGTGCCCAGATTGCCGGCGCCCACCAGAATGGCGGAATAGCCCCGGTAGGTGCCCAGGATCTGCCCGATCTCCTTGCGCAGGGAGTCGATGTTGTAACCGTAGCCCTGCTGCCCAAACTCGCCGAAGCAGGAGAAGTCCTGCCGTATCTGGGAGGGGGTGAGCCCCATCTGGCGGCCCAGCTTGTCCGAAGAGATGCGCTCCTCGCCCTTGCTGGCCAGGTCGTCCAGCTTTCGCAGATACCGGGGGAGCCGGCGGATCACGTTGTTGGAAACATTGGACCTTTTCACGTCTGCCTCCTTGTAACACTCACAGCCGTACAATGGAACAAAATGGAATCCTGTTATACCGAATTTACCACATTTCTGGGAAAGTTGCAAATGTTATTGTATGCTCCCACGAAAATATGCTATAATGCCTATATTAAGACCGGGCAGGCCCAGCACAATCCACAAAAGCCCGGCGGAAACGGACGGTATCCATGGCGGAAAAACGGCTGCCCCACGCCTATTTGCTGACCGGGCCCGAGGGTCCGGAGCGGGACGCCGCGGCGAGAAGGCTTGCCGCGACGCTGCTGTGCACGGGCGCGGAGCCCCCCTGCGGGGTCTGCCGGGACTGCCGGAAGGTGATGGCGGGCGTTCACCCGGACGTGACCGTGGTGGAGCGGGAGGCCCGGGAAAAGGGCCTGCGCCAGGACATCGTGGTGGGCCAGATCCGGGCCATGACGGCGGATGCTGTCCTCGCGCCCAACGAGGCCGCCCGGAAGGTGTACATCGTCGCCCAGGCGGACAGGATGAACGACCAGGCCCAGAACGCCCTTTTGAAGGCCCTGGAGGACCCGCCCGGCCATGCCTGCTTCATCCTCTGCGCCGCGGGGACGGACGGGCTGCTGCCAACGGTCCGGTCCCGGTGCGTCCGGGCGGAGAGCGCCGCCGGACGGGATGGGAAAGGCGCGGGGCTTTCCGAGATGGCGAAAGCGTATCTGGAGGCCGCGGCCACGGGGGACGCCGCCCAGGTGGCGCTGGCCTGCATGAGCCGGGCCAAATTGAGCCGGGAGGATACGGAGGCCTTCGCCGGGCAGGTGAAGGACGCCGTGTGGCAGATCATGGCCGGCCGGGCGGCAAACCCCGGCCTGGACCGGGCGCGGCTCGCGAAAATAGACGCGCTCATGGATAAGACATTGGACCATCTGCGGCACAACGTGCAGCCCAAGCAGCTGTTCGGGATGCTGGCCGCGGAGACATTGAGGTGATCGGGATATGACAGAAGTTGTGAGCATCAAATTCCGCGACCGGGGCAAGAGCTATTTCTTCGACCCGGCGGGATTGGAATTGAAGGTGGGCGACAAGGCCGTGGTGGAGACCAGCAAGGGCCTGGAGATCGGCACCGTCGTCCAGGGCAGCCGCCAGGTGGAGGACGACCAGGTGGTGGCACCCCTGCGTCCGGTGGCCCGCGTTGCCACGGAGGACGACCTGCGCATCGAGGAGCTTTGCCGGAAGCGGGAGCGGGAGGCCTACGTGATCGGCCGGGAGAAGATCGCCGCCCATGGCCTGGACATGAAGCTGGTGGATGTGGAGTGCTCCTTCGAGGGGAACAAGATCATATTCTTCTTCTCCAGCGACGGGCGCGTGGACTTCCGGGAACTGGTGAAGGACCTGGCGGGAGTATTCCGCACCCGCATCGAGCTACGGCAGATCGGCGTCCGGGACGAGGCCCGGATGCTGGGTGGCCTTGGCATCTGCGGCCAGCCCTTCTGCTGCGGCACCTTCATCGAGGAGTTCAAACCGGTGTCCACCAAGATGGCGAAGGTGCAGAACCTGAGCCTGAACCCGGCGAAGATATCCGGCTGCTGCGGCCGGCTCATGTGCTGCCTGCGCTATGAGCAGCCGGCTTACGAGGAGCTGGTGAAGAACGTGCCAAAGACCGGCGCCTTTGTGGAGACGCCGGACGGCTACGGCAACGTGAACCAGGTGAACATCCTGCGCCAGACCGTCCGGGTGAAGCTGGATGGGGACGGGGACGACGCCTACCGCCAGTATGACGCGGAGGACGTGGCCGCGGTGCCCGGGGGACGGCCCCGGGACGGTAGCCAGCCGCCCCACGTGCTGGTGGTCAAGCCCAAGAAGGTGAAAGAACCCGTGGAGGAAGAGGACCCCTGGGAGCGGCCGGAGCTTCTCATCTCCACGCCCAGCGAGGAGACGGCGGCGCCCGTCCCCCGCCCGGAACAGCCCGATAAGCCCCGGGAGACCGCCGGCGAGGCCAATAAGCCCCGCCAGAGCCGGCCCCGCCGCCAGGGCGGCAACCGTCCCCGGCAGGAGAAGGCCGCCGGAACCCGGACCCAGCCCAAGCAGCAGCGGTCCAACCGCCCCAGGCCGGGCCAGCCCAAGCAGGACGGCCAGACCCCCAGGGAGCAGTCCCAGAAGGCCCGCAGCAAGAACTACTACGGCCGCCGCCGTCCCTTCAACCGCCGGCCCAAGAACGAGGGCGGCGGACAGCCCAAGAGCGAGGGCTGAACAATATAAAGAGCAAGGCCCCCTCGTCTGAGGGGGCCATCATTATAGTTTACATAATTATTTTTCCTTGAAGGCGGCCCGGAGGAAGGCGTCCAGCTGTTTCTTGGTGTCGAAGCAGCAGATGGTCACCTGGTTGCCCATGACCCCGGCCAGGGCGTCGGGCATCCGGGTGAACAGGCGCACGTTGTCGGTGTACTTTTCGCCCAGCTCCGCATGGGTCAGGGCGTAGTCCACGTCGTCCCGGCGGCCTGCGTAGACGCAGTAGCTGTGGGGCCCGTCAAAGCTGTGGCGGCACTCATCAAAGGCGATCATATCGGCCCAGATCTGGTAGACATCCGTGCTCTGGCTGAAGTTCAGCATGTCCGGGGTGTACCCGCCCGCGGGGCGCATGTTGACCTCCAGGGCCACGATGTCGCCCTTCTTGCCCAGACCCTCCTTATCGGCGGTGAGTCGGAAGAACTCAAGGTGGAAGAACCGGCTGAAGGCCCCGAAGGCTTTCAGGGTCGCCTTGCCGGCGGCCTCCACCTCCGGCGGGACAGCTTTGTTTACATAATACGAACAGGGCTTGTGCTCGTTGGCCATGTCCATGATGGAGTCGGGGGAGATGTGGCTGGCGGCGAAGAGGACCTGGCCCTTGGAGTCGCAGACCCCGTCGTAGGTGGTGACCTCGCCGGGGACGAACTCCTCCATGAGGTAGGGCACGTCCGGCTTGGAGGCGAAGAAGTCCCGCACGTCCTGGTCGGACTTCAGCTTGTAAGTAGCGGCGGCGCCCACACCGTTGTCGGGCTTCACCACCACGGGATAGCCCACCTTGGCGGTGAATTTGAGGGCGGCGGCCTCCGTGGTGAGAGGCAGGTACCGGGCCATGGGGACGCCGGCCTTTTTATAGTACTTCTTCATGAGCGTCTTGCTCTTGAACTTCTCGATCTGGTCCGCTTTGAGGCCTGTGGTGATGTTGAACTCGGTGCGCAGGCGGGCGTCCTGTTCCAGCCAGTACTCGTTGTTGGACTCCACATAGTCGATCTTCCCGTACCGGTAGGAGAAGTAGGCCACGGCCCGATAGACCTGGTCGTAGTTCTCCAGGGTGTCCACCTTGTAGTACTCGGTGAGGGCGCCTTGCAGCTCCGGGTGCAGGTTTTCATAGGGGCAGTCGCCCACGCCCAGCACGTTCACGCCGTTGTCCGCCAGGCGCATGCAGAAAAAGCGGTAGGCCTCCGGGAAGTTGGGGGAGATAAAGACGAAATTCATGGTGTTCTCCGTTCTTTGTTGATTTAAGGTAATAAACATTATACAGCGTATCGCCTCGGATTGCAAGAGCATTGACAGCCGCCGCCGAAACGGCTACAATGTCGCCAAGGAGATGATCGTATGCGAAAGATACTGCTTGTCATCGACATGCAAAAGGACTTCATCGACGGCTCCCTGGGCACCAAGGAGGCCCAGGCCATCGTGGACCGTGTGGCGGAGGAGATCAAGAAGTACCCCCCTGAGAACGTATTTGCCACCCGGGACACTCATCCGGAGAACTACCTGGACACACAGGAGGGGCGGAATCTGCCCGTGGTCCACTGCGTGAAGGGCACCACCGGCTGGGAGATCAACGGAAAGATCGCCGCCGCGCTGGGCCCGGCGGAGGTCATCGACAAGCCCACATTCGGCTCCGTGGCCCTGGCGGAAAAGATCAAGGCCCTGGCGGAAAAAGAGGAGCTGGAAGTGACGCTGGTGGGGCTATGCACGGATATCTGTGTGGTGTCCAACGCCCTGCTGGTGAAGGCATACCTGCCGGAGACCCCGGTGAAGGTCATCGCGGACTGCTGCGCCGGCGTGACGCCGGAGAGCCACGCAGCGGCGCTTCAGACCATGAAGATGTGCCAGGTAGAGGTCGTGTGAAAGTGGAAGAGGGTGTGACACCAGTTTGCTGGTGCGAAGGTAAGGGCCTGTGCCGGGTGGCACAGGCCCTTTAGCTATGCAAGTGGGGAAAAAGAGGTTCTAGCGAGGAAAGAAGTAGACAAGAATAAACTCCTCATTAGAGTAGAGGGAAGGTTTGCCGACCACCAACTACAAAATGAGGAGGTCTTTATCGTGAAAGACAAAGACATAGGTAGTTTAGAGCATACGATGTGGCGGTGTCAATACCATGTGGTGTTTGCACTGAAGTACAGGCGAATGGTGATATATGGGGAGATAAAGCAGGATATAGGGCGGATACTGAGGAAACTGTGTCAGCAAAAGGGCGTAGAAATAATAGAAGCGGAGTTATGCAAGGACCATGTACACATGCTGATAAGCATCCCACCAATAGGGCTTATTCAAGCCTCCGGCTTCGCCGGAGGTTTTGACTCGCCCCGCCGGGGATTGCGGGCGGGAGGGATTTGGTATATACTGCTATATGAGCATTGGACGGCGGAGGTGACGGCAGCGTGTTCCCCTTTATGAGATTTGACCGGCCCGGTCCGGGCGTGGACCCCAACGCGCCCCGGAAAAAAGGCTTTGCCCGCTGGAGAGAGATAGCCGGGCGGGACTTCGGGGCGTTCTGGATCAGCGGCCTCGCGGCCTTCGTGGCCATGATCCCCTGGTTTTTCGGCATGTACTTTTCCGTGAACAGCCATCTGCTGCTGGTGCTGATCGCCGTGTGCGTTCTGGGCGGGATGCTGGCGGGGCCCTTTTGGAGCGCCCTGATGGACATGCTGCTGCGGAGCCTGCGGGATGAGCCGCTGATGTTTTCCTACAACTGGCGGGACGCCCTGCGGAAAAACGGCCGGCAGAGCCTGCTCCCGGGGGCGCTGTGCGCGCTGGTGTTCGGGTTGCAGTACTTTATCTTCCGCCACGTGGCCCCCGGCGGGTCGGGGATGCTCATCCTGGCCCTGCTGCTGGCGGGAACGGTGCTCACCACCGGCTTTTTCCTGTGGATGTGGGCGCTGATACCGCTGTTCGATCAGCCCTTTCCCGTGCTCGCCAAAAACGCCCTGTTCCTGACGCTGGGCCACCTGCTCCCCACCCTGGGCGCGTCGCTTCTGTGCCTTGCCTATCTCGCGCTGGTGATGGTCTTTCTCCCGGTGAGCATGCTGGTCGTGGTCATTACCAACCTGTGGCTGCCCCTGTCCGGCGGTCTCATGGTGATCTACCGGCATCTGGACAAGGCCTTCGACCTGGAAAACGCCATCCGCGCTTTGCACGAACAGCGGGCGGAGGAATACGCCGCCAGTTTGAAAGACAACGAGACAAAAGAATAAAGGAAGGATCTCTTGTGCACGCACAAGAGGTCCTGGTTTAGTTTAGGGGTACGGCGCCCTGGGTGAGGGCCTCCCACAGTTCGTCGATGGCCGCCGCGTAGACGGGATCGGCCCGGTTCCCGGGGGCGCACCGGCCGATGTACAGGCCCTCCGGAAGCGACTGGACGCCCAGGTCCAGGCCCGCCAGCACGGGGCAGTCCTTTACGGCGTAGACCATATTCCGCCAGTTGGCCGCGTCGTAGGCGTTCTCCTCGACCGGGGCCGTACCGTCCAGGTACCGCAGCGCGCCGGTCCGGCGCTGGAAGCCCCCCGGGTCCTCCAGGAGGAACAGATTCGCCCCGCCGGCGTCGTAAATGAAACCGGTCATGAGGGTGATGCCCGCCATCTGGGCGTTCATGTCCGCCGGGGCGGCGCCTTCCCGCAGGTCCACGGCGAACTGCTCCAGCTCCACCGTGGCCTTGCCGTCCCCGTCCCGGTCGGGGCAGAAGCCCTCCAGCGCCTTTGTGAACGCGGCGGCGGTCTCCGGAGGCAGCTCCTCTCTGGCCGCATAGCCGACATGCATATCCGGTTCCTTTTGGCCGAAAAACTGCACGGCGCAGACGGCGCCGATGGCGGCCAGGACCAGGATGAGCAGCACTATCTTCCAGTGATAATACCACCAGTTTTTGGCCCGCGCCCCGCGGGCGTTTTTTGTGCCGTCAGGGCGTTCAGCTGCCATAGACGCGATCTCCTTTTCCTGAGATGATCACTCCGCCCGGGAGGTGACCAGGGTCACCAACTCCGTAGTGCCGGGACGGATGTCATACCGCGCCGACGGGATGACGGTGTTGGGGCTGTACAGGCTGGTGTTGGGCCAGGCCTCCAGGACGACGCCCTCGCCGCCGCCGGCCTGGGAGAGGACACGGCAGGCGGCATGTTCGTTGCGGGCCTCGGCCTCGTCCCCCTCCGCCCGCTGGGCGAAGCCGGGGGCGAATTTGGGCACCGCGAAGCCGCAGTCATAGGCGGCGCAGGAAATGTCGCTCTCCACAGTATGACGGCGGATGTGCCCGCCCACACAGGGGATGATCTCCGTGGTGACGCGCACGCCGGGCATGGGCCGCCAGACGCTGACCAGGCGGTCGGCATAGAGCCTGAAGCTCTCGCTGTGGCGGCGGACGAAGGTCCAGCCCCCGTCCTGGCCCGGCAGCACGAAGGCCAGCATGCTGTCCGGCGCGGCCTGCTCTAAGTTTACATAACTTCTACTGGCGGAGAAGCCGAAGCGGGTATTATAGCAGAACTTGGCGTATTTTTCCGCGAACTGGCCGTGCTCGGAATATTCCACCTCGCCGGCGGCGTAGGCGTTGAGCTGGCCGTCGGGCAGGCGCTGGAGCAGGAGACCCGTGGAGGGCTGGGGGTATACGCCCGGGGCGGCGATGTCCGCCGGCAGCGGCGCGGCCTCGGCCTGCCAGAAGGGGTGGTCCTCCGGCAGGGCCAGCAGC
Source organism: uncultured Oscillospiraceae bacterium (assembly GCA_947581795.1). Classification (GTDB taxonomy): domain Bacteria; phylum Bacillota; class Clostridia; order Oscillospirales; family Oscillospiraceae; genus CAJOIG01. The sequence goes on from CANPVS010000010.1 coordinate 30,021, forward strand.
AGAAAGCTCTTCATGCCCCAGTAGGGGCTGCCGGGGGCGTTGTACCGCTCGGACATGTATAGGTCGGGATAGCAGTAGCCGATGGTCAGCACCCCGTCCCGGTCCAGGATGGGCTTAGAAAGCCACCACTGCAGGTTCCGCACGATGATGCCCTTCATCACGGGAAGCGGCAGGGGCTCCAGCCCCGCCCAGACGCAGGCGGAATAAAATGCGCACTGGCCGAAGCGGTAGGTGAGGCTCCGGCCGTAGGGGAGGGCGGCGCCGTTTTCGTCGAACCAGGCGGCAAAGCTGACGCCGAATTCCATGGCCCGCCGGCGGTATAGCGCCGCCCGCGCCGGGTCCTTTTCCGCGGCGAACACGCTGTAGAGGATGCCATAGTATTGGAGCGCCCAGGGGATATAGTAGTCCTTCTGGGGCTTGACGTCCGCCGGGCCGTCTGTATACCAGCCGTCGGAGACGTACCAATCGTCCATCTCCGCCAGGTCTTTTTCCATGGCCCCGCCGTCGAAGGGCATGCCCACCCGCTCCAAGGCCAGATTCACCAGCACCCGGAAGAACAGCCAGTTGCAGTGGGGGACGAAGTGCTCGTTGATGGAGTACAGCCACCGGGCCAGGTTTTGCTTTGCCCCAACCTCCAGGGGCTCCCAGACGATCTGGGGCACCTCCAGGATGGCGCAGGCGATGGCCGCCATTTCCACGAAGCACTGGTCGTAGTCTTTCGTGTCCCCCCAGTATTCCGGACCGGCCGGGTCCGTCCCGGCAGCCAGGCCCTTTCGGTAGAAGGCCTCCATCTCCGGCCAGCGGCCGCCTCCCAGCCAAAAGGGGGCCAGAGCCCACAGAGGCCGGGAAAAGCCCTCCAGGCCGATGGCGGGTTTATCATAGGTGACGCCGGTCTCGCCCAGCATCAGCCGCGCCCCGCCGGGGGAATAGAGAGGTACCAGCGGGTCCAGCAGCTTACGCATCAGAGCGGCAAAGTCTTTTCTGTCATTCAGCTTCATGGTGCTCACCAGTAAGGCTTCCAGTCCCGGGTATAGCGGGTCAGGGCCTCCATGTAGAAGTAGTCGCCCCAGCTGACGCACTCGTCCACGCCCTCCTGGGTGCAGGTGTTGTAGGGGCTCTTTTTGCTGTAGGTGCCGTGGCGCACAAGGCCGATGCCGGCGGGGCCCTCTTTGACCGCGCACAAGTCAGAGACGCTGGCCAGCATCTGCCCGGCCAGGGTCCGGAAGGCGGCCGCTTCTTCGGCAGAGACGAACTTGGCCGCCTCCAGCAGGCCGCAGGCTACGATGGAGGCCGAGGAGGAGTCCCAGGGCTCGTCGCCGGTGGTGAAGGTCATGTCCCAGTAGGGGATCATGTTGGCCGGCAGCTGGTCCAAATAATAGGCCAGCACCCGGCGGAAGGCGTCCAGATACTCCGGCCGGTGGGTGTAGGTGTAGCTGATGGCCGTGCCGTATACGCCCCAGGCCTGGCCCCGGGCCCAGCAGCTGTCGTCCTTGTAGCCCTGGCAGGTGACGCCCCGGACGGGCGCGCCGGTGACCGGGTCCATGAAAAAGGTGTGGTAGGTGCTGCCGTCGGGGCGGATGGAGTTGGCGAGGCAGGTGACCACGTGCTTATGAGCCAGGCCGGCGTAATGGCTGTCGCCGCTCACGTCCGTGGCCCAATAGAGCAGCGGCACATTCAAGAGGCAGTCGATGATGTACCGGTAGTTGTCGGCGGCGCCCAGCGCCCCCCATGCCTGGATAAAGCCGCCCTTCTCCTGAAAGCGGGAGCACAGCTGGTCCGCGGCCAGAAGGGCCGCTTTCTTCGCTTTTTCGGAGCCGGTGAGTTTGTAGGCGGACACGCAGCTGAGGCTGTAGAGAAAGCCCATGTCGTGGTGGTCCACCTCGATCTTGTTCTCAATGCGGTACAGGAAGCTGTCCACCAGGTGCAGGGCGGCGTCTTTGAAGGCCTCGTCGCCGGTGCGCTCATAGGCCAGCCATATCTCCCCCGGCCAGAAGCCGCATGTCCATTGGACGTTGTCGCAGGCGGGGTAGATGTCGTTCACGCTGGAGTGGTTCTGGCAGCGGTCGGTGAAAAGGGGCAGGTTCTGCCGCACCAGGCCCACCGCCGTGTCCAGGGCCGCAGCGGCCTGGGCGGGGTCAAGCGGGGAAATGTCGAAAGTTTTCATGGCGATCCCTCAATAAAAGGGGCGGGGACATGGGGCAGGCCTGACGGCTGCCGCGTGCCCCCGCCGGGTAGTTAAGTTGATATTACCCCTTCAGGCCCGTGGACGCAATACCCTGCACGAAGTATTTCTGCAGGGACAGGAACACGATGAGCACCGGTATCAGCGCGATGACCGACGCGGCCATGATGAGGCCGTACTCCGCGGAGTACTGACTGATGAACATGCGAAGGCCGATCTGGATGGTCTTCAGTTCGTTCTTGGTGAGGTAGATCAGGGGCCCCAAAAAGTCGTTCCAGGTGTTGACGAAGGTGAAGATCACCAGCGTGGACACCGCGGGAAGCGACAGAGGCAGCATGATCTTGGAGTAGATGCCGTATTCCGACAGGCCGTCGATTCGGGCCGCCTCGCACAGCTCCGTGGGCACGCCCTCATAGAACTGCTTCATCAGGAACACGCCGAAGGCGGAGAAGGCCTGCAGCAGGATGATGGCCAGGTGGGTGTTGTTCAGGTGCCAGGCCCGCATCATCATGAACTGGGGCACCATGTACGCCTGCCAGGGCACGGCGATGGTGGCGATGTAGCCCAGAAACAGGATGTTCTTGCCCCGGAACTGGAGCTTCGCGAAAGCGTAGGCCGCGAAGCTGGAGGTGAGCACCTGCAAAAGCGTCACCACCACCGTCAGGAAGGCGGTGTTCTTGATGAAGGTCAGCAGGGGGATCTTGGTCCAGATGTCTATGTAGTTCTGGGGCCGGGGGTTGGAGGGTATCCACTCGATGGGGAAGGTGAACACGTCCTTGTTCATCTTGAAGGACGCGGAGATCATCCACACAAAGGGGACCAGCATCAGCGCGGCGATGAGGATGAGCAGGATGTAGATGAACGTCATCGCGATGGCGTGGTTGCGCTTGCGGGAGCTGTTTTTGATCATGACGGTCGGTTCAGACATTTTCACACATCCTCCTTCCTCAGTTCTCGCCGGAAGCGCCCTTGAACTGGATGAGGGTTATGATCAGCACCAGGATGAACAGGATCATGGATATGGCGCTGGCATAGCCGTACTTGGGCGTATTCACGAAGGCCACGTTGTAGATGTCGTACACCAGGGTGATGGTGGCGTTGCCGGGACCGCCCTGGGTGATCATGTACATCTGGTCATATACCTTGAACGAGGAGATGGTCAGCATGATGACCACGAAGAAGGTGGTGGGGCGGAGCTGGGGCAGCGTCACGTTCCAGAAGGTGTGCCACCGGTTGGCTCCGTCCAGGCTGGCCGCTTCCTTCAGGTCCGGGTTGATGCCCTGCAGGCCCGCCAGGTATATGACCATGTAATAGCCCATATTTTTCCACACGCTGAACATGATGACGGTGATCATGGCCGTATCCTTGCCCGCCGCCCACCGGGGCAGGTTCTCCACGCCCAGGCGGGACAGGATCATGTTGATCGGGCCCATGGAGGGGCTGAAGATCATGTTCCACACCGCGGCCACCGCCACCAGCGAGGCCACGTAGGGGAAGAAGGATACCGTGCGGAAGAAGTTGCGCAGCTTCACGTTCTGGTTCAGCAATATCGCAAGGCCCAGAGAGCATATCAGCGTCAGCGGGACCGTGCCCAGGGAAAAGACGATGGTGTTGACAAAGGCCTTTTTGAACGTCCGGTCGCCCAAAAGGTCCTTGAAGTTCTGCAGGCCGATGAACTCTATCTCATGCACGCCGTCCCACTTGCAGAAGGCCAGGGCGATGGCGAACACCATGGGCACCAGGGTGATCACGCAGAAGCCGATGAAGTTGGGGGCGATAAAGCTGTAGGCCACCAGGTTGCTGCGCAGGGCTTTTTTGCTTTTTCGTTTTACCGCCAGTTGGGTGTTATCTCTTGACATAGGCGACCTCCTGACATGTTTTCAGGAAATGGAGAGCGGGACGGGCGAATACGCCCGCCCCGCCTGATAAGTTACCGCAGAAACGCTTAGGTCAGGATCAGCCGGCCAGGATGTCGGCGACCTGCTCGTTCATGTTGGCGATGCCCTCGTCAACGGTCTCGGCGCCGGTCATGATGGCGTCATGCTCGGTGTTGAGGACGGTCTCGATCTCGCTGGCCTTGTCGGTCAGAGGCATCTCCAGGTACACCGCCACGGTGTTCAGAGCCTCCACGGAGGCCTCGTCATCGGGGAAGCCCTCGGTGGCGGCAATGATCTGGTTGATGTCGGGGGAGCTGACGGCGGGGAAGGTGCCGGTTTCGGCCAGGATGGCGGCGGCGTCAGAGGAGGCGCACCAGTTGACGAAGTCGATGGCCAGATCCTTCTTCTCGGAGTTGACGTTGACAGCCAGGCTGGTCACAGTGCCCAGGGTGGTGCCGGCCTCGACCCCTTCGGGATGGGGATACTTGACCATGCCGAAGTTGACGGGCTCCACGCCGTTGGCCTCGGCCTCGGCGTTATAGGTCTGCAGGGTAGCCAGGAACCAGCTGCCCATGTTGCACATGGCGGCCTGGCCGTTCTCGAACACGCCGCTGTAGTGCGCGCCGCTGGTCTTGGCCTCGCCGTAGTCCATGACGATGCCGTCTTCCTGCTCGGCCAGGACCATCTCGTAGTAGGGCTTCAGGAAGTCATAGCTGCCGTCGATGATGGTGTGCTCGCCATCCAGGATGCCGAACAGGGTCACGTCGGAACGCCAGGTGTGATAGTGGTTGCCGTAGACCTTCTCGGCGCCCTCGCCGGAGGTCATCTGGCGGGCCAGAGCGTCGAACTCCTCCATGGTCATGTCGTTGGTGGGGTAGTCAACACCAGCGGCGTCGAACAGGTCCTTGTTGTAGAACAGGACCCAGAAGTCGGACCGGAAGGGAACGGCGTAGAAGTTGCCGTCGGCAGCGGTCAGCTGCTCCAGAATGCCGCCGAAGCTCTCCACGGGAGTGGTCAGGTGGTCGTTCATGGGCTCCAGCACTTCCAGGTTGATCAGGTTGGCATAGCCGGGGATGTCCTTGATGGACAGGACGTCCAGCTCGCCGTTGCCGCCGGCCAGCTGGGTGGCCAGGCTGGTCATGTAGTCGGTGGAGCCGAGGTCGACGATCTCGATCTTCACGCCCTCATGGCTGGCCTCATAGCCGTCGGCCAGGGCCTGCCAGTAGGCGGTGGACTCCAGGTCCCACAGGGCCCAGGTCAGGGTCTCCTCCTCCGCGGCCATCGCGGGGATCGCCAGGGAGAAGCACATCATCAGAGCAAGGACAAGAGCAAGAAGTTTACGCATGGTGTTCATCCTCCAATTAAAAATGTATTTTGCCGGCAGGCATGCCCGCCGACCCTTTCTGGTCTGATTTTAATGTATAAATGTGATAAAAAGGCATGGTATTTTTCAAGAAAAACCATATAATTTTTACGGTTTTGGCTGATTATTCCTGAAAACATGTAATATTTCTCACAAAACATGTAAAATTTCTGCATCAACAAATCGACCCGGCGATGCGGGGACCTATTTTGTGCGCTTTGCGCAAGTTTCCCTTGACAGGGTGTGCGGGGGGGGGTACCATTATTTTAATGATAACGCAGGAAGAGAGGAGTCTGCCGCTGTGGACGGAGGCAAAAGGACGGGACGGGGAAGCATCCAGCGGCGGGTCATCCTGCTGGCGCTGGTGTTCACCCTTCTGGCGGCGGCGGTCATCGCCGTGGGCAGCGCGGCGGTGATGGCGGCCCGGCTGGAGAGCACGGCCTTCCGCTCGGCGGAGTACGCCCTGGAGACCGCCTCCTCCGTCGTCCGCGGCGGCATCGACGAGGTGGACGCCCTGGCCGCCTGGTGCTCGGCGGACCCCTCCATCCGCACATGGCTCCTGGAGGGCGGCAGCCAGTCCCGGAAGCAGAACGTGTACATCACCCTCTCGGGCAAGTATAACTCCATGCGGGCGGCGCCCTACTTACAGCATTTCATCCTCTTCAGCGCCGACGGCAGCTATATGAGTTTTGGCACTTACAGCAGCCAGATCGCCGTGAACCTGGGCGATGTGGAGACACGTGCGTCCCTGCCCGGCTTCGGGGAGGAGGCTGGCGGCTGGCAGATCATCGTGTCCGACCCGCTGGTGCTGGCCAGCCGGGCGCCCGACAGCATCCCCATCGTCCGGGCCCTCACCAACGCAAACGGACACATGGGCCGGGTCTGCGTCGGCGTGTCCCCGTCCCTCATCACCGACGCGCTTCGCTCTATCAGCCTCACCGACGGCGGACGGCTCTACTGGAAGATGGGCGGCGTGCTCTACGCGGTGGAGGAGGGAAAGCTCACCGAGGCGGAGCCTATGACGGACTTGGAACCATACGCCATGCGCTCCGACGAGACCCTCTCGCCCGACACGGAGCTCTTTAGGACGGAGCGGGACGGGCAGGACCTCTATATAGTGAGCCGCCCGGTGGGGGTGCATGACCTGTATCTGGTGGAGACCATGCCCCGGCCCGTGTACGCCGGCATGGTCGGCGCGCTGTTGTCGCCCGCGGCGGCCAGCCTCCTCGTGATATTCCTCTTGGGCGTGGTGCTGGCGGCGATGCTCCACAAGCAGGTGGCCGAACCGGTGGTGGCCCTGCGCCGCCGGATAGAGCGTATCAGCGCCGGGGACTTCACGGTGGACCCGGATATCGAATGGAACAACGAGATGGGGGACATCGGCCGGGGCCTGAATCAGGTGTCCCGGAGCATCACCGCCCTCATGGACAAGCGCATCGAGGACGAGAAGCAGAAGCAGGATATGGAATACCGTATGCTGCAAAACCAGATCAACCCCCACTTCATCTATAACGCCCTCAACAGCATCAAGTGGATGGCGGCCATCCAGCACGCCCCCGGCATCGAGGAGATGGTGACGGCCCTGTCCCGGCTTTTGAAGAGCGTGTCCAAGGGCAACGAGCGGCTGGTGCCGCTTTATGAGGAGTTCGCGCTCCTCAACGACTATTTCACCATCGAGCAGTACCGCTACGGCGGCACCATCACCCTGGACGTGGATTACATCGAGGACGAGGCCCTTGCAAGGGAGTGCCTCATTCCCCGGTTCACCCTCCAGCCCCTGGTGGAGAACGCCATCTTCCACGGTATCGAGCCCAAGGGGCGGGCCGGGGAGATACGTCTTACAGTTACCCGGGAGCGGGAGAGCGGGGACGTATTGCTGCGCCTGCACGACGACGGCGTGGGCATGACGGCGGAGCAGGCGGAAAAGGCCCTTTCCGAGCCCAGCCCCGAGGAGGCGGCCGCCAAGTTCCGCCATGTGGGTATGTGGAACGTCCACAGGCGGCTGCAGTATATCTTCGGGGAGGCCTACGGCCTTTCCATCGAGAGCACGCCCGGCGTGGGCACCACCGTCACGGTCCGGCTGCCTGGCCGGGAGGGGGAGGGGAGAGAATGATCCGGGTATATCTTGCGGACGACGAGCCCCTGGTCCTCATCGGGATGCAGGGAATTCTGGACTGGTCCAGCCTGGGCTATGAGATCGTGGGCACGGCCTCCAACGGCGCGGACGCCCTGCGGGACGTGGAGGCCCTCCACCCGGACATCGTGATCACGGACATTATGATGCCCCTGATGGATGGACTGGAGCTGGCGGAGACCTGCCGGAAAAAGGATCCCACCCTGCCGGTGTTCATCATCCTCACCAGCTACGAGCAGATCGACTACATGAAGCGCAGCATCCGCTTCGGGGCTGTGGAGTATCTGAACAAGATGGACCTGACGGCCCAGAGCCTGCGGGCGGCATTGGAGCGGGCCCGGAAGGCCGTGGAGAAGGAGATGGTCCTGCGGGCGCCGGCCGCGCCCCCGGCGGGGAGCGTGGAGATGTACCGGGAGCGGTTCTTCCTGCAGCTCTACGGCGGCTTTTTCACGGAGCGGGAGACCTTCGACCGGGCGGCGGAGGAGCTGAGCCTTACGTTCGACGCGCCCTTTTACACCGTGGCGCTGGCGGAGCTTCAGTGCTCCGATGAGGAGACGGCCCGGTCTCCCGGCCTGAGCGCCGGCGTCACCGGCATGGCGGCCAAGACCATGCCACGGTATATGCCCTGCTGGGTGACCGGCCTGGACCTGCGCCACTTTTCCGTGCTGATCCCCCTGCAGGACCGGCAGGAGCTGGCAGCGCAGCTGAAGCCCGTGCTGGAGAAGACCGGGGAGATACTCTATAAGTATTTCAGCACGCCCCTCTATTGGGTGGTGGGCCCGCCGGTGGCGGACGTCCTGCAAGCCGGCCGGAGCCAGCAAGCGGCCATGGACGCCCTGCCCCTGCTGGGGGCGGCGAGGCCGGTATGCTTCTGCCCGGAAACTCCCGCCGGCTCTCCCGACAGCCGGACGCGGCTGGTGGCCCAGGCTCAGGAGTATATCCGCCGGAATCTCAATAAGCGCCTGTCCCTGAACGACGTGGCCTCCGCCTTCAATTTCAGCCCCAACTATCTCAGCCAGATGTTCTCCCAGAATGGGCGGAGCTTCGTGGAGTTCGTCACCAGCGCCCGCATCGAGGCGGCCAAGCATCTGATGGCGTCCACGGACATGAAGATATACGAGATCAGCGAGCGGGTGGGCTTTGAAAGCGCCTTCTATTTCAGCAAGGTGTTCAAGAAGCTGGAGGGCGTCAGCCCCCGGGAGTATATGAAGAAGCTGAGGGATCAGACGGATGATATGTGAACTTCTGGAAAAGAACGCCTGGACGGCCCAAAAGCCCCGCCTGGCCCCGCCCGCAGGGAGCGGGGCGTGGAAGGCGCTCCTGGCTGCGGAGCGAATGCTCGCGGCGGGGGACGAGGCGCTGCGCCGGGCAAAAAAGCCGCCCGCTCTGCCATTGAAGCTGTGGCTGGCCTACACGGAGCGGGGCGACAGGAACGGGTATGAGACGCCCTATTTCGCCCGGCGGCGGGCTCTGTGCGATCTCGTCATGGCGGAGTGCGTCTCCGGCCGGGGGCGGTATATCCCCGCCATCGCGGACTATCTGTGGGCCATCTGCGAGGAGAGCGCCTGGCAGCTGCCCGCCCACAACGTGTACGTGAGAGACACACCCGCCCTGCCCCTGCCGGACGTGAAAAGGCCAATAGTGGATCTGTTCGCCGCGGAGACGGGAGCCACGATGGCGCTGGCCCGCATGCTGCTGGGCCGTGAGCTGGACGCTTACGCCCCCGGTCTGGCCGGGCGGGTGAGCAGCGAGGTCCGCCGCCGGGTGCTGCGGCCCTATCTTAACGACCACTTCTGGTGGATGGCGGACACGGACGATCCCAAGGACAGGCCCGTGTGCAACTGGACGCCATGGTGCACCCAGAACGTGCTGCTGGCCGCGGCGGCGCTGCTGCCGGGCCGGGCATTGCCTCCCTATGTGAACAAAGCGGCGGCGGGGCTGGACAGCTTCCTCGCCGAATACGGGGAGGACGGCTGCTGCAACGAGGGGGCCCAGTATTACGGCCACGCGGCGCTGACGCTTTATAACGCCCTGGAACTGCTGTGCCGAATGGCGCCGGGGGCCCTGGAGGGCCTGTGGGCGGAGCCGAAGCTGCGCCATATGGCGGAGTACATCGTACATATGCACGTGGCGGGGCCGTATTACCTCAATTTCGCCGACTGCAGCCCCCTGGCGGGGCGGCGGGGGGCAAGGGAATACCTGTTCGCCAAACGGGTGGGCAGCGAGCCCCTGCGGACTTTGGCCGCTATGGATGTGGCGGAGGAGGCCCAGGACAGCCCCGCGGACAACTCCGGGGGCATCAGCCTCTATGAGCGCATCCAGGCCGCCTTTACCCGGGAGGAGATGCTGGCCGAGGCGGAAAGATGCAAGGACCGTCCAATTCCAGCTGCATCGGATATATGGTACCCCAGCGTGGGGGTGCTCTCCGTCCGGCGGGGGGCCTGGGTGCTGGGGGCCAAGGCCGGCTGCAACGACGACAGCCACAACCACAACGACACCGGCAGCCTCATCCTCTATAAGGACGGACGGCCCCTGCTCATCGACGTGGGCGTGGAGAGCTATACCGCCAAGACATTCAGCGACCGGCGCTATGAGATATGGACCATGCAGTCCAGCTGGCACAACCTGCCGGAATTCGACCCGGCGGGCGGGCAATACCAGCAGCTGCCCGGCCCGGACGCCCGGGCGGAGCACGTGGAGGTGGACCCGGACCTGGGCGGCCTTTCCATGGACATCGCCGCGGCCTATGGGCCTGTGCCGGGGCTGGGGACCTACCACCGGCGGATGGCCCTTGACGCCTCGGGTCTTACAGTAGAGGACGCCACCGACTATCCGGGCGCTGTCGCCCTCAGCCTTATGAGCGCGGAAAAGCCGGAGGCGGCGGGGAATACCGTCCGCTTCGGGACGCTGGGCCAGGCCGTGGTGCGCGGCGCGGACCGCATCACATGGGAGGCGGTCCCTGTCCGGGATGAGCGCCTGCGGGCGGCCTGGCCGGAGACGATCTACCGGACGCGGATATACTTCACCGGCAGGGTGAAGATCGAAGTGCGTTGATATTGAGGAGGAGAAGAGTATGCCACAGGAACCCATCAAGCTGAAGATACTGGACGCGGCCGGCCGGGTGCTTCTGACCGCCCCGGCGGCGGAGCAGGTCAGCCTCGTCTACGCCAACGCCTACGCTCCCGGAGACCGGGTGGCCCTGGAGATCGGACAGCCGGGGCAGTACTGCGTGGTCCAGTTCGAGGACACCATGCCCCCGGCGCTGGTCTACGTGGTGAAGCGGGAGATCAACTTCGCCATCCCCTTCGGGGAGCAGGCCAGCGTTTATAATCCCAAGAGCTTCACCGGCACCTGCCATGTGGTCCGGGCCCGGCTGGCGGAGCCGGAGGAGATCGCCGCCCGGCGGAACCTGGCCTTCGACCCCTATGACAGCCACGGCGACACCGGATTTTATCCCCACGCCGCCGCCAATGTGGAGACCCGGGGAGAGGCGGTGTTCGCCGCCCGCAACGCCATCGACGGCGTATATGAAAACGACGCCCACGGCGTCTGGCCCTACCAGAGCTGGGGCATCAACCGGGACCCCAACGCCGCGCTGACTCTCTCCTTTGGCCGGCCGGTGACGGTGGACGAACTGCGGCTCACCCTGCGGGCGGATTTTCCCCACGACAGCTGGTGGACCAGCGCCGCGGTCCGCTTCAGCGACGGGAGCGAGGAGACCCTCGCTCTGCGCCGGGACGCCGCCCCCCAGCGGTTTCCCATCGCGCCCCGCACGGTCACGGAGCTTACGCTCTTTAAGCTCATCAAGGCGGATGACCCCAGCCCCTTCCCGGCCCTGACCCAGATCGAGGCCTGGGGCACCGAGGCCGCCGGCAAGTGACCTAATATAAACAGGGAGGATGGATACGATGATACGCAAGGGGTTCAAAATGAAACTGTATCCCGGCAGGGCAGAGGAATACGCCCGGCGGCACAACGCTCTCTGGCCGGAGATGCGGGATATGATCCATGAGTACGGCGGGCACAATTATTCCATCTATCTGGACCCGGAGACCAATGTGCTCTACGGCTATATCGAGATTGAGGACGAGGCGCGCTGGGCCGCGTCCGCGGACACGCCCATCAACCGCAAGTGGTGGGACTACATGGCCGACATCATGGACACGAATCCGGACAACAGCCCCGTCTCTACGGACCTGCTGCCGGTGTTCCACCTGGACTGAGCCGATCGCGTTATCCTGGGCCACACATATGCCAATGGCTATATGGGGATCAAAGGATGATTCAAAATGGATATTCTTGACAAACTGAAAACACATTTCACCATGAAGGAGATCCCCGTCGAGGGATTCCATAAGCTCAAAATAAAAGGCATGACGTTTACCATCCGCCAATATGAAGCGGCCGGGCTGGGCCATGTGTCACGGATGGACGCCGCCGGTTTCTTCGGCCTTATGAAAATGGAGACCCTGATCATCAATCCCAAATGGAAAGATGTGCCGCTGCTTTCCTATGACCGGGTAAACGCCATGGGCAAAGACACGCTGATCATTGAGCTCTTCGACACGCTGACCGGCCCCTGTTTTCTGAGACCGCTGGACGAGGTAAAGGCCCGTTACGCCTCGCTCCCGGATCATGACCTCGGCGCGCACTGGTATGATTCCATCAAGCTTGAACAGAGCGTTTCCAAGAAGGGTAAGAAGGCACAGTCGGCCTCCTTTGACGCGCTGACGGATGAATACTTTGACGCTTACATCGCCTGCGCCGGGCAGGCTGCGTCCTGCGCGCCTCAGGAGAAAGCCCAAAAGTCCGGCGCCTATGTGGAGGGGCTTTTGCTCCACGGCGGACCCTCCACGGATATCTTCAAAAAGGGATTGGGAGAGGAAAAGACCGCGGACCTGTTCCGAAGGATCCTGTTCGGATAGCAGTTTCTGGCGTTCTATCTCATATATGTTCAAAGCCCCCTCGCTGCCGGCGAGGGGGCTTTGAACTGTGCATCATTCCGGGATGGCAGCTATGCCACCAGCCACTTATACTTCTCCACGCTGTACAGCGGCACGAAGGGCAGCAGAATGGGCACGCTCTTCACGTACTTCCGGTACTCCGGGTCCTTGCCGTAATTCCTGTTCTGCCGGATCTCCAGCCGGCGGGCGCCGCTGAACATGACGAAGATGATGCCCGCGTAGCCGATGAGCGCCGGCAGCCACTGCCAGCCGTGCACCCCGCCGATGCCGGACAGGACCACGCCCGTCCAGAACAGCATCTCCCCCAGATAGTTGGGGCAGCGGACCAGACGATACAGCCCCGTGTCCACGAACCGATGGGAGTTGATCTTCTTGGCCCGGTCCTTCTGCAGGTCGGCGGCGGCCTCCAGGGCGACGCCGCACAGCATGACCGCGACGCCGATATAGGTCCAGGCGTTGGAGCCGGCGCCGTTGGAGAGGCGGTAGAACACCGGAAGCACCTGCAGCACATAAAGCAGCGCGCAGGTGACCCATATGGCGGCCTTCACGCCGACGGGGACGCCCTGCTTGATATCTCCGGCCATATTCTTATTATAGGACGTCTTCGCCTCCCGGCAGGCCAGGTACCCGCCCAGACGGCAGCCGTACAGGACGAAGAGGACGCAGGCCAGCGCCGTGCCCGCGTCCAGGCTCTTTCCGAACAGCGCCAGCATCACCAGTCCCTCCCCGACGATGGAGAAACCGTAACCCAGGGAGAAGAACCAGATGAACTTTTTGAAGCCGATGGACTCGGTGGGCAGGAACATGGTGTTCAGCACCTGAAAATCGCACACCCCCGCCGCGTACAGCAGCTTCCACGTGGCCTTGAGAAATCCGGCGGCGAAGATGTCGATGGTACCGGCGGCGACGCAGGCGAAGGCGTATTTGGGCATGCGGTGGTACAGATCCCTTTGCAACAGCACGGCGGCCCAGCCGAAGAACACCACGGGGATATAGTCCACCAGCGCCATGGGTATCGACACGTTGTACATATTATGCCCTCACTTCTTATTCTTTTCCTTGGAGCGCTTGTCGTTGATGATCTTCATATGCTCGGCGGTGACCAGTTCCACCCCGTTTTCCTTGGCCCAGGCCACACAGCCTTTGAGCACCGTGTTCAGAAATACCCGGGGCACGTTGAGGATGGTCATGAGCGCGTCGTCGGTGAACTTCACCTTGTCATCCACCCGGTCGGCGGCGTAGCGGACAGACTCCAGGGATGCCTGGCGCATGGGCAGAAGCTCCGCCCGCATCCGCCTGTGGCGATGGAACCAGAAGTTCTTGCTGTCCCGGTAGCCGTAATCCACGGGCAGAGGCGGGAAATCCCGGGCCTGTACGCCGTTGATGATGGCGTCGCTGTAACGCTTCTTCATCAGGATGCGGTCCACCCGCAGGATGAAGTGGGCGCCGAACTGGGAGGTGATGCCGTTGAAGTCATGGTAGGGCGGCTCATAGCCGTCCAGGATACCGGGCTTGTCATTCTCCGCCCCGTCCAATTCCCGCATCCAGGTGCATTCCAGCACCTGGATGGCGTCGGTCAGCACCTCCGGGTGCCTCTCTCCCGTCTGTTCCTCGATCTGACTCTTCTCCCGGCGAAAGGCGCACTTGGGCATCTTGTCCCCCGGCTTGTCGCCGGGCCAGCTGAGCTTGACGCACTCCTTGAAGGTCTTGGGAGCGTCGTCCACGAAGTTGATGGCGCACTTGCCGCTGCGCAGGATGTTCTGGGCGGTGTTGGAGGAGTTGCGGCAGCACAGGAGCATGGCGTAGTAGTCCTTGCCCGCCACGTAATAGGGCGCGCAAAGGGAATAGGGACCCAGGGAGGTGGAGCCGTCCTCACAGAGGGTGCTGATCACCACGGTGGGCATGGGGAAAAACAGACTGGTCTGATAGAAGTTGTCTACGATACGCAGATTCTCAAAGCTGGACATAAGGGGCCTCCTTTCGAAATATTTATTGCGGCAGGCTGTATATCTCATCTCTTTCCAAACCCAATATAACATGCCCCGCTTGCCGCGCAAGGCAAGACTTTTCTCCCGCGCAAAGCGCGGCGATGCAATTCGGGTCGTGATTTTGTCGATTCGGGACAAAGCGATTGACAACCGGCGGGATTTTTCTGATACTATAGATGCATCTAAAATAGCGTTACTCTTGCTGAAAAAGATTGTGATCGGGGAGGCAGTGAATATGTTCTATGGGAAAAAGCGGGTGCTGAGCGCGCTGCTGGCGCTGGCAGTTCTGGCAGGTCTCGCGCCGGCGGCACTGGCCGCCGGAGGCGTGACCCTCATGCCCGGCGTGACGCCGGAGATGGGAGACGCCGATTATTGGGCGGACCGGCAGCCGGGCGCGGACGAGGTCATCCTGACGCAGGAGGAGATCCAGGCGTTCAACCTGGACAGCGCCGAGCGGGAGGGCACCATGGTCATGGACCTGCGCACGGCGAAGGATACATACGACGGCCCGACCTACAACGAGAACCTGGAAAGGTCCGCCACCGCGGACGCGGAGTATTACCTGGGCTGGACCTACACCGGCGAAGGGGAGCCGGCGGAAATGGAGTACTTCCAGGCCATGATCGACAACTGCCAGGACCCCAACGCCGGGGAGGACGCGCCGGTGCGCTACGGGATCGCCGCCAAGCGCACGCTTCTGCGGGTGTTCCCCAGCCCGGACCCCATTCTTGACGACCCCAACGACCCGGATTTTGACTACCAGTCCCTGAGTGCCATCCGGGTCAACGAGCCCATGCTCATCTACAACACCTCCGCCGACGGGAAGTACTACCAGGCCAGGATATCCAGCTGCTCCGGCTGGGTCCCGGCGGAGGACGTGGCCCTGTGCGCCGACAAGGAGGAGTGGCTCTCCGCGTGGGACCTTCCTTCGGAGAAGCTGCTGGTGGTGTACGGGAACAAGGTGTATACCGACGCCTCCAACTCCCATCCGGACACAGCCGTGCGTATGCTGAGCCAGGGCACGGCCCTGGAACTGGTGACGGACGTCGAGCCGGACCAGCTCATCGGCAACCGCTCGCCTTA
The DNA here is from genome assembly GCA_947581795.1 of uncultured Oscillospiraceae bacterium. Taxonomy (GTDB): domain Bacteria; phylum Bacillota; class Clostridia; order Oscillospirales; family Oscillospiraceae; genus CAJOIG01. The sequence continues at coordinate 45,612 of CANPVS010000010.1, forward strand.
CCACAACTACGTGGTGTATCTGCCTGTGCGCCGGGCGGACGGCAGCTATGAAAAGCAGATGGCCCTCATCCCCGTGACCGCGAAGGTCAGCGTGGGGTATCTGCCCCTGACCATGCGGAACATTGCCATGGTGGCCCTGGAGAGCCTGGGTGACGCCTATGGCTGGGGCGGGATGCTGAACGTGGAGGACTGTTCCGGCATGATCCGCACCATCTACCAATGCTTCGGCCTGGACATCGGCCGCAACGGCAACTGGCAGGCCAATATGAACATCGAGAAGATCGACATGGTGAACATGTCCCTGGAGGAGAAGAAGCTCATCCTGGATGAGATGCCCCTGGGCTCCGCCCTGTGCTTCGACGGGCATGAGATGATGTACCTGGGCAAGGTGGACGGCGAGTATTATGTGGTCAGCACCGTGAGCAGCATCGTCAGCCCCAGCTCCGGGAACATCCTGCGGACACGGGACGTGATGATCAACGACATGCAGGTGAAGCGGGGCAGCGGCAAGACCTGGCTGGGAGCCCTCAACATGGCGTTCATGCCCTGCTACGCCAAGCTGGAGGGCAAGACCTACGACTTCCCGGCCCTGCAGTGGTACCACGACGGCGTGGCCTGGTGTCTGGAGTCGGGCGTGATGCCGGGACTGGACATCGACGACACCTTCGGCGTGGGCACGCCCGCCAGTAAGGCGGACCTGGACTATGCCCTGCGTGTGCTCTCCGGCGAGGATGTGTCCGGGGAAGAGGCGGCTGCCGAGCCGGATACCAGTCCCGTGAGCCTGAACGAGACGCTGACGGCGCTGTGGGAGCTGGCTGTGGACCAGGGCTGGCCCGGGGCGGCGGACAGCCCGTTCCCCTATGACTGGGCGCTGGACGCGGGCATCGTGACCGGCGACGACTGGGCCCTGCCCATCGGCGACCCGGTGAGCCGGGAGGGCCTGGCCATGTATCTTGCCCGGTATGGCCAGCTTTGTCCCGCCGCGCAGGAGACGGAGGACGTACAGACCGCGGAAAACGCCGCGTAAAAAATTAAGGAGAAGCCGCCATGAGCGGCAGCAAGAACGAAAGAGGATTTGAGGAGCTGGCTGACGGGGCCCTGGACGCGATGGCGGGGGCCCGGCCAGACGCGGACCGGAAGAGAAGGAGTTTAAAGGATGAAAAACAACGTATCCAAACGGGTGGGTGCGCTCTTGCTGACGGCGCTCATGCTTCTGGCTGTCTGTCCCCTGTCGGGACTGGCCGCGGAGGAGGCCGGGACCACGGCGGCGCCGGAGGTCACAGCGGGATCCGAAGCCACGGACGAGCCGGAGACCACGGATGAGCCGGAGGCCACGGACGAGCCGGAGGCCACGGACGAACCCGAAGCCACGGACGAACCGGAGACCACGGACGAACCCGAAGCCACGGACGAGCCGGAGGCTACGGACGAGCCGGAAGCCACGGACGGGCCGGAGACCACGGACGAGCCGGAAGCCACGGACGAGCCAGAGGCCACGGACGAACCGGAGACTACGGACGAGCCGGAGACCACGAGCGAGCCCGAGGCCACGAGCGAGCCGGAGGCCACGGCTGAGCCGGAGACAGACGACGAGCCTGTGACCGCGGCGGTGAACGACCCGGTGGCGGAGGTCACCGTGTATGATGAGGTCGCCACCCGCTACTCCTCCATAGAGGCCGCCTTCGCCGCGGCCAACGACGCCTATTTTGCCACTGTGACCCTGCTGGCGGACACGACCCAGGCGGCAGATCAGATCGTTCTGGACGGCGGATCCAGAATCACCTTTGAGGGCGGGGACCATACCCTGCGCCGCGCCTGCATCTCCGTGGGCGGCCAGAACCAGGACGGGATGGACTATACCGATGACGAGCTGACCATCGAAAGCGGCGCTATCGAGGGCACTATCGACCTCTGCGGCGGCACGGTCGAGATGAACGGCGGGACCATCACCAGCAACGGGGTCGCGATCAGGAGCCTCTGCGGCGATCTGACCATCGCCGGCGGTACGGTGGAATCCACCGGCCGGGAGGCCATCTACATATTCAGCTACGGCCCGGGCAGCACGATGACGATGAGCGGCGGGACCGTGCGGGGCTATGACAACGGTATTATCGCGATCTCCTCGCCCGGCCTCAGCATCACCGGCGGCACGGTGACGGCCTCTACCGGCCCCGCGCTGGAGCTGGGGGGAGGGGAAATATCGCTCTCCGGCGGCGCCTTCTCCGGCCAGCCCGCCATCCTGTGCCAGGGAAGCCTGACGCTGGAGGACCTGCTGGCGGAGGGCTGCGGCTGGGTCGACGAAAATGAGGCCCCCGTGACCATGCCGGAGGGCGCGACGACCCTGGCCGGGCCTGTGACGGTCCGGTGCACGGCTCCCGCGGTGGAGGTCACCGCGAACGGCATCACCACGGGATACGCCACCTTCGACGAGGCGTGGCGGGCCGCCGACGCCGCCGGAAAGGCGGAGATTCGGCTCCTGCGGGACGCCGCCTATTCCTGGGACGATATGCTGTTCGTCAACCGGGGCAAGGAACTCACCATCGACGCAAGTGAAGGCAAGCTGACCATCCCCGGGAGCATCACGGTGATGGGGGATATGACCCTCGCGGCCGACAGCACCTTTGACGGCAGGATATCAGTGAGCTTCGGCAGCCTGGTGCTTGAGGAAAACAGCCTGGTCTCCAGCGACGGCGGCCTCCAGGGCGGCGCCATCCAGTGCGAGCGCGGCAGCGTGACGATCGGCAGCGGCGCCATGGTCGTGGATGCGGCCAACAGCGCCGTCTATATCGACGCGCTCTTCGGCGACTGTCTGGTGACTGTGGAGGAGGGCGCCGAGCTGGCCGGCGCGAGATATGGCCTGTACGCGGCCAACGACGAAGGCGGCGTCACCGTCCAGCTCAACGGCACCCAGGTCTACGGCGGCAAGGCGGCGGTCTGCGCCATGGGCGACGCCAGACGGGACCCCATCGGCGTCAACATGTCCATCCGCGGCGGCCTCCTGGCAAGTCCGGGCAACGCCCTGGAAGTCCGGGGCGCGGACGTGACGGTGGATGACGGGGCCGCTGTCAAGGGCGCCGGCGCGGCCATCCTTGTGACGGACAAGGTTTCCTTCGGCAGCCACTCGGGAAGCCTCACCGTCGGATACGCCGAGGTGACCGGCCAGGAGGGCCCCGCCCTGCTGGTGCAGGGCGACAATACCGTGGCCCTCTCCGGCGGCACATATAAAGGTACGACCAACGCCATCCAGTGCGAGGACGGCAACACCGTAAACGGCCTGCTGGCGGAGGGCTGCGGCTGGTTCGACGAAAACGACGGCCCCCTGGCCCCGGCGGCGGACGCGGCGACCCTGGCCGGGCCTGTGACGGTCCACGGCACGGCCCTGGTGGCGGAGGTCACCGCGAACGGCGTCACCACGGGGTACGCCACCTTCGATGAGGCGTGGACGGCCGCCGGCGCCGCCGGTACGGCCCGGATCCGGCTCCTGCGGGACGCCGCCAGTTCTTCGGACGATATGCTGTTCGTCGGCCAGGGCAGGAATATCACCATCGACGCGCGGGACGGGGAACTGACCATACCCGGGACCCTCGTGGTGATGGGGGAGCTGACCCTCACGGCCCGCAGCGCCCTCTGCGCCAGGATCACAGTGACGAGCGGCAGCCTGGTGCTCCAGGAAAACAGCCGGGTCTCCTGCGAGGACGGCGAGCGCGGGGGCGGCGCCATCCAGTGCGAGCGGGGCAGCGTGACCATCGGCAGCGGCGCCGTGGTCGGGAATGAGACTGGCAGCGCCGTCTACATCTACGCGCTCTTCGGCGACTGTCAGGTGACCGTGGAGAAGGACGCCGAGCTCGCCGGCACGGACTACGGCCTGTACGCGACCAACGATGAAGGTAGCGTCACCGTCCAGCTGGACGGCGCCCAGGTCTACGGCGGCGAGGCGGCGGTCTGCGCCGTGGGCGACGCCAGATGGTCCTCCATCGGTCTTGACATGTCCATCCGCGGCGGCAGCCTGGTAAGCCCGGGCATGGCCCTGGAGGTCCGGGGCGCGGCCGTGACGGTGGATGACGGGACCGCTGTCCAGGGGACCAAAACGGGCATCCTTGTGACGGACGACGTGTACGTTGGCACTTTCCCGGGAAGCCTCACCGTTGTATACGCCGACGTGACCGGCGAGGAGGGCCCCGCCTTGCTGGTGCAGGGCGGCAACACCGTGGCCCTCTCCGGCGGCGCGTTTGAAGGTACGCCCAGCGCCATCCGGTGCGAGGACGGCAATACCGTAAACGACTTGCTGGCGGCGGGCTGCGGCTGGTTCGATGAAAACGACGGCCCCCTGGCCCCGGCGGCGGACGCGGCAGCTCTGGAAGGGCCTGTGACGGTCCGCCGCACGGCCCCGGTGGCGGAGGTCACAGCCAATGGGACCACCACTCGGTATTCGTCCATCGAGAGGGCCTGGACCGCGGCCAATACCGCCGACGAGGCTACCGTGACCCTGCTGGGGGACGTGACCGCAAGGCAGCGGCTTCTGCTGGACGCCGGCGGCCGGGTGACCTTCCGGGGCGGCAGCTACACGCTGACGGCGGAAGGCGGCGTCTACCTGGGCAACGCCTCGGAACACACCGGCGACACGCTGACCGTGGCCAGCGGCGTCATTAAGGGCTATATCGTCCTCAACGGCGGCAGCGTCGTCATAGACGGCGGCACCGTTACCGGCAGCGAGAACACGGTGGTGAGCTATAGCGGCAGTGTGACCGTCAACAGCGGCGCTGTCCGGTCCGACAGGTACTCCGCGCTGGTCATTTTCGGCCAGGACCCCAACGACGCGATAACGGTCAACGGCGGCGATATCGCCGCCGCCATGCAGGGTATCCTGGCCCGCGGCAAGGTCACCGTCAACGGCGGCGTCATCACCGGCGGGGAGAACGGCATCGACGCCGCCGCCAAGAGCGACATCACCGTCACCGCCGGCGCCATCACCGGCGGTGAGAACGGCATATGCGTAGACGGCACCGAGCGCTCTCCCGCCCGGCTCACCGTCAACGGCGGCACCGTCGACGGCAGGGAGATCGGCCTTCGTATCGAGGAGAGCTGCGCCGTCACCCTCTCCGGAGGCGTCTTCCGGGGCGGCGTCAACGCCGTGGAGTGCATCGATACCAATGTGCTGGGCAAACCCATCGACCAGCCCCTGACTGTGAACGACCTGCTGGCGGAGGACCACGTCTGGTGCGACGGGGCGGGCGCGGCGATCACGACGACGGCGGACCAGAAGGTCCTGTCCGGGCCCGCGAAGGTCATGGCCCAGACCGGACCGACCGCGACGCCAGCAGTCACACCCACTGCGAAGCCGGCCGCGTCCCCCGCGGCCACCCCCACGGCCACGGCGGGGCTCACCTCGCCCGCCACAGGCGACGGCGCTGACATCCTGACCTGGGCGTTGATGCTCCTGGGCTGCTGCGCCGCGCTGGCGGCAGCGGCGGGATGCGGATACCGCCGCGGGCGGCAGGGAAAAGGGAGACATTTCTGACGGATATAAAAGCGTCTGCTTTTATAGATAAGAAATCAAAGATCATCAGGAGGAGAACACAATGAAGTATGAGATCTTAGGCGAGACTTTACCGGTGCTGGTATGCACCCTGGACAATGGGGAGAGCATGATCAACGAGGGCGGCTCCATGAGCTGGATGAGCCCCAACATGCATATGGAGACCACCTCCAACGGCGGCGTGGGCAAGGCCCTGGGCCGGATGTTCGCCGGCGAGCGGCTGTTCCAGAACATCTACACCGCCCAGGGCGGCCAGGGCATGATCGCCTTCGCCTCCAGCTTCCCCGGCTCCATCAAGCCCTTTGAGATCGCCCCGGGCAGGGAGGTCATCTTCCAGAAGAGCGCGTTTCTGGCGGGCGAGGCCACGGTGCAGCTGTCCGTTCACTTCAACAAGCGGCTGGGCGCGGGCCTGTTCGGCGGCGAGGGCTTCATCCTGCAGAAGGTGTCCGGCAGCGGTATCGCCTTTGCGGAGTTCGACGGCCACGTGGTGGAGTATGACCTGCAGCCCGGACAGCAGATCCTGGTGGACACCGGCCACCTGGCGGCCATGGACGCCACCTGCGCCATGGACATCCAGACGGTGAAGGGCGCGAAGAACGTGCTTTTCGGCGGCGAGGGCCTGTTCCTCACCAACATCACCGGCCCGGGCCGGGTGTGGCTGCAGACCATGCCGCTTTCCAACGTGGCGGGCGCACTGCGCCGCTATATGCCCACGGGCAACGGCTGAGCATGACCGGGGCGGGATATTTTCCCGCCCCTTAAAACCATACCTGAAAGGTCTGGCACAAAACATGGACTTTCTCCAAAACCACAAAAAGATATGGATCCCGGCGCTGATCCTGCTGCTTCTGGCAGCGGGCTGTTTTTTCTATGTGAACGACTATTACCACAGCGACGGATCCGTAAAAGAATACCTGCAGGGAAGCGACAGCGTGATCGTGTCTGAGATCGCCGAGGGCCTTTTCCTGGATGGCCCCGGCGAAGAAAACGCGCTGATTTTTTACCCCGGCGCCAAAGTGGAATATACCGCCTATGCGCCGCTTTTCTCTCAGCTGGCAGAGCAAGGCGTGGATTGTTTTCTGGTGAAAATGCCCTGCAACCTGGCGTTTTTGGGGCAAAACAAAGCGTCCGGCATCATGGCCTCCTATCCATATGACCACTGGTATCTGTCCGGGCATTCTCTCGGCGGCGCTATGGCTGCCTCCTGGGCCGCCTCCCACTTAAACGAGCTGGACGGCCTGATCCTTCTGGCGGCATACCCAACGAAAAGTTTAAAAGAGGGCTCCGCCGCCGTCCTGTCTGTCTATGGCAGTGAAGACGGCGTACTGAACATGAAAAAGGTATCTGAAGGAAGGGAATGGATGCCCGCAGACTACAGGGAGCTATGCATAGACGGCGGCAACCATGCAGGATTTGGAAACTATGGCCCTCAAAAAGGGGATGGGCTTGCGAAGATCAGCCCGGAGGCACAGCAAAAACAGACCGCGGACGCCATTATGGAGCTGATCGAAAGCTAAGATAATAGATAAAAATGCCGAAAGGCTACAGCTTTAAAATGGGGCAAATGATAAGCCGGCAGACCATACCGGGACCAATTTCATGTGTGACAATAAGCAAAACGCCTGGAACCGACCCTGCTGTGGAAGTCGGCTCCAGGCAGTTTTTTACGGTCCAATGGGAAATGTAACTGAATATGAGATCTGCGGAGACGCCTTATTGCAAAGGTACGAATATTGGTATATATTATACTATGTAAAAGAAGAGACGGCCGCGTTTCCAACATGGTTTTTGCGTTTCATTTGAAAGGCGGCATGCGTTTTGAAAGGCTATCTGGTTGGCCGTTCCTGGGCAATACCGGATACCGCCGAAAAACCTGCTGACCCTCGGCGTCTCAAAGAGAGGAGGCGGAACGATGCTTAAAATATCTGTTTGTGATGATGTGGCCGAAGAGAGGGAAAAGATTGCGGATAATCTCCGGGCCTACACGGCGGCACATGGTGAGCATGGCATCGAATTTGACGTATATTCGTCTCCGTTTGAAATGCTGGAAGCGTTTGACAGATCGGGCGGCCCGGATATTGCGCTTTTGGATATTTGTATGCCCGGTATGCTGGGAACAGAATTGGCACGGGACATCCTCCGCTTCAGTGAGAATACCGACATCGTCTTTCTGACGACCAGCGCGGATTATGCGGTCGAGGCGTTCTCCATACATGCCGCAGACTATATCTGCAAGCCTTACACGCAGGAACAGTTTGACGCGGCCCTGGAACGGATCATCGCCAGGCGAGAGCAGAGAACGTGGATCCTTCTCCGCTGCGAGGGGGAATTGCACCGCGTCGCTCTGGAAGATATTTTGTATATAGAGACCAGCGACAAACGACGTGTGTTTTCCCTTGTCTCCGGGAGAAAGCTTTCTGTGTGGTCATTGCCAGCGCAGCTGCAGGAATGTATTATGGGCCAAAAAGGCATGACGATGTGCGGGAGTTCTTATATCGTCAACCTGAATCATGTTCGCTGCTTTTCCGGTACGGATATGGTTATGGATGACGGGACCGTCATTCTTGTTCCCAGGCGGTGCCGCGCTGAAGTAAAGCAGGCGTATTTTGATTTTTACTTAAATGAGGCAAGAAAGTGATGCGGACGATCCAAATCATCATAATAGCCTTTTTTGTCAGCATGGTGTTTTTCGCGACGCATCTGACGGCGGGACTTTTGCTGCAGGAGAGAAAATACCCGGTAAAAAAGACGGCGCTGCTGTGGGGATCGGCGGGTATATTCCTTTTTCTGGATTGTTGTTTCAGCTTTCTTTTTCTGTCAAAGCCATGGAGAATGCCGGTTGCTTTGACGCTTTCGTATCTATACTTTTGGGGAATTTTTATATATGCATCGGCAGACGGATTCTGGAAGAAATGCTATCTTTGGATCACATATGGATGCGTTTTCTGCGTCTCGCTATCCATTTCATTTTTGGGATGCTATGTGCTCGTGCCGAACGGGTCGGAAACGTTTGTATACTTTATGCGAGGCGTGGTCTATTGCGTTATCTGTTTTGCGCTTTCATTTGTGTATTATAAATACGGCAGACCGATCATCCGCGAGATCAGCGGATTTCATACAAAAAACTGGATATCGCTGAGCATTGTCTCCATAATATATTTTTCCGCTTTCGTGATACTTCTGTCAAGGATCAGCGCGGATAACGGGATCAATTCAAACACTTTGCTCCTTTTCTCACTGCTCGTGTGCTCTTTTGGCGTGGCTGACATCCTGATAATCAGCAACATCTATCAGATGCGAAAGGAAGCAAGGGGCGAATTGGTAAAGCAAAACGTCGAATACCTGATATCCTATGTGGAAAATGCGCGGAAGACCGAGCAGGAAAACCGGCGGATCCGTCACGATCTGCGGCATCACGATGAGCAGATCGCGGCCATGGCCCGGGAGGGCAACACAGAGGGGATATTGGCGTATCTGGGGCAGAACAAAGCGGCGCCAGAGCGTTTTCCCGCGTGGTGTCCGAACGTCACAGTCAACGGCATCCTGAGCTCTTACGCGGGAAAGGCCAAAGAGGCGGGCGTGGAATATATCGCGCAGGCGGATACCCCGGCGCAGTCGGGCGTCGCTGATGTGGATTTCGTGGCGATCCTTGCCAACCTTCTGGAAAATGCGCTGAACGCCTGTGTTGCGCGGAAAAGCCCCGGTCCTATCCAGGTCCATATCCGAAATGTGGGGACTAAAACGGTGATCGCCGTCAGCAATCCCTGCGGCGCGGATCTGAAGCTGGAGAACGGACTGCCGGCCGCGCGGGGCGTCGGGATCGACAGTATCATCTCCTCCTCTGTCAAGTATCATGGGGAGATCAACTATGAAATCCAGAAAGGCATTTGCACTGCCTGTGTGATCCTGAATCCGTGAGGAGAAAGACCTCTGACCGATGTCAGAGGTCTTTCTCCTCCCCATATGACCAATTTCGGAATCAAAACGACCAATTTCGGCGTTTTTCCCTATTTAAACTGTTACTGTGTTATATTTTCTCGAATATGAGCGGAGCTAAATTGGGAACAATTGGCGTCATTCCGTTAAATCAAAAATCAGGAGAACAGGAGGAATTATTTATGAACGCTTGTGACAACAACAGACCCTGCCCATGTACTTATGACTGCCCGCGCCACGGGAAATGCTGCGCCTGTGTGGCGCACCACCGTGACCACGATGAGGGGGTCCCGGGCTGCTTCTTTTCAAAAGAAGCGGAGGCAAACTACGACAGGAGCATTGAAAACCTGGCAAGGGATCATGGGCTTCTATAAGCCTCTGGCAGGAATATGTGCTTCGATGGGAGTTTGAGCAGGGATATACGGATATCGGAGATCAAGAGACAGACTGTCAGGACAGGAAGAGACATATGAACATTAGACAGACGCCGGATGCCGTGGGGATCGACGCAGGTCTGGATGCGATCGAACAGCAGCTTGGAAAATGTAGTATTTAAAGGACCATAGAGGAGATCAGGAATGCGAAAAATGATCACACTGCTTATGGCGGCCGTCCTGACGGTCACCTGCGCGGCAGGCAGCGCCCCCAGGAAAAACAGCCCGGTAGAGGGTAAAAAAGTGGCGTATATCATGTATATGTCCTCCTCGCCCATTTTTGAGCTGTGGTCGGAGTCCTTTACGGAGACGGCGGAAGCCCTCGGCATGGAGGCGGATACGTTTTTCTGCGAGGACAGCGATGAGGAATGGAAAAACAGAATTTTGCAGTGCGCAGAAGACGGTTATGACGGACTGCTGGTATCCCACGGCGGCGTAGATTACGCGTGGGAGTTTCTGTCGGGCGTTTTGGAGGAATACCCGGATCTGAAAATAGCGGCCTTTGACACCTCTTTCAGGGATGAAAACGGGGAAACGAAGACGATCGACGGCGTGGTCCAGCTGTTCCAGCAGGACGCCGGACTGGCGGCGGCCCTGGTGGAGGAGATCCTGGCCATGTACCCGGACAAGGCGGCGAATGAGGAACCGGTGAATATCCTGCAGGTGCAGGAGGAGAACTACATCATCGCTTTTGACCGCCGCCAGACCGGTTATGAGCCTTATGAAGCAGCGGGAAAGATCAAAACGCTGGAACGGATGGCTCCGGAGGATCATCTGGACCCCGAATCTTCCATGCAGGAAGCAGCGGAGAAGATCATCGGAAAATACGACGAGGGCGAAATAGACGCCATATGGTGCTGCTATGACGCCTATGCCAGGGGCGTATATAAAGCCCTGCGGGAATTGGACAGCGATATTCCCATGGTGTCGGTGGACATCTGCGATGAGGATATCCGGCTTATGGCGGAGGGCAAAAACTGGAAGGCCTGTGCCACGACAAACTGGACGCTGAACGGAGAGTTCGCCTGCCGGGTGCTGGCTTTGGAAATGGCCGGACAGTATGACGACATCAAGGAGGCTCCCAGCTACTATGAGAGCCCGGGGATGTGGATGGAGATCCCGTCCGTGGTGGTGACCCAGGAGCAGGTCATGTCCGGGCGGAATATCACAGTAGAGGATCTTTCGGATGTGGCGGAGGACGCCTATACGGACGGAAGCTTTATGCCGTCCTGTGACTGGATGGACCTCGCCCTTGAAGAACAGAAATGAATTTACTGCGGAGGGTAAACCATGAATCAAAAGACGGAGACCGCAACGATCAAGCGGGGGGGGGGTAAAGTGAAAAGCCGTAGTGAAAACTTCGTCCTGTCCGCGAAGACGATCGACACAGTGTCCGCGATCTGCGTGCAGGCGCTCACGGAGGCAGGGTCGGATAAAAAGGATATTATCCGCATCCGCCTGTCCCTGGAGGAGATCCTGGGCGTCTGGCTTGGATCTTTGGAGGGGGCCATGGTCCATGTGGACTGCGGGCAGAGATTTGGACGGGCTTATTTGAAAGTAAGCGTAGACGGTCCGACCATGGACGCATGGGATAACGAGGAAATGGTACTCAGCGGCCGCATGCTCTCCCAGGCAGGGCTGTCGTTTACATACGCTTATAAGAACGGGAAGAACTGTCTGACCTGCAATCCCAAGAAGAAAAAATCGTCTATGGGACAGCTGGCTTTTCTCTTGGGCGCGGTTTTCCTGGCGGCGTTCCTGGGGTTCGCTATGAGGCGGGCACCGGCCATGCAGACAGCGGCCCTTTCGGTCACGGAGCCCCTGTTCAATATGATCCTGGGGGCGCTCCGGGCGGTCTCGTCCCCGCTGGTGTTCCTGGCCGTCTGCTGCGGGATCATAAGCATCGGCGACCTGACGATGGTAGGAAGAGTGGGCAAAAAACTGATCTTCAGAATGGTCGCGGGGACATTCGTTTTAGCGGTGGTCATGGCATTTGCGGGCTGCCTGCTGTTCCCGATCGCCGCGGAAGCGGAAAGTGGGATCACCGGCAATTATTCGGCGATCTATCAGATGGTGCTGGAGATCGTGCCCTCGGACATCGTCTCGCCGTTTTTGAACGGAAACGCGCTGCAGCTGGTGTTTCTGGGTATCTGCGTGGGAGCCGCCCTTTTGATCCTGGGCGATCGGGTATCGGCGGCCCAGACTACCCTGCTGCAGGTGAATGAGGCTGTACAGTTTTTGATGAGCGTGCTGGGAAAGATCATTCCGCTGTTCGTGTTTTTATGCCTGTTCAACCTGATCCTGTCCGATTTTGACAGCGGGATCTCAAGCCTGTTCAAGGTGTTTGTGATCACAGTACCGGTGTGTTTCATCCTGACATTGTTCTATGTCTTTGTGGCGGCGGTGAAGCTGAAGGTCGGCCCCACCATTCTGATAAGGAAAATGCTGCCGACTTTTCTGATCGCGCTGACGACGGCGTCCTCGGCTGCCGCCCTGGCGACGAATCTGGAGACATGCGTGAAGGAACTGGGCATCCCGAAAAAGGTAGCGGATTTTGGCATCCCGCTGGGACAGGTCCTTTACAAGCCGGGCTTTGTGGTGGGTCTTTTTTCCCTGGCCCTGTGCATGGCGGAGTCCTATGGCATCCCCATCACGCCGATGTTCCTCTTTATGTCGGTCTTGACGACAGGGCTTCTGTCCATGGCGCTGCCGCCGATCCCCGGCGGGGCCCTATCCGTATTTACGGTCATGTTCGCCCAGCTTGGTATTCCCGCTGAGGCGCTGGCTCTGGCGGTCGCGGCCAATGGGATATTGGACTTCTTTATGACGGCGGCCGGCGTGGCCTGCCTGCAGGTCCAGGTGACGCTCGCGGCGGACAGTGTTGGGATGCTTGACGAAAAGAAACTGCAAAGGAGCATGTCATGAAGAAAAACAAAACAAAAATGGCGATACGCTTGAATAAGAAATTCTGCCTTTGCCTGTCCCTGGCGATTATTCTCATATGCCAGCTTCTTGGAGGCTGCGCGAAGAGCGGCGACGGGGAGAGCGAACAAATAACCGATATCCGTCAGCTGGACGGACAGGCCATCGGCGTGATGACCGGCTCCAGCTTTGACGTGCTCACCGATGAGTTCATCGAGAACGCGGACAAGCAGTATTATGACAAGGTCCCGGATCTGGCGCTGGCGGTGGAACAGGGGAAGATCGCCGGGTTTTTGATGGACGAACCCATCGCCCGTACACTGTGCCTGGAAAACCCGGCAGTGACCTATCTGCCCGATAAGCTGGTGGAAGAGAGCTACGCCGCCGCTTTTGCAAAGACCGAGCGCGGCGCGGCGCTGCGGGACGAGTATAATGAATACTTGGCGCAGATCAGGGCGGACGGCACCTTGGAGGAGATCGACGACATTTGGCTGGGCGCCGACGAGAGCAAAAAGGTGGTGGAGGACTGGACCGCCTTCCCGGCGGACAACGGCGTCATCCGCATGGCGGAAAAAACGGACGTGGCGCCCTTCTGCTATATCAAGGACGGCAATATCGTCGGGTACGACGTAGATATCATGGTCCGTTTCTGCAAGGCCCGGGGCTATGCTCTGGAAGTGACCGGCGTGGAGCTGGCGTCTATTTTCGCGGGCCTTGGCACCGGTGCGTATGACGTGTCGGCCACCGGCCTGACCGTGACGGAGGAACGGGCGGAGAGCGTGAATTTCGCCGAGCCGAGCTACACCGGCGGCGTAGTGGCGGTGGTGGCCAACCGGGGACAAAGCCAGGTCCGCTTCCGGACGTTCCAGGACTTTGCCGGTACGACCGTGGGCGTCATGTCCGGCAGCATTTCCGACCAGCTTGTGAGCAATGTGGTCAGCGGCTGTGAATTTAAGTATTACGACGACGCCTCCGCGCTGCTTCTGGCGCTGCAGTCGGGCCAGCTGGACGCCGTGGCGCACGATATGCCCGTGGCCCAGCTTGCGGTGGCCAGGCAGCCGGATCTGGCACTGTTCCCAGAAACGGTGGCGCCGGATACATATGGCCTGGGCCTGCAAAAGGACAGCCCCCTGACGGATAAGATCAGCGCCATCATCGAGCGATATACGGAAGACGGCACGCTGGACGCCCTGCGGGAGAAATGGCTGAGCGCCGACGAGAGCAAAAAGACCATCGACGTGGGGGAGTACGACGCGCCCAACGGCACCCTGCGGTATGCCCATGACTCCACGCTGGAGCCCATGAGCTATGTGGGCGGAAACGGCCAGTCCCTGGGCTATGAGGTGGAGCTTGTCTCGCTCATCGCCAAAGAGATGGGGATGGAGCTGGAGATCACACAGAGCACTTTCGGCTCGCTGATCCAGATGCTGAACAGCGGCCGGGCGGACATCGTGTCCGGCGCCATGAGCATCACCGACGAGCGGAAGCAGAGCATTGATTTCCCCACTACCCATTATGTGGGCGGCCTGACGCTCATAGTCCGGAGCGAAGATATGGGCATGGCCGTTCAGGAGGAAGAAACGGGCTTCTGGACCGGGCTCAAAAACAGTTTTTATAAGAACTTCATCCAGGAAAACCGGTGGGAGATGATCTTGTCCGGCCTGGGCGTCACGTTCGTCATCTCGTTCTTCTCGGCTCTGTTCGGCACGGTGCTGGGCTTTGGCCTGTGCCTGCTGCGGCGCAGCCATAACAAGGTAGCCTCCGGCATCACGGCGGCCTTTGTCCGGCTTATACAGGGCGTCCCAGTGCTGGTGCTGCTGATGGTGCTGTTCTACGTGGTCTTCGCCGGGGCGAGGCTGGATGGGATCGCCGTGGCCATCATCGGCTTCACCATCAACTTTGGCGTCTATGTCTCCGAGATGATCCGCACCGGCATCGACGCCGTGGACGTGGGCCAGTGGGAGGCGGCGTCCGCCATGGGCTTCGGCCGGGTCAAGACCTTTACAAAGATCATCGCGCCCCAGGCGGCCCGGCATATCCTGCCGGTATACAAGGGCGAATTTATCTCCATGGTGAAAATGACGTCTGTGGTGGGGTATATCGCGGTGCAGGACCTGACCAAGGTGACCGACCTTATCCGCAGCCGTACCTTTGAGGCGTTCTTCCCGCTGATATTGACCGCGGTACTGTATTTCCTGCTGGCGTGGTGCCTGACCTCTCTGCTGGGACTGGTGGAGAGGAAGATCGATCCCCGCCGCCGTCGCCGGGAACCCAAGGGCGTTGACAGGAATATCTCCCTGCCGGAGGCCCCGGAAGAGGCGAAGGCCGCGCAAAACGGCGGACCGGTGATCACCGTTTCCCATCTGAAGAAGGTATATCCCAACGCGACGCCCCTGAAGGATGTGAACGCCGTCATAAACCAGGGGGACGTCATCTCCATCATCGGACCCTCCGGTACGGGCAAGAGCACCTTCCTGCGCTGCATCAACCGTCTGGAAACACCGACGGAGGGCGAGATCCGGGTGTTCGGCCAGCCGGTGACCGGCGTGAAGCCGGCGCAGCTCGGCGCTGTGCGCCGCCGCATGGGCATGGTGTTCCAGAGCTTCAACCTGTTCGCCCACCTGACGGTGATCGAAAACATCATGCTGGGGCCGGTGGAGCTGCTGGGCTGCTCCCGGCAGGAGGCCTATGAACGGGGCATGCGCCTGCTGGCCAAAGTGGGACTGGCGGAAAAGGGACTCAACTATCCGGACGAGCTTTCCGGCGGCCAGAAACAGCGTGTCGCCATTGCCCGTACGCTGGGAATGCAGCCGGAGATCATACTCTTCGACGAGCCCACCAGCGCGCTTGACCCCACCATGGTGGGAGAAGTGCTGGCGGTCATCCGCAGTCTGGCCGAGCAGGGGCTGACCATGCTCATCGTCACCCATGAGATGAAGTTTGCCCATGATGTATCCACGCGGGTATTTTACATGGACGAGGGCGTCGTTTACGAGGAAGGGACGCCGGAGCAGGTGTATGATCACCCCAAGACCGACCGCTGCCGGGCGTTCGTCCACCGCCTGAAGACCCTCCATCTGGACATCGACTCCAAGGGATTCGACTTTATCGGCGCGGCGACCGACATCGACCGCTTTGCCCGCAAGCAGCTGCTGGGCGCGCCCCAGTCCCTCAAGTATCAGCAGATCTTTGAGGAACTGTGCGTGACGAGCATCCTGCCCGCCTTGCCGGACGACGGGTGCAGCCTGAGCTTCGACGCCCTTTGCAGTGAAGACGGGAGCGAATGCGAAGCCGTCATCCGCTGGAGCGGGGAGGAGTTCGATCCGCTGACCCAGGGAGACAAGATCAGCACGGCTTTGGCTCTCAGCAAGACCAAGAGCAGCGCTCACGCCTATGCCGACGGGGTCAACACGGTGACCGTTGTGTTTTAACACGAATTCCTGACAAAAAGCATCCATTCTTTCGGACTTGTTCTGCGCATGGCGTTTTGTTCTCCTCGGTGAGCGGCAGAAATCCTGCGGGGGGGGGTTCCATAAGAGCATTAATTACATAAGGAGAAATACTCCATGGAAAACACGGAAGAGAGATACGACCTGACAGGCGCCGGCATCGACGACGCCGGAGAGGCTGCCTACAGCTTTCTCACATCTGCCAAGGTGGAGAGGAAGAACGCTCTCCGGGTCCGGCTGGCCCTGGAGGAGGCGCTGCTGCGGTATCGGGACGAGGAGACGGCGGAGGGATTCACCCTTCGCTGCCGCCGGCGCTTTCGCGCTCCGCGGGTGGAGCTCACTGTGCCCGGCGAGGCCCTGGACCCCTTGTCGGAGGGAGATCAGCCTGACAGCGGCGCGCTGACGGGCATGATGGCCCAGATGGGTCTGGCGCCCCTGTGGCAGTACAAGGACGGGACGAACCGTGTCCTCTTTACCCCCAAGCGGAAAAAGCGCTCCCTCATGGGCTCCCTGGTCGTGGCCCTGGTACTGGCGGTGGTGCTGGGCCATCTGTGCCGGCTCCTGCCGGAGACGGTGCGTCTCGTGCTGTCGGATAAGGTCGTCTCGCCCGTGTTCGACACCTTTATGGGCCTTCTCACCGCCGTATCCGGGCCCATGATATTTCTCTCGGTTACCTGGGGCATCTGCTGTATCGGCGACGTAGTCTCCTTCGGCCGGATAGGCAAGCGGATGATCGCCAAGTTCATTCTGTTCACCGTCGTATTGACGGCCGCCGCGGGGGCGGCTGTGCTGCCCTTCTTCCCCCTGGCCGCGGGAGGCGGCCAGGCCTTCGACCCGTCGGAGCTGCTGGACATGGTGCTGGACATCGTGCCCTCCAACTTCTTCACGCCTTTCACGGAGGGCAACCCATTGCAGATCATCTTTGTGGCGGTGCTCATCGGCGTGGCCCTGCTGGTTCTGGGAGAAAAGGTCTCCGTGACGACTACCTTCGTGGAGCAGTCCAACTATGTGGTCCAGCTCATCATGGAGGCGATCAGCACTCTGGTCCCCGTGTTCGTGTTCGGCAGCGTCTTCAGGATGTTTCTGGGCAACGAGTTCCGGCTCCTGGCCGAGTCCTATAAGATCGTCCTCATTATGCTCCTGGGTACGGCGGTGGTGATGGTATGCTGCCTTGCGCTGGTGTGTATCCGGTGGAAGGTTGGGCCCATGACGGTGCTGAAAAAGACCATGCCCACCTTCCTGATTGGCCTGAGCACGGCCTCTGCCGTAGCGGCCTATCCCACCAACCAGGAGTGCTGCGAAAGAAAGCTGGGCATAAGCGAAAAAATAACCCGATTCGGCATCCCCCTGGGGCAGGTCATCTACATGCCCGGCGCGTCGGTGCTGTTTCTGGTGGCGGGCCTTTGCATGGCGGAGACGTATGACGTGGCCATCACGCCCGCGTGGCTGCTGACGCTGCTGTTTATCTCCGTGATGCTGGCCATCGCGGCGCCGCCGGTGCCGGGGGCAGCGCTCACCTGCTACACGCTGCTGTTCACTCAGCTGGGCATGCCCATGGAGGCGGTGGCTATCACGACGGCGCTGAACGTGATATTGGAGTTCGTCGCCACGGCGCTGAACCTGTTCGGCCTGCAGACGGCGCTGACGGACTTGGGCGGCTCGCTGGACATGCTGGATATCGATACCCTGAGAAGCCGGACTTGAAAAGGAGAAACGATTAAGAGAAGGCACAGGGATCGATATTATCGCCGGAAAAATATTTCGATCTCCGTCTGCATCGGGACGGCGCTGATCGGACTTCGTATTTTAATATTTTAATGGAGAGGGATCCCTATGGAAAACGCAGAAGAGAGATATGAACTGACAGGTTCCGGCATCGACGACGCCGGAGAGGCCGCCTATGAGTTCCTCACAGCGGAAAAGGTGGAGCGGAAGGACGCCCTCCGGGTCCGGCTGGCCCTGGAGGAGGCGCTGCTGCGCTATCGGGACGAGGGAACGGCGGAGGGATTCACCCTTCGCTGCCGCCGGCGGTTCCGTGCCCCGCGGGTGGAGCTCACCCTTTCTGGCCCGTCCCTGGACCCCCTGTCGGAGGGGGACGAGCCCGACAGCGGCGCGCTGACGGGCATGATGGCCCATATGGGCCTGGCGCCCCTGTGGCAGTATAAGGACGGGGTAAACCGCGTCCTCTTTACGCCCAAGCGGAAAAAGCGCTCCCTCATGGGCTCCCTGGCCGTGGCCCTGGTGCTGGCGGTGGTGCTGGGCTATCTGTGCCGTTTCCTGCCGGAGGCGGTGCGTCTGGTGCTGTTGGATAAGCTGGTCACCCCGGTGTTCGACACCTTTATGGGCCTGCTCACCGCCATATCCGGGCCCATGATATTCCTCTCGGTGACATGGGGCATCTGCTGCATCGGCGACGTGGCCTCCTTCGGCCGCATCGGCAAGCGGATGATCACTATGTTCATCCTGCTCACCGTCATATTGTCGGTCGTCGGGGGGGCGGCCGTGCTGCCCTTCTTCCCCCTGACCGCGGGGGGCGGCCAGGCCTTCGACCCGTCGGAGCTGTTGGACATGGTGCTGGACATCGTGCCCTCCAACTTCTTTACGCCCTTCACGGAGGGAAATCCCCTGCAGATCATCTTCGTGGCGGTGCTCATCGGCGTGGCGCTGCTGCTTTTGGGGGAGAAGGTCTCCGTGGCGGCCAACTTCGTGGAGCAGTCCAACTATGTGGTGCAGCTCATCATGGAGGCGGTCAGCTCCCTGGTGCCCGTGTTCGTGTTCGGCAGCGTCTTCAGGATGTTTTTGGGCAACGAGTTCCGGCTCCTGACCCGGTCCTATAAAATCGTCCCCGTTGTAGTCCTGAGCACGGCGGTGGTGATGGCGTGCAGTCTTGCGATCGTGTGTGTCCGGCGGAAGGTCGGGCCCATGACGATCCTCAAAAAGACCATGCCCACCTTCCTGATTGGCCTGAGCACCGCGTCCTCTGTGGCGGCCTATCCCACCAACCAGGAGTGCTGCGAAAGGAAACTGGGCATAGACGAGAAGATCACACGCTTCGGCATCCCCCTTGGGCAGGTCATCTACATGCCCGGCGCGTCGGTGCTGTTTCTGGTGGCAGGCTTTTGCATGGCGGAGATATACGGCGTACCCATCACGCCCGCGTGGCTGCTGACGGCGCTGTTCATCTGCGTGATGCTGGCCATCGCGGCGCCGCCGGTGCCGGGGTCGACGCTGACCTGCTACACGCTGCTGTTCACCCAGCTGGGCATGCCCATGGAGGCCGTGGCCATTATGACGGCCCTGAACGTGATCCTGGAGTTCCTCGCCACGGCGTCGGACCTTTTCTGCCTGCAGCTGGCGCTGACAGACTTGGGCGGCTCGCTGGATATGCTGGACGTGGATACCCTGCGGAGCAAGACATGAAAAAGGAGACATGGCGCCTGTGATACAGGATGGAAGAGAGATCATTCCCCGCATCCTGCGGGATATGAGCGACGGCGTTCTGGTCCTGGACCGCCAGGGCCAGATCCTGTATCTCAACGAGCAGGGACGGAAGATGCTGGGGGAGAGCCAGGATGTGGCCGGCCGGAGCTATGCCGCCGCCTTTCTGGAGCAGGACACGGCGGGCGAAAACGACGCTTTCCATCAGTTCGTGCTGGACGCCGTGTATGACAAGGAGCATACCCACAGCGGGGAAGCGGACTACAGGGCCCCGAACCGGGAAACGCGCCGCTTCAGCCTGACGTCTTCCTTCCTGCGCAGTGAAGACGGCGCGGCGCCTATCGGCGTTGTAGTGCTGTTCTCGGACGTTACGGAGATCGCGCGGCTCAACCGTCAGCGGCGGGAGTCTTCCACGATCTTCGCGGTCCTGATGATCTGCGTGTGGCCCCCGGCTTTTTCCCGGAGGGAGCGCCTTTTTGGGACTGGAGCGTCGGGACCCCCGCCGACGTCGTTTATCCGCTGACGGTCGTCCTGCAGGAATTTCTGGCGAGGGGCGTGATGCAGGAAAATCTGAAGCGCATTTTCACGGGGCGATATGCCGGCGCGATGTCCATCATCGTTTCCGCGCTGGTGTTCGGCGTGCTCCACATCGCCTACGGCCTTCCCTATATGCTGGCGGCATCGCTTCTCCTCGGCGTGATGGGCGTTTTCTACCATAAACAGGGCAATATCTGGGGCCTGTGCATCATCCATTATGTTCTGGGGGAAGTGGCGACGTTTCTGCGGTATCTGATCTGATCGTTACGCCATTTTAATTTTATACAACAGAATGATCAAAAAAGAAAGAGAGGGTGCAAGTAACGATGTCATCGCTGGAAAAAGTGTTTCATGTAAAGGAAGCCGGCTCTACGGCAAAAACGGAAGTCCTGGCAGGGATCACGACCTTTATGACCATGGCGTATATCCTCATGGTCAACTCCAGAATGTTCGCGGAGCTTCCGGGGGTGTCGTACAACGCCATCTATATCGCGACCGCGATCTCCGCCTGTATCGGGACGGTGCTGATCGGACTGCTGGCGAATATCCCGCTGGCCCAGGCATCCGCCATGGGCGCCAATGCCTTCTTTGTCTATACGGTGTGCTTCGGCTTTGGGCTCAGCTATGCCAATGCCCTGGTACTCGTTTTGATGGATGGCATCCTGTTCATCCTGCTCACGGTGACGGGACTGCGAAAGAAGGTATTTGAGGCGATCCCGACGCCGGTGCGGGTGTCGATCCCCGCGGGCGTGGGACTGTTCATCGCCTTTATTGGACTGAAGGATTCCGGGATCGTGGTGGCGGACTCATCCACCTATGTGACCCTTGCCTCCTTCAATCTTCTTACCGGAAATGCGGCGTGGAAGGATATCATGCCGATGCTCGTCACGATCGCCGCTTTGGTCGCCATCGCGGTCCTGACATGCAAGAGGGTGAAGGGCGCCGTGCTCTGGGGCATACTGGGGGGAACGGCGGTGTATTACCTTCTCGGTCTTACGGTCCCCGGATTTTACGGCGGGGGGGGGTTAACAGGCGATCTGAGTTTTAACCCGCTCGCGGCATTCGGGGATTTTGGCAGGTATGCGTTCGGCAAGGTTTTTACGGAGGGCTTTGATTTTTCCGCCTATCTTGCCGATCACAGCGGAGTAGAGCTTGCCGTCCTGATCGCAACGACGGCGCTGGCGTTCTGCCTGGTGGATATGTTCGACACCATCGGCACCCTGTACGGGGCCTGCGCCAGGGGCAATCTTCTGACCGAAGAGGGAGAAGTGCCCAACATGGACAAGGCGATGCTCGCCGACGCCATAGCCACCACGGCCGGCGCGATCTGCGGCACATCCACGGTAAGCTCTTATGTGGAGGCCTCCACGGGCATCGCAGAGGGCGGAAAGACAGGCATGGCCGCCATGGTGACGGGGGCGCTGTTTTTCATCAGCATGTTTTTGAGCCCCATCGCGAAGCTGGTACCGGGATGCGCCACAGCGGCGGCGCTCGTCTATGTGGGGATCATGATGATGAACTGCGCCAGAAGTATAGACTGGCTGAAAACAGAGGAGGCGGTCCCGGCGTTTCTGACCTTGGCGATGATGCCTCTGACCTACAATATTTCTTACGGCATCGCCTTCGGCGTGATCTCTTATACGCTTATCAGCGTGTTTACCGGAAAAGCAAGGAATGTAAAAGCGGGAACATGGGTGATCGCGGCGCTCTTTGCCGTCATGTTCTTTGTGACGCATTAAAAACTGCCACGAAAATAAGGAGGAAAAGAAAACGATGACTATCACGAAAAATCAGAACGGTACCCATCTTGACCTGGCCGTGGAAGGGCGGCTGGACACCACCACCGCGCCCCAGCTGGAGGCGGAGCTGAAACAGAGCATGAACGGCGTCACGGAGCTGGCGCTGGATTTCGGCAAGCTGGAGTACCTGTCCTCGGCGGGCCTGCGCGTGCTTTTGAGCGCCCAGAAGGTCATGAACAAGCAGGGGTCTATGGTGATCAAAAACGTGAACGAGACCATCATGGAGATCTTTGAGGTCACCGGCTTCTCGGATATTCTGACCGTCGAATAAAAAAAGACCGGGCGTACTTCCCCGGTGATCAGCACAAATGAAGCGGAGCCATTTTCCGATAAAAAAGTTCGGAAAGTGACTCCGCTTCATCGTAATACATTATTGCTTCTGCCGGCCAGTGGATGCCATAGCTTTTTAACCCGTATGTCCCGATTAGTTCTCCTTTCGTGTAAAATGGATGAAAGGAGGGAATAGAAAATGTTTCTGATAGAAAGAGAAGAGTTAGAAAGCTTCCGGGCGTATCTGCAGGAGCGGGAGTGCAGCGCCGCGACGGTGGCCAAGTACATGCGTGATGTGAGACAGCTGGCAGAGTTCTGCGGCGGGATCATCAAAGAAAAGGGCATACTCATTGCGTTCAAGGAGGAACTGCAGACGCGGGGCTATGCTGCGGTAAGCGTCAATTCCATGCTGGCTTCGGTAAACTGTTACCTGGCCTTTGCCGGCCACACTGAGTGGAAGCTGCGATATCTGAAGGTGCAGAGGACAAACTTTGTCTGCAAGGAGAAGGAACTGACCGAGCAGGAGTATCACCGGCTGGTGGAGACGGCCAGAGCGATGGGGAACGTGCGCCTGGCCATGCTGGTGCAGACGATTTGCGCCACGGGCATCCGGGTCAGCGAAGTGCGGGCCATCACAGTGGAGAGCCTGCGGACCGGGCAAGCGGAGATACGGAACAAGGGACGCATCCGGATCATCCTGCTTCCTAAGAGGCTATGCGCGGACCTTTTGAAATACTGCCGGGAAAGAGGCATTTCCAAAGGTCAGATATTCGTGACAAGGAGCGGCCGGCCGCTGGACCGGAGCAACATCTGGAAGATGATGAAGCGGCTGGGAGAGATGGCGAAAGTGAGCGCGGCGAAGGTGTTTCCCCATAACCTGCGGCATCTGTTCGCCCGAACCTATTACAAGACCTATAAGGACATCGTGCGCCTGGCGGACATCCTCGGTCACGCCAGCGTGGATACCACGCGCATCTATACGGTCCGGACAGGAAAAGAACAGCAGCGGCAGATAGAGCGCCTGCCGCTGCTGTTATAGAAAACAGTATGACCACATAATCGGTGTTATGTGGTCATACCAAAATAGAACACTTACCCGTGTTCCAAGGAATTATACATTGTTTCGAACTTATTGTCAACTAAATGAGGCTTTCCAGATACTTGAAACCACCAGATTATCTGTGGTTTTAACTAAATTGTAACTATATATTGTTGTTTAGGCACAGATCATTTTGACTGTGTCCTCTGCTTCTTGCTGTGAATGTGTCCCCTGCATCATCTGATGCAGGGGCTTTTGCTGTTTTTACACCACATAACACCGATTATGTGGTGAGGGGGGCGGCGCGTGGGCATCGAATTGTATCCGCACAACGAAAAAGCCTATCGCGCAGTCCGGAAAATGCTGGACGAGAAGGGGCTCGCCGCCGTGGTCCATCCTACGGGGACGGGCAAGTCCTTTATTGCCTTCAAGCTGTGCGAGGACGAGCCAGATAAGACCGTCTGCTGGCTCTCGCCCAGCGAGTATATCTTCAAGACCCAGCTTGAAAACCTCAAAGCGACCGGTGCCGCAATACCGCAGAATATCAAATTCTACACCTACGCCAAACTCATGATGATGAGCGAGGCGGAGATGGCGGAGATCCGGCCGGATATAGCCGTATATGACGAGTTCCACCGTGCGGGCGCGGAGATGTGGTCTCTTGGAGTCGAAAGATTCCGCAGGACGTATCCAACGATCCCGTTGCTTGGATTGACTGCAACAAGTGTGCGTTACCTGGACAGCAACCGGGACATGTCCGAGGAGATCTTCTTGGGCCATGTGGCCAGCGAGATGACCTTGGG
>CANPVS010000011.1 GCA_947581795.1 uncultured Oscillospiraceae bacterium
ATGCCCGAGGACGACAAGACCCACCCCATCCCCGACCTGACCGGCTACATCACCGAGGGCCAGATCATCCTGAGCCGTGAGCTGCACCGCAAGGGCATCGTGCCCCCCGTGGACGTGCTGCCCAGCCTGTCCCGTCTGAAGGACAAGGGCGTAGGCGAGGGCCGGACCCGCGAGGACCACGCCGGTACCATGAACCAGCTGTTCTCCGCTTACGCCGCCGGCAAGGAGGCCAAGGAGCTGATGACCATCCTGGGCGAGGCGGCCCTGTCCGAGACGGACAAGAAGTTCGCCAAGTTCGCCGACGAGTTCGAGCAGCGCTACGTCAACCAGGGCAACCAGACCAACCGGTCCATCATCGAGACCCTGGACCTGGGCTGGGAGCTTTTGAGCCTGCTGCCCCGCAGCGAGCTGAAGCGCCTGAAGGTGGAGCAGATCGAGAAGTATATGCCCAAGAAGGCGGAGGAAGAATGACCGCTGCGCGGTCACTGTGAGGTGATCTTATGCCAAAAAGTGCCGTGACGCCGACCCGGATGGTGCTCAACCAGCTGAAGGGACGGCTCCGTACCGCCAGCCGCGGCCACAAGCTCCTGAAGGACAAGCGGGACGAGGAGATGCGCCAGTTCATGGACATCGTCCGCCGCAACAAGCTCCTGCGGGAGAAGGTGGACGAGGGCCTTTCCGGCGCCTTTGCCGCCATGAGCATGGCCAGCGCCGTCATGAGCCCGGAGATGCTGGAGCAGAGCCTTCTCTATGCCCGGCAGCGGATGGAGCTGGACGTGGACTATAAGAACATCATGAGCGTGAACGTGCCGGTGTACCACTTCGACCAGCAGTCCCCGGACGAGAGCGGCGAACTGCCCTACGGCTTCGCCCAGACCAGCGGCGAGCTGGACGACGCGCTCCGGCAGCTCTACGACGTGTTCAACGACATGCTGGAGCTGGCGGAAGTGGAGAAGACCATGCAGCTGCTGGCGGAGGACATCGAGAAGACCCGCCGCCGCGTCAACGCCCTGGAGTACGTGATGATCCCGGAGCTGCAGGAGAATATCCGCTACATCACCATGAAGCTGGCGGAGAACGAGTCCGCCACAAAGGTCCGCCTCATGAAGGTGAAGGAGATGGTCCTCCAGCAGGCCCACCATTACGAGCGGTAAAAGCCATATACGACCAAGACCCGCAGGCATCGCCTGCGGGTTTTTCATATTTCCTGTTGACAAACAGAAATGACAAGAGTATAATGCAAAATGACAAGGATAATTGTCATTTAGACAATGATGATTGTCAAACGGAGGTATGCTATGATCCTGTGCAACCGCCTGAAGGAACGCCGGGCCGCCCTGAACGTGAACCAGCAGGAGATGGGCAGGCTCTGCGGCGTGTCGAGGCAGACCATCAGCTTTATTGAGCGGGGTGTCTACGCGCCTTCCGTCACCCTGGCCCTGACCATCGCGAAGGTCTGCGGGGTGGCGGTGGAGGAAGTATTCTATCTGAAGGAGGAAGAGGAGAATGGAAAATAACGAAGCGAAAATGGCCAACCGGAAGGCCCTGCCGAAGTTTTTATTGATTTTGGCCGCCGGCGCGGCCGTTGGCGGCGCGATAGGGTATCTCGCCGTCCGGTACGGCCTGGACGGGCTGAGGTCGCCCCTGAAAGCCGCCGGGGCGATATTCGGAAGCCGGGTGGCTCCCTGGCTGCTGGCGGCGATGGCGGTGATGGTGCCCGCAGCCGCCCTGCCGTTTTACCGGAAGGCGAAGAAGCTGCTGGCCGGCTGGGATGGGGAGGACGAGGCGGTATCTGACGCGGTGGACGAAAAGCTCTCCGCCGCTACATGGATCGTGAGCGCGGCGATCATCATCTCCTATTTTCTCATCGCCGCGGCCTATTCTGGGGGCTTTGCCGCCTTTGAGGACAAGAAGAACGCCTGGCTGGTCCTCGTCGGCATCGGAGGGTTCCTGGCGGTGCTGGCGGAGTGCGTGCTCATCCAGCAGAAATGCGTAGACGCCGTGAAAAAGACCAGCCCTGAGAAGACCGCGTCCGTCTACGACATGCGGTTTCAGAAGAAGTGGATGGAAAGCTGCGACGAGGCGGAAAAGGCCATGATCGGCAAGTGCGCCTTCAAGGCCTTCAGCGCCGCCAGCTCCGCCTGCAACGCCCTGGCCCTGGTATTCACTCTCTCGGCGCTCATCTTCGGGACCGGGTTCCTGCCCGTCCTGGCGGTGTGCATCGTCTGGCTGGTCAGCCAGTGCGTCTACTGCCGGGAGGGCATGAAGCTCAATAAGGCGGGGAATAAGATACAGTAAAAATAGCGGGCCGCAGACGATTGTCTGCGGCCCGCTGGCACCCCAGGGAGGAATCGAACCTCTGGCCCTTCGCTTAGGAGGCGAATGCTCTATCCGCTGAGCTACTGGGGCATATGCGTTGCTATTCTAAACGAAAACCGAGCCGCTGTCAAGGCGGCCCGGCGCTTGTTTTACAATACCGGATGGCTGGTGTCGCCGTGTTTTTCCAGAAGCTCCGGGTGGGCCAGAAACTCCTTCATCCGGGCAAAGGCCAGGGCGAAATAGTGGCCCGAGGCAATGCGCTCGTCCATGACGATGCCCAAGGGGATGCAGCGGACGGCCTCGATGGCGCCGTTCTTGCCGCGCTTCACCACGTCCCGCATATTGCCCATGGCGATGGCGATGGAGGTGGTGCCGAAGTCATAGACATGGTGATAGATGTGGTTGGTGCGGATGCTGGCCAGATTGGTGATGAGGAAGCTGGCGTGGAAGGGGCTCACATCCAGCAGGGACTGGGGGATGAGGCCGTGCTTGTCGCCGAAGCGGAGGACCCAGCCGATGAAGTTGATGAGCCAGGGCATTTTCATGATAATGCCCATGATCTTTTCCATGTCGTTTTCGCCCTCATCGGCGCCGGCGGTGTTCTCCTCCAGGTACTTGTCTATCTTGTCCTGGATATCGAAGATGGTGTCCGAGAAGCTCAGGTCCAGCTTGGACTCGGTGTCGTCGTTGGCGCCGCCGCCGGCCCGCAGGACCGCCAGGGCCGCTTTCAGGTCCTTGTGCTCGTATATCCGCTTGTTCACCAAAAAGCGGTTCAGCAGCGGAAACTCGGCTACCGTGTGGACATAGGCTGTTATGATGAGGGCCATGTGGCTGATGTGCTTTCCCTCCCGGCGCTTGGCGTTCATGTATTGGCGCAGGGGCTCCACGGGTATGTCCACCGTGATCATGTTCATGGAGTCGTGGCGGTGCGGCATGAACTGGGGTATCAGATAGTATATCGGGTTAGAGGACTCCCGGACACGGATGCCGTCAGGTCTTCCCATAGCTGGCGCTCCCTTCCTAATCAGGTTCGGATGAATACTTAAATATATTTAAGCACATTTTTCCCAATACTGCAATAGGGAATTTATGGGAGGGGGAAATAATACAGCGTCCGACAGACGGCGGCGGGGAAAATGGAATATTTTGCCGGATATCGATTTTATGCTATTGACAAACAGGGGGCATGCCGATATAATGATGCAGTCTCAATTGGAAGAACGGTAGTTTTTCCGAAGCAAGATGCGACCGCCGTTGCAAAACGGCCAAGGCCACACGGACAGCCGGGTCGAATGCCGATCGCCGCGTGAGCGGCTGGCAGCGTGAGCTGCCTTATTGATTGAGTTGGGCCGTCAGGCCCAGGGCTCAAGTTTTATAAGTTGGTTACTTTATAACCGGTGCCGGGCGGCACACAAACTTGTAAAATGGTCAGTAAGAGTAGGTAAAGTCATCTTTGCTTTCAGAAAACTCTCAAATCCATTGGGACGGCGCGCCGTATCCCTGTCAGCGGCGGTCGGAACAGCATCGCAAGTGGAATGTGCCTGGGCATATTCCGCTTTTTCTTTTTGCAAAAAAACGCCGCCGGAGGGAGCAGACATGGATAAGATCATCGAGCTGAAGAACATTACCAAGTCCTATGACAGGCAGGTGGTCCTGGACGACATCAGTCTGGACATCTACGACAACGAGTTCATCACTCTTCTGGGCCCCTCCGGCTGCGGCAAGACCACGACGCTCCGGCTCATCGGCGGCTTTGAGACCCCCGACAGCGGCGAGATACTCTTCGGCGGCCAGCGCATCAACGACGTCCCGCCCCACAAGCGCAACGTGAACACCGTGTTCCAGCGGTATGCCCTGTTTCCCCATCTGAACGTGTTTGAGAACGTGGCTTTCCCCCTGCGGGAGCGGAAAACACCCCGGGAGGAGATAGACCAGCGGGTGGAGGAGATGCTCTCCATGGTGGCATTGAAGGGCTTTGAGCACCGCGCCGTCACCAGCCTCTCCGGCGGCCAGCAGCAGCGGGTGGCCATCGCCCGGGCCCTGGTGGGCCGGCCCAAGGTCCTGCTTCTGGACGAGCCTCTCGCGGCCCTGGACTTAAAGCTCCGCAAGGACATGCAGCAGGAGCTCAAGAACATCCAGAAGGCCACGGGCATCACCTTCATCTTTGTCACCCATGACCAGGAGGAGGCCCTCAGCATGTCTGACACCGTCGTGGTCATGAGCGAGGGACGCATCCAGCAGATCGGCACCGGCCAGGACGTGTACAACGAGCCGAAAAACGCCTTTGTGGCGGACTTCATCGGCGAGAGCAACATCGTGGACGGCGTGATGCTCAAGGATAAGCTGGTCAGTTTTTCCGGCCACACCTTTGACTGCGTGGACGGGGGCTTTGAGCCCAACGAGCCGGTGGACGTGGTGGTCCGGCCGGAGGACGTGGACATCGTGAGCGTGGACAAGGGGATGCTCCGGGGCGTGGTGACCTCCGTCACCTTTATGGGCGTGCATTACGAGGTCATCGTGGACATCGGCGGGTTCAAGTGGATGATCCAGACTACCGATTTCGTGGACGTGGACGAGCGCATCGGCCTTTACATCGAGCCGGACGCCATCCATATTATGAAAAAGAGCGAGTACTCCGGCCTGTACGGGGATTACGCCTCCTTCTCCAACGAGTTCGACGAGCTCAGCGACGCGGAAAGCGAGGAGGAAGCATGACGAAGAAAAGGACCCGCTCCTCCCTGGTGACGGGACTGGTGGGCGGCCCCTACGAGCTGTGGGCGCTGGTGTTCATCCTGGTGCCCCTGGGTTTCGTGGCCTACTACGCCTTCACGGACAACGCCTTCCGCTTCACCACCGACAACATCACCCGGTTCTTCACCGCTACCTCCTCGGTGACGGGGGCGGACGGCGCGGGGCGCGAGGTGCGCACGTACCTCGTCATCACCTGGCGGAGCCTGAAGCTGGCGGTGATATCCACGGTGGTGTGCCTGCTGCTGGGGTATCCCCTGGCCTACATCATCTCCCGGGCCTCGCCCCGGGCCCAGAAGACCATGATGACCCTCATCATGATCCCCATGTGGATGAACTTTTTGATCCGCACCTACGCCTGGATGACCATTCTCCAGGACACGGGCATCCTCAATAACTTTCTGGCCAAGCTCCATCTCGGCCGGGTGCACATCATCGGCACGGAGACGGCGGTGGTCATCGGCATGGTGTACGACTACCTGCCCTATATGATACTGCCGCTGTATTCCATCATGGCGAAGATGGACCCCAAGCTCTTTGAGGCGGCCCGGGACTTGGGCTGCGCGCCCGCGGGGGTGCTGCGCCGGGTGATCCTGCCGCTCAGTATGCCCGGGGTGGTCAACGGGGTGACCATGGTGCTCATCCCCTCTATCAGCACGTTTTACATCTCCCAAAAGCTGGGCGACGGCATGTTCTTTCTGCTGGGCGACGCCATCGAGGGACAGTACACCGCCAACAACCTCCACTTCGCCGCGGCCATCGCCTTCATATTGATGGTGGCCCTGCTGGCGGCCATGGCGGTCATGCGAAAGCTGACGGACCGCTACACCTATGGAGGGCAGGCGAAATGAAGAGAGCTTCCAAAGTCTTTACCTTCCTGATGTTCGCGTTTCTGTTCGCGCCGCTGGTGATATTGCTGGTGTTCTCCTTCAACGAGGCCAGGAGCCTTTCCGTGTTCTCCGGCTTTTCGCTGAAGTGGTACAAGGAGCTCTTCCGGGACACGGAGACGCTGAAGACCGTGCGCAATACCCTTGTGCTGGCCGTGTGCGCCGCCGGCGTGTCCACCGTCATGGGCACCGCAGCCGCCGTGGCTATTGATCGCATGCGCTCGAAGTACCTGCGTTCGGCCCTGGACATGGTCACCAACATCCCCATGATCAACCCGGACATCATCACGGGCATCTCCATGATGCTCATGTTTGTGTTCGCGAGCCACCTGTTCGGCCTGGCCAACAGCCTGAACTTTGTGACTCTCCTCATCGCCCACATCACCTTCTGCCTGCCCTATGTGATACTGCAGGTGCTGCCCCGGCTGCGGCAGATGGACAAGTCCCTGCCCGAGGCGGCCCTGGACCTGGGCTGCACCCCCTGGGGCGCCTTCTGGAAGGTGGAGCTGCCCGAGATCATGCCCGCGGTGGTCACCGGCATGATCATGGCCTTCACTCTGAGCCTGGACGATTTCGTCATCAGCTATTTCACCACGGGCACCGGGTTCCAGACGCTGCCCATCCGCATCTACAACATGACGAAAAAGACGGTCACGCCGAAGATGTATGCCCTGGCCACCATCATCTTTTTCGTCATCCTGGCCCTGCTCCTTGTCTCCAACCTCACCGACAGCGAGGACAGCCAGCGCCTCCGTGCCGCCCGGAAGGCCAAGCGGGCCGCGGCTGGCAAGCCCCCCATGGACCCCCGCAAACAGCGGTTCCTCTACGCCGGGGGCGGATGCCTGGCCCTGGCGGCCCTTGTGGCGGCGCTCATTTTCACCGTTACCGAGACGGACAACAAGCCCCAGGTGCTGAACGTGTACAACTGGGGCGAGTATATCTCCGACGGCTCCGAGGGCTCTATGGACGTGGTCAAGGAGTTTGAGAAGTGGTACGAGGAGGAGTACGGCCGGCCGGTGCAGGTCAACTACGAGACCTTTGCCAGCAATGAGGACATGTACGCGAAGCTGTCCAAGAACGCCATCAGCTACGACGTGATCATCCCCTCCGATTACATGATTGCCCGGATGATCGACGAGGACATGCTCCTGCCGCTGGACTTCGACAACATCCCCAACTATGAGCACATCGCAAAGGACTTCCACGGCCTTTATTACGACCCCGAGGATATGTACTCCGTGCCCTATGCCTACGGCGTGGTGGGCGTCATCTACAACGCCAACGTGGTGGACGAGGCGGACGCCGGGTCCTGGGACCTGATGTGGAACGAGAAGTATGCCGGCAATATCCTTCAGTTCAACAACTCCCGGGACGCCTTCGGCACCGCCATGTATCGGGCGGGCCTGGATGTGAACACCGATGACCGTTCCCAGTGGGAGGCGGCTTTGCAGGACCTGCTGGCCCAGCGTCCCCTGGTGAAGAGCTACGTCATGGACGAGATATACAACATGATGGAGTCCGGGGAGGGGGCCATCGCCGCCTACTATGCCGGCGACTACTTCACCATGCTGGATGCCCAGGCGGAAAACGTGGACCTGCGGTTTTACTACCCCGAGCGGACCAACTTCTACATCGACGCCATGTGCATCCCCTCCTGCTGCCAGAACAAGGAGCTGGCGGAGATCTTCATCAACTACATGCTCTCCGCCGAGCCCGCCATCGCCAACGCGGAGTACACCTGGTATGCCTCGCCCAACGACCTGGTCTACACCGACGAGGGGTACATCGAGGAGATGGGTGAGGAGGCCATGGAGGTGCTCTATCCCGACTGGGGCGATTTCTCCGAGCAGTACAACGCCTACGCCTACCGGAACCTGGACCCGGACCTGCTGGACTACATCAACTCCCTCTGGGAGACGCTGAAGATCAACTGAACCAACGCACGAAGAAAGCCCTGCCGCGAATACGGCAGGGCTTTTTCATATGATCAGATCTCAGGCGGTATATTGCCAGAGGTTATAGAGACTCACGCAGATGATGACGGCCATGAGGCCGAGAAAGAGCTTGTCCACGGCCCGGTCATCCATGCGCTTATTGCACATCCGGCCCACGATGCCGCCGCCGATGCCCCCGGCGATCATCAGCGCCAGGGCTGGCCATTGGAAGACGGGCACCGCCCGGGTGAGCAGCGTCACCAGGAAGCTGGCCAGCTGGCTGAAGAAGATGATGTACAGGCTGTTGGCCGCGGCCTTTTTCGTCTCCATGCTGAAGAAGTAGAAGAGGACCACCAGATTGATGGGCCCGCCGCCGATGCCGAGGAAGCTGCTCATGAGGCCCAGGGCCAGGCCGATGAGGGCGCTGGCCGCGGGGCTTTTCACGTGCTTGGTGTGTATCTTGGCCTTCCAAATGGTGTAGAGAAGCGTGCCCAGTGTCACCAGGGCGAGACAGGCCGCCTGCACGGCGCTGACCGTCTGGGGCCTGGCCGCGGCGGCTTTCACCAGGGAGAACAGCCGGTTCCCGGCGAGACCGCCGATCACCGCCCCCGCGATGAGGGGCCCGCCGGTGCTTGCTTCCAGCTGCTTTTCCCCGGCCAGGCGGGACCTGCCCACCGAATAGGCGCTCATGGACAGGACCGTGCACCCGGACAAAAACTGGATGGCCGCCACCGTCTCCAGGTGGAACAGGTCCAGCACGGGCTTGATGATGACGCCCCCGCCGATGCCGCATATGGCCCCCACCACGCTGGCCAGGAAGGCTACAAGGAAGAATACGATCATGACCGCTTATCCGCAGCAGCAGTGGCCCGCGCCGTCCCGGCTGTGGCTGTTCTGGGCGGGGTCCTTCATGCAGAGATGGACAGCCGCGGTAGTGAAGGTCTTGGGAAGCGCAAGAATGTTGGGGCTTGGCCCCACATATTTCTTCATGGCGTCGGCCAGGGCCTCCTCCACGGTGGCCCGGGTCTTGAGACCCATGCTCCGGGCGATGCCCGGTTCCCGGGCGCCCACGATGTAGATGGCGCTGGTGTGCTCCTCGGCCAAGTGGCCGCAGCTCATCATGGAAAAGCCGTGGAAGGGGTGGAAGGCGTTGGCGAAGCGGTATTTATCCGTGTACTCTTTCCGGGTGGCGAAATACTCGCCGTACCGGTCCATGTCCGGCAGGATGTTCATGCTGTCGTGCTGGAACATCTCGTACAGCTCCCGCAGGTAGGGCCAGCGCTCGTCGTGGAACCACCCGTCGCAGATACTGGGCACGATGAACACGCAGTGATCGGCCATTACCCGCTTGTGGCGGATGACCTGGGCGCTGAGGGCCTGCATCATCTGGATGGGGTTGGTGCCCATGCCCGCGCCGTAATGGAAGTTGGTGGGCATGCCGAAGACCATTACGTCGTACTTTTTCTCCGCCCAGTGGACGTAGGTGCGCTTGTCCGCTGTGGCCCAGGATATGGGCTGCATCTCCTTGGCCCAGCCGGAGTTTATCTCGATCTGGCGGCTCTTCGTATCCAGCACGGCGTCGCAGCAGAAAAATTTCTTTCCCATCTTCTCCTCCATGAACATGCCCTGCTCGTCGAACTTGGAGCGCATGACGCTGGAGGTGGACACGGGGACGAAGTCGGGTTGGTGCATGACCCGGGGCACATGGTGGGCGGCGATGGAGCGCCAGTGGGTGATGCCGGTGGCGCAGTGCTTGTAGCCGCCGGAGTAACCGCCGTAGGGGTTGCCCTGGGTGTGGCCGATGAGGATGGGTACGTCCGCCTCAAAGACGTATTTGTTCATGATCACGTGATCGCCGGAGGCGGTATGACCCAGGTCCACCAGGTGGTCGTAGTCCTCGCCGTCGTGGCTGGTGATCTGCCCAGAGGGGTAGAACTCGTTAAAGAGCCCGTCGCCTAAAATGGTGCGCATCTCCTGGACGGTGGCCCGGGGGTGCAGGCCGTTGGAGAACAGGAGCAGGACGTCCTTTTTCTCCACGCCCACGCTGTACAGCTCGTCCAGACAGGCCCGAATGGCCACCTTCCGGTGGCTGGTGGGCTGGTTGCCGCCCTTCACGATGTCGGGGATGACGATGACCACCTTGTCTCCCGCCTTGGCGATGTCCCGAAGGGCGGGCATGCCGATGGGGTGGCGGATGGAGTCCAGCGTCGCGGCGTAGAGACTGTCCCAGTCCTGAGGAAGGCAGGCCGGATCGGGCACCGTCTCGCCGGGGATGAACACGTCGGTGCTGTCGGGAAGCTCCGCGCTCATAAAGCCGTTTCCGTATTCAAAATCCAGTTTCATGGTATCACTCTCCTAAATACAGCCGGATGATCTCCAGGTATTGTTCGGGGTAGAATCCGATCTCGCCCGTGAACTGCGTCAGGGCGATGAGACCGCCGTCGATCTCGTCGATGGAGGCCAGCATGGCGGCATTGTCAGCCTTGAGACCGCCGCCGTAGACCACGTCCAGACCGCCGGTGCGCTCCTTCACGAACCGGGCGATCTTCTGGATGTAGGGCTTATCGGCGGGGGTCTTGCCGGGGCCGATGGACCACACCGGCTCGTAGCCGATGACCACGTGGGCCTTGTCCACGCCCTTGAGCCCCTCGTCCAGCTGGCGGCCCAGGACGTTCTCCCAGTCGGCCTGCTCCTCGCTTGTCTCGCCGATGCAGTAGAGCACGTCCAGACCCTGGGCCTGGGCGCACTTGATCTCCTGGTTCAAAAGCCGGTCCACCGCGGACATGTCCGTGCAGCCGGCCTCGGCCAGGACGCCCTTTTTGTCGTTTCGCTCCTCGCAGTGGCCGATGAGGGTCCCGGCGCAGCCTATGGCCTTCACGATGGAGGCGGGGCGGTTGGTGGTGAAGGCGCCGAAGTTGCCGCCCACGGCCGTGTCCATGCGATACACGCCCTGGCTGCCCAGCTTCACGGGGCTGTTCTCAGAGAGGGCCGCCGCGGCGGAGAGCAGGTGGGCCTCCGGCAGATACTGGACGAACTCCACCTTGGCGGGGTCGTACTTTTTGAGGGCCTCCTGGGTGCCCTTCACCACGGCCGCGCCCCAGTCCTTCACCGGGGCCAGCCGGTTCACGCCGCCGAATTCCGGCGGTACGTCAAAGCGCTTTAAGTTGAGATAAATGTGTTTCATATCGTCTCACTTTCTCAGTATGGCGTACTGGGGCAGATCCCCGCCGATGAGGGGCAGGGCGTAATCGAAAAAGGCGTCAGATATCCGATTGCCGCCTTCGATCCACTCCAGGGGGAACTTCTTTTCCGCGTTGGCCACCTCCGCCAGAGGCACGAAGCCCATGCCGCTCTGGTAGCGGGACTCCCGGGTGGCCTCGATGGAGACCATGTAACCGCTCTTTCCGGCCAGGGCCGCCTTTACGGCCGCCCAGCCCACGGCGTACGCCTCCTCCCGGTCCACCGGGGAGGCATAGGGGATGGAGGCCCGGCCCAGAAGGCCCGGCTTTTCCGCCCGGGCCTTCAGACCCAGCTTCCGGATGATGGCGTCGGCGATATGCTGGGCGGTGCCGCCGGGGACCGTGTGGCCGAAGCCGTCCACGATGCCCGTGTCCGCGAGAGGCTTGCCGTCGGGTCCGCACACGCCCTCGCTCACCGTCACCAGAAGGCCGTTTCCTTTTGCGTAGGCCGCCTCGATGTCGGCCAGCATTTTATCCTCATCCACGGGAAGCTCGGGAAGGTAGGTCAGCACCTCGCAGTTGGTGAGCCGCGCCGCCAGGGCGCTGGCCGCCGTGACCCAGCCGGCGTTCCGGCCCATGAGCTCCAGAACCACCACATGGATGGGCAGGGCGGAGGCGTCCAGGGCCAGCTCCGAGGCGCTCAGCGCCGCGTACCGGGCGGCGGAGCCAAAGCCGGGACAGTGGTCCGTCAGGACCAGGTCGTTGTCCATGGTCTTGGGGATGCCGATGACCCGCAGGTCCAGGCCCTCCCGTTTGGCCAGTTCGTTGACCTTGTGGCAGGTGTCCATGGAGTCGTTGCCGCCGTTGTAGAAGAAAGCGCCGATGTTGAAGTTCTTTAAAGTCTCCAGCACGGTGGGGTAGTCCGCGTCCCCCAGCTTCCGCCGGCAGGAGCCGATGGCGGAGGCGGGGGTGTCGCCCAGGCGGGTGATGATAGCGGGGCTCACGTCGGTGAGGTCCAGAAGATCTCCGGCCAGGATGCCCTCCGCGCCGAAGCGGGCGGCGTATATCTTATCCACCTGGCCCGAGGCGCGGGCCGCCTCCACCACGCCCTGCAGGGAGCGGTTGATGACGGCGGTGGGGCCGCCGCCGTGGGCCACGAGAATGTTCATGCCCATCTTATATTCCCTTCTTGCGGTAAAATTCCGCCATCTCGTCCAGAGTGACCGGCTTGATGAGGGGGGCCTTGCCCACGGAGTCGAACTCCACGATGAGGGTGCCCACCACTTCCTTCACGCCCCGTTCGATGCAGTCCACGATCCGGGCCACGTCCTCGTCGGGCACATTGCCGTACATGACCGTGTCCATGATGGGCGGGAAAAACACCCGGGGGTCAAAGGCGCTGGGGTTGGCGCAGAGAAGCTCATAGATACCGCCGATGGAGGCGCTGTCCCGGAGCTTGGGCTCGTCCCGGAAAAGCTCCCGGAGGTTCCGGGTCACGGCCAGGCGGATGTCCGTGTCCACGTTGATTTTCCGGATGCCCAGCTTGGAGACTTCCTTCAATTGCTCCTTCTTGATGCCGTAGGCGTCGTGGATGTCGCCGCCCAGGGCGTTGATCTCGGAGACGATGTACTGGGGCACGGTGGAGGAGCCGTGGCTCACCAGAGTGCCCTCGATGCCGGCGTGCATCATGCATTCTTTCGTCGCGATGGCGATCTCCTTGCGGATGACCGTGTCCTTGCCCTTATTGGCGCCGTGCTTGGTGCCGTAGCTGATGGCCAGGGCGTCCACGCCGGTCTTTTTGAAGAACTCCACCGCGTCCAGGGGGTTGGTGTAGGTGCTGTTGGCGGCGAAGACGTGGTCCTCCACGCCCGCCAGGACGCCAAGCTCGCCCTCCACGGTCACGCCCCGCTCATGGGCGTACTTCACCACCTCGCGGGTCAGCTCCACATTCTCGTCGAAGGGCAGGGAGGAGCCGTCGATCATCACGGAGGTGTAGCCCCCGGCGATGGCGGCCTCGCAGGCCTCGAAGCTCTTGCCGTGGTCCAGGTGCAGGGCCACGGGGATGGGGCTGTCCACGGCGTATTTTTTGACGGCATTGGCAATGTTGATGGCGCCCTTTTTCTTGTCCTCCAGGGTGCCGTTGGCGAAATCTGTCCGGCCGCCCATGAAGGCGTTGGCCAGGTCCGCGCCCTGCAAAATGGCGGCGGAGCGGAACATCTCGTGCACCTCTATCACCGCCTTGGCCTGACAGACCGCGTTGACGTTGAAGGCGCCCTGGGCGTAGTTATAGGTCTCGGTGGCGTCCAAAATGGCTTTCATAGGGACTAGGGGCATGACAAATGTACCTCCTTGAATAAAAATCGGGTCAGAATCGGGTCAAAATCTGGCATTATTGCCTATATTTTACCCTGTCCCAGGGGGAAAAGTCAACCCCGGAAGGGGACAAACAGACAACTAAATGGACCGGGGCAAAGATGGCCGTTTTCCGGGGGTATAAAGTCTTAACATTTACGGCCGGATATGCTATAATTTGCCATGGTATCTTATAGATAAAGTATGGATAAAGGAGGCGGCGGCTGTGGAGCCCAGACTGACGGGGATAGACCGGCGGGAGGCCCTGCGGTATCTGGGCGTGCGCGGCGATAAGCCGCCCGCGGATGTGGCCGCCTCATTGGATAAGTGGGAGGCGGCGCTCCTCAAAACCGCCCGTCCCCGGGCGGTGTGGCGGCTTTTTGACCTGGCGCCCGAC
Source organism: uncultured Oscillospiraceae bacterium (assembly GCA_947581795.1). Classification (GTDB taxonomy): domain Bacteria; phylum Bacillota; class Clostridia; order Oscillospirales; family Oscillospiraceae; genus CAJOIG01. Next base: position 13,817 of record CANPVS010000011.1, read on the forward strand.
GGGACCCTGGCCGGGACGGCGTTTCGCCCGGCGGGGGAGGATATCCGACGGCACCTGGCGGGGTGCGGCCGGGTGGTGCTCATGGCGGCGACATTGGGAGCGGAGGCGGACGGGCTTCTCCGCAGGACCCAGGTGGAGGATATGGCCCAGGCGGTGATACTGGACGCCGCCGCCGGGGCGGCCATCGAGAACGTGTGCGATAACCTCTGCGCCGATCTGGCGGCGGAGATGGCCCCGGCCTTCCTCACGGGGCGGTTCAGCCCCGGCTACGGCGATATGCCCCTGGAGCAGCAGGGCGAGATGTGCCGGGTGCTGGATACGGCCCGGCGCATCGGCGTGGGCCTGACGCCCGGGGGGCTCATGACCCCCATGAAATCCGTCACCGCCCTGATCGGCGTGGCGGACACGCCCCGGGAAAAGGGCGAAGGCGGCTGTAAAAACTGCGCGCAGTACGAAAACTGCGGGATACGAAAGGCGGGCGGAAGCTGTGGAAGATAAATTCATCATCCTGGACGGGGCCATGGGCACCATGCTCCAGGCGGCGGGCCTGCCTGTGGGCCAGAGCCCGGAGGTCTGGAACGTCACGGACCCGGAGAAGGTGGCCGCCGTCCACCGGCAGTATGTGGACGCGGGCACCCGCCTGGTGTGCTCCAACACCTTCGGCGCCAACCGCCATAAGCTGGCGGGCTGCGGCTACAGCTCGGCGGAGCTCATCGCGGCGGGCATCCAACTGGCCAAAAAGGCGGTGGGGCCCGGCGTGAAGGTGGCCCTGGACGTGGGACCCATCGGGCAGCTGCTGGCGCCCCTGGGGACCCTCTCCTTCGAGGAGGCCTACGACATATTCAAAGAGATGGTCACGGCGGGGGAGACCGCCGGGGCGGACCTTGTGTTCTTCGAGACCATGAGCGACCTCTATGAGCTGAAGGCGGGTGTCCTGGCGGCGAAGGAGAACACCCACCTGCCTGTGTGGGCCTCCATGACCTTTGAGTCGTCTGGCCGGACCTTCCTGGGGACCACCGTCCCGGCCATGGCCCTGACGCTGGAAGCCTTAAGCGTAGACGCCATGGGCTTCAACTGCAGCCTGGGGCCGGCGGAGCTTATGCCTCTGGTGGAGGAGCTGGCCCGTTGGACGGATAAGCCCATCATCCTCAAGCCCAACGCGGGCCTGCCCGACCCGGCCACGGGGAAGTACCACATGACGGCGATCGATTTCGCCAAGGCCATGGCCCCGGCGGCGGAACTGGGCGTGGGGGCCGTGGGCGGCTGCTGCGGCACCACCCCGGATTTCATCCGGGCCACGGCAGATATATTCCAAGATAAAACGCCCGCTGTCCGGTCCAAGGCGGACCGGCGGGGCGTGTGTTCCGCCGCCCGAACAGTGGAATTGGATGGGGTGCGGGTCATCGGCGAGCGCATCAATCCCACGGGTAAGAAGCGGTTCCAGCAGGCCCTCCGGGAGGGGGATATGGACTACATCTTGGCCCGTGCCGTGGAGCAGCAGGACGGGGGAGCGGACATCCTGGACGTGAACGTGGGCCTGCCGGGGCTGGACGAGCCCGCCATGATGGCAAAGGTGGTCCGGGCGGTCCAGTCCGTGTCGGACCTGCCCGTCCAGATCGATTCCTCCGACCCGGCCGCCGTGGAGGCGGGCCTGCGGGCCGTGAATGGCCGGGCCATCGTCAACTCTGTGAACGGGGAGCGGGCCGTGCTGGACGCCATCCTGCCCCTGTGCAAAAAGTACGGCGCGGCGGTGGTGGGCCTCACCATGGATAAAAACGGCATCCCGCCCACGGCGGAGGACCGCTTCGCCATAGCGGAGCGCATCCTGGACGCGGCCCTGGGCTATGGCATCCCCAAAGAGGACGTGTACATCGACTGCCTTACTCTGACCGTGTCCGCCCAGCAGGACCAGGCGGCGGAGACGCTGAAGGCGGTCCGCATGGTCCGGGAGGAGCTGGGCCTGCACACGGTGCTGGGGGTGAGCAACATCTCCTTCGGCCTGCCGGCAAGAGAACACGTGACCGTGAGCTTCCTCACCCAGGCACTGGCCGCGGGGCTGGACCTGCCCATATTGAATCCCAACCAGGCCGCCGTCATGGACGCGGTGGCGGCCTACAGGGTGCTGTCCGGGGAGGATAAGGACAGCGCGGCCTACATAGAGCGCTTTGCCGCCGCCCAAGAGACGAAGACAGTCTCCGCCCCGGAGGCAGATATGACCCTGGACACGGCCATCGCCAAGGGCATGAAGGCGGAGACCGCCGCCCTCACGGAAAAGGCGCTGGACGCCATGGGGGAGATGGACGTGGTGAACAGCCTGCTCATCCCCGCGCTGGACAAGGTGGGGGACCGGTACGAGCGGGGGGAGATCTTCCTGCCCCAGCTCATCAACGCCGCCAACGCCGCCTGCGAGGGGTTTGAGGCCGTCAAAAAGCGCATCGCCCGGCGGGGCGGCGAGACGGTGTCCCGTGGTAAGATCATCCTGGCTACCGTCCAGGGGGACATCCACGACATCGGCAAGAACATCGTCCGGGTGGTGCTGGAGAACTACGGCTACACCGTCATCGACCTGGGCCGGGACGTGGCCCCGGAGGCAGTGGTGGAGGCGGCCATCAAAGAGGACGCGCGCCTGGTGGGCCTTTCGGCCCTTATGACCACCACCGTGCCCGCCATGGAGAAGACCATCCAGGCCCTGCGGGCCAGCGGCCATGACTGCAAGGTCATGGTGGGCGGCGCGGTGCTCACGGAGGAATACGCCATGGCCATCGGCGCGGACTACTATTCCAGGGATGCCAAGCAGTCGGCGGATATCGCCCGGCTGGTGCTGGGATAAGGAGAGAGATATGGAAAATGGTTTTTGGGAGGCTTTGAACGACCCGGCGAAAAAGCCCATCGCCGTGGAACTGGACGCGCCGGACAGCCCGGACCTGACCGGCTATCTGGCCGGGGCGAAGGAGCTGGTAGACGCCGGTGCGGCGCTCATCACCGTGGCGGACTGCCCCAACGGCAAGCCCGGCCTGGACTCCAGCATGGCCGCCGCCAGGCTCCACAGGGACCTGGGCGTGCAGGCCATGCCCCATCTGACCTGCCGGGACCGCAACCGCAACGCCGCCCGGGCGCTGCTGCTGGGCCTGGGGTCCGAGGGGGTGGAGCAGGTGCTCCTGGTCACCGGGGACCCCATCCCCGCGGAGCAGCGGGAGACCATCCACGCCGTGTACGATTTCACCAGCCGCACCTTCATCCGCTACGCGGCGGAGACGGGCCTTTTCCACATCTTCGGGGCCCTCAACGTGAATGTGCGCAATTTCGACCACCAGCTGGAACTGGCCCGGCAGAAGCTGGAAAACGGCGCGGTCGGCTTTTTCACCCAGCCGGTGCTCACGGCCCGGGCGCTGGAGAATCTGAAAAAGGCCTATGAGACCCTGGACGGCAGGATCATGGGCGGCATCATCCCCGTGGTGAGCCAGCGCAACGCCCTTTTTATGAACGAGCACATCGCGGGCGTCGACGTGGACCCCGAGATCGTGGCCCTCTACGAGGGGGCGGACCGGGCCCGGGGCGAGGAGATCGCCGAGAGGGTGAGCATGGCCGTGGCCCGGGAGATCGCGCCCTATATCGACGGGTTCTATCTCATGACCCCCTTCGGCAGGACCGGGCTCATGGCCCGGATCATGGGGGGACTGAAGACGGAAGGCCTGGCGCAGTAAGAAGAGAGCAACAAATAAACATAGAGGAGAAGGAAAAATGAAACTGACCCGTTCCCAGACCGCGGCCTTCGGCATCGGCGCCGTGGGCAAGGACATGGTGTACGCCCTGTCCGCCAGCTACGTGATGTACTTCTACCAGGACATCCTGGGCCTGTCGGCCACCTTCGTGGGGCTCATCCTCATGATCGCCCGGGTGTTCGACGCCCTGAACGACCCCTTCATGGGCATCCTGGTGGCCAAGACCCGCACCAAATGGGGCCGGTTCCGGCCCTGGCTCATCAGCGGCACGGTGCTGAACGCCCTGGTGCTGTACGCCCTGTTCGCCGCGCCGGACCTGCACGGCACGGGCCTGATGGTCTATTTCGGCGTGATCTACATCCTCTGGGGCGTGACCTACACCATGATGGACATCCCCTACTGGTCCATGATCCCCGCCGTCACCGATACCCCCAAGGACCGGGAGAACCTGTCCGTGGTGGGCCGCACCTGCGCGGGCATCGGCTCGGCGGTCATCCAGGTGGGGACCCTGCTGGCCGTGGCCGCCCTGGGCGGCGGCAATGAGCGGGTGGGCTTCGGCCGCATCGCCATGATCGTGGCGGCCATATTCGTGGTGGCGGAGATCGTCTGCTGCGCCAAGGTGAAGGAGCACGACATAGGCAGGATGGAGACCTCCTCCGTGAAGGATATGTTCAAGGCCCTGTTCCGCAACGACCAGGCCATGATCACCGTCCTGGCCATCCTCCTCATCAACGGGGCGCTGTACCTCACCAGCAACCTGGTCATCTATTTCTTCAAGTATGACTTCGGCGGGACCGGCTGGATGGGCAGCTACACACTGTTCACCACCGTGGGCGGCGCCTGCCAGATCCTGGGCATGATGGTGGTGTACCCCCTGCTTCACAAAAAGCTGGGCAACACCAGCCTCTTCAAGGTGGCCCTCACCATGGCCATGGCGGGCTACGCCCTCATCCTGGCCGTGTGCTTTTTGGGGCTGGGCTCCAATATCATCCTGCTGTGCGTGTGCGGGGCGCTGGTGTTCGCCGCCAACGGTATCCTCACCGTGCTCACCACCGTGTTCCTGTCCAGCTCCGTGGACTACGGCCAGCTGAAGACCGGCCGCCGTGAGGAGAGCGTCATCTTCTCCATGCAGACCTTCGTGGTGAAGGCGGCCTCCGGCGTGGCGGTGTTCATCACCGGCATCGGTCTGGACCTCATTGGTCTCGTGGGCGACAGCTCCGAGACCGGCGCGGCGGTGGCCCAGAGCGCCAGCACCATCATGGGCCTGCGGCTTTTGATGACCATCCTGCCCATCCTGGGGCTCACGATCGCGTTCATCTTCTTCGTGAAGAAGTTCACCCTCACCGATGAGCGGGTGCAGCAGATCGCCGACCAGCTCCGGGGGAAGAAGAATACCGACGCCTGACCGATAGGCCATGGTTTTTCTTCCCGTCAGGACTGGAAAACCGGAAAAAACATGCTATAATAGCCGCTGGCATTTATTAGTATCAACGCGAAAGTGCGGAGGAACATATCGATATGAGTCTGCTTCTCTCGGCGGTCATCAGCTACCTCATCGGCTCGGTCAACAGCGCGATCCTGCTGGTGCGGGGCTTCTTCCACAAGGATATACGCTCCTCCGGCAGCGGCAACGCCGGGGCCACCAACGCAGGGCGGTCCTATGGCGCCGGCGTGGGCGTGCTGACGCTTTTGTGCGACGTGCTGAAGGCGGTGGCCTCCTGCGCCGTGGGCCGGGCGCTGGCAGGGGAGAACGGCCAGGCCGTGGCGGGGCTCTTCTGCCTGGTGGGCCACTGCTGGCCGGTGTTCTTCCACTTCCGGGGCGGCAAGGGCATGGCCGTGGGCGCGGGGACGGTGTTTTTCCTGGACTTGCGGGCCGGGCTCATCATGGTGGCCGTGTTCGCCGTCGTGTTCCTCATCGGGCGGCGGGTGTCTCTCAGCACCATCGTGACCGCGCTGGCGTTCCCGGCGGTCTATTACGCCCTGCACCGGACCTTTGACGTGAACCTGGCTCTCACCGCCGTGATGGTGGTGCTCATCGTGTTCCAGCACCGGAGCAACATCGCCCGGATCCTGAACGGAACAGAGCCCAAATTTGCATTCAAACACACCGGCAAGAAGTAAGCCGGGCTGCATCGGGCGCGGACGGGCGTCCGGGAGAGAAGGAATCTGTTTTGACCCTGAAAGAACTGCCGATAGGGAAGAAGGCCACCGTCGCCGCCGTGGGCGGCGAGGGGGCGCTGCGTCAGCACTTCCTGGACATGGGCGTCATCCCCGGCTCGGACATCGTGCTGGTGAAGTACGCGCCCATGGGCGACCCCATGGAATTTATGATCCATGGCTATGAGCTGACGCTGCGGGTGGCGGACGCGGAGCGCATCCAGATCAAGGACGTCCGGGACCCGGAGCAGAACGCCCCCGGCCGGGTGGAGTACCGGGGCCGTCGCAAGGAACACCCGGGCCTCGGCGAGAGTGGCAAGTACCACGAGAAGGCCACGGAAAATCCCCTGCCCGACTCGGAAAAGCTGACCTTCGCCCTGGCGGGCAACCAGAACTCCGGCAAGACCACCCTCTTCAACCAGCTCACCGGCTCCAGCCAGCACGTGGGCAACTTCCCCGGCGTCACCGTGGACCGGAAGGACGGCGTTATCAAGGGCCACGAAAACACCCTCATCACCGACCTGCCGGGCATCTACTCCCTTTCGCCCTACACCAGCGAGGAGATCATCACCCGCTCCTTCATCCTGGACGAGAAGCCCCGGGGCATCATCAATATCGTGGACGCATCCAATATCGAGCGGAACCTGTACCTGACCATGCAGCTCATGGAGCTGGACGTGCCCATGGTGCTGGCCCTCAACATGATGGACGAGGTCCGTGGAAACGGCGGGTCCGTCAAGATCAATGAGATGGAGGACCTGCTGGGCATCCCCGTGGTGCCCATCTCCGCGGCCAAAAACGAGGGCATCGACGAGCTGGTGAGCCACGCCCTGCACGTGGCCAAGTACCAGGAGCCGCCCCGGCGCATCGACTTCTGCCGGGAGGACAAAAACGGCGGCGCGGTGCACCGGTGCCTGCACGCCATCATGCACCTCATCGAGGACCATGCCGCGGCCGCCGGTATCCCCGTCCGCTTCGCCGCCAGCAAGCTGGCCGAGGGGGACGAGCGCATCGCCGAGGCCCTGCGTCTGGACCAGAACGAGACGGAGATGCTGGAGCACATCGTGTGCCAGATGGAGGCGGAGAGCGGTATGGACCGGGCCGCCGCCATCGCGGATATGCGTTTCGCGTTCATCAAGGACGTGTGCGCCGCCACGGTGGTGAAGCCCCACGAGAGCAAGGAGCGGGCCCGCAGCGCGGGCATTGATAAGATACTCACCGGCAAGTACACCGCCATACCCTGCTTCATCGCCATCATGGCATTGGTGTTCTGGCTCACCTTCGACGTGGTGGGCGCCTACCTCCAGGACGGACTGGATATGCTCATCCAGTGGCTGGCCGGGCGTGTGGACGCCCTGCTTGTGGCCATGAGCGCCGGCGCGGGGGTGCGCTCGCTGGTGATGGACGGCATATTCGCCGGGGTGGGGAGCGTGCTGAGCTTCCTGCCGGTGATCGTGGTGCTGTTTTTCTTCCTGTCCCTCATGGAGGACAGCGGGTACATTGCCCGGGTGGCCTTCGTGATGGATAAACTCCTGCGAAAGCTGGGCCTCTCCGGCCGGAGCATCGTGCCCATGCTGCTGGGCTTCGGCTGCACCGTGCCGGGCATCATGGCCACCAGGACCCTCCCCTCGGAGCGGGACAGAAAGCTGACCATACTGCTGACGCCCTTCATGAGCTGCAGCGCCAAGCTGCCGGTATACGCCTTCTTTACGGCGGCCTTCTTCCCGGCCCGCCGGGGCGTCATCATGATCGGGCTCTATATCCTGGGCATCCTCCTGGGCATCCTGTTCGCGGTGCTCCTGAAGGGGACGGTGTTCAAGGGCGAGGCGGTGCCCTTCGTCATGGAGCTTCCCAACTACCGCATGCCCGGGGCCAAAAACGTGCTGCACCTGATGTGGGACAAGGCCAAGGACTTCCTCCAGCGGGCCTTTACCATCATCTTCGTGGCCAGCATCGTCATATGGTTTTTGCAGACCTTTGATTTCCACCTGAACGTGGCCAGAACCTCCCAGGACAGCGTGCTGGCGTCCCTGGCGGGGCTCATCGCGCCGGTGCTGGCGCCCCTGGGCCTGGGGGACTGGCGCATATGCGTGGCCCTCATCACCGGGTTCATGGCCAAGGAGAGCGTGGTGTCCACCCTGTCGGTGCTGTTCGGCGCCGAGATGGCCATCCAGTCCGTGCTGACGCCTCTCGGGGCGGTGAGCCTTCTGGTGTTCTGCCTGCTGTACACCCCCTGCGTGGCGGCCATCGCCGCCGTGCGCCGGGAGATGGGCGGCAAATGGGCCGCCGGCGTGGTGGTGGGCCAGTGCGCCATCGCGTGGGTGGCCGCCCTGGCCGCCCGGCTCATCGGCATCGCCGCGGGTCTGGGCTGACAGCCTAAAATTCAACTTTTGGAGAGACTATGGACAAACTGAACGTATGCCTCTTGAACGATTCCTTCCCGCCCTGCATCGACGGGGTGGCCAACGCCGTCACCAACTACGCCGGGGTCATCTCGGCGGGGCTTGGCAGGGCCGCGGTGGTCACGCCCGCCTATCCGGAGGCGGACGACAGCGTCTTCCCGTTCCCCGTGCTGCGCTATCCCAGTCTGGACGTGACCAAACTGGTGGGCTACCGGGCGGGGCTTCCCTTTGACGCGGAGACCATGGGGAAGATGGAGAACGCCGGCTTCGACGTCATCCACAGCCATTGCCCCATCAGCTCCACCGTCCTGGCCCGGGCTCTCCGGGACCGGATCGACCGGCCGGTCATCATGACCTACCACACCAAGTTCGACATCGACATCGCCAACGCTGTCCGGGGAAAGCTCCTGCGGGACGAGGCGGCCAAGTTCCTGGTCCACAACATTGCCGCCTGCGACGAGGTGTGGTGCGTGAGCCGGGGCGCGGGGGAGAACCTACGGTCCCTGGGCTACGAGGGGGAGTACGTGGTCATGCCCAACGGCGTGGACCTGCCCCGGGGCCGGGTAGACCAGTCCCTCATCGACAAGGCTACGGCGGGCCTGGACCTGCCCGCGAACGTGCCCGTGTTCCTGTTCGTGGGCCGGATGATGTGGTACAAGGGCCTGCGCATCACCCTGGACGCCCTGGCCAAGCTCATGGCTGCCGGGCGGGACTTCCGCATGGTGTTCGTGGGCGGCGGCGCGGACCTGGACGAGGTGAAGGAGTACGCCTCCTCCCTGGGACTGGAGGGGAAGGCCCTGTTCGTGGGTCCCGTCCAGGACCGGGAGCTCATCCGGGCCTGGTACTGCCGGGCGGACCTTTTCTTGTTCCCCTCCACCTTCGACACCAACGGCCTGGTGGTCCGGGAGGCGGCGGCCTGCGCCCTGGCCAGCGTGCTGGTGACGGGAAGCTGCGCCGCGGAGGACGTGGAGGACGGCCGGACCGGGTTCCTTATTGAGGAGAATGCCGAGTCCATGGCCGCAAAGCTGACCGCGCTCATGGACGAGCCGGAGGCCATGGCACGGGTGGGTGAGACCGCCCAGCGGGACCTGTACATGTCCTGGGACCAGGCGGTGCACAGGGCCTATGAGCGCTACGGCGTGGTAGTGGAGAATTACCGCAGCCACCGGCTCGAGCACGACACGGTGACCGACAATCTCCTTCATGGCATGGCCCTGGCCATGGACGGCCTCAACAGGAGCCGGGAGCTGTTCCGCCAGGTGGGGGACGAGCTTATAGGCGGCTATGAGGAGCTGAAGGCCGGCATTGGAGACGAGACCCGCCGTATCGCGGATTGGGTGGAGGACTTGATGAAGCACGGCGGTCAGGAATGACAGAAAGAATAAGTATAACAACACCCGCGGCCGGGAAAACTGGCTGCGGGTGAATTTAATGGATGAGAACAGGCGGGAAGAGATAAGAGAGCTGGGCACGGCGGCCCCCTCCCAGATACAGGTGCTCACCATCATCGGCCAGATCGAGGGCCATCAGGTGCTGGGGGAGGAGAACAAGACCACCAAGTACGAGCACGTGCTGCCCCTGCTGGCGGCGGTGGAGGAGTCCCCGGACGTGAAGGGCCTGCTCATCCTCCTGAACACCGTGGGCGGGGACATCGAGGCGGGCCTCGCCATCGCGGAGCTCATCGCGGGCATGGCCAAGCCCACCGCGTCATTGGTGCTGGGGGGCGGTCACTCCATCGGCGTGCCCCTGGCTGTGGCCGCCCGGCGCAGCTTCATCGCGCCCTCCGCCTCCATGACCATCCATCCCGTGCGCATGAACGGCACGGTCATCGGCGTGAGCCAGACCTATGAATACTTCGCCCGGACCCAGGAGCGCATCGTCCGGTTCGTCACCGCCAACTCCCACATCGGCCGGGAGCGGTTTTTGGACTATATGCTCCGCACGGGGGAGCTGGCCAACGACGTGGGAAGCATCATCGACGGCCAGGAGGCGGTGGCCTGCGGCCTCATGGACAGCCTGGGGAGCCTTGCCGACGCCCTGCGCTGGCTGCATGACCAGGCGAGGGAGTGAAAAGGCGCTGTTTTGCAACACTTTTGCAACAGTCCAATTGGGTAAGGCAAGGGAAAAATAAAGGGAAAACACCATGTGAACATAAACAGCAAAAGCCCGGAAACACGTGGTTTCCGGGCTTTTGCTTTATGGCAGCGGGAGAAGGATTCGAACCCTCACATACGGAGTCAGAGTCCGCTGTGCTACCTTTACACAATCCCGCTACGCTGAACGTTGTGTATTATGCCACCAAACGGGCAAAATGTCAAGAATTTTTTACCTCATTTTCCGCACACCGATATTTTTTGCCTTAATGCGATTATTATGTGGTCGGAGAAATGCCAACAATAAAGAAAGAGAGCGCCGGGGCGCTCTCTTTCTTTATACCAGCCTTACCTTATACGTCTCCAGCCAGTGGTTCACCTGGAGCATATAGGCGATGGTCTGGGGCGTTGTCATGAGCTGGCCGTACCAGGGCTGTGCCTTGTCGTCGTTCAAAAGCGATTCCAGGGCGTCCCGGCGGACGATGTCCAAAAGGGGCGCGTGGGGCTGGGCCAGCACGGCACGGAGCCGCCTGGACACCTCCTGCATGTAGGCGGGGTTATGGGTCTTGGGGTAGGGGCTCTTCTTCCGCCAGAGGATCTCATCGGGCAGATAGTCTTTCATGGCCTCCCGCAGCAGGCCCTTTTCATAGTGGCGGTAGTCCTTCATCTCCCAGGGCACGGAGTAGAGATACTCCGCGATCCGGTGGTCGCAGAAGGGGACCCGGACCTCCAGGGCGGACCACATGCTCATCCGGTCCTTCCTGTCCAGGAGCGTCTGCATGAACCAGTCGGTGTTGAGGCGCATCATCTCCCGCATCCTTTTATCAACCGGGCTGTCGGTGTCCAGCGTATCCGTATCCGCCAGGGTCAGGCGGTACTTCTCCATGAGGTATTCCCGGGGATCCAGGCCCCTGGCGTGTTCCGGGCGGAGGAATCCGGCCCGGTACTGGATGGACTGGGCCCAGGGGAAGCCCTCCGCGGCTCGTATCTTCTCGTCCCGGAACCAGGGGTAGCCGCCGAAAATCTCGTCGGCGCACTCCCCGGACAGGGCCACGGTCACCTGCTCCTTGATGGGCTTGCAGAACTGGAGAAGCGACGAGTCCACGTCGCTCATGCCGGGCAGGTCCCGGGCTTCCACTGCCTCATAGAGGCCGTCCGCCAGTTCCATGGTGTCCAGCACGGTCAGGTGGTTCTCGCACCCCAGCCACTGGGCCAGTTTGGGGATATACACCGTGTCGCTGGTGGGCTGGAATTTCGTCTCGTGGAAGTATTTGAGGTGGTCCTTGTAGTCCACGGAGAAGGTGTGGAGCGTCTCGCCCCGCTCCTTCATATGCCGGTTCGCCACAGAGCTGATGATGCCGGAGTCCAGGCCGCCGGAGAGGAACGTGCCGATGGGCACGTCGGAGACCAGCTGCCGGCGGATGGCGTCGGTGACGAGATAGCGCACCGTGTCGATGGTGGCGGGCAGGTCGTCTTTATGCTCCCGGGCCGTCAGCTTCCAGTACCGCTCCGTGCGCAGACCCCGCTCGTCAAACCAGCCCCGCCAGCCGGGGCGCAGCTCGTACACGTCCTTGAACACCCCGCAGCCCGGGGTCCGGCCCGGGCCGGTGAGGACCACCTCCAGTACGCTCTCCCGGTCCGCCAGGGGCTCCACCAAGGGGTGGGCCAGCAGTCCTTTGAGCTCCGAGGCGAACAGGAACGCGCCCCGGCGGATGGCGTAGAAAAAGGGCTTTACCCCCATCCGGTCCCGGGCGATGAAGAGCCGCCGCTCGCCGCTGTCCCAGACGGCAAAGGCGAAGATGCCGTTCAGGTGGTCCACGCACTTTTCGCCCCACTGGATAAAGCTTCGCAGGACCACCTCCGTGTCAGAATGGCCCGTGAAGGCGTGGCCCAGGGCGATGAGGTCGTCCCGGACCTCGCCGGTGTTGTATATCTCGCCGTTATAGACGATGGTGCAGGTACGATGGCCGTCTCCGGCCGTCATGGGCTGGCGGCCGTTCTCGATGTCGATGACGGCGAGCCGGTCGTGCAGCAGCGCCGCGTGCTCCGATATGTACTCGCCCTTCTGGTCCGGGCCCCGCCGGACCATGGCCCGCTGCATGGCCCGCAGAGCCTGGGTCTGGCCCCGCAGATCCGTCTGAAAATCGATCGCTCCCGCAATGGAACACATACGTATCACCTCATATCCAAATGAAAGGGGCGCAGTCCGCCGTCTGCGGTCCGTGCCCTTTGTTCAGTTCAGTATATGCGCCGCGGGGGAGAGGGTGCGGCCCGCCGGTTTTACGGCGGCTTTACAAAAACATGATAGAAGACTTGACGCCGGATGGTGTATGCTGTATCCACCGGGAGAATATCAAAGTGGACACATGAAGGAAAATATACTACACTTACGATAGGAGGAGGTGACGCCATGAGCCTGATCTACTGCCTGGAGGACGACGACGCCATCCGCAATCTCATCCTCTACACCCTGAACGCCGCCGGGTTTGAGAGCCGTGGGTTCGCCGAGAGCGGGAGCTTTTGGGAGGCGGTGAAGGAGACGGTCCCCCAGCTGGTCCTGCTGGACATCATGCTGCCCGGGGAGGACGGCCTGCAGGTGCTGGAAAAGCTGCGGGCCCGGCCCGCCACGGCGGATATCCCCATCATCATGGCCACGGCCAAGGGCACGGAATTCGATAAGGTGACGGGCCTGGACCGGGGCGCGGACGACTACCTGGCCAAGCCCTTCGGCATGATGGAGATGGTCTCTCGTGTCAAGGCGGTGCTGCGCCGGGCGGGACCGGGGGAGACGGCGGCCGTACTGCGTGTGGGCGAGCTTGTTTTGGATACCTCGGAACACACCGTGACGGCCCAGGGAAAGCGGGTGGAGCTGACGCTGAAGGAATATGAACTGCTGCGGCTCATGATGGCCCATCCGGGAAAAGCCTTCGACCGGGAGAGCCTGCTGAGCAATATATGGGGAGCGGATTTCGTGGGTGAGACCAGGACCGTGGACGTGCACGTGAGCTCCCTGCGCCTGAAGCTGGGTCCATGCGGGGAGTATATCCGCACGGTCCGGGGCGTGGGGTACAGGATGGAGGCGGCCCCATGACGAAGAAAATATTCAAGGCGCTGTGTCTCGTGGCCTTCACTGTGTTTCTCGCGTCGGTGGTGCTTATCATGGCGGTGCTGTACGGGTACTTCTCCCGCGTTCAGCAGACCCAGCTTCGCATGCAGACCCAGCTTGCCGCCCAGGGCGTGGAACTGGGCGGGATGGCGTATTTTGACGGCATGGACGTTCGGGACTACCGCATCACCTGGATAGACAGGGACGGCAGCGTCCTTTACGACAGCGACGCGGACAGCGACGCCATGGCCAACCACCTGGAGCGGGAGGAGGTACAAAAGGCCCTGGCGAACGGCTTCGGGGAGAGCCACCGGTACTCCTCCACCCTCATGGCCCGCTTTCTCTACACGGCCCAGCGGCTATCTGACGGGACGGTATTGCGCCTCGCCATCGCCCAGAACACCGTGCTCACCATGCTCCTGGGCGTGGGGCAGGGGTTCGCCGCGGTCATCGTTCTCGCGCTCATACTGTCCGTGCTTCTTGCCCGGCGGCTCTCCAGGCGCATCGTACAGCCCCTCAATGAGGTGGACCTGGACCGGCCCCTGGCCAACGAAGGATACGAGGAGATAGCCCCGCTTTTATATCGCCTGGACAACCAGCAGCGGCAGCTGCGGGCCCAGGCGGAGCAGCTGGAGCTGGACATGGCGGAAAAGGCCGAGGCGGAGCGGATGCGCCGGGAGTTCACCGCGAACGTCTCTCACGAGCTGAAAACACCCCTGCAGACCATCTCCGGCTACGCAGAGCTCATCGAAAACGGCGTGGCGAAGCCGGAGGATGTGCGGCCCTTTGCCGGGAAGATCTGCGCCGAGTCCCAGCGGATGATACAGCTGGTAAGCGACGTCATCAGCCTGTCCCACCTGGACGAGGGAATGGGGGACATGCGCTTTGAGGATACGGACCTGTACGGGGTGGCCGGGGCCGTGGTCCGGGATCTGCAGGCCAAGGCGGACAAGGCGGGCGTGACTCTCGCCCTCACCGGCGGGCCGGCCCCCATGAGCGCCATCCCCCAGCTGGCGCACAGCATCGTGTTCAACCTCTGCGACAACGCCATCAAATATAACCGCGAGGGCGGCCATATGACCGTAGACGCCCACAGGGAGGGCACGGACGCGGTCCTCACCGTGACCGATGACGGCATCGGCATCCCGGCGGAGCAGCAGGAGCGCATTTTTGAGCGCTTTTACCGGGTGGACAAGAGCCGCAGCAAGGCCATCGGCGGCACGGGGCTGGGCCTTTCCATCGTAAAGCATGCTGCGTTGGTCCTGGGGGCGAATATCCGCTTGCAGAGCGAGGTGGGGAAAGGCACGGCCGTCACGGTGCGCTTTCCACCGCGAAACGATGATTGATGGGAAATGAAACATAATGACGGCCGCCGGAGACGCAAAACGCGCTCCGGCGGCTATCGCTTTACACGGATTTAACACGGCCCCGGTGGCGGACTTTACAGTGCCACGGTACCATGGAGACAGATAGAATGCCACAAATAGGAGAGAGCATATGGACATTTTCGATCTTCTGTCTCTGCTGGGCGGGCTCAGTCTGTTCCTGTTCGGGATGAACGTGATGGGTCAGGCCCTGGAGCGCCGGGCGGGGAACAGCCTGCGCGCTCTGTTGGGGAAGATGACCACCAAAAAGGCGGCGGGTCTTCTCACCGGCCTTGGTATCACGGCGGTCATCCAGAGCTCCTCCGCCACGACTGTCATGGTGGTGGGCTTCGTAAGCTCCGGGCTCATGACATTGAAGCAGGCCATCAACGTGATCATGGGCGCCAACATCGGCACCACGGTGACGGCCTGGATATTGTCCCTCGCGGGGATCGACGGGGGAAATGTGTTCGTGCAGCTTTTGAAGCCCTCGTCTTTCACGCCGGTGGTAGCTCTGGTGGGTATCGTGTTCCATATGTTCTGCCGCAGCGACAAGAAGAAGGACACGGGCATGATCCTGCTGGGCTTCGCCACGCTGATGTTCGGGATGGAGACCATGAGCGGCGCGGTGGCCGGGCTCCGGAACGTGCCCGGGTTCCAGCGGCTGTTCCTCCTGTTCAAAAACCCGCTGCTGGGCGTGCTGGCCGGGGCGGTGCTGACGGCGGTCATCCAGTCCAGTTCCGCGTCGGTGGGCATCCTGCAAGCCCTGGCGGTGACGGGGCAAGTGAGCTACGGCGCCGCCATCCCCATCATCATGGGCCAAAACATCGGCACCTGCGTCACGGCGCTTCTCTCCGCCGTGGGGGCCAACAAAAACGCGAAACGGGCCGCGCTGGTGCATCTGTCCTTCAACGTGATCGGCACGGCGGTGTGGCTCGCGGTGTTTGGACTGATGAAAGTGCTGGCTGCCCCGGCGGTGCTGAACGAGAGCGCCACCCTTCTGGGCATCGCCGTGGCACACTCGGTGTTCAACGTGCTATGCACGGCGCTGATGCTGCCTATGTCCGGCCTGCTGGAGAGGCTGGTGTGTCATCTGGTCCCTGACACCAAGCGCCCGGAAACCCAGAGCGGGAAGGATGAGTGGCTTCTGTCGTCTGATATATAAGGCCCTTTACCCGCTCCGTGTCCTGTTATTCTTCCTGTGTCTGTGGTATCATAGCAGCAAGACTGCTATGATACATCAAGATACCGGTCGCGCTCTCGGCTGACGCCGAAACCGCGCGACATGGTATCATGAACGGGATAACGGAAGTGGAGGCGGGCCATGGATCAGGAAAAGATCGGACAGTTTATCGCGGGCCTTCGCAGGGAGCAGGGCATGACCCAGGAGCAGTTGGGAGAGCGGTTAGGCGTCTCCCAGCGGACGGTCTCCCGCTGGGAGACGGGCCGGAACATGCCGGATATAGGACTGCTTTCACCTCTGACAAAGGCGCTGGGCGTGACGGTGTCGGAACTGTTGGAGGGCCGCAGGCTGGAGCAAACAGAGAGCATGAGCCCGGAAGAGGCGGAGGCACTGGTCAAAAAAGTGTTGAGCCTCTCGGAGGGCCCGGACCGGGGCGGCCCGGATAGGAAAAAGTGGGGCCTGCGCTATGGCCTGTGCCTCATTTTGTCGCTGGTCGAGACGGGGACGCTCATCTTACTGATGGCCCGTGACCCGGACAACTGGAGCGTATATTATCCCGCGGCGCTGGTAACGGGCCTGGCCGCCGGTTTCGGCGCCTATTTCTGCCTGTTCGCCAAGACGCGTCTGCCATGGTACCACGATGTGGAGCACATCAACATGTACTATGACGGGCCGCTGCGCATGAACGTGCCGGGGGTGCGGTTTCATAACCGCAACTGGCCTCACATCCTGAAGTGGGTGCGGGTATGGTGCCTGCTGTCCATGACCCTGAGCGGGGCCCTGTGCCTGGGGGCAAGGGCGCTGCTGGGACCGGGGCCTGTGGCCCAGTGGCTGCCCATGGAGTCCCTGGCGGGGCTGCTGGCGGCGGTGTACGTGCCGGGGAAGAAGTACGAATAAAGCGGAGCGCCTCTTGAAAAGGGGGCGCTCCGCTCATATGTTTTGTGGAGATATCGTCAGCTGTTGAATTCCTGGAACCACTTCAGCATGGTCTGGTCGATGTAGCACGCATGATCCCCGACCTGCTCATAGGTGGTGGCGGTGATGACGGGATAGGCCGACTCGATGCCCAGGCTGCCGTACCAAACGCCATTGCACCAGCCGTAGCCATTTTCCGCCATGGTATCGGTCATGTCCTTATAAAAGGCGTAGAGCGTTTCATCCGGGTAGCGGTTGCTGGGGAAGCCGTCGCAGAACACACCCCATTCCCCGATCATGAAGCCGACGCCGTATTCTTTGGCGAGCGCCGCCAGCTCGTTGGCGGAAGGTCTGACCGGGGTGCTGAAAGCCAGCACGGCCTCAGCGTCATACGTCCTCCCATCGGCGTCGGTATAGGGCCACGTCACGCCGCTCAGATACGCCGCGTCGTTCTGATTCCCCGGATTCAGGGCGCAAAACACCCGCGGGTCATACGCGTGGAAAGAGAGGGCGACCCCCATCTCCGCCATCGGCCTGCCAGTCAGGGTGTCGCTGTGGATGTCCGCAATGATGCAGCGCTCCGGCGAAGCCTCGCGGATGGCCGTGACAGCCGGGCCGAAGAACGCGGCGTACTGCTCGTCAGACTGGCTTAGCGGTTCAATAAACAGGTTGAAGCTCAGATAGCGGTTGGAGATCCCGGCATACCGCTGCGCCAGTGCCTTCCACAGGGCGGCAAATTCGCCGGCATAGCCCGTGTCGTTGACGCCGGCCCCATTCCAATCCCACCAGTCGTCAAAGGAATCGCTCCGCTTGAATCCGCCCAGACCGGCGCAGCGCAGGTCCACGTGGATGTCCCGCTGGATGCACCAGGCGATGACCTGATCCAGCTGCTTCAGGCGCGTCTCATTGAGCTTGCCCTCCTCGGGAACGGGCCCTTGCAGGACGGAGAAATCGAAGGCCAGACCGATAAAGTTGAAGCCGGCATCCTGGACGGCCTGGATCTCATACTCATAGATCTGCTTGTCCAGCTCGCGGGCGGTCGATTGATTCGTGACCCGCCCCATGTCGAACATCAGAACGCCGTGCCATTCGGCGGGGAGCGAGGCGCAGCTGGCGTCGGGCAGGGCGGTCTCCTTTTCCAGCAGCGCAGGCGTGATGATGGAGGAATCAAAGGCGGCGGTCTCCTCATACGGAACCATCTGCGCCGCCGGCTCAAAGGAGTTGTAGTACCGCAGGGCCGCCTCGGCGGCCTGCGCCACCGTCATCGTCTCATAGGGACGGAAGTTGCCGTCCTCATCCAGCGAGAGAACCCTTGTGCCGTACGTGCGGTCATAGACGAGCAGAGCATAGTTGACGGCGGGCACGAAGCCAAAATCGAGCCACCAGTTCCGAAGTTCATCTGCGTTTTCTGGATGCTGGATCTCATCCAGGTCACGGCAGCGGGTCCAAATGTCGCCGCCATCCACAACGCCCTCTGCGTCGGGACCAAGCAGTATGGAATCCGGCCAAATGGTCGGCTGCTCATTTGCTTCACAATAGCCGGCCCAGGCGTCCCAGCTTTCATAGGGGGCGTCGTAAAAGCTCTCCATCGCGGAAAAATACATCGCCTGCGCAAAATAATAGCGGGTGGCGGCATCGTCCGAGCCGGCCACGGCCGGGTCGTTCAGATAGCGGCTGTCGAAGCCATAGCGCAGTTTGTGGACCTGCGCCAGCATGGCGGCGGCCTCCCGCCGGGTGCAGATGTCGTCCCCACGGCGCAGGGTCTCTTCGTTGGCAATGCCCAGGTCGCAGGCCTGCTGCAGGGTCTCCGGCAGCGCCGGCTGCGCGGCAGCGGACGCGCTGCTCTCCGCAGAGCGCAGACCAAAGCCGGACAACAGACTGATCAACAGGGCGGCGGTCAAGAGAAGAGCTGAGATCCGATAGCTTTTCATAGAATACCCTCGCTTTCATGGAATTGCGACTGCCTGCGGTGAAATACCGCCGGCAGACGCCGGATCGCAGAACGCTTTTATATTGTAAGCAAGGAAATGGGGCTTGTCAATGACCATCGACATTGGAAGGAGCGCTGGATCCAAACGATCCAGCGCTCTTTTTGGCCGCGGTATTGTCTCAGTAGGTGATGATGACGCCTTGCTGCTGGGCGTAGAAGCTGCACAGGCCCGCCAAAGGAATGACCGTGATCTTCGCCTTGGCCCAGCGGGCCAATATCTCCCGGCGGAGGGCCTCGGCGGCCTCGGGGTTGAGGCAGTGGCCGATGACCACCGGGCGGGTGCCGTCATAGCCGGTGCTCTCCATCTCCTCCAATATCCGGGCCAGGACCCGGTGCTCGCCCCGGGTCTTGAAGAAGAAGTCGATGCGCCCGTCCGCTGTGCGGCGGCCCAGGACCCGCATGTGCAGGTGCCCGGCGATGAAGCCCACCACCCGGCTGACCCGGCCGTTCTTCACCAGGTTTTCAAAGCTGGACAGGGCGAACATGATATGGCCGGCGTCGTTGAACGCCTTGATGGCTTTGCATATGGCGTCGAAATCCTTGCCCTCACCGATGAGGCGATTGGCAAGCTCCGCCGCGCTGGCCAGCGCTCCCGCGTCGCTCAGGGTGTCCAGGACGAATATCCTCTTGTTGGGCGAGGCTTCCAGAACGATGTCCCGGGCCGCCATGGCGGCGGCGTAGCTGCCCGAGAGGTTGCTGCTGATGGTGAGGGCGATGACGTTGTCCGCCTTCTCGAACCAGGTGGCCCACTCCCCGGGGCTGGGGCAGGCGCTGGTGCTGGCGCCCTCGTGCTCTGTCATGGCCTGGAGCATGGCCGCCGTGTCCAGGCCGGGCAGGTCCACGAATTCTTTGTCGCCGATATTGATCTTGAAGGGCACCAGACCGAACTCTACGCCGGGGGCGAGGCCGTCCAGGGTCCGGATGTCACAGGAGCTGTCGGATACGATGAGCCACTTCATCTGCATATGTCCTTTCCGCGCAAAGCGCCTCCTATTCCTTCCATCTTATGTTACCGCGGCAAGGGCAAAAAAGCGACCCACGGTTCCGTCCGTGGCTCTACCAAAGGTTCGACCGGGGTCTCTCCGATTCGTAGAATCCCCGAAATAGGGGCATTTGCGGGCAAAATAAGGCGGCGCGCGTCAAAAGACGCGCACCGTCTGGACTTTATGCAATTTAGTGAAGCCCGGACAGGGCGAGCCGCGCGTCAAAGCGAAAAAGGTGCTTTACCCGTGCTATGTCCTGGCAAAGACGGGGCGGACATGCTATGATGATGGCGGCGGGAAAGGAGGGACAGCCTATGGAACAGGAAAAGATCGGCCGTTTTTTGGGGCAGGTGCGCCGGGAGCAGGGGCTTACCCAGGAGCAGCTTGGCGAGCTCCTGGGCGTCAGCCAGCGTACGGTGTCACGGTGGGAGACAGGCCGCAATATGCCGGACATATCCATACTGACGGCGCTGTGCGCTCGGCTGGATATCACCGTGGCGGAGCTGCTGGCCGGGCGGCGGATAGAGGGGGAGACCATCACCAAGACCGACGCCTCCGACCTGGCGGAGCGGCTCATTGGCCTGGCAAGGCGGAAAAACGGCCTCCGCCGTCTTCTGAGCGCCCTGGCGGCGCTGGTGCTCACCCTGGCCTGCATGGCAGGGCTCTATGGCTATGAGTTCCATGTGAACGTAACTTCCACGGTGGAACTGGAGGCGGCCATCGACGCATGGGCCGCTGACGGCGGGATGCGAGCGGACGTGTTGGAGCGCGCCGCCGCGGGAAACAGGCTTTACGTGCTGTGCCGGGACGAACTGCATCCGGGCGACGGGTGTCTGGCGGTGCTGGAGCGAGGCCTTTTTGGCCGGTATCGGATGGTGCGGACAGACCTTTTCGACGATCCGCTGTGCATCGCCAATATCGAGCGCGTCGGCGGGCGGGAGTATCTGCTGACATTTTGCCTGAACGATCTGCCCGGCGTGGCCTCCGTAGTCATCTATGACAGATACGACGACGGTTTCCAGTCCGTCACACCGACGGCCGTCAGCATCCAGCGGGTAGAAAAGGCACCCTTTCTCCATGTGGAGCGGCTGGCGGAGGGGACGTCGGTGGCGCCCTTCAGCGCCAAATATTTCGACGGGGCGGGGGAGGAGATACCTAGCGCCGACCTGCTGACCCGGGCCGAACACGAAGGCGGCGCTTCTTACGCCGGCGGCCATGCCGCAGTGGAGCTGTGGATGGTGTACGTGCTGGAGGGCATCATAGCGCTGTTCGGCCTGGTGTTCATCCGATACTTTCTGACATTGTAAACAGAGGCCTGCTGCCGTCCGGCAGCAGGCCCTTTTGGCTCAGCTATAGTATTCAAATTCCAGCTCCGCGATGGAGATGGTGTCCCCGTCCTGCAGGCCCATGGCCTCCATGCGGTCGTACACATGCCCCTCCCGGAGCTTCCGGTCCAGGTACATCCTCGACTCATAGTCGGAGAAGTTGACCCGGCTCACCAGCCGGTCCAGCCAGTCGCCCTGCAAAAGCCATACCCCGTCCTCCTTGCGGATAGTGAGGTCGTCCGCCGTGCCCAGCTGCACCTCCGGGGCCACGTAGTCCGGCTCGTACACCGTTACAGGGGGCAGGTCCCGGAGCCGGGCGCCGGCGGCATAGATGAGCTCTTTGATGCCCTGGTGGGCCGCGGCGGATATCTCGAACACCGGGTAGCCCTGGGCCTGGACGTGGGCCTTAAAATCGGCCAGCGCCGTGCTGTCCGGCGGCAGCAGGTCGCACTTGTTGGCGGCCACCAGCTGGGGCCGGGAGGCAAGCTCCGGGTCGTATTCCTTCAGCTCCGCGTTGATGGACTCGAAGTCCTCGATGGGGTCCCGGCCCTCGGAGCCGGACACGTCCACCACGTGAATGAGCAGGCGGCAGCGGTCGATGTGCCGCAGGAAGTCGTGGCCCAGGCCCGCGCCCTCGCTGGCCCCCTCGATGATGCCGGGGATGTCCGCCAGGATGAAGGACTCGTAGTCGCTCACGTACACCACTCCCAGGTTGGGGAACAGGGTGGTGAAGGGATAGTCCGCGATCTTGGGGTTGGCCCGGCTCACCACGGAGAGCAGGGTGGATTTGCCCACGTTGGGAAAGCCCACCAGCCCCACGTCCGCCAGCATTTTCAGCTCCAGGACCACCTCCCGGTACTCCCCGGGCAGGCCGGGCTTGGCGAAGTGGGGGGTCTGTCGGGTGGGGGTGGCGAAATGCTTGTTGCCCCAGCCGCCCCGGCCGCCCTTGGCCAGCACGAAGCTGTCCGTGGCGGACATGTCCTGGATGACCGCGCCGCTTTCTTTGTCCCGGATGAGGGTGCCCTTGGGCACGCGGAGGATCACGTCCTGGCCGTCCTTGCCGGAGCAGCGCTTGCCCTGGCCGGGCATGCCGTCCGTGGCGACGAACTTTCGCTTATAGCGGAAGTCCAAAAGGGTGGACATGGAGGGGTCGGCCTTCACGATGACGTCGCCGCCCCGGCCGCCGTCGCCCCCATCGGGGCCGCCCGCGGCCACGTATTTCTCCCGGTGGAAGGCGATGGCCCCCTGGCCGCCGTCCCCCGCCTTCACCGTGACGGTCACTTTGTCGACAAAATTGGTCATATCAATTCACCTGATAGGTAGTATACCCGCAAAAAGAAAAGCGGGGCGGTTTTCACCGCCCCGCGCTGTCAGTTACTGCTGGACCTCGTAAACGGAGACCTTCTTGCGGTCAGCGCCGAGGCGCTCGAACTTCACGATGCCGTCCGCTTTCGCATACAGCGTGTCGTCGCCGCCGATACCAACGTTGGTGCCGGGGTGGATCTTGGTGCCGCGCTGGCGAACAAGGATGTTGCCGGCCAGGACGAACTGACCGTCAGCCCGCTTGGCGCCCAGGCGCTTGGAATTACTGTCGCGACCGTTTTTGGTGGAGCCGCCGCCCTTTTTATGTGCCATTTCAGATTCCCTCCTTGCTCAGCCGATGGTGCCGATCTCGACCTTGGTATAAGGCTGACGATGGCCTTGGGTCTTGCGATAGCCCTTCTTGGGCTTCATGTGGTAGACGCGGATCTTCTTCGCCTTGCCCTGCTTCACGACGGTGCCGGTCACGGTCTTGCCGTCGATGTAGGGGGCGCCGAAGGTGTTCTCACCCTCGCCGGTGATGGCCAGGACCTTGTCGAAGGTCACGGTGGCGCCGGCCTCGGCGTCCAGCTTTTCCACGAAGATCACGTCGCCGGACGTCACGCGGTACTGCTTGCCGCCGGTCTCGATGATAGCGTGCTTCATGTTTGAAAATTCCTTCCTTTCGGGCTCGCTGTCCCGGGTGCGGGGCCGGGCCCCGGCTTGCATACCCTTTCAAAGCGGCTACAGTATATTATCATTAATTATCCGCCCTGTCAACTATTTTTCGCGAGGCAACTATTTAGAATTAATGGGGAGGGAAAGGCAGTTGAATTTGAAGTCCGGCTTTGCTATACTTTTTCCGTCGGAAAGGCATAAGGAGGAAGTTATGAAAAAGCTCGTATCTTTTCTTTTGATCGGCGCGCTGGTCCTGTGTCTGGGCGCGGCGGCCCTCGCGGCGGAGGGGCAGGAAGCCCCGGAGGACGGCGAGGAAGAACGGACCCTGAGCGACGATATCTACAGTTTCCAGCTGGTGCTGGACGGGGAACTGTACGCCTTCCCCATGCCCTTTGCGGACTTCACCGCCATGGGCTGGGAATATGACGGCGACGCCGACGCCGCGGTCATGGCCCCCTATGAGTACACGGTGGTGGAGCGCTTCACCAAGGGCGATCTGGAGATATACGCCACCATGGCCAACATGGGCATCAATACCGCGCCCTTTTCGGCCTGCTCCGTGGTGGGCATCTCCGTGGACCCCTATCAGTTCGAGGACGCCCCGGACACCGAGATCGTCTTTCCGGGCGGCCTGGCCTATGGTGCCGCCACGGCGGAGGATATCCAGGACGCCTATGGCACTCCCTCCGACGTCTACGAGGGCGACCTCTATACGAAGCTGACCTATGAGTACGACTACTACCGCGACTGGGAGTTCTACATTTATAAGGAGAGCGGCACCCTGGACGAGTTCGAGGTGACCAATATAATGCCCGACGAGGAGGCCAACGCGGCGGCCGCCGAGCTTGTGACGGACGAGCCCACCGAGGAGGTGCTGGCCTATGAGGCGCCCGGGGAGCTGGGGGACGACCCCATGAGCTTCGTGGTGGAGTACGCCGGGGACCTCTACCGGCTGCCCGCACCGGTGAGCGCGTTTCTTGAAAACGGCTGGACATTGAAAGAGGTCCAGTCCGACGCCGTTGTCTGCGGCGGGGACTACGGCTGGGTGACCCTCATGAAAGACAACCAGGAGCTGTCCGCGTCCATGCAGAACTACAGCCCCGACGCCGCGGCCATCGTCAACTGCTTCGTCACCAGCGTGGAGAGCGACGACATGGGCGCCGACCTGCCCCTCAACCTGCCCGGCGGCATCGCCCGGGACATGACGGAGGGGGACCTTCTGTCTGCCCTGGAGGGCATGGGATATGAGACCGACAACGACAGCGACTACTTTACCTACTATAAGCTCCAGGACCCGGACGGGCTCTGGGACTATGTGAAGATCCGGGTGTCGAAGGAGACCGGCACGGTCACTTCCATTGAGGTGAGCCACGAGCCCGACGAGCTGCCGCTGCCGGAAAAGTAAAATGAACGATGATAGCGGAGCCGCGGAAAAATCCGCGGCTCTTTTTTGTTGAGGTGAAATATCCGGGACCGGAACGGTACTATATAGTTGTGGGCGGAAAGGAGGCGGCGGCATGGACGACAGCGATATCATCGCCCTGTTCTTTGAGCGCTCGGAGCAGGCGGTGGCGGAGCTGGAGCGCAAGTACGGCCCCGCGGTCCGGCGCCTCGCGGCCAACATGCTGGGCGACGGCCGGGACGCGGAGGAGTGCGTGAGCGACGCCTATTTCGCCCTGTGGAACGCCATCCCGCCGGCGCGGCCGGCGTCCCTGGGGGGATACTTTTGCCGCGCCGTGCGGAACATCGCCGCCAAGCGCTGCCGGGCCGATACCGCCCAGAAGCGGAACGCCCGCTATGACGCGGCGCTGGACGAGCTGGCCCAATGCCTGGCCGCGCCGGGGAGCGTGGAGGACGCTGTGAGCGTGAAGGAGCTGACGGCGGCTATCGACCGGTTTTTAGGCGGTCTCGACTATACGGACCGGTACCTCTTCATGCGCCGGTATTGGTACGGGGACGACCTGGCGGCTATAGCCGATGAGACCGGCCTTTCTGCCCGGCGCATCAGCGTGCACCTTTTCCGTCTGCGGGAGAGACTCAAAAAACAGCTTGTAAAGGAGGGTATGCTCTCATGACGCGGGAAGAACTGACGGGTGCATTGAGCGGCGTGGCCGACAAGTACGTGACCGCCGCGCTCCGCTTTGACCCGGAGGACGCATATCTTCGGGAGGGAGACGAAAAGATGGGGAAAAGAAAACACATCAAACGCGCAGCCGTGCTGGCCCTGGCCGCCGCGCTGGTGCTGGCGTTGGGGGCCACGGCCTACGCGGCTCTGGACGGGGCGGCGTGGTTCAAAAGCTGGTTCGCCGCTGCGGGCCAGTCGGAGCTCACTGAGGGACAGATGGCGTACATCGACCAGGCCGCTGTGGGCGTCGGTCAGTCCGTCACCGCCGGAGGCTGGACTGTGACGCTTCAGTCAGCCATGACCGACGGGCAGTACTGCTACATGAAGCTGGATGTCCAGGCCCCGGAGGGGACCGAGCCGGTCACGCCCTTCCCGGATTGGACACTTGTCAGCACAGACCCCAACGCGCCGGATGACCTCTTTTCCGGCGGCGGGTACAGCCCCCTGGACAATGGGACAGACGGCGTATGCAGCTTTCTGCTGGAAGAGAGCATCCCTGCGGGACTGGCCGCCCAGGCAGTGGACTGGTCTTATCCGCTGACGCTGACACTGACCGGACTGAAGGACTGGCCGGGAGAGGATGTTTTCCTGTCCGAAGGCCCCTGGGCATTCCAGTTCACAGTGACCCCGCCGGAGCAGGAGGAAGTGGAGCTGGTGGCGGAGCCCTTTGCCGCCAAGGGCAGGATAACTCGCACCTATTACAAGGGCGTTCCCCTGGAGCTGACGGAGTTGGAGCCGGACGCTGCACTGAACGTCCGCGCCGGCCTCAAGACAAAGACGGAGGAGGTGGACATCAAAGTCACATCCCTGAAGCTGTCCCCCATGGGCGCGGTGTGTACCTATGAATTCCAGCCCCGGGAAGAGCAGACCGTGGTGGATCCCTGGGATCTGGAGATCACCTTCGCCGGCAGCACGGTGGAACTGGCCGGCATCCGAAACCACTGGCCGGCGGAGGGCGTGTGCGCCATGTCCATCGAGTTCGCCGCGCCCATCGACTTGGACGGGGTCACCTCTGTCACCTTCCAGGGCCATGAGCTGGCGCTGCCGGAAAAGTAAAAACGGCAGATAGAAACAGGGCGCGGGAACGATCCCGCGCCCTAATTTATTGCGGACGGCCCGTTTCGCGATCTTCCGCCCGGTAGTCATCCTTCAGTATGGCGTACCACACCTCGTCGATCACGCCCTTGTTGCAGCGGCCGGCCCGGCGCATCGTGCCCTCGTAGCGCATGCCCAGCTTCTGCATGACCCGGCCGGATTTGGGGTTGCCCACGGCGTGGACGGCGGCGACGCGCGCAAAGCCCACTTCGTCGAAAAGATAGCGCAGCACGGCCTGCCCGGCCTCCGGCATGATGCCCCGGCCCCACCAGGCCGAGCCCATGCACCAGCCCAGCTCACAGCCGGCCACCGCGGGCTTCTGGGGGCCAACGGTGATGCTGCCGATGACCTGGCCCAGCTCCTTGAGTTCGATGGCCCAGTTGTAATAATCGGCCTGTTCATAGGCCGCGGTCCAATCGGACAGCACCGCCCGCGTCACCTCCACGCTCTCATGGGTGGGCCAGGTGAGGTATTCGGTCACGGCGTCCTCCGAGGCCCAGTTTTTGTACATGGTCTCGGCGTCGTCTAAGGTGAACCGCCGGAGGACGAGCCGGTCCGTCTCCAGCGTTATGGTTCCTTTGTGATCCATTGAAATTGTCTCCTTCCGTATGGATATAAAAAAACCCGGAGCGGCGCGAGCTTGTCAAAAAACAAGTTTTTGACCGCTTGATTGAATCTGCTCGGCGAGAGTGAATCCCGCCGGCATAATCCAAAAGCCTGGTGTATTGCGGCTTTTGGATTGACGCGCGGGAATGCCGCGCGGCTCGGCCTGACCGGCCTTCGCTCCCCTCTAATTATTTTTTGACAGACAAAAACGCCCGGAGCGGCGCTCCGGGCGTTTTTATATGCCGGTCGTCGCTTATTTTTCCACAAGGGCCTTGGTGTCCCGGGCGATGACCAGCTCCTCGTTGGTGGGGATGACCATGAGCTTCACCTTGCTGTCCTGCTTGGAGATGAACCGGTCTCCGCCCCGCTTGGCGTTGCAGCCCGGGCACAGCTCCGCGCCGAGATACGTGAGATACTGGCAGATATCGGCCCGCATCTCGGCGTCGTTCTCGCCCACGCCGGCGGTGAAGATGATGCCGTCCACGCCGTTCATGGCCGCGGCGTAAGCGCCCACGGTCTTGGCCACGGAATAGGCGAACATATCCCGGGCCAGGGCGGCCCGCTGGTTGCCCTCCTCGGCGGCCTTGGTCAGGTCCCGGAAGTCGGAGCTCACGCCGGAAACGCCCAGCACGCCGGACTTCTTATTGAGCTCATTGGTGATGGTGGTCACGTCCTTGCCCGTGTTCTGGCAGAGGTAATCGGGGATGGACACGTCGATGTCGCCGCAGCGGGTGCCCATGGGCAGGCCCGCGATGGGGGTGAAGCCCATGGAGGTGTCCACGCACTTGCCGCCGTCGATGGCGCAGATGGAACTGCCGTTGCCCATGTGGCAGGAGATGAGCTTCAGCTCCTCGATAGGCTTTTCCATCAGCTTCGCGGCCTGGCCGGAGACATAGCGGTGGCTGGTGCCATGGAAGCCGTAGCGCCGGACCTTCAGGTCGGTATAGTACTCATAGGGGATGGCGTACATGAAGGCCTTGCCGGGCATGGTCTGGTGGAAGGCGGTGTCGAATACCGCCACCTGGGGCACGCTGCCGAAGACCTGCTTGCAGGCGTTGATGCCGGTGATGTTGGCGGGGTTGTGAAGGGGGGCCAGGGGTACGCACTCCTCTATGGCGGCCATGACGGCGTCGTCGATGACCACGGAGGCGGCGAACTTCTCCCCGCCGTGGACCACCCGGTGGCCCACCGCGCCGATTTCGGACATATCCGCCACCACGCCGTATTCGGCGCTGGTGAGCTTATCCAGCACCGCGGCGATGGCCTCGGTGTGGGTGGGCATGGGCACGTCCTCGTCAAAGACGGGCTTGCCGTTCTGGGGCTGGTGCTTCAGATGGCCGTCGATGCCGATGCGCTCGCACAGGCCCTTGGCCAGCAGCGCCTCATTGTCCATGTCCAGCAGCTGGTATTTCAGGGAGGAACTGCCGCAGTTGATCACAAGAATTTTCATGGTTGACCCCTTCCTCTTGTAAAAAATTAAAATCTGTGTAAAATGATAAGTAAAGGATACTATAGCCATTTTAACGCTTTTTTGCGAAAACGCAAGAGGGAGACCGCTATGAATGTGATCGGCGTCGTGGGGGAGTTCAACCCCTTCCACTTGGGACATTTTGAGCATTTCGCCGCCAGCCGGGAACAGCTGGGGGAGGACGCCCCCATCGTGTGCGTCATGAGCGGGGACTTCGTCCAGCGGGGCGGCCCCGCCTGCTTCGACAAGCACGTCCGGGCCAAAATGGCCGCCCAGTGCGGCGCGGACTTGGTATTGGAGCTGCCGCTTCCCTGGTGCACCCTCTCGGCGGAGGGGTTCGCCATGGGGGCGGTGGGCCTTCTGGACGCCCTGGGGGTGGTGACCCACCTGTCCTTCGGCAGCGAAGCAGGCTCTCTCGCGCCCCTGACCGCTCTCGCCATCGCGGCGGCGGAGCCCGCCAACATCGAGCGTATAAAGTCAGAAATGGCGGACGGCCTGCCCTTCGCGGCCGCCCGGGAGAAGGTGCTCCACGAGACGTTGGGGGAGGAGTCGGTCCTTTTGCAGACGCCCAACAACATCCTGGCCGTGGAGTACATCAAAGCCCTCTTTGCCCTCCACAGCCCCATGCAGGCCATGACCACCCTGCGTCGGGAGTCGGTCCACGACGCCATGGCCGGGGGGCGGCTTCGCAGCGCGGCCCAGCTCCGGGCCATGCTGGAATCGGGGGAGGATGTGACCCCCTTCATGCCCGGGGAGGCCGCCCGGCTGGCGACCCGGGAGATGGCGGCGGGTCGGGGACCTGTAACCCTGGAAAGCCTGGAGCAAGGCGTTATGGCCCGGCTGCGGGCCATGAGCCAGGCGGATTTTGCCGCCCTGCCGGACGCCACGGAGGGGCTGGAAAACCGTCTTTACAAGGCCGTGCGGGAGGAGGGGAGCCTCCTCAGTGTGCTGGCGGCGGTGAAGACGAAGCGGTATCCCCTGAGCCGCCTGCGCCGGATGGTGATGTGCGCCGCGCTGGGCGTGAAGGCGGACATGGCGGGCCCCGTGCCGCCCTATGCCCGCATTTTGGCCAGCACCGAACGGGGCCGGGAGCTGGTGCGCAAAATGGACGGCAAGGCGAAAGTACCTGTGGTGACGAAGCCCGCCGCGGTGCGGGAGCTGCCCGCCCCGGCGGAGGAGGTATTCGCCCTCAATGCCGCCGCACGGGACTTCTACGTGCTGGGCTACGAGGCGGCGGAGGAGAGGACCGGCGGCTCCGACTGGCGGACCAGCCCGGCGACAATATAGCGGCGCGGGGCAAAAGATCGTTGCTGCGTATGAACTGGGTAATTCGCCTCCCTCTGACGAGGGAGGTGGCTCGGCCGACAGGCCGAGACGGAGGGAGAGATATGGCAGGATTGTTTTTCTCTCCCTCAGTCAGCGCCAAAGGCGCTGACAGCCCCCTCGTCAGAGGGGGCCGGATTCTTAGCTTATATACTTTTGGTATTGCCTATGGATGAAAAACTATTGCAAATAGAGGAAAAATACGAGCGGCTGGCCGCCCGGATGGAGGACCCGGACACCTACGCCGAGCCGGGGCTCTACGGGACCCTTGCCAAGGAGCGGAAGGACCTGGAACCGGTGGTGGAGGCCTGGCGGGCGGTAAAGCGCCTGCGGGCCGCGGCCGCCGAGGCGGAGGGGATGCTGGCTGAGGAGGACCCGGAGCTGCGCACCCTGGCCCGGCAGGAACTGGACGACGCCCGGGAGGCGCTGCCCGAAGCGGAGCGGAAGCTGAAGACGCTGCTGCTGCCCCGCGACCCCAACGACGGCAAGAACGTCATCGTGGAGATCCGGGGCGGCGTGGGCGGCGAGGAGTCGGCCCTGTTTGCCGCCAGCCTCTACCGGATGTACGCCATGTACGCCGAGAGCCGGGGCTGGACCGTGTCCATCGCCAACCTGAACGAGACGGACCTGGGCGGCATCAAGGAGATCAGCTTTGTGGTGGAGGGCGAGGGCGCCTGGTCCCGCTTCAAATTCGAGAGCGGCGTTCACCGGGTCCAGCGGGTCCCGGAGACGGAGACCCAAGGAAGAGTACACACCTCCACCGCCACCGTGGCGGTGCTGCCGGAGGCGGACGAGACGGAGTACGAGCTGGACATGAGCCAGGTGCGCATCGATGTGTTCCGCTCCTCCGGGGCCGGGGGGCAGAAGGTGAACAAGACCTCCAGCGCCATCCGGGTGACCCACATCCCCACCGGCACGGTGGTGGAGTGCCAGGACGAGCGCAGCCAGTATAAGAACAAGGCCCGGGCGCTGTCCATCCTGGCCTCGCGGCTGGCCCAGGCGGAGCGGGAAAAGCTTGCCGCGGAGCGGGCCGACGAGCGCCGCAGCCAGGTGGGCACCGGCATGCGCAACGAGCGCATCCGCACCTACAACTTCCCCCAGGGCCGGGTCACGGACCACCGCATCGGCCTCACCATATACCGCATCGACGCGGTGATGAACGGGGACTTGGACGAGATCATCGACGCGCTGGTCACGGCCGACCAGGCGGAGCGCCTACAAGAGGAGGAGCGGGCTTGAACACAGAGCGCATCACGGCCGGCATCGCCCGGGCGGCGGAGATCATCCGCGCCGGGGGCTTGGCAGCCGTGCCCACGGAGACGGTGTACGGCCTGGCCGCCAACGGCCTGGCCGCATCCGCCGTGGAGAGGATATACGAGGTGAAGGGCCGGCCCGCGGCCAAGCCCCTGAGCCTGATGGTGCCGGGGCCCGAGGCCCTGGACGTGTACGGGCGGAACATCCCCCGGGGCGCGCGGGTGCTGGCGGAGGCCTTCTGGCCTGGGCCGCTGACCATAGTGGTGGAAGCGGACCAGAAAATACCGGCAATTGTCCTGGCGGGTGGGGACACAGTGGGGCTCAGGTGTCCGGATTCGCCCAAAACGCTGGAACTATTGAAACTGGCGGGCGTGCCTCTGGCGGCCCCCTCCGCCAACCCCTCCGGGGCCCCCAGCCCCAAGACCGCAGAGGACGTGCTGGCCTATTTTGACGGGAAAATAGAGGCCGTCATCGACGGCGGCCCCTGCGGCATCGGCACGGAGAGCACCATCATCGACCTGACGGTAAGCCCCTATCGGATCCTGCGCCAAGGGGCGCTGGCGGAAGAGGATATCCGCCGGGCGCTGGTAGACAGCCTCACGGTGGTGGGGGTCACCGGCGGCACCGGGGCGGGCAAGACCACGGCATTGGAATCGCTGGAGGCCATGGGCGCGCTGGTGCTGGACGCGGACGCGGTGTATCACGAGCTGTGTGAGCAGGGCGGGCCCATGCTGGACGCCATCGCCGCCCGGTTCCCCGGCTCGGTAGAGAATGGCATTCTCCAGCGGAAAAAGCTGGGCAACCTGGTGTTTTCCGACCCCGCCGCCCTGGCGGACCTGGACCGGATCACCATCCACCACGTGGTGGCCGAACTGGACGAGAGGATGGCCCAATTCGCCGCCGCGGGCGGGCGGTATGCCGCCATCGACGCCATCAACCTTATCGGCACGGAGGCGGAAAGCCGCCTGGACCATCTGGTGGGCGTGCTGGCCCCGGAAGAAGTGCGGGCGGCGCGGCTGGTGGCCCGGGAGGGCGTGAGCATGGACTACGCCCTGAAGCGCATCCGGGCCCAGAAGCCGGACAGCTTTTTCATAGAGCACTGCGGCCATATTTTGCACAACGACGGCAGCCGGGAGGACTTCCGGCGGGCCTGCGACGAACTCTTTAAGAATATTCTGGAGGGATAAACCATGGACGAGATGAAAAAGGCGCTGTTTTACCAGCAGAAGAACGGCTACGACCTGATGGACGCCGCGGAGCGGCTGGCCCTGGAGGACTACTGCCGGGGGTATATGCGCTATCTGGACGCCGCCCGCACGGAGCGGGAGGCGGTGAAGGAGGCCGTGAAGCTGGCGGAGGCGGCGGGGTTCGTGAGCGCGGAGAACCTGGATGGCCCCATTCAGCCGGGGCAGAAGGTGTATTGGAGCAACCGGGGCAAGGCCCTGCTGCTGGCCGTGGGCGGGAAAAAGCCCATGAGCGCCGGGTTCGTGGTGGAAGCGGCCCACGTGGACGCGCCCCGTCTGGACCTGAAGCAGCTGCCCCTTTTCGAGGACTCGGAGCTGGGCTACTTCCGCACCCACTATTACGGCGGCATCAAGAAATACCAGTGGACGGCCATCCCCCTGGAGATCCACGGCGTGGTGTCCCTCAAAGACGGCACCACCCAGGAGGTGGTGATCGGCCGGGAGCCGGATGACCCCCAGTTCGTGATCACGGACCTGCTGCCCCACCTGGCCGCGGACCAGATGCAGAAGACCCTGGCCAAGGGCATAGAGGGGGAGAAGCTCTGCATCCTGGCGGGCAGCGTGCCCTACGCCGGGGAGGGCTCCGACCGGGTGAAGCTGGCTATTATGAGCCTTCTCAATGACCGATACGGCATCACCGAGGCGGACCTTATCTCCGCCGAGCTGGAGGCGGTGCCCGCCTTCCAGGTGCGGGAGCTGGGCCTGGACCGGAGCCTCATCGGCGGCTACGGCCAGGACGACCGGGTCTGCGCCTACGCGGAGCTGGCGGCCGTGCTGGAGACGGAAGAGCCGGAGCGCACGGCGGTGTGCATCCTGGCGGACAAGGAGGAGATCGGCTCCATGGGCGTGTCCGGCATGCAGAGCCGGGCCTTCGAGCGGTTCATCGAAAAGCTCTGCGGCGGCACCTGCTCCGTGCAGGAGGCCTTCTCCCACAGCTTCTGCGTGTCCGCGGACGTGACGGCGGCCCTGGACCCCATGTACCCCGAGGTCAGCGAGAAGCAGAACGCCTCCCGCATCAACTACGGCGTGGCCTTCTGCAAGTACACCGGCTCCCGGGGCAAGTCCGGGGCCAGCGACGCCTCGGCGGAGCTGGTGGGCTATCTGCGCCGCCTGTGCGACGAGGGCGGCGTCACCTGGCAGATGTGCGAGCTGGGCAAGGTGGACCAGGGCGGCGGCGGCACGGTGGCCCTCTATATGGCTGACCGGGACATCGACACCATCGACGCGGGGGTCCCGGTGCTTTCCATGCATGCCCCCTTCGAGACTACCTCAAAATTCGACTGCTACATGACCTATAAGTGCATGAAGGCGGCCTACAACGCCAAAGACTAAAATATTAATAGGAGGGACCCCAATGGCAGACCATTACGGCAAGAATATCCCCAAGCTGGGCTTCGGGCTCATGCGCCTGCCCGGAAAGGGCGTGGGCATCGACGTGGACCAGACCGGGGCCATGGCGGACAAATTCCTGGCCGCCGGGTTCACCTATCTGGACACCGCCTTCGTCTATCCCGGCTCCGAGGCCGCGGCAAAGAAGGCCATCGTGGACCGGCATCCCCGGGAGAACTTCCTGCTGGCCAGCAAGCTGAACGCCGGCATCGCGGTGACGGAGCGGGCCGCGAAAAAGCAGTTCGCCACCTCCCTGGAGCGGTCCGGGGCAGGGTACTTCGACCACTACCTGCTCCACGCTCTTCAGGAGAACAACGTCCGGCGCTACGACAAGTTCCACCTGTGGGACTTCGTCCTGGACAAGAAGGAACAGGGGCTCATCAAGCACGTGGGCTTTTCCTTCCACGGAAAGCCCGCCCTGCTGGACCAGCTCCTCACCGACCACCCGGAGGTGGAATTCGTCCAGCTGCAGATCAACTACGCCGACTGGGAGAACCCCGACGTGGTGAGCCGGGCAAACTACGAGACGGCCCGCAAGCACGATAAGGGCGTGGTCATCATGGAGCCGGTGAAGGGCGGCCGCCTGGCCGACCCGCCAGAAGAGGTCAAAAAGCTCTTTAAGGACTACGCTCCTGACGCCTCCTGCGCCTCCTGGGCCATCCGCTTTGCCGCCAGCCTGGACGGGGTCATAACCGTCCTGTCCGGCATGAGCAATATGGAGCAGATGGAAAACAACCTCTCCGTGATGGGCGATTTCAAGCCCCTGAACGACGAGGAGCAGCATATCATCGCCCAGGCCCAGAAGATACTGGGTAACTCCGCCGCCATCCCCTGCACGGCGTGCCATTACTGCACCGAGGGCTGCCCTCAGAGCATCCCCATCCCCGACATCTTCGCCGCCGCCAATAAGCAGCTCTCCGGCGGCCAGATGGCCCAGGCGAAGGATGCCTACGCCGCTGCGGTAAAGGATACCGGCAGGGCCTCGGACTGCATCGCCTGCGGCCAGTGCGAGCGGGCCTGCCCCCAGCACATCCAAGTCATCGATAACCTGAAGAAGTGCGCGGAGATGCTGGAGAAGTAATTACATATCATAATTGATATCATAATTGAGTGGTAGGGCGCGTTGCGAAACGCGCCCTACAGTTTTTAAAGGCTCCCTCTGACGAGGGAGCTGTCGAGCGAAGCAAGACTGAGGGAGAGATACGCCAAACTGTAGGTTTTCTCTCCCCCAGTCAGCGCCAGGGCGCTGACAGCCCCCTCGTCAGAGGGGGCCATATTTATGACTCAAATGGGCATTATCCATGAATATTCATTTTTAGATGAATAGTCGATTTAGACAAGAAAGAATGAATTATTCATTTTCGAGTGAATAATCTCCGCAAGTTGCCGGAGGTTTGGTGAAAATGTGCATAAAACAAGGGCTAAAATCGGGGCGGGTCTTTGTGCGGGAGAGATAAACTATTCAGATTTTGCGAATAAAATTCATTTTTGGGTTGACATAGGAGCGCATGGGGGATATACTTGCCTCACGATCAAGTTTGACCGAGCGATGGATAACAACATCGACAAATCTTTTTTCTACGAGGAGTATAAAAACCATGAAGAAGATCCTTTCTATGATCCTTGCCGTTCTGATGCTCGCCAGCGTGGCGGTCGTCGCTTCCGCTGATGAGGAGAAGGAGACCCTGACCGTGGCCCTGAGCCCCGACTTCTCCCCCATGGAGTTCGTGGACACCTCCAAGACCGGCCAGGACCAGTACGTTGGCTTTGACGTGTCCCTGGCCCAGTACATCGCCGAGCAGATGGATAAAGAGCTGGTCATCAAGCCCATGAGCTTCGATGCCTGCCAGGCCGCCGTGCAGACCGGCAGCGTGGATATGTCCATCTCCGGCTTCTCCAAGACCGATGAGCGCGCTGAGAACTTCAACCTGTCCGACTTCTACTATGCCGGCGACAACGAGACCGAGCAGGCCATCATCACCCTGAAGGAGAACGAGGGCAAGTGGACCAAGGCCGAGGACTTCTCCGGCCTGACCGTGGGCGCCCAGACCGCCTCCCTGCAGCTGAACCTGTGCGAGAGCCAGCTGCCTGAGGACTGCACCATCAAGCAGTACGTGGACATCGGCACCGGCGTGGAGGCCCTCCGGAACGGCCAGTACGACGCCATCGCCGTGGCCAAGGGCAACGGTGACGCCATCATCGCCAGCAACGACGCCATCGCCTTCACCGGCTTCATGTTCGAGGTCGACGAGGACCAGCAGTACAACGTCATCCTTATGAAGAAGGGCGCCGACGAGCTGACCGCCCAGGTCAACGAGATCCTGGCCCAGGCCTATGAGGCCGGCCTGTACGGCGAGTGGTACGCCGCGGCCGAGGAGCTGGCCGGCATCGAGTCTGCCGAGGACATCTCCTATGATGACGAGGGCAACGTGGTCGTTGAGGAAGAGGCCCCCGCCGAGGCGGCCGAAGGCGAAGAGGCCGCTGCCGAATAATTTCCCGGTTCAATAAGCGCATGGCCGGAATCCCGGCCATGCGCTTTGCATGCCGGCCGCCGACAGGAAAGAGGAGGTCCGTTTTTGGAATACTTCAATAACATCGTAAAAATACTGCACGACTACTGGCGGGTGTTTCTCATCACCGGCGTGGGCTATACGCTGCTGCTGTCCCTGGTGACGGTGGCCGCCGGCTCCATCCTGGGCGTGTTTCTGTGCCTGGGGCGCATGGCGAGGTTCAAGCCCCTGAACTGGCTGGTCATGGCCATCGTGGAGATCGTCCGCGGAACGCCCATGCTGCTGCAGCTGTACATAGGCTACTTTCTGGTGCCCAAGCTGCTGCCCTTCAACGTGCCGGAGATTGTGAGCATCGGCGTGGCCCTGGTGATCAACTCCGCCTGCTATGTGTCGGAGGTGTTCCGTTCCGGCATCCAGGCGGTGGACCGGGGCCAGACCGAGGCGGCCCGGAGCTTGGGCATGAACGGCAAGCAGACCATGATAAAGATCGTCCTGCCCCAGGCCATCAAGAACATCCTGCCCGCCCTGGGCAACGAGTTCGTCACCGTCATCAAGGAGACCTCCATGGCGTCCACCTTCTTCGTGGGCGAGCTGATGACCAGCTACCTGATCGTGAAGGGCCGCACCTTCCTGACCATGGAGTGCCTGTTCATCGTGGGCGTGCTCTATTTCGTGCTGAACTTCGTGCTGACCCGGCTGCTGGGTGTGTTTGAGAGGAGGCTGAAGGCCAGTGACTGATACCGAAATGATACGGACGGAGAACCTCCACAAGAGCTTTCAAATTGAGGGAAAGCCCCCGCTGCACGTCCTGAAAGGCGTGACCGAGCACATCAATAAGGGCGAGGTGGTGTCCATCATCGGCCCCTCCGGCGGCGGCAAAAGCACCTTCCTGCGCTGCCTGAACCTGCTGGAGACTCCGGAGGAGGGCCAGATCTTCTTCGAGGGCGTGGAGATCACGAGCGCCAAGGTGGACATCAACCTCCATCGCCAGAAGATGGGCATGGTGTTCCAGCACTTCAACGTGTTCCCCCACCTGTCCGTGAAGGAGAACATCACCATCGCCCCCACCATGGTGAAGAAGATAGACCCCAAGCAGGCGGACGAGAAGGCCATGGAGCTTTTGAACCGGGTGGGCCTGGCCGACAAGGCCAATGAGCATCCCAGCCGTCTCTCCGGCGGCCAGAAACAGCGTCTTGCCATCGTGCGTGCCCTGGCCATGGAGCCGGACGTGATGCTCTTCGACGAGCCCACCTCCGCTCTGGACCCGGAGATGGTGGGCGAGGTGCTGGAGGTCATCAAGGGCCTGGTGAAGACGGGCATGACCTCCGTCATCGTGACCCATGAGATGGGCTTTGCCCGGGAGGTGTCCAACCGGGTGCTGTTCATGGACGGGGGCGTCATCGCCGAGAGCGGCAAGCCCGACGAGGTCTTCCAGAACCCCCAGAACCCCCGCACCAAGGAATTTTTGAGCAAGGTACTCTACTGATCTAATGATATGATTCACCCGCAAGGCCGTCGTTTTCGGACGGCCTTGCCGTCTCAAAAAGGAGCATGCGTTATGGATATGCAGGAGATAAAAAAGGCCATCGGGGCCTATGTGGACGCCCACGCCCAGGAGTATATAGATCTCGCGAACAGCGTCTGGGGATACGCGGAGCTGTCGCTGAAGGAGCACCAGTCCGCGGCGCTCTATGAAAAGCTCCTGGAGCAGGAGGGCTTCGCCGTGGAGAAGGGTCTGGCCGGCATCGACACGGCCTTTTCCGGCAGCTACGGCTCCGGCCGGCCCCATATCGGCATCCTGGGGGAGTTCGACGCCCTGTCCGGCCTCTCCCAGAAGGGCGGCAGCGTCCAGCGGGAGGAGCTGGTGAAGAACGGTTCCGGCCACGGCTGCGGCCACAACCTGCTGGGAGCGGGCGCCTTCGGGGCGGCCTGCGCCGTGAAGGACTTTCTCCAGAAGACCGGCCTGCCCGGGACAGTGACCTTCTACGGCTGCCCCGGCGAGGAGGGCGGCGCCGCCAAGGCGTACATGGCCCGGGACGGGGTGTGGAAGGAGCTGGACTGCGCTTTGAGCTGGCACCCCGGCGACACCAACGAGCTTATGACCGGCACCAACAACTCCTGCACCCAGGTGCTGTATAAGTTCAAAGGCGTGGCGGCCCACGCCGCCGGCAACCCCCAGGACGGCCGCTCCGCCCTGGACGCGGTGGAGCTGATGAACATAGGCGTGCAGTATCTGCGGGAGCACATGCCGCCCCAGGGCCGGGTCCACTATGCCATGATCGACGGCGGCGGGGCCTCCCCCAACGTGGTGCAGCCCCATGCGTCGGTGCTGTACATGGTCCGGTCCCAGAAGGTGAAGGACACCCTGGAGCTCCAGCGGCGGGTGGACCTGATCGCCCAGGGCGCGGCCATGATGACGGAGACCACCTACGAGCGCATCTTCGTGGACGGCACGGCGGACCTGCTGCCCAACACGGCGCTGGAGAAGGTGCTGCACGCCAATATGCTGG
The DNA here is from genome assembly GCA_947581795.1 of uncultured Oscillospiraceae bacterium. Lineage (GTDB taxonomy): Bacteria > Bacillota > Clostridia > Oscillospirales > Oscillospiraceae > CAJOIG01. The sequence continues at coordinate 52,558 of CANPVS010000011.1, forward strand.
CCGCGCAGCTGCCCCAGTACACGAAAGAGGAGTGGGCCTTCGCCGAGGACCTCAAAAAGACCTTCCCCGCCCGGGATAAGCTCCCCGGCGACGCCCCCATGTGGTCGGAGGAGATCAAGGCGTTCGTGCAGGAGACGACGGACGGCGGGAAGCGGGCCATCAACGATTTCGTCATGCCCTTCTTCTCCAGCAACGAGTTCACCCCCGGCTCCACGGACGTGGGCGACGTGAGCCGGCTCACCCCTACCAGCCAGCTCACCGCGGCCACCTGGCCCTCTGGCTCTCCCGGCCACTCCTGGCAGAACGTGTCCTGCGGGGCCACCTCCATCGGCCACAAGGGAATGCTCTACGCGGCCAAGGTCCTGGCCGGCGCGGCGGCGGACCTGTTCGCGGACCACGGCCTCATCGACCTGGCCAAGGCGGAGTTCGCCGAGAGAACAAAGGACGGCAACGGCTACGTGTGCCCCATCCCCGCGGACGCGGTGCCTTACGTGATAGAGGATTAAAAAACCAGCCGTCTGTCATATCCCCCCAGGGGGGACTTGACAGGCGGCTTTTCCTCATGGTACTATTTTCCCGGCGGACAGGAAGTCCGTCCGGGGCGCAGAAGCGCCGGACCCGGCAAGAGTTGAACGCATAACAGTACTAAGAAGGTACTTGCCCCGCAGAAGCGGGGCGGTGCCTTCCTGCTTTTTTGGAGGACATGCCATGCGAAGCGAGGCGAAAAGAATTTTGGAGGCGGTGCGGGACGGGACTGTGACCGTGGACGAGGCGCTTTTGAAGCTGAAGACCGCCCCCTATGAGGACATCGGCTACGCCAAGGTGGACCTGCACCGGAAGGTGCGCCAGGGGGCCCCGGAGGTCATCTACGGCGCGGGGAAGACCCCGGAGCAGATCGCGGGCATATGCGACGCCATGGCGAAAAACGGCCAGGAGCGGGTCCTTATCACCCGTCTCTCCCCGGAGGCGGCCGAGATCGTGGGCCGGGGCCGGGGGCTGGACTACCACCCGGACGCGAGGTTGGGCATCCTGGGCGACTTCCCGGAGCCGGACGGCATCGGCACCGTGGTGGTGGCCACCGGCGGCACCAGCGACATCCCCGTGGCGGAGGAGGCGGCCCTCACCGCCCAGGTCCATGGAAACGCCGTGACCCGGCTTTACGACGTGGGCGTGGCGGGGCTGCACCGGCTCCTGGACCGGAAGGAGGACATCATGAGCGCCAGCGTCATCATCGCCATCGCGGGGATGGAGGGGGCGCTGGCCAGCGTGATAGGGGGCCTTGCCGACTGTCCCGTGATCGCCGTGCCCACCAGCGTGGGCTATGGGGCGGCCTTCCAGGGCCTGAGCGCCCTTCTCAGCATGCTCAACTCCTGCGCCAGCGGCGTGTCTGTAGTCAACATCGACAACGGCTTCGGCGCTGGGTATCTGGCCGGGATGATAAACCACATGGAGGCGAAAAAATGAGAACACTGTATCTGGACTGCGCCATGGGCGCGGCGGGGGATATGCTGGCGGCGGCGCTCATAGAGCTGCTGCCGGACCCGGACGGGTTCGTGAAGAAATTGAACGATCTGGGCATCCCCGGCGTGGAGTATAAGCTGGAGCCCGCCGTGAAGCGCGGCGTCACGGGAAGCCACATGTCCGTGCTGGTCGATGGGAAAGAAGAGGACGAGGCCATGCACCAGCACCCACATGACCATGACCGTGAACACAACCATCACAGCGCCATGTACGACATCGAGTACCTGGTCGGGCACTATCTGCCCCTGCCGGAGAGCGTGCGGGAGCACGTGCTGGCCGTGTACGATCTCATCGCGGAGGCGGAGAGCCATGTGCACGGCGTGCCCATCGATGAAGTACACTTCCACGAGGTGGGGTCTCTGGACGCGGTGGCGGACGTGACGGCGGTGTGCCTGGCCATGGCGGAGCTCTCTCCCGTGGAGGTGGTGGCCTCGCCCATCCACGTGGGCAGCGGGCAGGTGCGGTGCGCCCACGGGCTGCTCCCGGTGCCCGCCCCGGCCACGGCGTATCTTTTGCGGGACGCGCCCATCTACGGCGGGACGATACAGGGAGAGCTGTGCACCCCCACGGGGGCGGCCCTTTTGAAGCACTTCGCCCGCCGCTTCGGGCCCATGCCCCCTATGCGGCCCAAGGCCATCGGCTACGGCATGGGCAGGCGGGAATACCCCGACGCTGCCAACTGCGTGCGGGCCATCCTGGGCGAGAGCGTGGCCGGGGGCGTCGATACGATGCTGGAACTGAGCTGCAACGTGGACGACATGACCGCCGAGGCGGTAGGCTTTGCCATGGAGCGGCTCTTTGAGGCCGGGGCCCGGGAAGTCTACACCGTGCCCATCGGGATGAAAAAGTCCCGGCCTGGGACGCTGCTGCGGGTCATCTGCAGCCAGACGGACCGGGAGGAGATGGTCCGGCTCCTCTTCGCCCACACCACCACCCTCGGCGTCCGGGAGACGGAGACCCGGCGGTACGTCCTGGACCGCCGGGAGGAGAAGGTGGACACCCCCTGCGGCCCCGTGAGGCGGAAGATCTCCCGGGGGTACGGGGTGACCCGGACGAAGTACGAGTACGAGGACCTGGCCCGCATCGCCCGGGAAAAGGGCGTGGGCCTGGCCGAGGCGGAAAAGCTGGCGGAGGGGAGATAATGGACGCGCTGCACGAAAAAATGAAAGCTTTGGAGGCGTACCTCCGGGAGCTGGGGAGCGTGGCGGTGGCCTTCTCCTCGGGGGTGGACTCCACGTTCCTTTTGAAGGCCGCCCACGACGTGCTGGGGGACAGGGCCGTCGCCGTGACGGCGAAAAGCTGTTCCTTCCCGGCAAGGGAGCTGAACGACGCCCGGTCCTTCTGCCGGACGGAGGGCGTCCGGCAGATAGAGATAGAGTCGGAGGAGCTGGCTATCGAGGGCTTCCGCCAGAACCCGAAAAACCGCTGTTACCTCTGCAAGAAAGAGCTGTTTGGAAAGATTATCGCTGTTGCGAAGGAACAGGGGATAGATCACGTGGCCGAGGGGTCCAATATGGACGACCTGGGCGACTACCGGCCCGGCCTCCAGGCCATCAAGGAGCTGGGCGTCCTGAGCCCCCTGCGGGAAGCGGGGCTCACCAAGGCAGACATCCGGGCCCTGTCCCGGGAGTTGGGGCTGGACACCTGGGACAAGCCCTCCTATGCCTGCCTTGCCAGCCGGTTCGTCTACGGCGAGCCCATCACGGAGGAGAAGCTCGCCATGGTGGACCGGGCGGAGCAGAAGCTGATGGACTGGGGCTTTCGCCAGGTGCGGGTCCGGGTCCACGGGGACCTGGCCCGGGTGGAGGTGCTGCCGGAGGAATTCTCCCGGCTCATCGTCCACGCGAAAGAACTGGACGAGTTTTTGCGGGGCCTGGGCTTTGCCTACGCCGCCATGGACCTGGGGGGCTATCAGACCGGCAGCATGAACCGGACATTGTAATAAATGAACATGCCAGCCGCGGGGACATTTTTCCCGCGGCTGTTTTTTCTGCTTGACAAGACTGTCTATTGGTGATAGACTGTGTTTGTCTATTGAGAATAGACAAAAGGAGGTGCCCCTATGGAACACAGACTGGGCGCGGTGGAATCCCGGTTCGCGGACATCGTCTGGAGCCACGCGCCGGTGTCCACCGGCGAGCTGGTGAAGCTGTGCGCGGAGGAGCTCAACTGGAAGCGGACAACCACCTATACCGTGCTGAAAAAACTGGGGGAGCAGGGCCTGTTCCGCCTGGAGAACGGGACCGTGACGGCCCTCGTCTCCCGGGAGGACTACTACGCTTCCCAGAGCGAGCAGTACGTGGCGGAGACCTTCGATGGCTCCCTGCCGGCGTTCATCGCGGCCTTCACCCGGAAGAAGGTCCTGTCCCGGTCGGAGATCGACGAGATCAAACGCATGATCGACGGCTGGGGGGAGGAGTAACGGTGCTGGCCCGGCTCATAGACACCGCCATATCCGCGAGCTGGCTCATATTGGCGGTCATAATCCTGCGGGCGGTGTTCCGGCGGGCGCCCCGGGGGATGATATGCCTTCTGTGGGCCCTTGTGGCCCTGCGGCTGGCGTGCCCCTTCTCCATCCGGAGCCCCCTCAGCCTGGTGCCTGACACGGAGGCGGTGGTGGAGCGGGTCGTCTCTCTCACCGCGCCGGTGAGGGAACAGACGGACGTTGTGGAGCCAGAGACGGTCCTGCCTGTCCCTGCGACAGACGGGAATACACAGACCTCCGGCCCGGATATTGCCGCCTGGGCCACGGCCGCGTGGGCCGCCGGGACGGCGGGGATGCTGGGCTATGCCACGGTGAGCTATTTCCGCCTGCGGCGGCGGGTGGCGGCCTCCGTGCGGGTGAAGGGGAACATCTTCCTCTGCGACTGGATCAACACGCCCTTCATCCTGGGCGTTTTCCGGCCCCGGATATACCTGCCGTCGGCCATGGACCGGGAACAGTATACCTGCGTGCTGGCCCACGAGACAGCCCATTTGAAGCGGCGTGACCACTGGTGGAAACCCCTGGGGTTCCTCCTATTGGCGGTCTATTGGTTCGATCCGCTGGCCTGGGCGGCCTACATCCTGTTCTGCCGGGATATGGAGCTGGCCTGCGACGAGCGGGTGGTCCGGGACATGGGTCTTGCGGAGCGGAAGGAGTACTCGCAAATACTCCTTGACTGCGCCGCCGGGACAATGCCCTCGGTCTGCCCTGTCCGCTTCGGCGGGGTGGGGGTGAAGGCCCGGATAAAGTCCGTGCTCCGGTACCGGCGTCCTGCTCTGGGGGCTGTAATCGCCGGGGGAGTGGCGGCCGTGGCGCTGGCGGTGTGCTTTCTCACGGACCCGGCAGAGAGCCTGGCCGCCGTGGCGGAAGAGCCCGCGCCCTCGCCTGTGACCCACCGGGTGACGGGGGAGGAGGTGGCCGCCCGGAACGGCGAGGAGAACTTTGCCGCCATGCTGGCGGAGGAGTGGACCTCGGAGGGGTACGAGGCCATGACCTATGAGGAGTTCGCGGCCCGATATGACGAAGCCCTGGTGCCGCTGGACGACCCTCCGGCGGGGTATAAAAACCTGGGCGCGGTATTCGTCCGGCCGGATGAGGTCGGGGATATCTTGATCGTCCAGGTGCTGTACAACGCCAATATCGAGGCGGCGGTCACCGTCCAGCAGTGGCGGACCGACGACGGGGACACCCAGCCGTTTTTCACCTATTCCGACTGCGACGAGATAGGCAGGCCCCTGGCGGATGAATGCTGGTATTCCTGGCTGGCAGGCTATGACGGGAACGTCGGGGGCACGACCGTCAACATGATGCTGTGTTCTGTCCAAAAGCTGGGGGGCAGGAGCTGCTGGCTCACCCTGCAAAATCTGTGGCCGGAGTGGTAAAGGAGGAGATTCTAATGAAAAAGCGTATCATCGCGGTGGCCCTGGCGCTGTTCATCGTTCTTGCCCTGGGCGCGTCTGCCCTGGGGGCGGAACAGCCCCGGCTCACGGGCGTGAATGTATATGTGGACGGGGAGCTGGCCATCCAGTACACCTACACTTATGAGGACGGGCCCCTGCCCACGGCCGGGCGGATGCACATGCTCACAGAACGGACCATGGTCAGGAACGGCCAGGTCCTGGAGGCGGTCCCCCCGGACACGGTGTATGCCTACGCATACGACGCCGCGGGCAGGCTGGTGCGCTATGAGGCGTCCGTCGACGACGGTTCCGGGAGCACCTCCGCCCACACCAGGGAATACGGCGAGGACGGGCGGCTCCTGCGGGACACCTGGACCAGCGATATGGCGAGCGGCGGCAGTGGGTCCAGCTACATCTATGACGAGGCCGGGCGGCTTATAAGAAGCATGGACGAGGACGAGTACGGCATCGTCCGGTATGTGACCGAGTACGACTGCGACGAGGCCGGGCGCGTCATTTCCCACCGGCTCTACGATGTCATGGACTGGGACGAGGCAGGTGAGCCTACGGTCTGGGGACCGGACCCCGTCAGCGAGGTCCGCTGTGGCTATGACGACGCCGGGCGGATGAACTATCAGATGGATCTCTATAACGGCATGGTAAACGGCGAGACCTTTTACACCTACGGTGAGGACTCATACTTCACCCTGCGCTATGGCGAGATACACGACTACATGAACAGCGAGGTAAAAAACGAATTTACAGTCATCCCCAGTGACGACGGACCGCTGACCTTTACCATGCCCGGAACGCCGGAGCTGACCCGGGACGAGGCGGGCAGACTCATCCGGGCGGAGACAGAGGATAGAGTCATGGCGTTCGTTTGGGACGATTGATCAAAATCCCCTCTCCTGCGGGAGAGGGGATTTTTGCGTCTGCTTATAGATTGCTGTGCTTTTTGTTGGAGCTGCCCCGGAGCCAGTTGCCGATCTCCGTGACGGCGAGGAGCGTGGCTGCCAGAAACAGGCCGGGTATCAGAATGATCCACCAAGCGCCGGAGGTGAGGGCGGTTTGGGCGAGGCTCAGCATGCTGCCCCAGGAGACTACCTCCAGGGGAAGGCCCACGCCCAGGAAGCTCAAAGTGGACTCGGCCACGATGGCCCCGCGCACGTTCATCACCACCATGAACATGATGGAGGGGAAGAAGTTGGGGGCCAGGTGGCGGCGCAGGATGTGGAAAAACCCGCCGCCCGCGGCCCGGGCCGCCAGAATATACTCGCTCCGTCGGAGGGTGAGCACCTCCGTGCGCACCACCTTCGCGACGCCGGCCCAGCCGGTGAGGCCCAGCACCAGCGCCAGGCTCCATACGGTGGCCTTTCCCAGCGCGGCATGAAGGAGCATCACCAGAAGCAGGCTGGGGACGCTCAAAAATATCTCCGTGAGGCGCATGATGCATGTGTCCAGCCACCGGGGGGCCAGACCGCTGGCCGCGCCGACCACTACGGCGAGGAGGGCGGACAGCGCCGCGGCCAGAAGGCCGACGGCCAGGGAGACCCGCCCGCCGTACCAGATCATGGAGAAGATGTCCCGGCCCATGGTGTCCGTGCCGAAGAGGAAGGTCCTGTCGGGGCGGCGGGCGTAATTGGAAAGGTCCATATAGGCGGGGTCGTGGGTCATGATAAGAGGGCAGAAGAGGCACCCCAGCACCACCAGCGCCAGAAAGGCGAATGCGAGAAGGGGTTTGCCCCTATACCAGGGACGTTTGTTAAGAGTCCCTTTCGGCGAGGCGGGACGGACGCCCACCAGGGCGAAGCGTTCATCCATGGCGGTCCGCCCCCTTTCCGCCCGTGGCCTCCCGGGCCCGCACCCGGGGGTCGACGTGCTCGCTGACGGTCTGGGCCAGCATATTGGAAAGGATGACCGCGCCACCGGAGAGAAGACACAGGACCATGAGCAAATTGTAGTCCTGATACCGGGCGCTCTCGTAGGCCAGCGTCCCGATGCCGGGGTAGGAGAACACCGTCTCCACGATGTACGTCCCACCCATGATGTGGGGCACGGATATGGCCATGAGGCTGAGGTAAGAGGGCAGGGCGTTTCGCAGGCAGTGGCGGAGCATGACCCGCCGCCGGGCGAGCCCCTCGGACCGGGCCAGCAGCACATAGTCCGCGCGGACTTCCTCCAAAAGGCGGTTGCGGAGCATGTAGGCGTAGTACCACAGATGGCCCGTCACCACCACGGTCAGGGGCAAAATGAGGTGCCGCGCCCTATCCGCCGCGTCCCCGCCGCCAACAGACCAGGCCCCGGAGCTGGGCAGCACGCGCAGATACACCGCGAAAATAAGGATGAGCAGAAGACTCAGCCAGAACTCCGGGATGCAGCTGGTGATCGTCCCAAGTTTACATAACGCTTTATCCAGGGGCTTATCCTCCTGCCAGGCGCAGAGAAGGCCCAGCCCCAGGGCCAGGGAGAAGATGAGGGCAAATCCGATGCCGCCCAAAAGCAGGGTGTTTCCCACCCGGCCCCGGATGACCTCCAGCACGCCGGTCTTGTACTTGAAAGACATGCCGAAGTCGCCGTGGATGGCGTTTCGGAGCCAGCGGACATATTGCATGTGGATGGGCTGGTCCAGGCCCAATCGGGCCTCGGCCGCCGCCCGCTCTTCCGGCGTCAGCCGTTCCGCCCGCTCCCCGTACCAGGACGCCAGCGGGTCGCCGGGGGCGAGGCGTGCGGCGTAGAACACCGCCAGGGACAAAATGAGCAGGCTGACGGTGAGGACCAGCAGTTTTTTGAGAAGCTTCATTTTCCCGCCTCCTCTCCGCCCAGAACAAAGTGCCCCGGCGACACCTCCGTGAAGGGGGCGTCCCTATGGAAGGCCGCCTCGTCAAAGGCATAGAGGGGGCGGGCCCGCTCCCGCCGGGGGTCGGGGATGGGGATGGCGGACAGCAGTGCTTTGGTATAGGGGTGACGGGGATGCGAAAATAGCTCCTCCGTGGGGGCCAGCTCCGTGAGCTTTCCCTTGTAGAGGACGCCCACCCGGTCGCAGAGATAGCGCACCACGGCCAGGTCGTGGGCGATGAACAGGAAGGTAAATCCGTGCTCCGCCTGCAGGTGCTTGAACAGGTTGAGGATCTGGGCCTGGATGGACACGTCCAGGGCGGCGATGGGCTCGTCCGCCACCAGCAGGGACGGCTCCATGGCGAGAGCCCGGGCGATGGCCACCCGCTGGCGCTGGCCGCCGGACAGCTCCGGTGGATACCGGTCAAGATAAGAGGGGTCCATGCCTACGTATTTCAGTTGAAATTCCGCCTCGGCCCGGAGGGAGCCGCGAGGGGGCTTTATGTGGTTCACCGCCATGGGCTCGGCAATGATGTCCGCCGCCCTCATGCGTGGGTCCAGGCTGGAGGTGGAGTCCTGGAAGATGATCTGCCGGTCGGTCTGCAAAAGCCGCCGGTTGGCCCGGACCTGGGCCGGGTCGGTGACGTCGATCCCCTTGTAAAGGATATGCCCCGCCTGGGGCCGGAGCAGGCCCATGACGCACCGGGCCAGAGTGGACTTGCCGGAGCCGGACTCGCCCACCAGGCCGAATATCTCGCCTTCCCGTATCTGGAAGGACACGCCGTCCAGCGCCCGGACCGTTACGTCTTTCGTAAGGGGAAAGCTGTGGCTTAAGTCCCGCACGTCCAGAATCACGTCATCCACGGAGACTACCTCCTATGGGCGGGGCGATTTTCGGCGCCCGGGGGTCTAAGAGCCAGGTGGCGGCGAAATGGGTACCGCTCACCTGAAACATGGGCGGCGCCTCCTCATAGTCGATGGCGAGAGCGTACTCGTTCCGACCGGCGAAGGCGTCCCCCTTGGGGGGCGGCGCGAGAGTGGGGGGCATGCCGGGCAGGGCGTAAAGGGGCTCGCCGGGCCTGGCGAGGGAGGGGAGGCTCCGAAGCAGCGCCCAGGTATAGGGGTGGCGGGGGTCGTAAAAGACGTCCTCCGCGGTGCCCAGCTCCACCAGCTTCCCCGCGTACATCACCGCCACCCTATCCGCCGCCCGGGCCACCACGCCCAGGTCGTGTGTCACCAGCACCGTGGCGGTGCCCAGTTTCCGCTGAAGATCCCGGAGAAGGTCCAGTATCTGGGCCTGGACGGTCACATCCAGAGCGGTGGTGGGCTCGTCGGCGAAGAGGAGTTTGGGCTCCGAGGCCAGCGCGATGGCCATCACCACCCGCTGGCGCTGGCCGCCGGAGAGCTCATGGGGGTAGAGCTTTTGCCTGGCCCCGGCGTCGTCCAGTCCCACCAGGTCCATGAGCTCTAACACCCGGGCCCGGACCGCCTCCCGGGCCATTTGGGGCCGGTGGGCCAGCACCGCCTCGGCGATCTGCGCCCCCACGGTGTAAGTGGGGTCCAGGGCGGTCATGGGGTCCTGAAAGACCATGGAGAACACCCGACCCCGGAGGGCGCGCATGTCCTTCTCCCGGAGGGCGCGGATATCCGTCCCGTCCACCGCGAGGCGGGCCGCCTCCACCTGGGCGTGGGCGGGCAGCAGGCCCATAAGGGCCCGGCACAGCACGCTCTTGCCGCACCCCGACTCGCCCACCAGAGCCAGTATCTCCCCGGGGGCCAGGTCGAAGGACACGTCCCGCACGGCCTCCACGGTCCCGCAGGGGCCGTGGAAGGTGACGGACAGATGTTCTATTTCCAGTAGCTTGTTCATTCGATCGTCCAATCGATGATGTTCCAGAAGATGCCCACGCCGTGATGGCCCAGGACTTTGTCCGGGTCGACGCCGTGAATGGTGTCCTTCGCCACGTAATCGGCGTCGATATAACAGATGAAGGTAAAGGCCGGGTCGTCCGCCAGGGCCCTCTGGAAGCCGGCGTAGGCTTCGGCCCGGACGGCCGGGTCGTCGGACCGTCGGGCTTCGGTGAGGTATCTGTCCACGTCGGCGTTGGAGTAGCCGCTGTAGTTGGCGCCCTTGTCCGTGCCGAAGACCTTGTAAGTGTGGTCGTCCGCGTCGAAGGGGCTGCCCCAGCCGATGAGGTAGGCCATCTGGCTGCCCCAGTCCACCACCGCCGGGATCTCCACGGTCACGTCCAGCCCCACCGCCCGCAGCTGCTGGGCCGCGGCCTGGGCCATGTCCAGGCGCACCTGGTCCCCGGCGGCCACGTCGATGACAAAGCCCAGTTTTTCACCGTTCCTGTAGTAGAACCCGTCGTCCTGTTTCTCCGCGCCGGCGGCGGTCAGGATGCTCTCCGCTCGGGCGGGGTCATAGTCATAATGGTCCACGTCAGAAAAGTTGTAGACGTTCCGCTGCAGGGGGCCGTAGGCCGTCTCCCCGTGGCCCAGGAGCACGCTCTCCAGGATGGCCTCCCGGTCGATGGCGCAGCACACGGCGGGGATGACGTCCCGGTTCTCGGTCCAGTAGGGGTTCCGGAAGTTGAAGAGGATGCCCCGGTAGTCGGAGGTCTTCATGTTGTAGACGTCGTAGCCCTCCAGGCCCGTAAAGGTCTCCCCGTCCCGGGGGGTGAGCAGGGCCAGGTCCAGCTCGCCGGAGCGCATCTGCATGGCCCGGGCGCTGTCGTCGGGGACGATCTTGAAGACGATGCGGTCGATATGGGCGGGACCCTTGAAGTAGTCCGGGTTCTTTACCAGCGTGATGGCCTGGCCCTCGTCCCAGCGCTCCAGCTTATAAGGGCCGGTGCCAACTGGATGACGGAAGAAATCGGCAGTCTGAAAGTCCTCGCCCGCCAGAAGGTGCTCCGGCAGCACCGCCATGGTCATATAGTCCAGGAACGCCACATTGGGCGCGGCCAGGGTGAACCGGATAGTGTGCTCGTCCACCACGTCGATGGCCGTCACATCCTCGAAGTTGGGGGCGTTTTCCGACAGGTTCGCTGGGTCCATGATGGCCTCTATGGTGAACTTCACGTCCTCCGCGGTGACCGGCTCCCCGTCGTGCCAGGTGACGCCATGGCGCATATGAAAGGTGTAGGCGCAGGTCTCCTCGTCGAACGCCCAGCTCTCGGCCAGGCCGGGGACGACGGCGTTGTCCCCGTCATGGGCGGTGAGGCCGTCGAACAGGAGGATGTTGATCTCCCCGTGCTCGTCCATGGCGGGGTTGATGCGCGTATAGTCCCCGCTTGCGTAGACAAGGGTGGTCTCCTCCGCCCCCAGGGCGGATATGCCCAGCGCGGACAGCAGCGCCGCCGCCAGGACGAGACAGACGAGTTTTTTCGCCATTTGCGTGATTTTCCTTTCCTTTTTTGCCTCGGTCCGGTATAATAGACAGAAACAAATAGATTCTATCAGACCCACGGCGCGGCCCGCAAGCCGGGTGGGGGGATAAAAAAGGAGCCGCCATGAGCGAAGAGCACAGCCACGAGTATATGCACGAGCACGGCATCGCCCACAGCCGCGGCCATGTCCACGAGAACCAGAAGGCGGTGGTGAACCGGCTGGCCCGGGCCATCGGCCACCTGGAGAAGGTGAAGCGGATGGTGGAGGAGGGGGCGGACTGCTCCGAGGTGCTGGTGCAGCTGGCCGCCGTGCGCTCCGCCCTGGGCAGCACCGGCAAGGTGATCCTCCAGGACCACATGCGCCACTGCATGGTGGACGCCATCAACGCCGGGGACCAGGCCGCCGTGGACGACCTGTGCCAGGCGGTGGAAAAGCTCATCAAGTGAGCCTGCCAGTTTTGGAATAAAGATATTTTGCATTTTTTCGTGTCCCACACTATAATGGTGGGCGAGAACGAACGCGACGCAAGGAGAGAGCGCTATGGTAACCAACGACGAGGCCATTGCACAGGTCAAACACGAGGTCATGAAGGAGGTCTGCCGGCTGGCCTGGGAGGGCAAGCTGGACCAGGAGCGGGAGCAGATACCCTACCGCATGTTCCCGGGTCCTCAGGCCACGTTCCGCTGCTGCGTATATAAAGAGCGGGAGATCGTCCGCCAGCGGGTGCGCCTGGCGGAGGGGAAGAGCCCCACGGGCGTCCACTCCAACAACATGGTCCAGGTCATCAACGCGGCCTGCGAGGAGTGCCCCATCGCGTCCTATATCGTCACGGACAACTGCCGCAAGTGCATGGGCAAGGCCTGCCAGAACTCCTGCCAGTTCGGCGCCATCTCTATGGGCCCTACCCGCTCCTACATAGACCCCAACAAGTGCCGGGAGTGCGGCAAGTGCGCCGCCGCCTGCCCCTATAACGCCATCGCCCATCTGGAGCGGCCCTG
>CANPVS010000012.1 GCA_947581795.1 uncultured Oscillospiraceae bacterium
AAGCCGGGGTTGATCCACTTCCGCTCCGGGTTGGCGGCGGAGATGAACCGCCGGAAGAACAGCTCCAGCACCCAGCCAAACACCGAACCGATGAAAAACAGAAACGCCAGCGTCAAAAAAAGATTCATATCCCTCTCTCCTCTTTGCCGGGCCATACTTTCCGCCCAGCAGATGGTATTATAATGCTATTTTTGGAAAGAGGCAATATGCACGGCGGCCGTTTTGCCCAGAAAACCGACAAAAACCAGCTGTTCCTTACTTGTTCAGGATGCCCATGAACTCGTCGCCGGTGATGGTCTCGTGCTCATAAAGATACGCCGCCAGCTCGTCCAGCTTCGCCCGGTCGTCGGTGAGTATCTTTGTGGCCTTCTCATGCTGCTTCTTCACCATCTGAACTACCTGCTCGTCTATCGCAGCGGAGGTCTGCTCGGAGCAGGCCAGAGACGTGTCCCCGCCCAGGTACTGGTTGGTCACCGTCTCCATGGCCACCATGTCGAAATCCTTGCTCATGCCGTAGCGGGTGATCATGGCCCGGGCCAGCTTGGTGGCCTGCTCGATGTCGTTGGAAGCGCCGGTGGTGTAGTCGCCGAAGACGATCTCCTCCGCGGCCCGGCCGCCGGTGAGGGTGGCGATCTTGTTCTCAATCTCCTCCCGGCTCATCAGGTACTTGTCCCCTTCCTCCACCTGCATGGTGTAGCCCAGGGCCCCGGAGGTCCGGGGAATGATGGTGATTTTCTGCACCGGGGCGGAGTTGGTCTGGCGGGCCGCCACCAGGGCGTGGCCGATCTCATGGTAGGACACGATGTGCTTTTCCCTGTCGGTGAGGATGGCGTTCTTCTTCTGGTACCCGGCTATCACGACCTCGATGCTCTCCTCCAGGTCCGCCTGGGTGACGAACTTCCGCCCGTCCCGGACGGCCCGCAGGGCCGCCTCGTTCACGATGTTGGCAAGCTCCGCGCCCGACGCGCCGGAGGCCATGCGGGCCACCTTCTCGTAGTCCACGTCCTCCGCCACCTTCACCTTCCTGGCATGAACCTTCAAAATGGCCTCCCGGCCTTTCAGGTCCGGCAGCTCCACCGGCACCCGCCGGTCGAAGCGGCCTGGCCGGGTCAGCGCCGGGTCCAGGGACTCCGGCCGGTTGGTGGCCGCCAGGATGATGACGCCGTTGTTGGCCTCGAAGCCGTCCATCTCCGTGAGCAGCTGATTGAGTGTCTGCTCCCGCTCGTCGTTGCTCCCCGGGCCGCCGGCGTTTCGCTTGCCGCCGATGGCGTCGATCTCGTCGATGAACACGATGCAGGGGGCCTTCTCCTTGGCCTGCCGGAACAGGTCACGGACCTTGGACGCGCCCATGCCCACGAACATCTCCACGAACTCCGAACCGGACATGGAAAAGAAGGGCACGTTGGACTCGCCGGCCACCGCCTTGGCCAGCATGGTCTTGCCGGTGCCCGGAGGGCCCACCAGCAGCAGGCCCTTGGGCATGGACGCGCCGATCTCCTTGTACTTGTCGGGGTTTTGCAGGTAGTCCACGATCTCCCGCAGGTTGTCCTCCGCCTCGTCCACGCCCTCCACGTCGGAGAAGTGGATGCCGTCGGAGCTGCTCACATAGACCTTGGCGTTGGCCTTGCCCGTGTTGAACATCAGGGAGTTGCCCCCTGCCCGGTCCATGAGCTTCTTGCTCATGAACTGGCCGATGCCGATGAACACGGCGATAGGCAGCACCCAGTACAGCAGCAGCGACGCCAGCGGCGACGCCTGCTCGATGATCTCGCTGGAGAAGGTGACGCCTGCGCCGTGCAACCTCTCCACCAGTCCCGGATCGTCCATGGGGCCGGTCTTATAGACCTGGGTCATGTCCTTGTCGGTAAACAGGATCTGGTTGCCCTCGATCTGCACCTCGCCCAGGGTCCCATTCTCCGTCATGGTCATAAAGGTGCCGTAATCCACCTCCTGGATCTGCCGCCGGGCCAGCCAGGGCAGGATGAGCAGGTTGAAAAGCAGCAGCGCCACAAGTACGACGCCGTAATAGAATATCAGCGGTTTTTTCGGTTTCTTTACCTCTTTCATAGTCGATGCCTCCGTGTTCTCTTCGGGCGGAACTCCCTCCCAATATCTCTCTGAATATAATAGTATATTAGCACTCTTATGTCAAGAGTGCTAATATAGATTTTAACGATGTTTCGCCCTGCTTTGCCTTATGGCGCGAGTTGACATTTTTGCGAAAATCCGGTAGTCTTATGGTCATCACCAAAGTAAAGGGCGTTTCTGTTATGGCGAACCTGACCCGCGGCGCCATCAAAGCGGCGCTGCTGAAGCTGTTGAACGAGCGGCCCCTGTCCCAGATCACCGTGAAGGACATCGTCTCGGAGTGCGGCATCAACCGCAACACCTTCTATTACCACTACCAAGGCATCCCGGAGCTCATCAAGGAGATCGTGGACGACGAAGCGGAGGCCATCATCAAAAATTACCCCGCTATGGAGAGCCTGGAGGATTGCCTGGAGACGATCGTCAGGACGGCCATGGACAAAAAGCGGGCCCTCCTGCACATCTACAACTCCACCAGCCGGGACGTGTACGAGCAGTATCTCTGGTCCACCTGCGGCAATGTGGTGGGCATATATCTGGACACAGTGCTGAACGGACGGCGCCTGCCGGCGGATGACCGGGACCTCATCCATCGGTACTACACCTGTATCGCCTTCGGCTGTGTTTCCTACTGGCTGGCCTCCAACATGCGGGACGAGGTCCTTCCGGACCTTCACCGGATAGCCGAGCTCCGGCAGGGCGCGCTGGAAGAAATGATCTCCCGCTCTCTGGGTGAAGAAAAATAAAATATTTACCTCATTCGGGCGGGTCTTTGTCAGGTTCATTGGGCGGCACTATACGAACGACCGGCTGTGGCTCACGGATATACATTTCCTCACAATCCCGCTGTGCCGATATTAGAATATTGACAGCCTCCTCAGAGGCACGAACCATTTTTTAATACATCTCCTTATAGTCCGGCATATTCTCACCTCCAACGCAAATTATAGGACATATTGTCCAATCCGTCAATATATCCTGAACTGCTGTTGTATATTGGCGTTGGTGATGAGTATGCGTCTACGGATACGCGACTTGCGAGAAGATGCGGATCTGACACAACGCCAGGTGGCGAAAGAATTAATGTGCGACCAGTCCCTGTATTCCAAGTACGAGCGCGGCGAGCGGCCTCTCCCCTTGGAGTCGGCGGTAAGATTGGCTCTCTTCTACAAGACGAGTCTGGATTACCTGGTCGGCCTCACCGACGATCCAACACCAAGAAACTGAGAAAAACGGCAGGAAATGGACTTCCTGCCGCTTTTGTTGTTTTATTGCTATGATAAACCCCGTGACCGGCCGGTCACGGGGTCTTGTTCTGTTCGTATTCCTTTTCCAGGAGTTCACAGATCGCGGTGGCTGCGTCGCCTGGGATGACCCGGTGCTGGGCCTGGATCATCCGCTCCCGGCGGGTCTCGTCCAGCAGCTCGTCGCAGGCGGCTGTAAGCTCCTCCTCCGGCGAGTTGACGGCGAGGCTCATGCCGTTCTCCGCGAAAAAGTGCATATTGCTGGTCTCGCAGCCCGGTATGGGGGTGATGTGGATGAACGCCGTCCCCACCACGGCCGCCTCGGTGGAAGAAAGGCCGCCCGGCTTGGAGAGATAGAGGTCGCAGGCCTTCATGTAGTCTGCCATCTGATCGGTAAAGCCCAGGACGGTGCACCGCCCGCCGAAGGCCGCGCGCACGTCCTCCTCCAGGTCCCGGTTGCTGCCGCAGACCACGACGATCTCCGCGCTGCCGCTATAGCGGTCCAGAAGGATGGACACCACCTGCTGGATATTCCCCGCGCCGATGCTCCCGCCGGCCACCAGAATCATTTTTTTGCTCGGGTCCAGCCCCAGTCGTTCCCGGACGGCCGCCCGGTCCTCTTTGCCGTAAAAGGGCCGCCGCACCGGGATGCCCAGGGGGCGGATGCGCTCCGGATCAATGCCCCGGCCGATGAATTCTTCTGTCAGCTCCCTGGCGGGGATGATGTACCGGTCCAGGTCCGTCTCCTCCGTGAAGGGGATGCAGGCATAGTCCGTGGCGATGAAATAGGTCCGGGGCATGGCTGCCCCTCGCCGCTTCATGCTGGTGAGCATCTCTCCGGGGAACAGATGGGTGGTCACCACCGCGTCAAAATGATTCTCCTCGATATATTGCTCCAGCAGCGGCTCCATCAGCCGGTTGATCCGGTAGACGGGGGACGGAAACGGCAGCTTCCGGTAGGCGTCGCCCAGCTTATAGGCCGCGCCAAAGGCGCTGGGGGCCTTCTGGGCCAGGAGGATATAGGCCTTGTCCACCACCTCCGCCACCTGGTCGCTCTTCAGGGTATAGGGATTCAGGGTCCGGACGGAGTGGCCCCTTGCGGCCATGGCCTGGGCCACCGCCGCACAGGCGGTGTTGTGTCCCCCGCCGGTCCCGCATGTCAGCATCAATGCGTCCATAACAGTTTTACCTCCAATTTCTCCCGGGGCTCGCGGCTATGATGCAGCCGCAGGCATACCACCGCCGTGATGCCGCAAAATCCCACGAACACCGGCGCCGCCACCTTCACGGCGGCCATGGCCGCCAGCGTGAGCAGGTAGGCGATCCAGGTGCGGTAAAAAGTGGGATCTATACGAAACGGCACAGACAGGAGCACGAACACCGCCGCGAACAGCACCAGCGGCATATCGTAAGGGCAGAGCCCCAGCAGCACGCCGAAGGTGGCGGCGATGCCCTTCCCCCCATGGAACCGGTGGAAAATGGGGAAAATGTGGCCGATCACCGGCGCCGCCATCACCAGGGGCAACGCCCAGCGTTCAGGCGGCTCGGCGGCGTGCAGATACAGGTACACGGGCAGAAAGCCCTTGACCAGATCGCCCGTCAGGGTGAGCACGCCGCACCAGAAGCCGCAGTATTTGAAGGCGTTCACGGTGCCGGGGTTCTTGTCCTCGCTCAATTGCAGAAGCTCCCGCTTCCCCAGCAGCGTCCCGGCCACCTCCGCGGACAGTACGCTCCCGGACAGGTAGGCGACGGCGATTGTACAGATCACTCGCAAATCCATGGATGGTATCTCTCCCTCTTGCGCTTACCGCTTATGATACCACATCAAGGGCGCGGAAGAAATGGGCAGGAACGCCTTTTTGACCAAAACTGCTCCCTTCCCCGCCAGCTCCCGCAAGCAGACACGCATGGCCTTCCGCGGATGGCCATGCGTGTGCGTATACGGATGTACCTCAGCGGCGCAGCTCCCTGCGGGCCTCGTCGATCTCCTTCTGGAGCTCCTCCAGAGCCTCGTCCAGGGCCGCGGCCACGTAGTCCTCCAGGGCCATCATGGCGAAGATGTCCTGGGCCGCCTGGATCATGGCGTCCTCCACCTCCTGGCCAACGCCCAAAAGCTCGGCCTCGTCCCCGTCCACCAGGAAGACCAGATCGGGGATGCCGTTGGCGTCGGAGTCATGGAAGTACAGGTTGAATTCGCCGTCGCCGGTCAGGTCCACCGCCAGGGTGTCGATATCGCCGTCGCCGGTGGAGTCCAGCAGCACCACGTCGGGCAGGCTGTCGCCGTCCACGTCGATGAGAATCTCGTCCGGCGTGCTGCGAATCAGGGTCTTGCGCAGGTCCGGGTCCAGCCGCATCTTATTCTTGATCGTACGAAGATTGCCCATTTGAAAATGCCTCCCAATAACAGGTTTTTTCCAACAGGTAATTATATCACAGTATCCGGCGCGGTCAAGCAATGAGAGCTAATCATTAAATCACACACCACTTTTCCGATGGCCGCCGCATGAAAAACCGCCGTTTCCGGGTAACCCGAAAACGGCGGCGAGCTTGTCAAAAAACGAGTTCTTGACCGCTCAGATTGAAACTGCTCGGCGAGAGTGGATCCCGCCGGCAGGAAGTCAAAAGCCTGTCGTACAGCGGCTTTTGACTTCACGCGCGGGAAAGCCGCGCGGCTCGGCCTGACCGGCCTTCGCGTCCTCTCTATTGATTCTTTGACAGTCTGACTGAGGTGATATCACACCAGCAGGTTCTTCTCCGTCTCGGGATCGAAGAAGTGCATGGCCTTGCCCTCGAAGGTGACGTTCAGCTTCTGGCCCGCTGTCAGCGCGCTGCGGCCCGCCGTATCCAGGTCCAGAGTGGGCACGCGTACGATGAGGCGGGTGCCGTCGGCGGTATCCACGTGCAGATGGAACTCGGAGCCCATCATCTCGTTCACCACCAGGGTGCAGCCGATGGCCGCCTGGCCTTCGCCGCCCAGGACCATATGCTCGGGACGGACGCCCAGGAGGATGTCCTTGGACTTGACGTCCTTCTCCAGAAGCTTCTTGCCCTTCTCGCCGGTCACGGGGATCTTGGCGCCGAAGGGAGTGACGAAGTACTTGTCACCCTCCCGGACCAGGCTGGTCTTGATAATATTCATCTTGGGGGCGCCGATGAACTCGGCCACGAACAGGTTCTCGGGCATCTCGAACACCTCGGTGGGGGTGCCGACCTGCATGATGTAGCCGTCCTTCATGATGACGATCCGGTCGCCCAGGGTCATGGCCTCGGTCTGGTCATGGGTGACGTAGATGAAGGTGGTGTCCAGCTTCTGCCGCAGCAAGATGATCTCGGCGCGCATCTGGTTGCGGAGCTTGGCGTCCAGGTTGGACAGGGGTTCGTCCATGAGGAACACTTTGGAGTCACGCACCATGGCGCGGCCGATGGCCACGCGCTGCCGCTGGCCGCCGGACAGCGCCCGGGGCTTGCGCATGAGGTACTCGGTGATGCCCAGGATCTCTGCGGCGTTGGTGACGCGCTCATAGACCACGTCCTCGGGCACCTTTTGCAGACGCAGGGAGAACGCGATGTTGTCGTACACGCTCATGTGGGGATACAGGGCGTAGTTCTGGAAGACCATGGCGATGCCGCGGTCCTTGGGCTGCAGGTCGTTGACCACTTCGCCGTCGATCTCCACGGTGCCCTCGCTGATGTCCTCCAGGCCGGCGATCATCCGCAGGGTGGTGGATTTGCCGCAGCCGGAGGGGCCGACGAACACCACGAATTCCTTATCGTGGATGTCCAGGTCAAAGTCGTGGACCGCCACGACCTTGTTGTCGTATATCTTTTTGACCTTCGTCAATTTAACGCTTGCCATTTTCCTCTACTCCTTTCAAATCAGCCTTTGACGGCGCCGCCGGTAACGCCCTCGACGTAGTACTTCTGCAGGCACAGGAACAGGATCGTAACCGGGACGGCAACGATCACGCCGCCGGCGCAGAAGGTGGTGTACATCCGGGCGATCTGGTCGTTGGTCAGCCAGCTGTACATACCGACGGCCACGTTGTAGCCCGCGGAGGTACCCATTGCCACGTAGCGGGCAAAGACGTAGTCGCCCCAGGGGCCCATGAACGCGGTCAGGATGGTATAGATGACGATGGGCTTCGACAGAGGCAGGATGATCTTATACAGCACCTGCGCACGAGTCGCGCCGTCCACACGGGCCGCCTCGTCCAGGGACTTGGGGATGGTGTCGAAGAAGCCCTTGGACACATAGTACCCCATGCCGGAGGAGGCCACGCTCACCAGGATCAGGCCGGGCACCGCGTTGGCCTGGGTCAGGCCCAGGTCAGACAGAACACGGTACAGGATGATCATGGTCAGCATCCCGGGGAACATGCCCAGGATGAGCATGAACCGCATCAGGGGCCCGCGCAGCTTGAAGCGGAAGCGGGACAGGGTGTAGCTCATGCACAGCTGGATGACGGTGACCAGCACCGCCGCGGCCAGCGCGATGATGAAGGTGTTCAGGTACCAGCGCTTAAAATCGGAGTTCCAGAGGTTGATGTAGTTCTGCCAGCCCCACTGGTGGGGGATGACGTAGCCCACCTGATAGGTGGATTCCACGCGGAAGGACTGCAGAACGATGAAAATGAAGGGGATCAGCCAGACGACGCTGATGATGATGAGCAGGATGTAGATCGCGGTGTTGCTGACGCGGTTGAGCGTCCGCAGACCCATATGGTGTTTGTTATTCATCACTGGTAATCCTCCTCGTTCTTAATGGACGGCAGCACGTTGTAGACCACCAGGGATATGAACGCCACCACAACGAACACCATGATGCCGACCACGGAGGCCAGATAGTACTGGGAGTCGGCGCCGGTGGTGATCTTGAACAGCCACGTGATCAGCAGGTCCGTATAGCCCACCGAGCCCGCGGCGCCGGAGGCAGCCGGGTTCGTGGGCGCGCCGCCTGTGAGCAGGTAGATGACGTTGAAGTTGTTCATGTTGCCGGTGAAGCTGGTGAGAAGATAGGGGCCGGTGATGAACAGCATGTAGGGCAGGGTGATCTTCCGGTACTGCTGCCAGGCGTTGGCGCCGTCGATACGGGCGGACTCGTACAGGTCCGCGGGGATGTTCATCAGGATGCCGGTGGTGATCAGCATCAGATGGGGGATGCCTATCCAGATATTGATCAGCACGACTGTGACGCGGGCCCAGGTGGCGTCCTCCCAGAACGGCAGGGGTTGTTTGATCCACCCCAGATCCATCAGCGACAGGTTGATCAAGCCGTTTCTCGCGAACATCTTGGACACATACAGCAGGGAGATGAACTGGGGGATGGCGATGGTCATGACCAGGATGGTACGCCACACCTTCTTGAGGTGGATGCCCTTCTTGTTGATCATCATGGCCACGCCCATGCCCAGGAAGTAGTTGGTGAAGGTGGCCAGGAAAGCCCAGATCAGCGTCCAGGCCAGGATCTCGCCGAAGGTGGCGGAGTAGGACTGGCCGCCGCCCGCGCCGCCCGACCAGGACAGCATCGTATTGAAGTTATCTAAACCGACCCATGTGAACAGGTTGTTGGTGTAGCCGTTGTGGGAGCCGTCATAGTTGGTGAAGGCCACCAGGATCATGAACACGATGGGCAGCACCGTGAATACCAGGATGCCGGTCATGGGCAGGGCGAGCAGCGTGGCATGGAAGTTTTCGTCCACCATAGAACGCAGGTCGTCCTTGTCGGCCTTCAGCTTCTTGCCGGACTTCAGGATCTGCTCGGCGATCTTGTTCTGCTTCACGTTCACACGCCAGGTGTAGATAAAGGCGATGATGAAGAAGAAGGTGAGCACACCGTAGAGCAGGATCTTGAAGGAGTTGTCGTTATAGACGGTGGTGTAGGTGTCCAGGATGGCGTTATACTCGCTGCTGGGCCCCACCTTGCCCAGGCTGGGCAGCATGCTCAGCCAGTGGGCGCCGCCGAAGATCATGTAGATGATGAATACGGCCTCAAAGAGCAAAAACAACAGGCCGCGCAAAATCTGGCCCCGGGCCAGGTTGCCGAAGCCCATGACCACGAAGGAGGTCTTTGTCTTCCAATCCCCGTGGACGAAGGTGCTTCCGATATCTCCGAGCTCCCTTCCCAGGCCCACGACGCCATTTTTTATGTACTTGCCTATATTGGCGAAGAAGTGGCCGATGCCCCGGGGGATCGCGGCAAAGAACGACCCCAGCTTATAGGAGAATTTCTGCCCCTTGGAAAGGCGCAGATATTCCAGGTCGCTGTATTGTTTCATTTAATCACCCCACTTAAATAAAATTGGCCGGAGCCGGTAAAGCGGCTCCGGCCAATCGCCGAGAAATTCAGGTCAGGCCAAAGTCAACTGTTTTACAGGCTTTGGTGCGCGCAGATCACTTCACCAGGGTAATGCCGGAAGCGGCGCCCACGGAGTCCTCATACTTCTGCAGAGCAGCCTGCAGGGCGGCGTCGGAGCCGTCAGAGGCCTTGATGTCGGTGGTGATGACCTTGGCGATATCCCACCAGGGGCCCGGGATGTTGGGCTGGGGGACGGAGAAGGCGCTCTGCTCGGCAAGAGCGGTCAGAGCGGGGTTGCTGGTGACGGACTCGTCGGCGGCGGCCTCATTGTTGGAGGGGCCCCAGCCGAACTCGACGGTGCGCGCGATCTGGCACTCAGCGCCGGTCAGGTACTGAGCCAGCTGGTTCAGGGCAGCGCCCTTCACGGCGTCTTCCTGAGGCTTCACGCCCAGCAGCTTGCAGCCGTTGTAGGAGCCCAGGTGATAGCTCTGGCCGTCCACCTCGAAGGAGGGCAGGTCGGCAACGCCGAAGTTGTCGCCGAGCTGCTCCAGGATGGTGGCGTAGTTCCAGGTGCCGGTGACGACGACAGCGGAGCCGCTGGCAAAGTCAGCGTTGGAGGAGTTCACATAGATGGGGGAGGAGACCAGCTTGTAGATGCCCTTGGCGGCGATCAGACCGTTCTCGGAGTTGAAGTCGTCGTCCAGGGTGAAGTTGGTGTTGTCCTCGGTGGACCAATCGCTGTGGCAGCCGGTGCCGAAGAACACGCCGGCGTTGTACCAGGCGTTCTCCAGCTCGTAGGAGAAGTTCTTGCCCGCGGCCTCGCAGTCGGCGATGATGGCCTCCAGGCTGTCCACGTCCTCCTCGGGGATGACGGACTTGTCATAGTACATGAAGTAGCCGTTGTCGGCGGTCAGAGGATAGGCGTAATAGTCCTCGCCGGACTGAGCGGCCAGCACGGAGCCGGCGCTGTTGTTCTCGGTCACGAACGCGGCGGCGCCCTGGCCCAGCTTGGTGACGGCGCCGTCCTTGATCATACGGGACAGCTGGTCCTGAGCGAAGAAGAACAGATCGGCGCCCGCGGACACGTCGGTGTCCATGTTGGAAGCCGCGTCAGCCTCAGAGACCGGCTCCACGGTGGCGTTGATGGTGATGCCCAGCTCATTGCTGGCGTTGAAGTCAGCGATCTGCTGCTCGGTCAGGGAGACAGCGGCCTCGGGAGCCCAGACAGTGACGTCGTACTCGCCCGCCAGTTCGCTGGCGGCGCTGGCGAAGACGCCCATGGAGAGCACCATGGCCAGAGCCAGAACGATGGAAAGGATTTTCTTCATAGTTTAGCCTCCAAAAAAAGATTTTTCATGTAAATGGCCATCATCCCCGCCCTGCGGGGATGGAAACAGGGGGCGCCCCCTGTTGGCCACTTTTATTTTATCAGATAATTTGTGACATTTCAACAACTAGAAACGTTTCCAGTTGAGTATTTTTCATCCAAAAAAGGCGAAAACTTTTTGTGCAAAATCACATCTTTCCTGTTTACAGATGATTTCCAGACAAGTTTGCCTCTCAGGCCTGGGGCTTGAGCGTGGCGTCGTCGATCTTGCCCCAGGCGCCGCCGCCCGCGCCGGCGCACTTCACATAGACGCCCACGGTGAGGGTCTGGCCGTCGGCGATCTCGATGTCTCCAATCTCCCCGGTGTCCCACTCCCCGTAGGAGGTAATGGTCATGGGCGCCTGGGCGGTCATCTCGCCGTCAATTTTCACATAGGCGTAGACCTCGCTGTCGCCGCTGTCCCCGCCCATGATGGAGACGGCATATTCATACGTGCCCGCCGCCAGGTCCTCCACGGTCTGCTCCAGGGTGAATTCCACAGAGTTGGCCGCCGCGCTCCAGAAATGGAAATGCTTTGTGCCGGTGAGGGAGTCCGTGGCCTTGTCTTCCACGTACAGCTCGTCGGCCCCGGCCAGGTCGGTGGCCGTCCAGCCCACATCGCCGTCCTCAAATCCGCCGTTCACGAGAAGGTCGGCTTCCACCATGTCCACAAAGCAGCGGACAGGCAGATCCCCTGCCATGCCCGGGACCTCGAAGGTCTCGCCGCCTCCTGAACGCATCTGCTGCTCCAGCTCGTCGGTGAGTTCCCACGTCACCGGCACATCCTCCCGGGAGTTGTCGGTCATGATGACGCTCACCGTCTCGGGCAGGGCGATCTCGCCGTTCACCTCCGCCGTGACGATGGCGTCCTCGGCGGCGTCGGGGACGATGGGCGCGTCGCTGCCGGTGCGCACAAGATCAAATACCCGCAGGGACGGCAGCGGATGGCCTTGGGCGTCGAACAGCGCCTGGTTGTCCACCGCGCAGCCGCCGTAATACTTGCCCGCGTCGTTGGGGTCATAGACCGCGGCGTAGCTGCTGGCCCAGCCGGAGCCATGCTCCTCCCAGAGGGCCGCGTTCTCCGCCTGGGAGGCGCCGCCCACGGTGATCCAGGCGCCCTCCCAGTAGACCACGCCGATGCCGTTGGCCGTGTGGGCCACCGTGTCGATCACGTCCCGGACCTCATTGGCCTGGCCCTGGACGGTATAGGGGTAGTTTTTCACCACGCCGCTGTCCTCGCCGATGGTGTTGCCGTTGAAGTCGGTGTCCTCCACCGTATAGGCGTAAGAGGTCTCCATGACCATCACCTTTTTGCCGTAGGTCGCCGCCACCTGGCCCAGCACCGAGGAGAGGTTGTCCAATGTGCCGTGCCAATAGGGATAGTAGGAGCTGGCGAACACGTCGTAATCCAGACCGAATTCGTCCAGCCGCTTGGCGTAGTCGGCGTAGGCGCCGCCCCGCTCCGGGTTGGTGAAGTGGACCGCCACCAGCGCGTCGGGGCACTGCTCCCGCACCGCCCGGCTGCCGGCCTCCATGAGCGTCAGGATGTTGTCCCAGTCCGTCTCGCCGCACATGGCGCCGGTGGTCTCGTTGCCCAGCTGCACCATGGCCACGTCCGCCCCGGCCTCGTTCAGCTTTTCAAGGCTCTCGCCGGTATAGGCATACAGGGCCTCGGTCTTCTCCGCGAGATCCATGTCCGCCCACTCCAGAGGGACCATCTGCTTGCCCGGGTCCGCCCAGAAGTCGGAGTAGTGGAAGTCCACGATCAGCTTAAGGCCGTACTTAGCGGCCCGCCGGCCGATCTGGGCGGCCTTTTCAATGTCATTGTTGCCGCCGCCGTAACCGTTTCCTTCGGCGTCATAGGGGTGGTTCCACACCCGAACCCGGATGTGGGTGACGCCGCTCTCCGCCAGGGTGGCGAACACGTCCTGCTCTTCCCCGACGAAGTTATAATAGTTGACGCCGCTTTCCTCCTCCGCAATGACGGAGGAGGCGTCCACGCCCAGGATGAAATCCTCTGGCAGGCCCTCCACCTTCTCCACCCAGATGGGGTCTTCCCCACCGTCAGCGAACGCAACGCAGGTTCCCAGCCCGCAGAGCACCGACAGCGTCATGATCCAAGCAAGCAGTTTCTTCATATCTCCTTCTCCTCTCTTATGGCATGGCCAGCAGCCGCTGGGCCACCGCCTGTGCTTTCCCGTCTTCTATGTGTACCGAGCCGGAGCCCAGATACAGGTAATAGTCCTCATTCCCGTACTGGATGTAGGTTTTCGCGGCGCCCTCGCCGGAGGCTGTGTCGTAGATCTTCTCCCCTTCCCCGGGGGCCAGGTACTCCGCCAGCTCCTCCCGGTCGGCGGCAGGCACAATGAAGATGTCCCCCTTGCCGATGGATTCCATGTCGAACATCACGTAGCTGAAGGGGTGGACCTTGATCATGCGAAGGCCCTCCGGCATATCCTCCTCCAGGGCCGCCGCCAGGAGTCTGTCCTCCATCTGGGGCACCTCGCAGTAGACCGTGATCTTCTTCTCCACAGATGTGTCGGTGACGAAGGTGAATATCCAGCCCCAGAAGATGGCCGAGGCCAGCAGCCACAGCACGAAGGTATGCAGCTGGGACAAAATGTTTTTTATCGCTCTCATGCCGTCACCTCATAGGCGGCCACATAGCCGTGGCACACATACAAAACCGCCGGACGGGCCGACACCAGGTCCTTGGAACGACTGTCGCACACCAGCAGCCGCTGGGTCTCGTCTCCGACGGTCACCTCCACCCGCCGGACCGCCACGCTCTTGCGGATGGTGAACCGCTCCTCCTTCACGGCTACGGCGCCCTCCACCCGCTCCCGCTCCTCCTGGCGGAGCATCCGGGCGTGGGCAAGCTCCCGCCTGGCCGGGGTCTGCATGAACAGAAAGACGTATAACACGACCCAGCCCGCGACAGTGCTCACCGCGACGGTGGCCCCTTCCATGCGCGGGGCGTTGGCGGTATTCGTCAGCATGATCATGGTGATACAGGCCGCCAGCGCCGCCAATGCCAGGGCCCAGCAAAAGACCTTGCAGCGTCTGATACGCCCCGCCAGCCCCGCCATGTCCGCGTCGCTGTACAGCTCTGTGATCCGGCTGTTCATCCTCTCCTCACCTCTTCTTAAACATATCATAATTTGCTGTGATATACAAGCAAAGCATACAATATCCCCTTGATTTCCTATTGACTTTTTGTCGTTTTTCGGTAGCATAGGAGATACGCTGATATGAACGGAGGAACACCTCATGAAACGTATATTTGCCCTTCTTCTGGCCCTGGCCCTGCTGCTTCCGGGCAACCTGGCTCTGGCGGCCGGTGAGGCGGTCATCGACGATGCCTCCCTCCTGCCGGCGGCCGTCCCCGACGACAACTACCGGGTCTTCTACGAGATATTCGTTGGCTCCTTCTCTGACTCCAACGGGGACGGCGTGGGCGACCTGCGGGGCATTATCAACCGGATGGATTACTTAAACGACGGCGACCCGGACTCCGGCCTCAGCCTGGGGGTGGAGGGTCTTTGGCTGTCTCCCATTTTCACATCCGCCAGCTACCACAAATACGATGTGGACGACTACTACGCCATTGATCCCGCCTTCGGCACGGAGGAGGACCTGCGGGAACTGGTGGCTCTGTGCCACGAGCGGGGCGTGAAGGTGATACTGGACCTGGTCCTGAACCACACCGGCACGGGCAACCCCTGGTTCCAATCCTTCGCCGACGCCCACCGCGCCGGTGACACGGAGGACCCTTATTATGATTTCTACTCCTACTACACCGAGGGAGAGCCTGTGCCCGCCGGCATGACCTTCACAAAGCTGGACGGCACGGATATCTATTACGAGAGCAACTTCTCCCCCGCCATGCCGGAGCTGAACTATGATAACGACGCCGTGCGCCAGGCGGTGCTGGATGTGGCCAAATACTACATGGACCTGGGTGTGGACGGCTTCCGCTTCGACGCGGCCAAGTACATCTATTTTGGCGACAACGGGCGCAGCGCCGGGTTCTGGGTGTGGTATATGGACCAGCTGCGGGCTGTTGACCCGGAGGTCTACGCCGTGGCGGAGGTCTGGGACTCCGACACCGTCACGGATGAGTACGTCCCCGCCCTCAACTGCTTTGACTTCACTACCTCCCAGGCCAACGGCTCCATCGCCCAGGTCGCCAAAGGCGGCAATGTGAACAAGTACACCGCCTATGTGCAGGCCTATCTGGACCGGATACACGGCCTGAACGAGGACGCCATGATCGTCCCCTTCATCGCCAACCACGACACAGACCGGGCGGCGGGCTATCTCACCCCCAGCGGGTATATGAAGATGGCCGCGAACCTCTACCTCCTCTCCTCCGGCTCCCCCTTCATCTACTACGGCGAGGAGCTGGGCATGAAGGGCTCCCGGGGCGGGGCCACCACCGACGCCAACCGCCGGCTCAAAATGGAGTGGGGCGACGGGGACACGATCGCCGACCCGGAGGGCGCGAGCTATGACCACGAGCGGGTCTCCGCCACCGCCGCGGAACAGACGGCGGACGAGAACAGCCTCTATTCCTATTACAAAAAGCTCATTATGATCCGCAAGGCCAACCCCGCCATCGCCCGGGGGACCTATACCGCCCTGGCCTTGGAGGACACCAGCGTGGGCGGCTTCATGGCGAACTGGGAAGATACCATCGTGATGGTGCTCCATAACACCGCCCCCGACGCCGTCACCCTGGAGCTGGCCGACGTCACGGGCCTGGAGATCACCGGTATCAACGCCGCCATCGGCGTGGGCGGCGCCTCCCTGGACGGCACCACTCTCACCCTGGACGGACAGACCAGCGTGGTGATCGGCTGCGCATAAGACGAGGGAAACGGCCATGACGGAAAAACAGTTCTTCGACTCCCCTGAGTTTCAGGAGAAATATCACTGCGACGCTCCCCTGGGCTGCTTCTGCTCCCCCGATGGGACGGAATTTCGTCTCTGGGCGCCCACGGCCCAGGAGGTGACTCTCCGGCTCTATCCCACCGGCGCGGGCAGCGAATGCCTGCGGCAGGTCCCCCTCATGCGTGAGGATAAGGGCCTGTGGCGCTATGCCACGGATGAAAACCTGGACGGGTTCTATTACGACTACATGGTCACGGTGGATGGAGTTTCCCGCGCCACCGCGGATCCCTATGCCCGGGCCTGCGGCGTCAACGGCGCTCGGAGCATGGTCCTGGACACGCGACGCACCGACCCGGAGGGCTGGGAAGAGGACAAGGCCCCTCCCCTCCCGCCGGAGACGGTGATATACGAGCTACACGTGAAGGACTTCTCCTGGGACCCCGCCTCCGGAGTGTCGCAACAGGTCCGGGGCAAATATCTGGCCCTGTGCCTGGAGGACACCACGCTCAACGGCGATGGGGAGCATCCCACATGCCTCAGCTATCTGCGGCGGCTGGGGGTGACGCACGTACAGCTCATGCCCGTGTACGACTTCGGCTCGGTGGACGAGGCCGGCGCCCCGGACCAATATAACTGGGGCTACGATCCGGTGAACTACAACATCCCGGAGGGCTCCTACGCCACTGACCCCACCCGGGGCGAGGTGCGGGTCTGGGAGCTGAAGCAGGCGGTGCAGGCCCTGCACAAAAACGGCTTCCGGGTCATCATGGACGTGGTGTATAACCACACCTACCGTCTGGATTCCTGGCTGTGGCGCACCGTGCCCTGGTACTACTATCGCCAGAACGAGGACGGCGCCCCCTCCAACGGCTCCGGGTGCGGCAATGACCTGGCCTCGGAGCGGAGCATGTGCGCCAAATACATCCTGGACTCCGTCCTCTACTGGGCGGAAGAATACCATATCGACGGCTTCCGCTTCGACCTGATGGGGCTTTTGGATGTGCCGCTCCTGAACCGCATCCGGTGGGAGCTGGACCGGCGCTTCGGTCCCGGCGAGAAGCTGATGCTGGGCGAGCCCTGGTCCGCTGGGGACACCGCGGCCCGGCCGGGGACAGTGCTGGCCCACAAGGGCAATCTGACCCAGCTTGACCCCCGCGTCGCCGCCTTCTGCGACAACATCCGGGACGCGGTGAAGGGCGGCCTGGGTCAGCCGGAGGACAAGGGGTTCGTCAACGGCGGCGGGCTGGGTCTGGAGAGCCTTGCCAACTGCGTCAAGGGCTGGTCCGGCTGTCCGGGCGCCACGGTGAAGGCCCCCTCCCAGACGGTCAGCTATCTCTCCTGCCACGACGACTGGACGCTGTGGGATAAGCTGGTCCTGGCCGCCGGTCAGGACCCCAAGGCCCAGACCTGTCCCCCGGAACTGCTGCGGCAAAACCGACTGGCGGCAGCCATGCTCTTCACCTGCCAGGGGCATCTCTTTTTCCTGGCCGGCGAGGAGTTTGCCCGCACGAAGCAGGGCCTCAAAAACTCCTATAACGCCCCGCCCGACCTCAACCGGCTGGACTGGTCCCGTGCCTGGGAGAACCGGGAGCTGGTGGACTACTACCGGGGCCTCATCGCCCTGCGGATACAGCTCCCCGGCCTCCAGGACAAGACGCCCCGGGCGGCTGCGCGCGTTCTTTCCGTCACAGCGCCTGTGGACGGCTGCGCGGCCGTTTTACTAGACAACACCGGGGAATACTGCCCATGGCGGCGGCTCCTGCTGGCCTACAGCGTCCAGGAGGACGCCATCGAACTGCCACTGCCCCAGGGCAAATGGGACATACTGGTGGACGAAACATCCAGCTTCCTCTGGCGCTCGCCAAAGGTTATAACGGGCGCCTCTCCCCTGGCGCCGGTATCCGCCCTGATCCTGGGCCAGCGCTGAGAAGGAGGACCCATGCGTTTTACCTTTGAACAAAAGGATATGACTACGCTGCCCCAGGCGGAGGCGGCCTGCTGGCTTCTGACCAACGGGCTGGGGGGCTTTGCCTCCGCCTCGGCCGCCTTTTCCGTCTCCCGCTGCGACCAGGGCCTTCTCCTGGCCGCCCGGTCCCCCAACCGGCGGTCCTGTCTCGTCCACCGGCTCTCAGAGACGCTGGACACGGGGGCGGGCCCGGTCTTTCTCTCCTCCCAGCGCTTTCGTGACGGCGCGCCCGACGAGGACGGCTACCGCCGGCTGCAGTCCTTCGTCTGGGACGGGCTCCCCCGCTGGGAATATGAGACGGGCGGCGTCCTCGTCACCCGCCGGTGCGCCATGGAGCACGGGGCCAACACCGCGGCGGTCGTCTACACGGTGGAGAACCGCTCGGGCGCGCCCTGCACATTGCGGGTGACGCCGGCGTTCCAGTTCGCCCCCAAGGGCGAGCCGCCCCAGGAGCCCCGGCCTGTTCAATACGGGGACGGCGCGGTATCCTGCGGCGGCATGACGGTACATATAACATCCACGGGTGACCTGACCTCCGTTCCCACGGGATATGAGACGCTCTACTACGCCGACGACGAGAAGGACGGCCGGGCCCCCGGCGGCGTGGGCCTCACTTGCTGCGCCGCCTCTCTGACCGTGCCCGCCGGAAAAACGGGCAAGTTGGAGCTTACCTTCTCTGCCGCCCCTACAGACAAAACCGCTGAAACTATCCTCCGCGAGGCGGAGGCACGGCAGGCCGCCCTGTTGGAGCGCTCCGGCTTCCGGGATCCCGCCGCCCGGGAGCTGGCCCGGGCCGCCGATGCCTTCATCGCCGACCGCCCCGGTTCCGGCGGCAAGACCATCCTGGCAGGCTTCCCTTTCTTCGGGGACTGGGGCCGGGACACTATGATCGCCCTGCCCGGCTGCGTCCTGACCCGGGGGCAGTACGACACGGCCCGGGACATCCTGCGCACCTTCCTGGCCTACGAGAAGGACGGGCTGGTGCCCAACCTCTTCCCCGAGGGCGAGACCCAACCCATGTATAACTCCGCCGACGCGCCGCTGCTGCTCATAAACTGCGTCTGGCTCTACTATCAAAGGACCGCGGACGACGCCTTTATCCGGGAGGCATGGCCCGCGCTGGAGCGCATCGTCCGGGCCTATGAGACCGGGACCCGCTTCGCCATCGCCATGGACGCCGACGGCCTCATCCGGGCCGGGGAGGGCCTGGACCAGGTCACATGGATGGACGTGCGCATCGGCGACATCCTCCCCACCCCACGCCACGGCAAGCCGGTAGAGATCAACGCCTACTGGTACAGCGCCCTGCGGCTCCTGGCCCGCCTGGCTCCCATCGTTGGCGAAAGCGGCAGTGAATACGAGGCGCTGGCGGAGAAGGTCCGCCGGTCCTTCGTGGAGAAGTTCTGGATGGAGGACCGGGGGTATCTCAAAGATGTGCTCTCCGGCGCCAAAGCGGACGAGCAGCTCCGCTGCAACCAGATCTGGGCGGTGACCATGCCTTTCACCATGCTCTCCCCCGACCAGGAACGGCGGGTCGTGGAGACGGTCTATCACCATCTTTATACCCCCTTTGGCCTGCGGACCCTGTCCCCGGAAGACCCGGAGTTCCACCCCTTCTACGGTGGCCCCCAGCGGGAGCGGGACATGGCCTACCATCAGGGCACAGTCTGGCCCTATCCCCTGGGCGCCTGGTACCTGGCTTATCTCAAGGTCCACGGGAACACGCCCCAGGCGGCAGTTCAGGTCCGGCGGATGCTGGAGAACGTGCCCGCCCTGCTCCGGGAGGGCTGCCTGGGGCAGCTTCCCGAGATATACGACGGCGGCGAGCCCGGCCCCTCCAAGGGCTGCTTCGCCCAGGCCTGGAGCGTGGGCGAACTGTTGCGGGTATATGAGGCTTTGGAGCGCATTGAGGAGGC
Organism: uncultured Oscillospiraceae bacterium; assembly: GCA_947581795.1. GTDB lineage: Bacteria > Bacillota > Clostridia > Oscillospirales > Oscillospiraceae > CAJOIG01. Next base: position 19,769 of record CANPVS010000012.1, read on the forward strand.
GTCTGAATGAGCCGCTGGCGGGATTGCATTTTTGATTTGTACGGCACGCTGGTGGACATCCGCACCGACGAGCAGTCGCCCCGGCTGTGGGAAGAAATGACCCACTGGTACGGGGCACAGGGCGCGGAATACACGCCGCAGGCCCTGCGGGACGGCTATTTCTCCCTCATCCGCCAAATGGAGCAGGCTCCCGGCCGCCCCGGCGACGCCCACGAGGCACACCCGGAGATACAGATCGAGAAGGTCTTCCTGGCGTTATTTCAGGAAAAGGGCGTCCGGGCCGACATGGCCCTGGCCGTCCGCACGGGGGAGTATTTCCGCAAGTGTTCACTGGACTACATCCGTCTCTACGACGGCGCGGAGGAGCTCTTAAAAGCCCTGCGGGCCAGCGGTCAGCGGGTGTGGCTTTTGTCCAACGCCCAGCGCATCTTCACCATGTATGAACTCAGGAGCCTGGGGCTGGAGCAGTATTTCGACGCCATCTACCTCTCCTCCGACTACGGCGTCAAAAAGCCGGACCGGCGGTTTTTTGAGCTGCTCCTGAGCCAGCAACACATCCGTCCGGAGGACGCCGTCATGGTGGGCAACGATGGCGCCTGCGACATCCGGGGCGCCCAGGCCGTGGGGCTTTCCTCTGTATACATCCGCTCCAACATCTCCCCTCAGGAGCCGCTCCCGAACGCGGACTACGTGCTGGAAGAGATGGACCTGGCCCGTGTGCAAAAGATACTGACAGAGGACTGAATATGAGCGCAGAAAAGCCGCCGGTTCACGCCGGCGGCTTTTGCTGTGTTGGGTATATTCAGCTGTTCCAGGCAGCGGTCTGCTGCCGCAGCCAGTTCTCCCAGGCGTCAAACCCCTCCCCGGTCTTGGCAGACACAGGGAAGATCTCGATGGCCGGATTGCGCATCTTCGCGTAGGACACCACCTTGTCCATGTCGAAGTCAAAATACGGCAGCACGTCGATCTTGTTGATGACGAGCGCCTGACAGACCTGGAACATCAGGGGGTATTTCAGCGGCTTGTCATGGCCCTCGGGCACGGAGAGGATGGCCACATTCCTGCTGGCGCCGGTGTCGAACTCCGCCGGGCACACCAGATTGCCAACGTTCTCCAGCACCACCAGGTCGAAATCCTCCGCGCCGATCTCCTGAAGGCCCTGCTCGGTCATGCCCGCGTCCAAGTGGCACATGCCGCCGGTGTGGATCTGGATAGCCTTGGCGCCGGCGGCGGCGATGGCCTCCGCGTCCACGGTGGCGTCGATATCCGCCTCCATGACGCCGATGCGTATCTTGTCTTTCAGGTCGGCGATGGTCCTCTTCAGAGTGGTGGTCTTCCCCGCGCCGGGGGAGCTCATGAGGTTGATGAGAAAGGTCTTCTTCTCCTTCAGTTCCCGGCGGATGCGCTCCGCCTCGGCATCGTTGTCGGCAAAGACGCTCTGCTTGACCTCGATGACGCGCACCTTATCCATGGCTCTCCTCCTCCGGTCCCGGGACCTCTATCTCCTTGATCATGAATTCGTTCCCCTGCAAAAGCCAGGTGTTCCCGCCGCCGCAGTAGGGGCATTCCCGGCCGTGTTCTATGGTGCCGTACTGCTTTTGGCAGTCCTCGCACCAGCTTATGGCTTTGATGGGCTCGATGAGGAGCTCCGCCCCGTTCACCAGCGGCTCCCTGGCCGACGCCCATTTCCAGCAGTCGGCCAGGTAGCTGGGGATGACGGTGGACACCTCGCCCAGCTGGAGGGTCACCTTGCTGATCTGCTCCACGCCGTTTTCGGCCGCCACCTTTTTCAGGCTGTCGATCACGTGGAACACCACGCCAAGCTCATGCATTTTGGTTCTTCTTGCCGAACTTGATGTGGATGGCCTGCTTGGCGGCGTAAGGAAGGATCTCCTTCAGCTTATCCTCCGCGGGGATCATGTGGGTACACTCGGGCCGGTCGCGGTGCAGGGTGATGGCGCCGAAGGCGCACTTGGTGGTGCACACGCCACAGCCGATGCACTTGTTGGGGTCCACGATGGACGCGCCGCAGCCCAGGCACCGGGCGGTCTCCTTCTTCACCTGTTCCTCGGTGAAGGGGATGCGCTCGTCCCGGAAGGTCTTGCGCAGGGCCTCGTTGTAGCCGATACGCTGGCGTGGCGTGTTGTCGAAGGACTCCTCGTTGATCTTGATGTCCTGCTTGTTCATCTCCACGAAGTGGTTGGGGTTGCGGCCGATGGTCAGGCTGGAGTGGGGCTGCACGAACCGGTGCAGGCTCACGGCGCCCTGGTGGCCGGCGGCGATGGCGTCGATGGCAAACTTCTGGCCGGTGTAGGCGTCGCCGCCCACGAAGATGTCCGGCTCGGCGGTCTGATAGGTGACCGGGTCCGCCTTGGCGGTGCCGTTGGGGTTGAACTCCACCTTGGTGCCGGTGAGCAGCTGCTTCCAGTCCACCTTCTGGCCGATGCAGTACAGGACCGTCTCACATTCCGCCGTCTCGGTCTGGCTGTCGTCAAACACAGGGGCGAAACGGCCTTCCGCATTCTTGACAGAGAGGCACTTGCGGAACTTGATACCAGCGCACTTGCCGTCCTTGGCCACGATCTCGGTCTGACCCCAGCCCGCGTGGATGGCGATGCCGTCCCGCTCGCACTCGGACCGGTCCTCCTCGCCCATGGGCATGTCGTCGTAGCCCTCCAGGCAGTACATGGTCACGCTCTGGGCGCCGCAGCGTACGGCGGTGCGGGCCACGTCCGCGGCGATGTTGCCGCCGCCGATGACCACCACCTTGCCGGTGAGGCTGACCTTGCCCTCCAGGTTGACGGCCCGCATGAAGTCGATGCCCGCGGTCACGCCCTTAGCGTCGTCGCCGGGCACGCCCAGCTTCCCGCCGGACTGCAGGCCCACGGCCACGTAGAAGCCCTTGTAGCCCTGCTCCCGGAGCTGGGCGATGGTCACGTCCTTGCCGACCTCCACGCCGCACTTGAATTCCACGCCCATTTCCCGCAGCACATCAATCTCCGCCTCCACCACGTCTTTCTCCAGACGGAAGGAGGGGATGCCGTTCATAAGCATGCCGCCGGGCCGGGCCTCTTTTTCAAACACGGTGGGCCGGTAGCCCTTCTCCGCGAGATAATAGGCGCAGCTCATGCCCGCGGGGCCGCCGCCGATGATGGCGATCTTCTCCTCGAATTCGCCCTGGACCTTGGGGATGACCTTCTGGGGGATGAAGCGCGTTTTGGCGTCCAGATCCTGCTGGGCGATGAAGCGCTTCACCTCATCGATGGCCACGGCCTGGTCCACAGTGCCCCGGGTGCAGGCGTCCTCGCACCGGCGGTTGCAGATGCGGCCGCACACGGCGGGGAAGGGATTTTCCCTCTTGATGAGCTGGAGGGCCTCGGTGTACTTGCCCTGGGCGGCCAGCTTCAGATAGCCCTGCACGGCGATGTGGGCCGGGCAGGCGGTCTTACAGGGGGAGGTACCGGACTCGTGGGAATTTATCCGGTTCTTGTCCCGGTAATCCACGGTCCACATGTGCTCGCCCCAGCTCTGCTCGCTGGGCAGGGGCTGGCGGGGATAGGTGACCTCGCTGCCGTCGGCCTTGCACAGCTTCTGGCCCAGCTTCACCGCGCCGGCGGGGCAGTACTCCACGCACCGGCCGCAGGCCACGCACTCGTTCTTGTCCACGTGGGCCACGTAGGCGGAGCGGGACATGTTGGGGGTGTTGAACAGCTGGCTGGTCCGCAGGGCGTAGCACACGTTCACGTTGCAGTTGCAGATGGCGAAGATCTTGTTCTCGCCGTCGATGTTGGTGATCTGGTGGACGAAGCCGTTGTCCTCGGCCTTCTGGAAGATGGCCAGGGCCTCCTCCTTGGTGATGTACCGGCCGCCCTTGTTGGTCTCCACCACGTAGTCGGCCATGTCGCCCACGGCCACGCACCAGTCCATGAAGTCGTCGGCGCAGCCCTCCTCATAGGTCTGGCGGGACCGGCGGCAGGAGCAGGGGCTGGCGGCGTACTTGCCCTCGTACTTGTCCAGCCAGTGGGAGATGTGCTCCAGGGAGACGGACTGATCCTCCATCTCGATGGCCTTCTCCACGGGGATGACGTGCATGCCGATGCCGGCGCCTCCGGGGGGCACCATGGGGGTGACCTTGGTCAGGGGCAGGAAGCTCATCCGCTCAAAGAACCGGCCCATCTCCGGGTGAGCGCCGATCACGTCCATGTTCATGTTGGTGAACTCGGCGCTGCCGGGCACGTACATGGGCAGGACCCAGCGCTTCTCGTGCTGGGGGTTCTTGCCGTCCAGGTTCTCCCAGTTGTACTCCAGGATGCCCAGCCAGCTCAGATGCTCCAGCATCTTCTCCAGCTTCTCCGTCTCCATGCCGGACAGCTCCTGGAGCTGCTTGAAGGTCTTGGGCTTGCGCACGCCCAGCTTCATGGCGAACTCCGCCTCCTCGTCGGTGAGGATGGCGGACAGGGCCCAGTACTCCGGGTCGTCCTTGGTGATCTTCTTGAGGCCCAGCTTCTGGGGGATGCGGTCCGTGATGAGCTTGCCCAGCTTGGCGATGGGCTCCCGCATGGGTTCCGCCCGCACGACTTTATCGGGATTGGGATCATGTATATCAGCCATAATTCTCTCCTCATTTAGCAGGCCCTATGCCCCCCGAGGGAGGCATAGGGTATATGTTTGGGGGGATACGTATTCCGTTGGATGCCGCTCACTCGGCGCGGGCCATGGCCTCCTCGAAGTCCCGGGTGCCCTTGAAGACTTCCTGCTTGTAGGGGTTGATGTGCTGCTTCTTGGCCCGCTTGATGATGAGGGCCAGGGCGGCGCAGTTGATGAGGATGCTGAGCACGGCCACCACGCCCTGGGCGCGGGGATCGGCCAGCGTGGGATGGACGGCCGGGTCCATGATGCCGTCGGCGTACAGGCTGGGGATCACGGAGAAGCGGCTGTAGTCCTGGAACATGGGGAACACCTGGGCGAACATGCACCAGGTGGCCAGGGTGTTGGCCCGGTTCTGGATCCAGCCACCCTTGTTCCAGAAGATGGCCGCCACGGTGGGGGCCAGCAGCAGCGCGAAACCACAGTACCAGGAGTGGGTGGGCAGATTCAGATAGGTGTACACGAAGTTCCAGATGTCATAGGCCACGATGTAGACCCAGGTCATGTCGGGCCAGAGCATGTCGTCGTGCTTCTTGGAGGAGTAGATGCCCCACCAGCCGGTCATGCACAGGATGTTGATGATGCCGGCCAGACCGTTGGCCCAGTTCCACCAGCCGCCGTACAGCCACACGCCCTCGCTGGACAGCCACCAGCGGCTGCCGGTGTTGGCCAGGGCGATGGAGCCCTTGACGGCACTCTCGAAGTCGCTGGCCACGGCGATGAGGATGTTGATGGCCACGATGACGAAGGGATAGCACTTGAACCAGTCTTTTTTGCCCAGGCAGTGCTTGTACTTCAGCCACATGAAGCCGATGCAGCCGATGCTGGCGGCGTACAGCTTGGCGTAGTGGAACCAGCTGTTCATGTAGATGTAGGTGGGGTTATGCAGAGCCCACTCCGCGCCCTTGGCCGCGCCCACATAGATGGCGATGAAGTACACCGTCAGCGCGCCCAGGATGCCCACGAAGAAGCCGTAGCCGCCCAGCTTGGAGCGCCGCTGGATCTCGTTAGTGAGGATGAGGCCCAGGAACACCAGGACCCAGCCCACCACCTGATAGATGGAGTTGTCTCCATACACCTGGAATAGCATGTTGTTTTCCTCCTTGCATGTCTCTTCTTTGTTAAAGTTCGACAAAAAACTGTCTGATACAAATATATCCTTTATACGCTTGCAAAACAATTCCAAATAGGGTATGATTTATTCTGCCCAGGAATATATCAGTTCAGGGAGGCGCCTATGGACATCAGCTACATCCGGGAATTCGTGATGCTGGCGGAATGCGGCAGCTTCAGCGAGGCCGCGGCCCGCCTGTTCATCTCCCAGTCCTCCATCTCCAAACACATCCAGGCGTTGGAAAAGGAGCTGGGGATGCCCCTTTTCAACCGCACCACCCGCAGCATCCGTCTCAGCGAGGCGGGAGCGCTGTATCTGCCCTACGCCAAGAAGCTTGCGGCCCTGTGCATGGACTCGGAGATCGCCTTGGACGACTTGAAGCACCGGTCCTCCACCTCCCTAACCATCGCCGTGATGCAGCACCCCCAGTATTATGACATGGCCAAGTACATCACCGGCTTCCGGGAGGCCTATCCGGAGCTCACCTTCTCCATGGTGGAGGCAGACGAGCTGGTCCTGTACGAGATGTTCCAGAAAAAGACGGTGAACATCTTCCCCACTTATTCCAATTTTGCCGGAGCCGGGGACTACACCTTCATGCCCATGGAGAAGAGCGCCGTGGTGGCGCTGCTGCGCCGGGACCACCCCTGCGCCGCGGCGGGGCGCGTGACATTGGAGCAGCTGGGTGAAGAGCGGCTGCTGCTGCCCTCCCGGGGCGGCTCCGTCTCCGCGCTGATCAAGGCCGCCTTCCGCCGGGCGGGCGTGGTGCCCCAGGTGGTGTACGAGGGCAGCTCCATCGGCTGCATCGACCTGGTGAAGGCGGGGATGGGCGTTTCCCTCCACGCCCGGGAGTTCGCCGCCGCCCTGGCGGAGGACCCGGACGTGCGCTGTGTGGAGCTGGAGCCCTCCATATCCTTCGTCTACGGTCTGGGCCACCGGCCCCCGGCGGAGCTGACCCACGCCGAGCAGCTGTATCTCTCCTATATGAAGCAGTTTGAGCGGAAATGATAGCATTATCATGTTGATGATTTAAGATTATTATAGTTTTCCTGTTCAGAGTTTCCACCGGCATATCGGAAAGGGAGGCGCCGAGAGACCTGAACCGGGGCTTTTTCCCGGCCGCAAACGAGGAGGAGCGACTATGAAGGGATATTCCAAATGGGCGCGGGCAGCCGCGCTGGCGCTGACGGTCCTTACGCTGGTCTGCCTGATGGCAGGCTGCGGTGAGAAGGACGACGTCATCACCACGCTGGCGGATCTGGACCAGCCGGGGCGCACCGTGGGCGTGGCCATGGGCTCCTCCGGCGACGCGATCGTGACTGAGACGTTCCACAACGTGACCATCAACCGCTACTCCGACAGCGCGACCGGGTACCTGGCCGTGCAGCAGGGGAAGCTGGACGCCTTCGCCTTCGACGCCACCATGCTCCGCTACGCCCTGTCCAACGGCTTGACGGGGGTCAAGGTCCTGGACGAGACCTTTGGGGACATCACGGACATCGCCATCGGCGTGTCCCGCAAGACGGACATCCCTGACCTGCTGGAGAATATAAACGCGTTCCTGGACTCCATCAAGGCCGACGGGACGCTGGACGATATGAAGAGCCGGTGGATAGAACGGGCGGAAGAGACCATGCCCGACATCCCCCTGCCCGAGGACCCGGAGGTCACGCTGAAGGTGGGGACCACCGGGTTCGTGCAGCCCTTCAGCTACTACAAGGACAACCGGCTCTCGGGCTTTGACATCGAGATGGCCACCCGCCTGGCGTCCTGGCTGGGGATGGGGATCGAATTCGGCCTCTACGACTTTGACGGCGTTATCGCCGCGGCCCAGACCGGCGTCATCGACTGCATCATGTCTAACCTGAACGTCACCCCGGAGCGCCAGGAGGTCATCGACTTCTCCGACACCATCTACACCTCGGAGACGGCCGTTCTGGTCCGGGCCGACGGCGCGGCCCCGGCCGCCGACGCCATCACCCAGGTGGACCAGCTGAACGGCAAGCGCATCGGCATCATCACCGGCTCCTCCTATGACACCTTTGCCGACGAGATCTTCACGGACCCTCAGAAGGAGTATTACAACACCTACGCCGATATGCTGGAGGCGGTCCGACAGGGAAAGCTGGATGGCTTTCTGATGGATGAGCCTGTTGCCCGGGTGCTGACCGCCCAGACCAGCGGCGTCACCTATCTGCCCGATATACTCCGGGAGGACAGCTACGCCATCGCCTTTCCCGAGACGGACCGTGGCGATGCCCTTCTGGCCGAGCTGAACGAGTACATAGCCAAGATCCGCGAGGATGGGACCCTGGCCGAGCTGGAGGACATCTGGTTCGGGACGGACGAGTCCCTCCAGACGGTGGAGGACCCCACGGACCTTCCCGCCGTCAACGGGACCCTGGAGGTCGCCGCCTCTTCGGGCGTCGAGCCCTTCTCCTACCTGAAAAACGGCCGAATGGTGGGCTACGAGGTGGACATCGTGACCCGTTTCTGCAAGGAAAAGGGCTACGGCTTACACGTGATCACCGCGGACTTCTCGGCGATGCTGACCGGTCTGGAGGCCGGCAAGTACGACCTGGCCGCCGGCGGCATCACCGTCACCGAGGAGCGGGCGGAGAGGATGAACTTCACCGCCTCCGACTATACCGGCGGCGTGGTGGTCGCGGTGGCGGACAGCAGCGGTGCGGAGAGCGGCGGCTTTATGGAGCGGCTTTCCGACAGCTTTGAGAAGACCTTCATCCGGGAGAACCGCTGGCAGATGATCCTCTCCGGTCTGAGCGTCACGGCCATCATCTCCCTGTTCTCCGCCCTGTTCGGCACCGTGCTGGGCTTCGCGATGTGCATGATGCGCAGGAGCCGCTACCGCGTCCTCTCCTCCATCGTGGCGTGCCTGGTGGGCCTCGTCCAGGGCATCCCGGTGCTGGTGCTGCTGATGGTGCTGTTCTACATCGTGTTCGCCGGCGTGAGCATCAGCGGCGTGGTGGTGGCCATCGTGGCCTTCTCCATCAACTTCGCGGCCTATGTGTCCGAGATGATGCGCACGGGCATCGCCGCCGTGGACATTGGCCAGTGGGAGGCGGCCGAGGCCATCGGCTTCGACCGGGTGAAGACCTTCACGAAGATCATCGCCCCCCAGGCCGCCCGGCACATCCTCCCCGTCTACCGGGGCGAGTTTATCTCCATGGTGAAGATGACCTCCATCGTGGGTTACATCGCGGTGCAGGACCTGACGAAGGTGACCGACCTGATCCGAAGCCGCACCTTTGACGCCCTCTTCCCCCTGCTGGCCTCGGCGGTGATCTATTTCCTGCTGGCCTGGATCCTGACCTCGGTGCTGAGCATACTGGAAAGGCGGCTGGACCCCAAACGGCGTCCCCGGAAGACATACGCCGCGGCAGAGACCGCCTCGGCGCCCGCGCCCGCCCGTTTCGCGGGCACGGACAGCTCCGAGCCTATCATCACCATATCCCACCTCATGAAGGCGTTCCCCAACGCCACCCCGCTGACGGACGTGAACGCCGAGATCCACAAGGGCGACGTGGTCACCATCATCGGCCCCTCCGGCACCGGCAAGAGCACGCTCCTGCGCTGCCTGAACCGCCTGGAGACACCCACCCAGGGCAGCATCCTGGCCTTCGGCCAGGAGATGACCACGGCCAAGCCCGCCCAGCTCAGCGAGGTGCGCCGGAAGATGGGCATGGTGTTCCAGTCCTTCAACCTCTTCGGCCATCTCACGGTGATGGAAAACATCATCCTGGGCCCCATGCTGCTGAAGGGCATGTCGGAGCAGGACGCGGCGGCCAACGCCATGCGGCTGCTGCGCCTGGTGGGCATGGCGGAGAAGGCCGACCGCTACCCCGACGAGCTGTCCGGCGGCCAGCGGCAGCGCGTGGCCATCGCCCGCACCCTGGCCATGGAACCGGAGGTGGTCCTCTTCGACGAGCCCACCAGCGCCCTTGACCCCGCCATGGTGGGCGAGGTGCTGAGCGTCATGAAGCAGCTGGCGGCGGACGGCCTCACCATGCTCATCGTCACCCATGAGATGCAGTTCGCCCACGACGTGTCCACCCGCGTGTTCTACATGGACCAGGGCGTCATCTTCGAGGAGGGTTCCCCGGAGGAGATCTTCGACCACCCCAAGCAGGACCGGACCCGCGTCTTCGTCCAGCGGCTCAAGACCCTCTCCCTCTCCGCCCAGTCCCCGGACTACGACTTCATCGGCCAGTCGGAGAGCCTCCGCCGGTTCGGCGAGAAGAACCTGCTGGGCCGCAAGCGGGTACTGGGTATGCAGAGCGTGTACGAGGAAATTCTGGCCCAGAGCATCGTCCCCTGCATCGGCGCCTCCTACCCGGTCACGGTCTCCGTGGAGTACTCGGAGAAGGAGGACCGGCTGGAGATGCGTTTCACCTGGAACGGCACCGACTTCGACCCCATGCAGGAGGGCGACGAGCTGTCCGTCAAGCTGGTGAAGGCAGCCGTCCAGGGCTATGAGCACACCTATTCCGACGGTGTGAACCGGCTCGTCTTCACCATTTGAATCCGGTCACACCTTTTAAAAACACATACAGCGAGAAGGCTCCCCCATCCGGGGGAGCCTTCTTGCTCCATCAGCGTGCTAGGCACGCTCTTCCTGTTCTATGACCCGCTCAGTCAGCGCCAGCGCGGGGGCGAACCAGGCGGTGAAATCCTCCGGCCGGTCCTCCATCCAGGCGTGCAGTTCTTCCCTGCCGGCCCATTTGAGTGCCCCGATCTCCGACCGGTCAAAGTCCAGCGCGTCGGTATCGATCTCCTCCGCCGGGCAGTACAGGAACACGTGGTCTATCTCGTGCTCACCGGTATCGCCCTGGCGCATCTCATAGAGGAAGCGCCCGCAGGGGCGGAACCCCTCTCCGGTGTCCGCCGCGATGGGAAGGTCCGTCCGCAGGCCCAGCTCCTCCCCCAGCCGCCGGTTCAGGCACGCCTCCATGGTCATGCCCTTCCGGGGATGGGAGCAGCAGGCGTTGGTCCAGAGCCCCCCGGAATGGTACTTCCCCGGGGCCCTTTGCTGCAGCAGCATCCGGTCCTTTTCCCGGTCATAGATGAAAATGGAGAACGCCCGATGCAGCAGTCCCTTCCGGTGGACCTCCGTTTTTTCGCCATAGCCCACGACCTGGTCCTGTTCGTCCACCAGGATGATGTCCCGCTCACCGCTCATGGCCGTCCTCCTTTTGCCGTCCGCTTTTATATACGTTCCGGCCGGCCAAAAGGCCGGCCGGCGGAAAACTCTTATTCCTCCGGATCGTCCGGCAGGCGCATTTTGGGCACATGTACGTCGTAGGGCCCGCTGACCGTGCAGTAGATGCCCTCCTGCTCCAGCAGGTCCACGAAGGTGTTCACGTACTTGTCGTCCTCAAACTCCTGCATGAAGCAGTAGTCGAAGTACCCGTTGCAGGTGTTGATCTCAATGCAGATGCCGCTGCCGTCCGTGGTCACAGAGCAGTGCACGGATTCGATCATATTGGCCATGCTGCCCCAGTCCGTCCGGCCCACGTAGCTGACCTTGAAGCTCACGGGGGCGGAGGCGGGCAGGTTGCCGATGCCCGTCCGGGCGCCGGTGACGACAGGGCGCAGAAGGTCGAACTTCTCCTGAAGGGACAGCCCCTCCAGCTCCTTTTCCAGGGCCAGCTGCTTTTTCACCGTGTCCCACACCGTCTCCGGCTGGCTCTGGAGCATGACCATGCCGCGGCTGCAGATGGCCAGCCGCTCAATGTCTGACCCCTTCAGCCGGGGCGGATAGGAGAGCTCTATGAGCTTGACCATGCTCTGGTGGGCCAGGGGCTTATGGATCACGTCCCGGATGTTGTGGGCCATGCCGCACACCACCGGCTCGGTCATGTCCGGGTACAGGGTGTGCAATGTCTTGGCCATGAAAGCCGAGGTGATGGTGGCGGGGCTGCCGTCCTGGGTACGTGTGTACTTCATAAAGGAGGTCTCCCCGATGCGGATGTGCCAGCAGCGCTGCCGCCCCACAGGGGTGTGGTCCGTGACGGAGAAGGCGCCGCTCCACTTGGGCAGCATGGGCTCCTCCGTCTCCGGTATCTCCGTGTTGAACGGGTCCTCCAGCTCCCCCTCGGGGATCTCCTCCCCCGCCAGGCGCACGCCCGCCGGATCAAGCTCCCGTCCCTCCGTCTCGCAGAGGTAATAATAGAGCGTGGTCTTGATCCAGTGGAAGGCACCGGCCCCGTCCGTCAGGGCGTGGAACGCCCCGAAGATGACGCTGGTGCGCTCATAGCTCACGCCCACCAGGTGGTAGTTGGACGCCGCCGTGTTCAGTTTCGCCGGCTCCGGTCCCTTCACGATGGTCACCGGCAGGGGGTTGTCCTCCAACACCAGCGCCTCGCCCTGAACCGCCAGGCGCACGGCAAAATAGGGGTACCGCTCCATGGCCTTGTCCACGGCCCGGCGCAGCGCCTCCGGCTCGATGGGGTTTTTCAGCGTCACCCGGACGCTGAACGCATTCGCAAAGTCCCGGTTCGCCCCGTAAAACATGGCGAGGCTCACCGGCGCCAATTTGGTCATCTTCATGTGCTTTCCGTCACTTACTATTATAATGTGATCTGCCCCTCCCGGGGCGGGGTCTTCCGTCTGTCAGCTGAAGTTATAGCCTATCTCGCTGAAGTACGCTTCCTTCTGACACTTAGGGCACCTGCCAAACGACGGCAAATAGGCAGCCTGTACCATCACGATCTCGTGGCAGACAGAGCATTTGGCAGCCTGCAGCGAGAGCGCCCCGGCGCCCCCCGCGACGCCCTCCAGGGTCTCGTCGGGCAGTGCCTTATCTTCATTTATTTTCTTATCTTCGTTCACGGTCGTTTGCCTCCTCCTTAATGACCATTCGTCGGTGTTCCGGGCTGTTCGATCTGCATTCCGGGCTGTTCACCTTTGGGGTCGCCCGGTTTCTGTAACCCATAATACTCCTTAACAAAGTCCCAAAAGCTCCCGCCCGTGACATCCTCCAGGGACTCGTCGGACAGTGCCTTTTCTTCCTTTTTGGTCTTTTCCTCGCTCATGGTCTCAGACTCCCTTCGGTTTTCAGGCGGTCGGATTTTCAACCGTCATTGATTATGTGAGAACTGTTGCGGCCCTTACCTGCGTATCCACCGTCATAGGGCATCGCCCCATCCGCAGAGGAGGATGTTGTGTTAATTATGATACTGCCATTTGTGCCCACGATACCACCGCTGCAGCAATCGTGACCGCCGGATACGGCTTCCAGCGTCTCCTCGGCCAGCTCGTCAACATTCTTCCTATTCTCTTTGTTCTCCATAGCTGCTCTCCTTTCAGGGCCTGTCATCCGCCGGCAAGAGCCGTCAGAGGATAGCCGGGGTCACCACTTTGCCGTTGATGCGCCATTTCCTGCCGCACCCGGAGCATTGCACACTGGTGGCGCCCTTCGGCACACTTATGATCGTTCCGCAGTTACAGTCGATGCTCACGACGCCGTCCTCCGGCGTGGTGCTGATGCCAACGCCACCCGTCACCGCGTCCAGCGTCTCCTCGGCCAGCTCTTTATCGGTCTTTTTGTTTCCGCTGTCGTTCATAGGGATACCTCCTGTTTGCCGTTCTGTCTCTTTATACGTTTCTCCCCGCCAAAAGGGCCGACAGCCGGAGAAAATTTTTTACTTGCCGTCCGCGGATGTATCCGTGTCCAGCCGCTGCCGGGCCACCAGCTCGGCGAAGAAGCCGTGTTTGGCGATGAGCTCCTCGTAGGTGCCGTCCTCCACGATGTGGCCGCCCTCCAGGACGATGATGCGGTCGCAGTGCCGGATGGTGCTGAGCCGGTGGGCTATGACGATACGGGTGCACTTCAGCTGGTCCAAAGACTCGGACACCACCCGCTGGGTGATGTTGTCCAGGGCCGAGGTGGCCTCGTCGAACATGAGGATGCGGGGCTTGGGGGCGATGGCCCGGGCGATGAGCAGCCGCTGGCGCTGGCCGCCGGAGATGCCGCCGCTGCCCTCGGAGATCAGGGTGTGCATCCCCATGGGCATACGCCGGATGTCCTCGGCGATGCCCGCCATCTCCGCCGCCTCCCAGGCGTCGTCCATGGTGAGCCAGGGCGCGGAGATGGTGATGTTGGAATAGATGTCGCCCTGGAAGAGCTTTCCGTCCTGCATCACCACGCCCATGCGCCGGCGCAGGCTCTTCAGGTCCAGACCGGCCATGTCCCGGCCGTCGTAGTAGATGGCGCCCTTCTGAGGCGTCTCGAAGCCCAGCAGCAGCCGCATGAGTGTGCTCTTGCCGCAGCCGGTCCGGCCCACGATGGCCACGTACTGGCCCGGCCGTATTTTGAGGCTCAGGTCGTCCACCACGTTGGGCATATCCTCCGAGTACCGGAAGGAGACGTTATTGAGCTCGATGCCGCCGCTGATGCGCTCCACCACCTGCTTGTCAGCGCTGATCTCCGGCTCCGTATCCAATATGGGCTTGGCCATATTGAGGATGGGGATAATCTGGCCCACCATGGAGGCAATGCCGGCCAGGGACATAAAAGCGCCGCTGATCATGGCATAGGAGGAGTTGAAAGCGTAGTACTCCGAAACGGACACGCCGCTCTCCACCGCCACGGCGTACATCACCAGCGTGCCGACGAGAGTGATGGCCGTGCTGATGACGCTGTTCACCTTTAAGAACATGGGCGGGTCGTACTGCAGCCGCGCCACCTTGGCGTACTGCTCGCTCCACTTGGCGAAGGCCCGCTTCTCCGCGCCGGAGAGCTTCACCTTCTGCACGCCGCTGACGATGGCGTAGGTAAGGCCGGTCTCCTTGGCGCTCTGCTCCATCATCTGCTGGGTGATGCCCTTCTGACGGATGGACGTGAGCACCGAGAACACCATGGTCACGGCCACGATGGCCAGCGCCGGGACGACCAGCGCCGGTGCGTAAGCGAAGATCTGGGTGATCTGCAGCAGGGAGAACAGGCTGGTCAGCCCCACCGCGGCCACCGAGGACACCAGCAGGGAGGCCAGCTGCTTGATGTTCATGCAGCGGGTGGCGATCTCGCCGGTGCTGTACTGTTTAAAGAAGTTGGCCGGCAGGGAGAAAAGCCGCATCATACCCGCGGCCTCCACCGACACGGAGACCTTTGTGTTCATCCGTGTGGTGAGCAGCTGCTTCACCACCTCCAGGATCCTGGAACTCACGGTTACCAGGAGCATGAAGGAGATGAGCGCCGCCAGCACCACCACGCTCCCGCTGTCCGTGACCCGGGAGAACAGGAGGTTATTGAGCCGGGGCAGCAGCAGTCCCACCAGGGCCACCGCCAGCGCGGACAGGGCGAAGAATATCCTGTCCGCCCAGGAGGTGCAGGCGGCTATGTACCGCATGAGGCCGGGGATGCCGATCTTCCCCTGGGGGAAGGGCTTATAGAAGGCGATGGCCTCTTTTTCAAAAAGTTCCTCTGTCCGGGCGTTCACCCGCTGGCGCTTCCCCGTGGCCGGGTCGGCGTAGGTGTAGCCGGTGAGGCCTGTGGGGATCATGGCCGTGAGGGCGCCGTCATCCTTCCGGCGGGCCAGCATGGCCCCGATGGCGTCCTTGTACCACCCCTTCTCCAGCGTCACCGTCCGGCGCATGATGCCATACGGACGCAGCAGGAACTCCAGCTGTTCGTTGAAGTCCTTCACCGTGTCGGGCATCTCCCGAGGCTTGGCGTGGTAATAGCGCAGGATCTCCTCCATGGCGCTTCTGGCCTGCTGGCTGTCGTCGCCGGGCATGACCCGGCGGCCCAGTACGGCCCCCGCGATGGAGGCGAAGCTCTCCTCGAATGCCTGCTGGTCCTGGCGCCGCCGTTCTCTTATTTGTTCGTCAAACCATCCCATTGCAGCGCACCCCCTCAGTCATTGGACACCAGACGGGTGTAATACCCGCCCTTGGCGTAGAGCTCGTCGTGGGTCCCCCGCTCCACCACTTTGCCCTGGTCCAGGACGATGATCTCGTCGCAGTCCCGGATGGTGGAGAGCCGGTGGGCCACCACGATGCAGGTGACGCCCCGGTCCTTGATGGACTTGACCACTTCGTATTCCGTCTTGGCGTCCAGAGCGGAGGTGGCCTCATCCAGGATGATGATGGTGGGGTCCTGGGCCAGGACACGGGCGATCTCCATGCGCTGGCGCTGGCCGCCGGAGAAGTCGCGGCCGCCCTCTGTCAGCTTGTGGTTGTAGCCGCCCTCACGCTGGACGATGTCGCTGTGGATGCCGGCGTCCCGGGCAGCCATGATCATCTCAAAGTCCTCGATGGACTTGTCCCACATCTTGATATTTTCCGCAATGGTGTCCTCAAAGAGAATCACGTCCTGGTCCACCACCGCGAGAGAGCCGGTGAACACGCTCCGGTCGATCTCCCGGATGGGCTTGCCGTCAAAGAGGATCTCCCCGCTCCAGGGCTGATAAAGGCCCGAAATGAGCTTGGAAAGGGTGCTCTTGCCGCAGCCGGAACCGCCCACAAAGGCCACCCGGCTGCCCGGCTTCAGGCTCAGGTTGAAGTCCTCGATGAGGGGGTCCGCCAGCTTGGAGTAACCGAAGGTGACGTGCTTCATCTCCAGGGCGCCGGAGAGCTTGTCATAGCTTTCCTGCTCCTCCCCCTCGACCATGTTGCTGTCCTCGGGGTACTCCATCACGTCCTCCACCCGCTCCATCTCCGTGCGCATCTCCTGGATGGTCTGGCCCGCGCCGATGAGGGTGGTGGCAGGGGCGGTGAAGCTCATGAGGAAGCCTTGGAAGGCCATGACCATACCGATGGTGAAGCTGCCCTGCATGACAAACAGCACGCCTAAAAACAGGATGATCATGTCGCTGATGACGCTCACGATGGAGGGGATGAGGCCGAGATACGCGTCGGTCTTGGTAAAGCGCATCTGCTGGGTGTTCACGCTGGCCTGATAGCCGGCCCAGCGCTCAAAGTAGCCGTTCTCCGCGCCGGCGGCCTTGATGGTCTCGATCATCTCGATGGCCGCCATGGTGGAAGAGGCGAGCTTGCCCGCGTCGCGCATCTGCACACGCATGATGTTCACGCGCTTTTTGGATATGAGACGGCTCACGCCCAGGTTGATGACCACGGAGGCCAGGCCCACCAATGTCAATATCCAGGAATACCGGAGCATGACCACCAGGTAAAACACCATCATGATGGCGTTCAGCACCAGCGGGCCCAGGGTATTCACCAGCTCCTGGGCGATGTTGGCGTTGGTGGTCTGCCGTTGCTGGATGTCGCCGGCCATGCGCTGGGAGAAGAACTCCATGGGCATGTGCAGCACCTTCCACAGGAACGTGGCCGAACCCACGGAGGCCAGCTTGCCTGTGATGCGAAGGGACCACACCGCCTGGACCCAGGCCACCACGAGCTGCAAAATGCTCACGCCCGCCAGGGCAGCCAAAAACGGCCACAGCCACTCCGGGTTCTGCCTCGTGAGCAGACGGTCCATGAAGATGCGGGAGAAGGCGGGGCTGATCACGCCGAACAGGGAGCTGATGAGCGTGGTCAGCGTCACGAATACCAGCGCCGCCCCGGCGCCGGTGAGCCGCTTTTTCGCGTAGCCCACCATGCTCTTGGGGCTGCCGCCTGGCTGGAACCCCTCCCCCGGCTCGAACATCATGCAGATGCCGGTGAAGGACTCGTCGAAGGTCTCCATGCTCACCGGAGTCAGGCCCCTGGCCGGGTCGTTCAGTATGGCCTTGCCGCCCTTGAACCCGTCCAGCACCACGAAGTGGTTGAAGTTCCAGTGGATGATGCAGGGGAACGTCCCCCGCTCCCGCAGGTCATCCGGCTCGAAGCGGTACGCCTTCGCCGTGAGGCCGTAGCTTCTCGCGGCCTTCAGCACGTTCTTGGCGTTGGAGCCGTCCCGGCTCACGCCGCAGTCGGCCCGCACCTGTTCCAATGGTATCCATTTCCCATAATAGGCCAGCACCATGGTAAGGGAAGCGGCGCCGCACTCCAGCGCCTCCATCTGCATGACCACCGGCACCTTGGCCACGCCCTTGGTGACGGGCTTTTTGATCTCTTGCTTTTTCATGGGCGCCTCAATTCAGCAGGAAGGAGATGGGGGAAACGCTGTCCACAACGATCTTCGCCTCATAGATCCCCTCGTCCAGCGGCGTGTCCAGCTCCGCTGGATATACCCACTGGCCGGTCACCAGGCCGCCCACGTGCAGGGCGTAGGCGTCGAAGCTCTCATCCACCGCCACGGGCCTGGAAGCCACGCCGGTCAGGGCATAGTCCTCCCCAGCGATATGCACCGTCTGGCCCGCGTGTACGGAGGAGAGGTCGCCCTCCTCTATGTAACACACTGCCGCGCCGTCCGGCCCGGCCACCGCCGCCGCCGACACCGTGGTCTCCAGCCGGCCCAGCACGGACCAGATGATGAGGCCCGCCAATATCGCGATCACCGCGGCCAGGATCAGCCATACGCCGGGACTGGTCACCCGGATATAGTCGTTCATCTGTTCTGGGCTGGATACCTTGTCCAGACTCTTTTGACGAAACAGTCCGTTGTCCATATCAGTTCTCCCCCTGCAGTGTTTATATTGGTGTTATGCTCAGAAAGTCAGGCTGTCGACCCGCTCCAAAAGCTCCGCCAGCCGGGCCTTGCAGTTGGCGATGATGGCCTGCCCCTCGGCGGTGCCGCTCTTCCGGCGGATGGTCCGCCGCAGAAGCCGGGTGTAACCCACGACCTTGGCCTTGTCGGCGATGGCGTCCAGCTGAGCCTGGTCCTCTGTGCCGAAGTAGAGCCGGAGGGTCTTGTTCCAGATGGTCGCGCCCATCTCATGGCTCACGCCCAAAAACCGCTCCGTCTCACTGTGGTCCAGCTCCCCGAAGCCCTGGTAGGCCAGGAATATGGACGCGAACTCGAACACGGGATGGCCCATGCACAGGGTGTCCATGTCGATGAGCAGCACCTCGCCGTTCTGGACCATGACGTTTTTGATGTGGTAGTCGCCGTGGAGCATGTGGTGGTCCTCCGGCACCGCCTCGATCAGCCCGTGGAGCTTTTCATACTGCTCCGGCGGCAGGTGATCCTTCAGGAAATCCGCCCAGCCCAGGACCACTGCCTTCATATCCGGCATGTCCCCGGGCTGCACCTCGGTGCTGTGGATCTTCTTCAGCAGGTCCACGTAGACCTGTACGTACTCGTCCAGCTTTTCCGGCTCAGCGATGATGAGCTTGGCCAGGCTCTTGGCGTTCAGAAGCTCAAACACGGAGCCGTAGCCCTCCCCCACCTTCACCACGTCGTAGGGGATGGCGGTGGGGATGCCCAGCACGAAAGCCCGGCGGGCCAGCTCCCGCTCCCGGTGGATGTCCGGCAGGCTGTCCGGATTGAGATATACCTTGATGATGGTGTCCGGGTCCAAGCGATAGACCTGACCGTTGGCGCCCTGGCCGATGACCTCGCAGCCCTCCACGTTCAGCCGCCGGTAGGCCTTTTCCACCGGCAGCATCTCCGTGAAGCCGGTCATGTCCAGGATCTCATATACCTCGGAGGACACGTTCACAATCTTCAGCTCTGGCCGGTCCTTCCGCAGCCGCAGGATGATCCGCAGGCCCGCGCTGGATATGTACTGGAGCCGCTCAAAGTCCAGCACCACGGCCGATGCCTCTAAGGCTCCCTGCCGCAGTTCATTCAATTCCTGCTCCGCCTGGGCGGCGTTGCCGGAGTCGATGTGGCCGATGAACGACGCTGTCAGCACGCCGTTTTCAAATTTTCCCTCTGCCAGACTCATGGTGTCTCTCCTTTCACGTCTCCAGGCGTTTTTCCACAGTCAGGATATTCTGACCGTCCTTGTACTCGTAGCGCACGTCGTCCATGGACTTCTTCACCATGAAGATGCCCAGGCCGCCGATCTGGCGGTCCTCCGCGGAGAGAGTCACGTCCGGGTCCTCCTTGGCCAGGGGGTCATAGGGCTTGCCGTGGTCGATGAAGGTAATGCGCACCGCCAGGGGATTCTGGTCCACGTCCACCCGCACAGTCGCCGGGCCGGAGGGGTCGTAGGCGTACCGGGCGATGTTGCTGAACAGCTCGTCGATGGCCACGTCGATCTGCATCTGGGCCTTCATGGGGCAGTCCAGGGCCTCCAGCCGCTCGTCCACAAAGGCCGTCACGGCGGGGATGTTCTCCAAGGTGGCCTCCACGGTCATCTCGTTGGGATCGGATGCATTCATCATTTTCTTATACTCCAGGCAAAGCATCGTGATGTCGTCGAACTGGGGCGCGCTGCCCACGAAGGCGTCGATGTCCGCCTTCACCGCCGGCAGCAGCTTATCGGGGGAGGCGTCCGCGTTCTTGTTCAGCACCGCCTCCAGCCGCTCCATGCCGTACAGCTCGTTTTGGCCGTTCGTCGCCTCGGTCACGCCGTCCGTGTACTGGAAGATCGCGTCCCCCGGCTCCATCTGCAGAGTGCCCATGCGATAGCGGGTCATGTCCATACCCGCCAGGACGAACCCGGCCCGTATCTTCTCCGGCGTATACTTCCCCTTCCGGCGGATGAAGGGCATCTCGTGGCCGGCGTTCACAAAGTTGAACTGGCCGGTCTCCAGGTCCAGCACACCCTCAAAGGCGGTAATGAACAGCTCTTCGCCATTTCCTTCGCACAGGAGCTTGTTGACCTCCATGAATACCTCGCCCAGATCCCGGCCCGGGGTGGTGTGGTCCTTGATGAGGGTCTTGCCGATGACCATGAACAGGGCCGCGGGCACGCCCTTGCCGGACACGTCCGCCATGACGATGGCCAGGTGGGTATCGTCCACCATGAAGAAGTCGTAGAAGTCGCCGCCCACTTCCTTGGCCGGGTTCATGGAGGCGTAGATGTCCACCTCCGGCCTATCCGGGAAGGCCGGGAAGATGCAGGGCAGCATGGAGCTCTGGATGTGGGTGGCGATGTCCAACTCCGCGCCGATGCGTTCCTTCTCCGCCGTCACGGCCGTCAGGTTGTCGATGTACTGTTTGATCTCCGCCTCCATCTTCAGGATCGAGGACGCCAGCACACCGATCTCGTAACGGTTTTCCGTGGCCTTCAGGCTCGTCGCCGGGTTCTCTCCGTCGATGGCGAAGCGCTGTGCCTCGCCGGTGATCTCCGCGATGGGCCGGATCACCTTGCCGTTCAGCCACAGCAGGTAAACCAGCAGGGTCAGGACCACCATCGCCGCCGCGATGGATGCGACCCAGAGGATATAGGTGCTCCGTGCGCCGTAGAGGACGGTCATGGATTTCTCCACGCCGATCACAGCCACTACTTTGCCAGTGGAATCCTTCACCGCAAGACCCGCCGTGGTGTGCGCGCCGGACTCCGTATAGGAATACAGGTACTTCTCCGCGCGGCCGCCCGTGGTCAGGATATGCTTCAGGTCGTCCACATAGTTCGGGTCAACGTCCCGGGAGACATAGCCGAATTCATAGCGGCTGAAGCCTGTGGCAGGGTTGACGGAATCGTAGATGTAGGTGGTCGTCATGTAATCTGTCTCGTCTATCTTCGCCACGTAGATGAAATTACAGTTGCTGCTCACCACCA
Organism: uncultured Oscillospiraceae bacterium; assembly: GCA_947581795.1. Lineage (GTDB taxonomy): Bacteria > Bacillota > Clostridia > Oscillospirales > Oscillospiraceae > CAJOIG01. The sequence goes on from CANPVS010000012.1 coordinate 41,069, forward strand.
GCTCGTCCAGGCGCGCCAGGATGTCGTCGTACTCCTCGTCCGTCTGTCCCGTCTGCAGGTACCCCTCCAGTTTGTCCGGGTTCAGATAGGTCAGCGCCGTCTCCGCCACCTCATAGGCGGTGTCGTTGTACTGCTGCTCCAGCACATTGGTGAACTGCTGGTAGCCCGTCATCGCCACGATCACGCTCAAGATCACGATGACTGCCACGATGCTCGCGACCATCACCACTGCCAGTCTGCGGTTCTTCTTTTTCATCTCACTGCCTCTCCCTTGAAAAAGTCTTTCTGCTCCTCGGTCTGAAGGATGTGAATGGGTTTATTCTGTTCCATGCGGTATCCCTTCCCCGCCAGGAATTCACGGTACGCCGCGAAAGCGCCTTTTTGTAAGGGCAGCACCCGCACGTCGCCGATCTGCCCCAGTTCCCGGGCGCCTTTGTATCCGAAGCAGCTGTCCCGGAGGCAGTCGTCCAGTAGTGTTTCTGCATCCGCTGGCAGCGCTCCTGTCTTCGGCTCCAGATACACCGAATAATACGGCGTAGATCCGCGAAAGCCCGTGTCCGCGCAGTAGCCCTCCAGGAGACAACCCGAAAGCCGCTCAAACCGCCGCATCGCCTTTTCCATCTGCCGCACATCCATTTTCTCGTCCGCCACGTTCAGCACCTGGCTCTTCCGGCGGCTCATGCGAATGATCGGCGCCTCGCCGTAGAAACCCGTCACCTCCACGATGTCCCCCATCATGTATCGGTAAAGGCCGGACAGGGTGGTAACGACCAACTCGTAGCTCTTCCCTGCCTCCACCTCCCGGAACGTCAGCGTCTGCTCTTCTGTCTCTCCCTCCGGAAGGAACTCAAAGAAGCAGGACTCCGGGATCAGCACATAGCGGGCATCCTCCTCCTGCAGCGTGTAGACCGCGCCAAGGGTGCTCTCCGAGGAGGCGTAGGCGTAGTAATGGATGGGCAGGTCACCGATGAATACCCGCAGCTCATCCATGTACCCCTGGAAGATGCTGCCCCCTGCCATGCGGATATACCGAAGCTCCGGCCATATCCGGCGCACGAGCCCCGAAGCGCCGTCCTTCGCCGCGGCCCGCAGCTCCTCCGCACGTTCAGGGTCAGGAGAAACCCGCTCTTTTATGTAGCTCTTCCACTGCTCGCTGATCTGGAAGCAACCGCTCACCTCGCCGCTGCCCACATCCTCCACGAACGCGTCCCAGTGCTCCTGAAGATACTGGAACATCTGCACCATCCCGTGCACGAAAACGCCGTGGATGGCGGTGACGTCCCGGCAGGAAAGGGCGAAGCGCAGCTTCACATAGAGCATATTCTCCATTTTCTCCGGGAACATCACCTCTCGGGGTGAGGTATATTCGGAGAAGTCGATCTCATCTCTCGATTCCAGCCACCGCATCAGCACGCCGGAGCGCACGCCGTTCATGGTGCCGTCCGGCATGGCGGTGCGGTAAAACTCGCCGGTCTCAAATATCTTGCCAAACAGCTTTTCGTCCGGGAGGCCCGCCAGCTCTTTCCGGATGACGTCCTGCACTACATCCAACAGGTATATCCGGTGGATCGTCACATCCCGCTGGGTGATGGGCACGTACTTCGGCTGGGAGGCGCTGCCCGCGCTGATGCAGTAAAAAACCGCCTCGTCGGCTGTCAGCAGTCCCTTCTCTCCCCCGATCTGGCGCTCTATGAGCGATTCATAATCGTCATACCGTGAAAGAGGCACCTGTCGCTGGTAGTCCTCCACGGTGTGAAGGCCGGAAAAGCCCCATTTCTTTCCATACTCTGTCTGGGCGTTGCGCTCCAGCAGCTCCATCAGAAACCGCTCCTGTACATGAACGGCGTCGCCGCACACGGCCTTCATCCGCCGGAGCCCCGCTTCTCCTGTTATTGTTTCCTTTTCTTCCATCATATCGTGTCTCTCTTATAACAGGATCAGAAGAGTATTCATCCCAAAGGTGTCCTGGTAGTCCACCTGCTTTACCAGCTTTTGCAGCATCCGCATGCCCATATAGAGCATGTCGTCGTCCGCCTCGTCCCCGGGATCAAGGGGATTGAACTTTTTCCCGTTATAGCGTATGCGGATGCCGGTCTCTCCCGGCACGGCATACACCCGGATGTCGAACAGGATCCGCTGGGGGGCGTTGATGTTCGTGATGAGCGTCATCATCTCCTCCAGCGCCAGGCTCACCCGCATCACCTGTTTGGCCTCCATCCCGTTTTCCTGGCAGAAATCCGTGATCCTTTCACTGGCCTCACAGATCTTCTCGTTATCGCTGATCATGGAGAAGTTGATGACCCGCCCCGCCTTTTCCAGGGTCTGGTCCATCAGGAAATACCGGCTCGTCATCTCGCTCCGGCGGTGCAGCAGCCAGGTGATGAGATACCACACACAGACCGTGAACAGTTCACCCGCCGCGAGAAACAGCCACGGCGTTATCCCGGACGCCAGCAGGGCCAGCAGGCTGAGCGCCGCGAACACATAGGACTTGAGGATGATGATCAGGTTGGACAGCCCCGCGTGGCCCGAAACGCTGTAATAGGAAGACAGCACGTTGTTCCACAGGGAGGGGATCAGGCTGATGGCAAGGCACAGCATGGGGAAGCGCATGGGCTGCGCCAGGCCGTAGGCCGCCGCGATGATGTCTGCGCCCAGCACGATGACCGCGCTGAATACCAGGCTGTACAGGACGCCCTTTTTCAGCTCCAGCTTCAGCAGGATGCAGATGCTCTCGTTGTCCCTCTCGCCCCGGTAGACGCCCATCATCGCCGTGCCTGCCTGGGGAACGCCCACCGTCACAGCCTCAGCAAAAGCGCTGATCCCGTTCAGCACTGAAAACTCCGCCAGCATCATGCTGCCGCCGTATTTCTGCAGCAGGCCGTTCACGCACAGAAGGCGCAGTGTCTGGACCAGGTTGTTCATCGCGGCAGGGCTTCCCGCCACGGACATCTCCCGGAATTCCTCTTTCCCCGGGAGCGCCGGACCCGGCTTGAAATGGAAGGTCCCACGGTGAAGGCCCGCGAAACCGATCACGCACGCCACGGCCGTCGCGATGACGCTGGCCAGCGCCGCGCCAAAGACACCCATATCGAGTCCGTACAGGAAGGCGAAGTCCAGCGCCACGTTCCCCGCGCCCATGATCGTCATCATCACGGTCACGGTCTTGTTCCGCCCGTCCAGGCGCAGATACCAGAACGGGACATACAGAAAGATCTTCGGGAACGCGCCCGCCAGCGTGACCAGCGCATAGTCCTTCACCATCGGAAGGATCTCGCTGTCGTGGCACAGAAAAGCCGCGATCTGATCGATCAGCAGAATGCCCACGGCTGTCATGAAGACAGAGGCGATCAAACAGAGCGTCACCGCATAGCGGTAATACAGGCCCGCCTTGTCCCGGCGGTTGGCGCCGATCTCCCTGGAGCTGCAGATCGCCGCGCCGGACACGAAGAAGGAGCCCACGATGCACAGGGCCAGATAGACCGGCACGCAGAGGTTGATGGCCGCAAGGCCTCCCGCACCGATCTTCTGGCCGACCAGGACCCCGTCCGCAATGATATTTACGCAGCCGCTCAAGATCGACAACATCCCCGGCCACAGCGCCGCGCGGTATGTTTTTTCCAGAAACTCCTCGTTCTGTATCAGGATGTTCTCGTCTTCCATCGTCGTTGACACGCTTGCTCGTTCTTACTCGACGGTCAAAATATCCGAGAAGCCGGTGACCTCAAAGATCTCCATGATGGTCTCGTTCACGTTCTTGATGACCATGGAGCCCTGCCGGTTCATGACCTTCTGAGCGCTCAGGAGAACACGCAGGCCGGCCGAGGACAGGTACTCCAGTTTGCTGAAATCCAGCGCCAGCTCCGTGACGCCGTTCACGCTCTGCTTCAGCTCCGCCTCCAGCTGGGGCGCGGTAGTGGTATCCAGCCGGCCCTCCAGGGCCAGATCAAGATGGGTCCCGTTCTGGTTTTTCGTGATGGTCATTGTTGTTGCCTCCTAATGATTATAACTTTTTCCGTCTTCCGGCCTGTCCAGGCTGTACATTCTGCCGAAAGTGTACCTTAATTCTATTTTACATCAATTTTGCTCATACCGCAACGATGATTTTATAGTCAATATCACTATTTCGCACGCCCCGGGGATGGCAGCTTATGGACAACAGAGGACACCCGTGTCTTCTCCATCTCCCTACTCTCCCCCATAATAGTTATTGATATATTTTATCATAACAAAATACCCTCCTCAACAAGGAGGCCCTGACGTTTTCGTAATCAAACCTGATTTTTACGTAATCCTTCCCGGCCCGGGCAAAAAAGAGGCCGTCCCTCTGCAGGGATGGCCTCTTCCGATGTAAGTTTTCCTGTGTTTACCAGATGCAGACCCGGTCCTCGGGGGCCACGTACATGCCGTCGCCCTCCTGCACGTCATAGGCCTCGTAGAACTCTTCGGTGGAGCTGGCCACCGCGTTGGTCCGGGCTATGCCGGGAGCGTGGGTGTCCGTGCGGCTCCAATTGTCGTACACCTCCCGGGGCGCCTTCTCGGCCCAGGACGCGGCATAGGCCTCGAACAGCTCCCGCAGGGCCTCCGGGTCATCCCCGCACAGCTCCGCCACGCAGTGCAGCGAGCCCAAGTCGGCGATATTCTCCGTCAGGGTCAGCTCGCCGTTGAGGTCGATGCCGTCCGTCAGCTCGAAAGCCTCATAATAGTCGATGACCTTCTGCTGCAGCGCCGTGAAGTTGGCGTAGTCCTCCTCGGTCCACCACATGTTCAGGTTGCCGTTCTCGTCAAACTGGGCGCCGGAGCTGTCAAAGGCGTGGGTCAGCTCGTGGGCGAAGACCGCGCCGATGCCGCCCAGGTTGTACGCCCGGCTGGCGTCGGGATCGTAAAACGCGCCCCGGATGATGCCCGCGGGGAACACGATCTCGTTGGCGGTGGGGCTATAGTAGGCGTTCACAGTCTGGGGCGTCATGCCCCAGGCGGACTTATCCACCTCCTGCCCCAGCAGGCTGTGGCTGTACGCGGCGTAGACCCTGGACTCATTCAGCTTGTTTTCGATGAGGCTGCCGCCGTCCGCCGGGGAGACGTACTCCACGTCGTCCAGATACGACACGAAATCATAGCTGTCAGGGTAGCCGATCTTCACGTTCAGGGTGTCCAGCTTCTTCTTGGCGGCCGCCTTTGTCTCGTCGCCCATCCAGTCCAACTCGTCGATGCGCTGCTCGAACCAGGCAATGATCTCGTCCGTCATGTCCAGCACATACTGCTTGCTCTCCTCGGGGAAATACTTCTCCACATAGAGCTTGGCAAAATCCCATTCCAGACTGCTCTCCACCGAGTCCTTGGCCGCCTCAGGCAGTTCCTTAGGGGTGATGCCGTTCATGGCTATGGAGTAGTCCTGCCACGCCTGACGGTAGTCCATGCTCAGGTAAGGCGCCATATCGTTCAGCAGCGTGGCGGTGGAGAAATCCTTCAAAAGCTGCAGATTCTCCTCGGTGAGCACCTGGCCGACGGCCTCCAGCTGACCTCTATCCGTCACCACGACCTGCTCGGCCCCGGATACCCCGAAGGCCTCCAGCACCGGCCCCATATCGACGGTAGGCAGCAGCGCCGTCATCTCGTCCAGGCTCATGGGCTGGTACGCCTTGGAATAGTCGTACATATCCACCTCGGACAGCGTGGACGCGGCCAGCTTGGTCTGCAGGCTGACGACGTTTTCGGTCTTTTCGGCGGCCTCTTCCTCGCTCAGGCCGTACAGCACGAACAGCTTCGTGATCAGGGTCTTATAGATATCCCAGTAGGAGGACATGCTCTCGTCCTCCAGGTATTCCTTCCCCAGGCCCAGGTCCGCCTGGTTCGCATAGAGGGCATAGTGGGTGGAATCGTAAAGATCCACGCTCACGCTGAAATACAGCAGGCTGTAAAAACTGATCTCACCGCCCATGGCGGCGATGGCCTCCACATACTCCTGGATGGTCGAAGCGCTGTTGATGGCGTCCAGATAGGGACGGATGGGCTCAATGCCGGTGGCGTTACGGCTTTCCTCGTCCACGTAGGACAGGTACAGGTCCGCGATCTTCTGCTCCGGCGTCCCCTTCTCGTAGGTCCCGGCGTTGGCCACATACTCGTCCAGCATCTCGTTGAGTTCTTCGGTGATCTCCAGGTCGTTGGCCACATCGGGGGACCACCTCTTACGGCCGGCGGGGACCTCTTCCTCCTTCAGCGTATCAAAATTCACGGCCCCGTACAGGTCGTCCTCCGGCGCGGGCTTTGTCTCCGGCAAAAAGTCCAGGATGCCGTCGTCCTCCTCCGCGGCAAAGGCCGTGCCGCAGCACCCCAGCGCCATCACCAGCGCCAGGATAAGGGCCAATACACGGTTTGCTTTCATAGTCGATGTTCTCCCTTCTGCGGCGGATGACCGCCGCCCATCCAATAGCTGTTTTCTGTTTTATAATATCACACCACGCCGGTGCGTTCAACACGCAGGCTCCGACATTTTCGCTGTCAAACCTGACTTTTGCGCAACCTCGCCCAGGCCAGGTCAGTTGGTGATCAGAGCCTTCTTCCGCCAGGCGCCCCGGCGGTAGGCGATCCAGGTAAGCAGCGCGCCCACGGCCCAGGAGATAAGAAGGGACCCGAACAGCGCCTGGGGCTGGCCCTTGGGGAAGGCCTCTGTGCGGGTGATAAAGGCCATGCCGTAGGCGATGGGCACCCGCAGCACGATGGTGCTGATCATGGTGATCCACATGGGCGTGGCAGTGTCCCCCGCGCCCCGCATCACGCCGCCCAACACCTGGGTCACGGCCACGCAGATATATCCCACCGCGAGAATGCGCATCATGCGCACCGCCATGTCCATGAGCTCCGGGGTGTCGGTGAAGAGGTCAAAGAGATACCGCCCGGCAAAAAGCAATATCGCCGTGATGGTGGCGGAGGTGGCCAGGGCCATGGCCCCGCCCTGCTTCGTTCCCTGCTCCACCCGGTCCAGGCGGCCCGCTCCCACGTTCTGCCCAGCGAAGACGCTCATGGCCTGGCCGAAACTCATGTTGGGCATCATGGCGAAGCCGTCCACCCGCATGATGATCACGTTGCAGGCCATCACCATCTCCCCCATGCTGTTGGTGAGAGACTGCACCACCAGCATGGCCACGGACATGATGCCCTGGGTGATGCCGGAGGGGACGCCCAGCTTGATAATGCGCCAGGCCGTGTCCTTGCGCATGCGCAGGGTGTGCCAGTTGAGGTCGAACACCTCCCGCATGTGCAGCAGTTTCACAAAGCACAGGGCCGCGGAGATGGCCTGGGCGATGATGGTGGCCAGTGCCACGCCGGGTACGCCGAGGCCGAAGCTGGCCACGAACCACACGTCCAGGAAGATATTGAGGACGGTGGCCAGCAGCAGAAAGCCCAGGGCGGAGAAGGAGTCCCCCAGGCCCCGGAGGATGCCGGAGAGGATGTTGTAGTAGGTAAAGCCCGCCGCCCCCAGGAAGAATATCTTGAGGTACTGGGCGCACCAGTCGAATACCGATTCCGGCGTGCTCAAAAGCCGCAGCAGCGGCTCCGTGATGACCACGCCGATGACCATGGTTGCAAGCGATGTGATGGCCGCAAGGGTGATACAGTTGCCGATGGCCCGGGAAAGGCCTTCCCGGTCGTCCGCGCCGAAGCGCTGGCTTATCACGATGCCCGCGCCGGTGGACACGCCCACGAACACAGCCAGCAGCAGGTTGAAGATGGGCATACAGGTGCCCACCGCCGCGAGGGCGTTGTCCCCCACGTACTTGCCCACCACGATGGAGTCCACCGTGTTATACAGCTGCTGGGCCAGGTTGCCGATGAGCATGGGCACGGCGAATTCCATGATGCGTTTCCAGGGCGCGCCTTCGGTCATGTCCCTGGCTGTAAAAAGCTCCCGGAGCTTCATTGGATCCTTCCCTTCCTGAGAAACTTCAATTATTTGTAATTTTAGAGCGAAAACAATGGAAAATCAAGCAAAATAGTTGTAACATATCGGTGGTCCCGGTGAAACAGGGACATTTCCGCCATGACGCGGGAGGTTTTTACCATGGGAACGGCAAAAAAACGATATACGCTCTTCACGGCGCGGCAGCTCCTCTGGCTGGTGCTGCCCATCGTGATCGAGCAGATATTCTCCACCTCGCTGGGCTTCTTCGACTCGCTGATGGTCTCCAACATCGACGCAGCCCAGGCCGTACGGAGCAACGCCAGCAACGCCATCGGCAACGTGGATTACATCAACAACCTCATCATCCAGCTCTTCTCCGCCTTCGCCACCGGCGGCGCCATCGTCACCTCTCAGGCTTTAGGCGCGGGAGACCGGCCCCGGGCCAACAAGGTGGCCAAGCAGCTTCTGGCTCTGGTGGTGTGCATCTCCCTGGGGGTGGGTCTTCTCTGCCTGGCCCTCAACAAGCCCATTCTTGGGCTTTTCTACGGAAACGTGGACAGCTCCACCTTTGCCTTCCAGCGGACCTACTTTTACGTGACCGCCGCTTCCTTCCCCTTCATCGGCCTGTTCAACGCCTGCGCGGCGCTCCTGCGCGCCCAGCGGAAGAGCTTTTCCACCATGGCCAGCGCGGCCATGAGCTGCGTGGTCAACATCGGGCTGAACGCAGTGTTCCTGTTCGTGCTCCACATGGGCGTTCTGGGCGCGGGGCTGGCCACCCTCTTCTGCCGGGCCATCCCGGCGCTGTTCATGCTGGCGCTGCTGAGCCAAAAGGACAACACCGTGCGGGTGCGGGTCTTCGAGCGGTTCCGCTTCGACGGCGCCATGGTCAGGAGCATCTTGAAACTGGCCATCCCCAGCGGCGTGGAGTCGGCGCTGTTCCAGTTGGGCAAGCTCATGACCAACACCTTCGTGAACGCCGCCGTGTACGCCACCGGCCCCAAGAGCGTCACCGGTCTGGATGAGGCCGGCAAACTCATCCACATCAACGTCCAGGCCAACGGCAACACCATCGCCAACCAGATCAACAATTTCGCCTCGGTGGTGGGCGGCGGCGTGGGCACCTCCTGCCTCACGGTTATCGGCCAGTCGGTGGGCGCGGGAGATCCGGACCAGGTCAAGTACTACATGAAGCGGATGCTGGTCATATCCTACGTGACCAACGCCGTCTGCGTGGGCACATTCCTGGCGCTCATGCCGTTTTTGACCCAGCTCTACGGCTACGGGGCCGAGGCGAAGGCCATCGGGCGGCAGTGCCTTTACTTCTGCCTGTTCGTCCAGTTCTTCACCTATCCCCTCTCCTTCACCGCCCCGGGGATATTGAAGGCCACCAGCGACGTGAAATACGTGATGTACGGCTCGGTGCTGTCCATGTTCATCATGCGGGTGACCCTGGCCTTCCTGCTCACCACGGACCGCATCCCCGGCATGCCGCAGCTGGGCGCCATGGGCTACTGGATAGGCATGTGCTCCGACTGGGCCCTGCGCTCCATTCTCTTCTCCGCCCGGCTCCTGTCGGGCCGGTGGAAGCGGGCCTCCGGGCTCATCCGGGAACCCGCCGCCAAGGAATAGAGCTCCCGCTCCGCCGGCGCGGTCTGTTGCATGCTAGCTGAAAAAACCTGGCCGGCCATAATAATACGGCAAGGGGCTCCCCCATCCGGGGGAGCCCCTTGCTCGTCGTCCGGGGTCAGCCCTGACGATTCTGTGATCAAGCCTGACTTTTACGCGTTTCCCGCCCTCGTTTGGTTGACAGACGGGGCAGCAGATTTTAAAATAGGGTCAGCTTTATTTTTGTTCATGGAAAGGCGGTGCTCTCATGGCGGACTGGCCGGAGAAGCTGGACGAATTCGTGGCCCGGCATAGCGAGGATTACGCCCAACAGCGGGTGGATTATCTGGGCGTCAACCTCGGCGGAGACGAGCCACTGTTCAAGCTCTACTACCGGAACGACTACACCTGTGCTCTCAGCGTGGGGCGGCAGTCCTCCCTCCTCGACCTTTTGCGGGAGCGAGATATGATACGTTTCCTGACCCTGGCGGAGGACACCGGAGACTGCCGGCGGTACCGCTATGACATCGGCCTCAAGAGACGCACCGACGAGAATATGGAGGCCCTCTTCTCCTGGCTGAAGGAACACGTCGGCGTGTTTTCCCAGCGGGAGGCCGAGATCAGAAAGCTGGCCGCCATGCCGATATGCGATGCGCGGGCCTTTCCGCTGGCCGGCATGCACTTTCTGGGCTTCGTCTCTGAGGACGACCGGGTCACCGCTCTGAAATGCCACTATCTCTGCCGCAGGCATAAGGATGTCTCCACGCCCTCGCGGCTGGGCCGTTATGACAGCGGCTACTTCCTGACCTATCTGGAGCAAAGCGGCATTCCCGCTCTCCAGCGCCTTTCCCCTCTGGTCCGGGACGTGCTCGGCTATTGCGGCGGGCACGTGTTCATGGTCGGGACGGACTACTGGCTCACTGGGGAGCAAAAGTATAAAATTTACATCACCGATCCGATATTCCTCTATCAGGGCCTGGCGGAGGCATTCGGGAAGGAACAGGACCCCCTTCTGCACGGGCAGCTCGGGGAACTGATGCGCTGGGATGACGCCCATCCCCGGTTTTTCTGTACGATCCTGGCCCTGGCCCTGGACGACCGGGACCGGCTGACCATGAATTTCTATTATCGGGAAACATAAACCTAAACATGGCGAGAGGCTCCCCCGTCCGGGGGAGCCTCTTAGCGTCTGCTCGCCGCTTTTCACCAATTCTGGGGGTCGGCCGCGTCCTCAACTGTTTGTTCTGGGGCTACCGAAGGGTGAATAGGGCGGCCCATAAGGCCAGCTCTAAGGTATGAATCGGGGATGCGAGAATGGGCATCGTGGAGGATGCTCCCGCCGGCCCCTCCGGCGACAGCGCCCAGGGCGTCGTCGGACAGCTCGCCGGTCACGGCGGCCTTCACCCGGTCCAGGATGGCCTTCGCCTGCTCCACGGCCAGATCTTTGCCGTACTCCTTGGCAATGGCGACCACATCCTCCACAGACTTGGCCTCTTTCAGCTTCCCTATCATTTCCTCGTTCATGGATTCTCCTCCTTTCAGTCCGGTCTTACATGCCCAATTGTCCAGCTTTCTTTGGCAGGCACGGCCGTCAGTATTCCCACACCTCATATCCCTGCTGGATCATCAGATCACGGCAGGCCGGGCAGAAATACTGAGCGCCGTAGCATCCCACCTTGTTCCTGTAGGCGTAGTACTTCACGCCCTCCGTCGTCTTGCACACGATGCATGGATCCTTATACTGTGCAAGCGCCTGCTGGCGCGCCTGCTGCCATTGCTCGGGCGTGATGCCTCCCGCGACATTGTCCAGCGCCTCGTCCGCCAGTTCTTCGCTGTTCTTTCTGTTCTCGTTGTCTCTCATGACGGAGCCTCCCTCATCAGGGTATGAATCCGGGGCAGGTGTCGGAGGCCTTCAACCCCATCAGGTAGACGTCCACCGGCCCATGATAGTAACTGCACTGGCTGGTCGTCATGCCCTTGCATCGCAAGCAGTTGTTCATACCAAACTGCATGGCCCACGCCAGAATGGCATCCTTATCGGGTGTATCGGCTCCGCCGGCGATCTTGTCCAGCATCTCGTCGGTCAGCTCCTCCGGAGCCTTTTTGTTCTCGCTGTTTTCCATAGTTTGCTCTCCCTTCGGTCTCACATGCTCTTGTAATACTGGCACTTCGCGTTGGGGTCTCCGCCAAAGGTAATTCTCCTCTCCTCGGGCGACATGAAAATATACGGGCAGCTGTTCTTGCAATGCAGGCAGTCGTTGTTGTTCCGAAATTGCTGCCAAAAATACGCGTCAGAGCTATCGGCCTGGCGCCCGCCTCCGGCCACCGCGTCCAGCATCTCGTCCGTCAGCTCCTCCGGGGGCTTCTTGTTCTCGTTGTTATTCATGGTGATACCTCCGCTTGCCGTTCTGTATCTATATACGTTCCAGTCCGCCGAAAGGGCCGAACGCTTCTGAATTTCTCAGGCGGCGGGCGTCTCCGCCAGATGCTCCAGCTCCCTGGAGGTGTCCATGCCCAGGGAGGCGGCCTCTTCATAGAATTGCCGGGCCATATCCGGGTCCGCGTCCACGCCCAGGCCCTGCTCATACATCGTGCCCAGCGTCGCCATGGCAACGGGGAGCCCCTGTTCCGCCGCGCCGGTGATCAGCTCCATGGCCTTGGCCACATCCTGCTCCACGCCCCGGCCGAAGAGATAGCAGGAGCCCAGAACATACAGGGCATCCCTGTCGTTGTCCCCAGCGGCGCCGGCCAGCAGCTCCGCGGCCTTTTCATAGTCCTGTTCCACGCCCATGCCCATATAGTACAACTGGCCCAGGGTCCGCTTCTCGGAGATGTCCAGCGCGTCCTCGGCCTCCCACGCCAGAAGGATCTCCGCAGCCTCCCGGAAGAGCTCTTCGGCACGCGCCTCGTCCTTTTCCGTGCCCTCGCCGTCTTTGACAAGGGTGCCCAGCTCCATCATGGCCGCCGCGTTCTCGCCGTCCGCCTCGATGGCCTTTTCATACCACTGGGCCGCCTGGGCGTGGTCTTCCTCCACCACGCCGTAGCCGTAGTCATAGAACTGGCCCATCAAATACATGCCATTGCTCTCGCCGGCCTCCGCCGCCTTGCCGGCCAGCTCGAAGGCCTTGGCCTCGTCACGCTCCACGCCCAGGCCGCAGGCGTACAGCCAGCTCAGGTTCGCCGAGGCCATGCCGTCGCCCATCTCCGAGGCCTGGGTGTAATACTCCGCCGCCTTGGCGTAGTCACGCTCCACGCCGTCGCCGTATTCGTACAGGCAGCCCAGGTTGTTGAGCGCGTCGTCGTCGCCCATCTCCGCGGCTTTTTCGTACCACTCCTTCGCCATGGCGTAATCCTGCTCTACGCCGTCGCCAAAGTCGTACATCGCGCCCACGTCGAAGGCCGCCCTGGCGTTGCCGTTCTCCGCGGCCTTTTTGTACCACTCCATCGCCTCGGCGTAATCCTGCTCCACGCCCTCGCCGGCATAGTACAGATAGGCCAGGTACTCATAGGCGTCGGGATAGTCCTGCTCCGCCGCCTGGCTGAAGAGCTGGAAGGCCCTTTCAGAGTCCTGCTCCACCCCGTCGCCGTACATATACGCCACGGCCATATCGAAGGCTTCTTCCGCCGTGGCCGCCTCCTCCGCCGCCAGCGCAGGCATCGCCGCGCCCAGGATCAGCGCCGCCGTCAGGGCCAGCGCAAGCCAGTATCTCATGCTCCGCTTCATGGTGTCTGCTCCTTTTTGATTTGTTTCTACGCCGCTCTTTTGTTCCCGCTGTCGTTCACAGGCCCCCCTTTGGTCCAGGCCTTACATGCTCCTGAAATACGGGCACTTCGCGAACTGGTTCCCGCCGAACATATTGTATCTCGCCTCTGGATCCATATCGAAGAGCTGACAGGTGAAATCCCAGTCCGACTGGCAATTGCAGCAATTATTCAGCGACTGAAATCCCTGAAAAAAGCAATACCATTTCTCCTCATCTAGAGTCTCTTTTGATACCGCTCCCCCGGACACCGCGTCCAAGGCGTCGTCGGCCAGCTCTTCCATGCTCTTCCTGTTCTCGTTGTCGTTCATAGCCTTCTCCTTTTACCGCTGCTCCTTCTTATATATCGGCTTTGTGAAAGTACAGACCGGCGTCCTTGTAAGCCTGGACGCAAGCCGGGCAGAGCCAAAGATAGCCGGAGCTCACCGCGTGCTCTGTGACCACGCCCGCGGCAAATGTACCGTGGCATCTGTCGCACACGGTATGGGGTTGAGACGGATCGCTCAAATAAGCGGCCGTCACAGAAGTGGGGAGCCGGATCGAGCCGCCCACCACCTCATCCATGGCCTCGTCGGACAGCTCCCTTTTGTCCTCGTTGTCTATCATCTCTGCCTCCCTTCGTCTTTACCAACCGCTGATCGTGTACCAGCAGCTGTTGCAAAACCATACGTTGTCGTCTCTCAACATGCCGTTCGATGCGTTGATATGCCTTCTGTGGCAGTTGCCGCACTCGTGATCGCCGTATCTTTCATCATCGGTCAGGGGAGCCTTCGCTACCCATGGCCCAGCCTCCAATACCTCGTCCTCGTCCCAGCCTCCGGCCACCTTGTCAAGGGCTTCGTCGGACAGCTCTTCAAAGTTCTTTTCGTTTTTGCTGCTATTCATAGCGGTTCTCCTTTCCGGTTTTCTGTCTCTTTATACGTTTCAGAAAGCCCAAGGGGCCGGCGGCCCCGGAAAAAAGTTTTAATTCTCAGCGGGAGGCTCGCTGGCGGCGGGCTCCTCCGTTTCCGGTCCCGCCGTCAGCTCCTCCAGCCGCTGGGCCGCGTCCGCGTCCCCGGCCTCCGCGGCCTTGGCGTAGTACTCCAGGGCCTTATCCATATCCGGCTCCACGCCCTCGCCGGTCTCATAGACCGCGCCCAGGAGATACCAGCCGTCGGCCCTTTCGTCCACGGACTCCTCCAGCAGGGCGACGCCCTTTTCGCCGTCCTGTTCCACGCCGATGCCGGTGACATACATACCCCCCAGGAGCAGCTGGCAGTAGGCGTCGCCCATATCCGCGCCCATTTGCAGCCAACGGGCCGCTTCCTCATAGTCCTGGTCCACGCCTGCGCCGTTAAAGTATATGTAGCCCAGCTTGCCGATGGCGCCGGTCTCGCCGTGGGCCGCGGCCAGCGAAAGGAGCTCCACCGCCTTGGCGGGATCCTGCTCCACGCCCTGACCGTCCAGATAGCAGTTGCCCAGGGAGTAGGTTGCCTGGTAGTTGCCCTCCTCCGAGGCTGCGGTCAGAAGCTCCGCGCCCCGGACCTCGTCCTGCTCCAGACCCTTGCCGTCCCGGTAGAGGAAGCCAAGGATGCGCTTGTCGGCGGAGTCCAGCGTGCCCTCTTCCTCCTTCTGGGTGAGGATGGCGGCCACGTCCTTATAGTACTCTTGGGCCTTCGCCTCGTCCGTCTCCACGCCCAGGCCGTTGGCGTACAGGACGCCTATGTAGTAGATGGCCTCCACGTTGTCGTACTGGGCGGCCTTTTCAAACCACTCCATCGCCTGAGCGTAGTCCACCTCCACAGAGCCCTTGCCGGTCATGTAATACTCTCCCAGGGCCTCCATGGCAAGGTCGTACTCCCCGTTCAGCTCCAGGGCCTTGTTATAAAGCTCGAAGCTCTTGTCCAAGTCTACCTCCACGCCGTCTCCGGCGCCGTACATGACCGCCAGGTTTTGGGCGGACATGGCGTCGCCCCGGTCCATACCCCTGGTGTAATACTCCACGGCCTTGGCGCCGTCTGCCTCCACGCCCTCGCCTATGTCGTACTTATAGCCCAGCATGGCCAGCGCGCCGGCGTAATTCTGGTCCGCCGACTTGGTGAAGTACTCCAGAGCCTTGTCGTAGTCCTGCTCTACTCCGTCGCCGTATTCATACATACAGCCCAGGAGGTAATACGCGTAGTAATAGTCCTGCTCCGCGGACTTTTCAAGCCACTCCAGAGCCTTGTCGTAGTCCTGCTCCACGCCGTCGCCGTTAATATACGCGACGCCCAGGGAGGCCATCGCCATGCAGTCGCCGCGTTCCGCCGCCTGGGCAAAGAGCTCCACGGCCCCGGCCTTGTCCTCATCCATGCCCATGCCGTAGACGCTGCACCAGCCCAGATCGTACAGGGCCTTATAGGAACCCTCGTCTATGGCCTGCTGGAAGAGCGCCACGGCTTTGGCGTAATCCTCCTCCACGGCCTGACCGTCCTCATAGAGCCAGCCCAGGACTCGTTTTTCGGCGGAGTAAAGCTCGCTCTCGTCCACAGCGGTGAGCTGGGCGTACAGGCTTTCAAAGAGATCCTGGGCCCTGGCCTCGTCCTTTTCCACGCCGTCGCCGTTCTGATAGTGGCGGCCCAGATAATAGATGGCCTCCGGCTGGCCCAGCGCCGCCGCCTTTTCGTACTGCTCCACGGCCTTGGCCTCGTCTATGTCCACCGCGCCGTAGCCGCAGTCATAGAACTCGCCCACCATGAAAACGGCGTCCGGCTCGCCCAGCTCCGCGGCCTGGGTGTAGTACTCAAAGGCCTTGGCCTTGTCCAGCTCCACCCCGTCGGCGTAGTTATACATGTCACCCAGGGCCACCGGGGACCATATATCGCCCAGGGCCGCGCCTTGCTCGTAATACTCCTTCGCCTTGGCCTTGTCCTGCTCCACGCCGTAGCCCAGCTCGTAGAACTGGCCCAGGTAATCGTAGGCCTCGGGCACGCCGTGGGCCGCCGCGTCCTCCAGCATCTCTATGCCCTTGGCCTCGTCCTTTTCCGTGCCGAAACCCATGACGTACATCATGCCCGCCATATCCTCGGCCTCGAAGATATCGTCCTCCACCGCCGCGGTGAAGTACTCCAGGGCCTTGGCATAGTCCTGCTCCACGCCGCCGACGCCGTCATAATAGAGGTAGCCCAGCACCAGCTGATTGTAGCTGTAGTCCTCGTCTTCCGAGGCGGCCTCGAAAGCCTGAGCGTAGAGCTCTTCGGCCTTGGCCTCGTCCTGCTCAACGCCCTCGCCCTGGTCATAAAGCCAGGCCAGATACAGCATCGCCTCGGCGTCGCCCTGGTCCGCGGCCTTCTGGTACCACTCCGCCGCCTTGGCGTAATCCTTATCCACTACGCCGTAGCCGTAGTCGTAGAACCGGCCCAGAGAGGTCTGGCCGTCCACATAGCCCAGCTCCGCGGACTGGGTATAAAGCTGGAAGGCCTTCTCCTTATCCATCTCCACGCCCATGCCGTACTCGTAGAACCAGCCGTCGCTCTCCGCGGCGTAGCCCAGATCGTCGTCGTCCTGCTCGGGGAGGGCCAGGACCTGCTCATAGTACGTCCGCGCCTTGGCATAGTCCTCATCTCCGCCCAGACCGTACATGTACATGTCGGCCAGATAGTAGCACACGTAGGGGTCCCCCAGGGCCTCGCCCTGTTCCAGGAGCTCCCGTGCCTTTTCATAGTCAAGCTCCACGCCGGTGCCGTCCGCATAGGCGTGGCCCAGGTAGTTGTATGCCACAGGCACGCCGTGAGCCGCCGCGTCTTCCAGCAGCTCCAGGCCCCTGGCCTCGTCCTTTTCCGTGCCGAGCCCCCTGAGGTACATCATGCCCAGCTCACTCCCGGCCTCGAAGATATCGTCCTCCGCCGCCGCGGTGAGGTATTCCAGGGCCTTTTCATAGTCCTGCTCCACACCGATGCCGTCCAGATAAAGGTAGCCCAGCACCATCTGGTAGTAGCTGTAGTCCTCGTCCTCCGAGGCGGCCTCGAAGGCCTGGGTATAGAGCTCTTCAGCCTTGGCATCGTCCTGCTCAACGCCATCGCCCTGGTCATAGAGCCAGGCCAGATACAGCATCGCCTCGGCGTCGCCCTGGTCCGCGGCCTTCTGGTACCACTCCGCGGCCTTGGCATAGTCTCTGTCCACCACGCCGTAGCCATAGTCGTAGAACCGGCCCAGAGAGGTCTGGCCGTCCACGTAGCCCAGCTCCGCGGACTGGGTGTAGAGCTGGAAGGCCTTTTCCTTATCCATCTCCACGCCCATGCCGTACTCATAGAACCAGCCGTCGTTCTCCGCCGCGTAGCCTATAAGGTCGTCATCAGCGTCCTCATGGGTCAGGATATGCTCGTACAGCTCTCGCGCCTGGGTATAATCCTCCTCCACGCCATCGCCGTACATGTACATATCGGCCAGATACACCTCGCTGTAGGGATCGTCCAGCTCTGCGCCCTGCTCAAAGAGCGCCCTGGCCTTGTCGTAGTCCTGTTCCACATCATCGCCGGAGTAGTACATGCGGCCCAAAGCCACCAGCGCCTGGGGGTTATCCAGCTCCGCCGCCCGGGTATAATACTCCACGGCCTTGTCCGGGTCCTTCTCCACACCGTAGCCCTGACCGTACATCCAGCCCACGGCGTACAGCGCGTAGGAGTCCTCCTGCTCCGCTGACTTTTCAAACCACTGCAGCGCCTGATCGTAGTCCACCTCCACGCCTTCGCCGTAGAGGTACATCAGGCCCAGAGAGTACATCGCCTTGCGCACGCCGTGCTCCGCCGCCTCGCTGTACCATTCCATGGCCTTGGCGTAGTCCTGTTCCACGCCCTCGCCTTCTTCATACAACCAGCCCAGGTCGTACATGGCCCGCGCCTCGCCCTTCTCCGCCGCGGCGGTCATAAGCTCCGCGGCACGGACGTCGTCCTCCTCTACGCCCTGGCCCTCCCCGTACAGATAGCCCAGGACCCGCTTTTCGGCGGAGTACAGTTCGCTCTCGTCTTTCGCGGTGAGCTGGGCGGCAAGGCTGTCAAAGAGCTCCTGGGCCTTGGCCTCGTCCTTCTCCACGCCCAGGCCTTCCTCGTAATGAGCGGCCAGTTGATACATGGCCTCCGCCTCATTCTGCGCCGCGGCCTTTTCATACCACTCCACGGCCGTGGCCTCGTCCACGTCCACCACGCCGTAGCCGGCGTCATAGATGTTGCCCATCATGTACTGGCCATAGGCGTCGTCCTGTTCCGCCGCCTGGGTGTAGTACTCCAGGGCCTTTGCCTTGTCCATCTCCACGCCGTTGGCGTACATATACATGTCGCCCAGCCAGGTCTCCGCCGCCGGATGGTCCAGCGCCGCGTCCATTTCCAGCCACTTGACCGCCTCGGCGTAGTCAGGCTCAAACCCCTCGCCGGTCTCGCTCACCAGGCCCAGGCAGTTCATGCCCAGCACGTAAGCGGTGTCATACACCCCGTGGGAGGCGGCGTCGGTGAGAAGCTCAACGGTCTTATCCATGTCCACATCCACGCCGTAGCCGTACATGTACATCATGGCCAGCATCCGCTCCGCCTCGAAGGAGCCCTGCTCCATCGCGGTGGTAAAGTACTCAAACGCCTTGTCGTAGTCCTGCTCCACGCCGTAGCCGCCGAAGTAGAGCTGGCCCAGGATATAAGGATCGCCCTCGTACGGCCCGCCGCTCTCCGTGACGCCCGCCAGGGCCTGGGCAAAGTACTCCCCGGCCTTGTCATGGTCCTCTTCCATGCCCTGGCCCTGGTCATAGAGCCAGGCCAGAGACAGCGCGGCCATGGGGTCGCCCGCCTCCGCGCTCAGCTCGTACAGCCGGGCCGCCTCGGTATAGTCCACATCCACCACGCCGAAGCCGTAGTCATAGAACCGGCCCACGGCCGTCTGGCCGGCCACGTCGCCCTGCTCCGCCGCCTGGGAGTACAGCTCGAAGGCCTTCGCCTTGTCCACTTCCACACCCATGCCATTGGCGTACAGATCGCCCATGCCGGTCAGCCCCGCGGCGTCGCCGCCGTCCGCGGCCGACTGGTACAGCTCCATGGCCTTGGCGTAGTCCTGTTCCACGCCCTCGCCGGTAACATACAGACCGCCCAGCACCGCGTCGGCGGGCGCGTAGTCCTTGTCCCCGGCCTTTGTCAGCAGCTTCACGGCCTTCTCGCCGTCGCCCTCTGCCAGGGCCTTCGCCGCCTCGTCCACCATCTGCTCGGGCGTCTTTCCGCAGCCCGTGCACACTGCCAGCAGCATGACCGCCGCCAAAAGCAGCGCCAACGTTTTTTTGATGCTCATAAATGTACCTCCCTTTCGCTGTCCGCCCGGCATGGGGCGGGATATGTGTTTACCGCTTCTTCTGGCTGTCCTCTTTCTTGCCCGCCAGCAGGGCGTCGATCTCCTCCTGGGTCAGTGTCTGCGGGGTGACGAGGCCGAGCGCGCCGCCCGCGACGGTGTCCACCGCCTCGTCGGTCAATTCCTCCGGGATCTTTTTGTTCTCTTTATCGTTCATGTCTTTTCTCCTTTTCATGCATCCGTTTATCTTCTCTCCCGCCGCCGGTGAGCCGTCACCGCCGCGAGGGCGGCGCCGCAGCCGAGAAGCGCCAGCAGCCAGGGGATAAAGGCCGTCTCATCTCCCGTCGCGGGGCTGGTTGCCCCAGGGACCGCGGTAGGCGCCGCCGTGGCGGCGGGCGTCGCGGTGGGGGCCGCCGTGGCCGTTGGCGCGGCCGTCGCGGTCGGGGCCGCCGTCGCCGTAGGCGCGGGGGTGGCCGTAGGTCCCGGCGTGGGTGTGATAGTGCCCGCGGGGTCCTTCACCGTGAAGGATATCTTCTCCGCCGCCGGGTCCACGTACAGCATGAGATAGTCGGAGTGTTCCTCTACGCTCTGGATGCCAACCATATCGGTGATATCGCTGGCTTTGCGGAGCGAACCATCTGTGTTTTCGATATACAAATAGTACGACACGATCATCGACGCATGATACGTATCGGAATTGAACTGTGCTCCCTGACCGCCGGTATAAGCGTGCATGTAAAGGTTCCTGAGGCCGGGGTTATCAACGGTCACTTCCGCCCAATGGGCCGGTTCGTCGACCGATTCCATCGTGACGTTCACCACGCCGTTTTTCAGGGGATAGATATAGGACCAATCGTATATCTCGCTGCCGGGCTCACCGTAGACCGCGTCCCGCCAGTCATAGGCGTACTCGTCGTTGTCGCCGCTGAACCACCAGTCCGACCTGGTGAGCAGCCACCCGCCCTCGGGCGGGATGATGGCCCCGTCGGTGAGGATGGGGCCCCGGTCGCTGCCATAGGGGTCGGCAGCCAGCAGCACGTCCGGCTCGTTGACGGAGAGGGTGGCCGAGGTGATCTTCTCGACGCGCACCGTGACGCTGTCCAGGCCCTTTTCCGCCGCCGCGTCCGCGTTCACGTGGTAGTGGAGCCGGTCAGACCCGTCGTCGTTCTCGCTGATATAGCCCGTGGTCACTTCCGTGTTCTCATCCGCCGGGACCACGGTGTAGCCGGGCTTTACATAGACCCGGAAGTAGTTTTCATCGTATCTGTTCATTACGTACTCGGAGGCCTGGATGAGCGCGTCCGTCTCGCCGGTGACGTTGACCCGGATGCTGCCGGGCGCCAGCGTGAACTCGATCACGCCGTTCTCACTGTAAAGGGTGTACTTGCCGCCGCCTATATCTGTCGCCGTGCCCGTCTTCATCAGGGGCTCCGCGCCCTCCGCCTGGCTCAGGTTCAGGGTCACGCCGCCCGCGTCCTCCGCCGCGTAGATCGTGTTCTCATCGTCGGCGTGGCTGTAGGTGTGCCTATTGTTGGCGCAGTCGGTCAGGCTCCAGGAGAAATCGGCGTATGTATGGGAGATGACCTTCGTCCACATGGGCGGGTCCGGGTTGGGGGACACGGTCACGGTGACCTCCGTCAGCGTGGGGTCGGTGATCTCAAAGGCATACCGGTGGTAGATGAGCGTGTCCGGCTCATAGCGGTTGTCGAACTTGTAGCGCTGCTCGGTGATCTCCACGCCCTCGTCGGGGAACTGCACCACATACTCCGCCGGGACCACGATGCGGCCCGCGCCGCCCTCGATCAGCGCCCCGTCCGTAAGAGGCGCGTCATATTTCTGGTCAATATCCGTGGGGTCGGAGGGCAAAAGCACGTTCTCCCCCGCCACCTTCAGCACCGGCGTCACGGGCAGAGGGCGCACCGTCACAGGGCCGGCCAGGGCCTTCTCGTCCGCCGCTGGGGTCAGACGCGCGCCGTCCGCGCCGTACCAGCCGTACCCATCGGCCAGCAGGTCATTCACTGTCAGATCCGACTGGAAGTCCTCGCCCAGCGCGGAGCCGCCGCAGCTCACGGCGCTGCCCGCGCCGGCGTATGCGCCGCCGGACAGAGACGCCGAGCCCTCCTCCCCCAGCAGCAGACCGAAATCCCCTGTACCGGTGATGCTCCCGCCGGTGACCGTCAGTCTGCCGCCGTCCAGCGCCACGCCGACGCCGCCGGTGACGCTGCCGCCCGTGACCGTCATATCCCCGGTGATCATGACGCCGGCGTCGCCGCCGCTGATCTCGCCGCCGGTGAGCGTCAGGCTGCCATAGATAAGGACCCCGAAGCTCATGTCGATGCCGCCCTCGCCTGTGACATTGCCGCTGATCCTGCCTCCGTTGACGGCGAGCACACTGTCACTGGTAGCGAAGATGCCTATGGGCCCGGAGATGTCGCCGCCGTTCACCGTCAGGCTGTCCGCGTCCCAAACGATGCCGCCGTTCTCACCGCAGATCGCGCCGCCGTTGACGGTCGTCTCGCCGCCCTCGCAATAGACGCCGCCATTGAGCCCGCGCACCGTGCCGCCGTTCACCGTGAGAGAACCGGCGTCGATACGGATCGCGCCCATTTTGTCGCTTGAGCCGTCGCCCGCATCCTGGACCGTACCGCTGGCCACGGTCAGCGCGCCGCCGACCACATGGATACAGACCGTCGTCAGCGTATTCTCCCCGCCGGCGAAGGTGATGGAAGCGCCCGCCGGGACGGTAAGTACATCCTGGGCCGTCACGTCCGCCAGCAGGGTCACCGTGGCCGTTCCGGCCTGGACGGCCGCCGCCCACGCCTCGTCAATGGAGGCATACTCCCGGCTCTCGCCGCCCGCCGCGATCCGCACCGCGGGGTCGCCGGCCGCGGCGGGTTCCGGCTCATCCGTGGCTTCAGGTTCGTCTGTGACCTCGGGCTCATCCGTGGCCTCCGGCTCATCCGTGGCCTCAGGTCCTGCCGTCTCCTCGGGCTCATCCGTGGCCTCAGGTCCTGCCGTCTCCTCGGGCTCATCCGTGGCCTCCGGTCCCGCTGTCTCCTCGGGCTCATCCGTGGCCTCCGGTCCCGCTGTCTTCTCCGGTTCACCCGTGGCCTCGGGTCCCGCCGTGGCTTCCGGCTCTGCCGTAGCCGCCGGCGCGGGCTCCGCCGCCAGTCCCGTCAGGGAACAAACGCTGAGAAGCAGCGCCGCCAGCAGCAGCGCGCTCAGTACCTTGGAAATGTTCCTTTTCATCATCCGGTCTCCTCTCCTTTCGGGACCAAGGCGGTCCCTATATGTATCTTCCTCTCCCCGTCAGGCCGCGGGGCGGGCGACGAGGAAGCACATGTCGTTCAGTTCCCCCTCGTCAAAGTAATCGTAGAATGTAAAGTTATACAGGAACCGCTCGGCGGGATAGATGCCGTAGCCGTCCTGGTCATGGTCGGTGGTGTCATAGGGGTCGGCCACGATGATCACGTCATCCTGGGTCACCTCGGTGCCCATGTCGTCGTAGCCGATGATGATCTGCCAGTGGGCGCCCCAGTCGTTCCAGCCGATGATGATGGGGTCGCCGTTCGCCAGGGTCTCCTGGATGTAATCAAGGGTGAAGATCTCCGCCGCGTCCTCCCCAGCATCGATGGCGGAGTAGCAGTCAAAGCCGCCCACGGCATCAAAAAGGCCCACCATCTGGCTCATGGTGGTAGCTACGGGCTCCATCCCCTGGGGCCGCAGCCGGGCCAAGCTCTCCTCGTCGTAGTCTCCACGCAGGCCGTACCACTCCATGGTCATCAGCACGCAGGCCACGCCGCAGCTCCACTCGCTGGACTGCTGGATGGTCTTGAAGTTCGTCAGGATGGTCAGGCTGTCGGTAGAGGTCATGTTGTAAAAATCCGGGTGGCGGAAGTAGGGGCTGTCCTCGTGATCCCCCGCCCGCTCCACGCTGTCCGCGCCGTCGGCGGGGCTGATATCGACCCCGTCGTCGAATTTCATCTCGTCGGAGAAGTTCTCCGACGCCGCCAGCGCCGGCGCGGCCGCGCCCAGGATGAGCGCCGCCGTCAGGGTCAGCGCCAGAAAGTATCCCGCGCTCCGCTTCATGTCATATCTCCTATTACAATAAAAGTTGGACAGGAAAGCCGGGCCGCCAGTCCGGCTTTCACCCATCTCATGCCTAAGCTACAA